>CAIQWB010000001.1 GCA_903875465.1 uncultured Verrucomicrobia subdivision 3 bacterium
GTGCCGAAAACATCCTCGCCCTCCGCTGCCTGCAGGCCAGCCAACGCCACGACGAGTTCTGGAAATACCGCCTCAATCAACACGCCAAACGCAATGACACCCTCAGCCTTTCAGAATAATGAAGAATTTTGTCCTGCACCCCGGGCAAAAACCGGGGCATTCGGCAGATTGACACTGCATTTGCCGGTTGTTACCGTGTTTTTTTGCGATGGAATACAAAGACACACTCAATTTGCCGCGCACGGACTTCGCGATGAAGGCCGATCTCGTGACGCGCGAGCCGCAACGTTTGGAAAAATGGCAGCAGGCCGGCCTCTATGAGGCCATCCAGGCCGCCCGGGCCGGCGCGGACAAGTTTGTGCTGCATGACGGTCCGCCCTTTGCCAATGGTGATGTGCACATCGGCACCGCCCTGAACAAAATTCTCAAGGACATCGTCGTGAAGTACCAGACCCTGCGGGGCAAAAGCGCCCCGTACATCCCGGGCTGGGACTGCCACGGGCTGCCCATTGAATTCAAGGTCAGCCAGGACATGCGCAAAGCCGGCGATACCAGTGCCGATGCCGCCACCATCCGCAGCGCCTGCGCGGCCCACGCCCGCAAATATATTGATTTACAGCGCACCCAATTCAAGCGCCTGGGCATCCTCGGCGACTGGGAAAACCCGTATCTGACGCTGAACAAGGAATACGAGGCGGATGAACTGCGCCTGTTTGCGGATATCGTGGAAAAAGGCTTTGTTTACCGGGGCAAGAAACCGGTGTACTGGAGCATTCCGTGCCGCACCGCCCTGGCGGAGGCGGAGGTGGAATACGCCGATCACGTCAGCCAAAGTGTGTTCGTGAAGTTTCCGGTAGTTGGCCAGCCCGGTAACTTCGTGGTCATTTGGACCACTACCCCCTGGACCCTGCCCGCCAACCTGGCCGTGGCTTACAACGACAAGTTTGCTTATGTGAAAGTCACCGTGGGCAGCGAGCATTACCTGTTGTTTCAAGGCTTGCTCCCGGTGGTGGCGCAGAAATGCGGCTGGACGGAATACACCCAGGCCCCCTTCCCCACCGAAGAACTGGCCACCCTGCAATACCAGCATCCGTTCTGCCATCGCACCGGCCGGTTGCTGGCGGCGGATTTTGTGACGAGCGACACCGGCACGGGGTTTGTGCACATCGCACCCGGCCACGGTCTGGACGATTATAATCTCGGCCGCCAGAACGGCCTTCCGATTTATTCCCCGGTCAACGACGACGGCGCGCTCGCCCACAGCAACGAGTTGCCGGTGGACCAGCAGATGCCCGCCGAACTGCTGGGCAAATCCATTTTGGAAAAACACGGCAAGAGCGATGCCAACGAAGCGGTGCTCCATGAATTGCGCACGCGCCACGCCCTGCTCCACCAGGAAAATTATCACCACAGCTACCCGCACTGCTGGCGCAGCAAAACGCCGGTGATCTTCCGCGCGATGGACCAATGGTTCATCAAGATTGATCAGGCCGTGGGCGCGGAAACCTTCCGGGCCACCGCCCTCGCCGAAATTGACAAGGTAAATTGGATTCCCGAATGGGGTGTCAACCGCATCAAGGGTGCCGTGCAATCGCGCCCGGACTGGTGCATTTCGCGCCAGCGCACCTGGGGCGTACCGATCCCGGCATTTTACAACGCCCAGAGCGAACCGATGCTCGATGCCGGCATCGTGCGCAATACCGCCGATTTGATTCAGCAACATGGGTCGAACGTCTGGTTCGACAAACCGGCCGCCGAATTGTGGGCGCTGGTGAAACCCGCGAATTGGTCGGGCCCGGATGCCACCGCCAAATCCAATGACACGCTGGACGTTTGGATTGATTCGGGCTCCTCCTCCCGCGCCGTGTTGCAGCAACGTTCCGAATTAAACCATCCCACCCGAACCGGGGCCGGTGCCTGGCAGGCGGATGTATATTTGGAAGGCAGCGACCAGCATCGCGGCTGGTTCCAATCGTCCCTGCTGCTCTCCCTGGCTGGCAATGGGGCCGCGCCCTTCAAAACCGTGCTGACCCACGGCTTCATGGTGGACGCCGACCGCGAGAAAATTTCCAAGAGCAAGCAAGGCTCTTACGAAAAACCACAGACCTCCGAGGCCTATGTTAAAAAATATGGCGCCGACGTGGTGCGCCTTTGGGTAGCCTCGCAGGATTATCGCAACGACATTGTGGTGAGTGAGGAGCGCATCAACAAAGTGGGCGAAACCTACCGCGGCATCCGCAACGCCCTGCGCTACCAGCTCTCGAACTTGTATGATTTTGATCCGGCCACGCAAACGGTGCCGGATGACCAATTGACCGGGTTGGACCGCTGGGTGCTAGGGGAATTCTCCAAGCTGGAAACGGATGTCATCGCGGCTTACGACAATTACGAGTTCCACGTCGTGTATCAAAAGGTTAGCCAATTCATCGCGGTAGAGCTATCTTCCATCTATCACGACGTCATCAAGGACCGGATGTACACGGATCCGGCGAATTCACAGCGCCGCCGCTCGACGCAAACCGCGCTGCATCGCCTGGTCACCGGCCTGTGCCAGCTGCTGTCGCCCATCCTGGCCTTCACCACGGATGAGGCGTGGGAATTTGTGCCGGGGAAATTGACGGGGTCGGTGCATGGCAGTGAATTTAAACGGTTGGGTTCCCCATTGATGTTTGATGATATTAACCGATGGGTATGGCTAAAGGATTGGCGCGAAAAGATTCTTCCGGAACTGGAAAAAGCGCGTCAGGTGAAAACTATTGGCAAATCACTGGATGCCAAAGTGGAACTCCTAATTCCCCAAGCTCAATGGCAGATTTCCGACAAGGAATTATTGCGTGAACTGGTCAATGTTTCTGCGCTGACCATTACGGTTGGCGAACCCATCGGCGTAACCGTCACCAAAGCCGACGGTCAAAAATGCGAGCGCTGCTGGCATTGGGAAACAGACATCGGGCAGCACGCCGGGCATCCAACCCTGTGTGGTCGATGTGTGGAGGCAGTGAAGCCGTTTCAGCTGTAAATCGTCCGGTGTTTTGCCCGGGCGGGGCAAATGGAAATTAGCCAGCCACAGGGTGGCTGGTGAAAGTGGAAATATCCATGCGTCCCGTAAAGGAGGCTGGAAAATGCCGCGGTGTTTGGCCTGGTGTGCTGAACATTCTCCGAAGCTAGGATGATCACCATTTTGTTGCTGACCCAATTAGCAAGCGGGCCATTGAAATATTTCGTGAAGCTTCAGCGCCCAAGCCCAAGAATCTTCTCCACCCGTGCCTTCACGGCCTGATCCATCTTGATGATCGGGGGCCAGGGCCGGTTAAAACCTTCGCCGGGGATTTTACGGGTGGCATCGATGCCCAGTTTGCTGCCGCTGCCAATGTCGCTGGTGGCGTGGTCCAGCACATCGGACGGCCCCTTGGTGAACATGCTGTCGCGCTGCGGGTCGGTGTCGGCAGTGAGGTGGAAGAGCACCTGGCTGGTGTTGTGCACATCCACATCGTGGTCCACCACCACGATGTACTTGGTGAACATCATCTGGCCCATGCCCCAGAGGCCGTGCATGATCTTGTAGGCCTGCATGGGATAGGTTTTTTTGATGCTCACAAAGACGAGATTGTGGAAAACACCTTCGGCCGGCAGGGCAATGTCCACGATCTCCGGGAAGTTCATCTTAAAGATGGGCAGGAACAGTTTCACGCTGGCACCGCCAATGTAAAAATCCTCCATCGGCGGAATGCCCACGATGGTGGCCGGATACACCGCATCCTTCCGGTGGGTGATGGCGGTGAGGTGCAGGACTGGATAGGGCTCCGGCAGGGTGTAGTAACCGGTGTGATCGCCAAAGGGCCCTTCCATGCGCAGGGGCTCGGTGGGATCGACATAGCCTTCAATGACAAAGTCGGCATTCGCGGGCACTTCCAGGTCATTGGTCTCGCATTTGATGAGTTCCACGGACTTTTTGCGCAGGTAACCGGCGAGCAAAAATTCATCCAGCCCGTCCGGCATGGGGGCGGTGGCGGCGAAGGGGAACATGGGATCCCCGCCGATGAAGATGGCCACGGGCATGCGCTGGCCGGTCTCGTAATAACGCCGGCCATGGCGCGCGGCGACTTTTTGCAACTGCCAGTGCACCCCGGCGCTCTTTTCATCGTATATCTGAATGCGGTACATGCCCAAATTGCGCTCGCCGGTGTCGGGATCGCGCGTGACGACACAGGGCAGCGTAATGAAACGGCCGCCATCCAGCGGCCAGCATTTCAAGATGGGGAGGTTGAGCAAGGTGGCGGGATGCGGCTCGGTGCCCTTTTTCCAGTCCGGCGCCGGGGGCCAGCTCGTGGCGGGGACGGGGGCGTCAAATTTATGAATCACGTCCTTGCACGGACCGGAGCGCACGGTTTTGGGTTTGGCATGGCGCAGGTCAAGGGCCAGGGAGAGCAGTTTGATGGCTTCCTTGAAACTCGTGGGCGGCTTGGCCTTCATCAGCGCACCCAGCTCGGCGGCCACAGCATCCACGGACTCCGCCCCCATGCTGAAGGCCATCCGTTTGTGCGAGCCCAGGGTATTGACCGCCACGGGAAAGGGGGAGACCACGCCATTGACGGTGGGCTTTTCAAACAGCAACGCTTTGCCGCCACCGGGCAGCTTCATTTCGCGGTCTGCAATTTCGGTAATTTCCAGCTCGGTCGCCACCGGCTGGGAAATGCGTTTCAGCTCGCCCGCGCGGTCCAGTTGATCGACAAAGTCCCGGAATGATTCAAATGCCATACACCAGTCAGGCTAACACATAATGCGCGGGAGGCAATGCAGGGGCGGACAAATTAGGGCCAGCCACGAGCAGGGTACGACCCGCTAATAGCGCCGCGCGGCCGCCGCATAATTGACTTGCCAAACCCGCCCCCGGAAAGGCATTTTCTGACATGGCAGCGAACCGTAATTCGACCTTTGACGAACCGTTTTATCAGGCGGCGGATAAATTCTTTCCCAACAACAGCAAAGTTGGCCTCACGTACGACGACATCACGCTGGCGACCCTCTATTCCGAGGTTCTCCCGCGGGATACCCAGCTCGCCACCATCCTGGCCGACACCCTACCCCTGAACATCCCGGTGATCTCCTCGGACATGGACACCGTGACCGAATCGCGCATGGCCATCGCGCTGGCCCTCAATGGCGGACTCGGGCTGATCCATTACAATATGCCCGAGCGGCAGCAACTCTCCGAGGTCAGCCGGGTAAAAAACCATGTTCACGGCCTGATCCAGGATCCCATCAAAATTTCCCCCAACCAGCTCATTGGCGATGTTATTGACCAGATTGACCAGCGTAAATTCGGCTTCAGCACTTTTCCGGTGGTGGATGAACAAGGCAAGCTCGTGGGCCTCCTCTCCGGCCACGTGGTAAAACCCCGTTATGCGTCCCGGAAAGTGGCTGAGGCGCTCACGCCCCGCTCCCAAGTGCATTGCATTCTGAAGAAAGAACTGGGCAAGGACCCCATTGCCCGGGCCGACAAGTTTTTCACCGAACACCTGGGCATTCACAAACTCTTGGTGGTGGATGACGAGGACCGTTTGCAAGGCCTCATCACCCTCAGCGACGTGGAACGTATCACGCTCGAACGGCAGGCGCAATTCAAGCCGGCCCGCGATGAGCAATTCCGCTTGATTTGCGGCGCGGCGGTTTCGGCCACGCGCAATGCCTTCGGCGAACTGGACCGTGACCGGATTCTGAACCACGTGGGCGGCCTGATCGAGCGCGGCGTGGACGTGGTGGCGGTGTCCACGGCCCATGGTTTTAGCAAGGGCGTGGGGGATACCGTCCGCGTGCTGCGGGATGCCTTCCCCAAACTGCCGATCATCGCTGGCAATGTCACCAGCGCCGCCGGGGTGGAATATCTGGCGGAGAGCGGGGCGAACTGCATCAAAGTGGGTCAGGGACCGGGCTCCATCTGCACCACGCGGATTGTGGCCGGCGTGGGCATCCCCCAAATGACCGCCCTCTATGTTTGCTCGCGCGCGGCGGCGAAAAAGAAAGTCTCCATTCTGGCGGATGGCGGCATCACCAAATCCGGCGACATCGTGAAGGCACTAACGCTCTCGGAGGCCGTGATTTGTGGGGGAATTTTTGCGGGCTGTACGGAATCGCCCGGCGATGTCATTGAAATTAGCGGCAAGATTTACAAGCATTATCGGGGCATGGGCAGCATGGCCGCCATGAAAGCGGGCTCGGCAGCGCGTTACGGCCACGATAAAAACCCCACGCAAAAAGTTGCGCCCGAAGGCGTGGAAGCCCTCAAGGAATCCTGCGGTTCGGTCGACCGGGTACTGGCGCAACTCATCGGCGGCATCCAGTCGGGTATGGGTTACCTCGGCGCGGCCAACCTCGCGCAACTTCGGGAAAAAGCCCGCTACATCCGCGTGAGCCCGGCCGGCCAGCGCGAAGCCGTCCCGCACGACGTGGTGGAATTAAAGACCGGCCATTGAGGCGGTGCCTCCGGGCGGCGTGGCCCGAAGCGCGTTTATTTAAGAGCCTTGATATGGGGTGGGTTGCGCCCCGGGCTTGACCTTAACCAGGCAGTAGAAATGCAGGCTGCCAGCCGCCACCGGCACCTGGCCGGTTCATCCGCCCGCTCACGGCGAGGAGGCTGACTCCAAATCGCGCAAGGAGGGTCCAACCATGCCGCTCAGCCGGTCTCCGGCCACATAGAGCGTAATGGCAAAACTCAGCACGGCCCCGAGCAAAAATAAAAACAACCAGAAATGGCGCCGCTCGTAACGCCGCACTGTCCGGGCGAAGGCCAATAAACCAAACAATGCGGAAAGCACAATCACCGCATCTACACTGGCCCGCTGCCAGTAGCTGCCGCCGAGATGCAGCCACATGCCGAATTCATCGAAGGTGAGTCCCATGGCCAAACCGTAGAACAGCTCGGTGATTTGCGCCCGCCGCCCCACCGGCCGCATAAACACACTGTAGCCGGCGGTGGCGGACAACAAAAAGATGCCATAGTTTAGGTGATGAACATGGGTGCCCTGCACAAAGCAGTACAGGTTCGGCATGGCCCCGGCCATGATCAAAAACACAAAAACCCGCGCCAGAATGAAGGTGAGAATGAAACTGAACAGCGACAAGCGCGCAAGCTTATGTGCGGCTTCCCGGGTGATGTGATGGTCAGGATGCATGGCGGACGGCCCAGACTAAGCCTTTGCCCAAGGCCTGGTCAAGCCATCGCCGCCCGCCAGAACCCATGAGCCGGTCGGAAAATTGAAAGGGGCTCTTCGGCGCGTCTTTTGGCGTTGGCCGGTGTTGGCCGGTATTGGCTCGGCCATGGCAGCGCGCTGCGGAGATGCGCCGGCCTCGCCGCCTTGGCCACCGTCAAAATCTGCTACCGCAGTCCCACGTTCATTTTTCAGACAGGCTCTATGGCTTACACCGTGCGCATTTGAATGGCATCCACGATTTCGGTGCCAATCGAGATGGCTCCGATAATCACCACCACGTCGCCGGGTTTCAACCGGCCTTCGACCAGCAGGCGTCTCAGAGCAGCCTCGATGGTGTTTTGGGGTTCAATGAAATCAAACTCCATGACGAAGGAAGTCACGCCCCAGCTCAGGCAGAGTTCGCTGGCGGATTTCTCATTGTCACAAATGGCGTACACCGGCGAGTAACGCGGGCGCATCCAGGAAGCGTACCGGGCCATGTGACCATGCCGTGTAAAGGCCAGCACGGCGGCGGCCTTGAGTTCGTTGGCCATTACCACCGCGCTTTTCACGAGCTTTTCCCGGGCGGAAGTCAGTTCTGCCGCATCGTGGAACAGGGCGTTGCCACTGCGCTCCGTGCGGGTGGCAATGCGGTCGAACACCTCAATGCATTTGATGGGGTATTTGCCCACGGTGGTTTCACCACTGAGCATGATGGCATCGGCCTCCTCGAACACGGCGTTGGCCACGTCGGTAACCTCCGCGCGGGTGGGCATGGGGGATTCGATCATGCTTTCCAGCATGTGGGTGGCGACAATCACCGGCCGGCCGATGCGCAGGCACATTTTGACGATGCGCCGCTGGACGATGGGCAATTCCTCATACGGAATCTCAATGCCCAGGTCGCCGCGGGCAACCATGATGCCATCGGCCTCGCGCACAATGGCCTCCAGATTGGCGAGGGCGGACTGGTCCTCAATCTTGGCGATCACGAAGGGGGCCGGCTTGCCTTCGTCGAACAATTCTTTGAGCTGGAGCAAATCACGGGACTCGCGCACAAAGGAGAGGGCAATAAAATCCACATTGAGTTCCAGGCCCAACTTCACGTCTTTGATGTCCTTGGCCGTAAGCGCGGGCAGGCTGACCTTGACGCCGGGCAGGTTGATGTGGCGGCGGCTGCCGAGCTTGCCCTCGGTGAGCACTTCGCATTCCACCTTGTTACCAGACTTGGCGAGCACCTTCATTTGGATGGTGCCGTTATCAATCAAGACGACGTCGCCGACACTGATGTCGTTGATGAAATTCTCGTAATTGACGTCGACGGAATGCTGTTCGGAATCCTTTTCGCCCCGAACCGTGAGGGTGAATTTCTGGCCCGGCTGCAAGTCGAGCGGGGAGGCAATGTCACCGGTGCGGATGGCCGGCCCCTGGGTATCCATCATGATCCCGGTAAAGCGGCTGCGCCGGGCCGATTCCGCCCGAATGGAGCCGACCACGCGGCGCACCCAGTCGTGCGGGGCATGGGACATGTTCAGGCGGAAGATGTTCACCCCGGCGTCAATCAATTTGCCGATCATTTCGGCAGAATCCGTTGCGGGGCCCAGAGTGGATACGATTTTTGTCCGGCGCACATTACCTCGTTGCATCATCGGAATACTTTACCTTTTTCGAGGGAAATTAAAAGAAATTATTCAGCATCGCCATCCCGCCGGATGGTAATTTAATCTTGCTATTGCGGCTCCGGCGGATAACCATACACTCCTAAACTTAACTATTTATTTTATGGCTGACATCGCTAACAAATATCCGGAAAACATCGCAGGCAAGTATTACGTTGACAATCAATGCATTGATTGCGATCTCTGCCGCGAAACGGCCCCGGCAAATTTCAAGCGGAATGATGATGGCGGCTATTCCTTCGTTTACAAACAACCGGCCGACGAAGGCGAAGCCAAGCTCTGCAAAGACGCCATGGACGGCTGCCCGGTAGAAGCCATCGGCAACAACGGTTAAACCCGTGGTTTGGCTGGTCGTGGCGGAGCAGTGTTGAACTCTTAGTTTTAGAAAAGCGAAAAGGAACTTTTTAGGAAGTTCCTTTTTTCATGATTAGCGGAGGTGACTGGAAAACTTGGATCGGCAGGATTCGAACTCCCCCTGCCCCACCCAATCCGTCTTCAAAAACAGTTCAAGCGCTCTTTTTCAGCGCGGCGTAGCCCCACCGCAACATGCGTTCGGTGGTTTCCCAGCCGACGCAGGAGTCGGTAATGGACACTCCATAGCGCAATTGCCCCGGGGCCTTGGCCATGGGCTGGTTCCCCTCGTGCAAATGGCTTTCCACCATCAACCCGATCAAGGAACGCGTGCCGGCGACCCGCTGTTCGATCACACTGTGCCAGACGTCCTCCTGCCGCGCAAATTGCTTCCCTGAATTCGCGTGACTGCAATCCACCATCAGCACCGGAGCGAGCTTCTCGGCGATCAATTTCTCCTCGGCGGCCCGGATACTGGCAGCGTCATAATTGGTCATGGCCCGCCCCCCGCGCAAGACCACATGAGCGTTGGGATTGCCAGTGGTCCGCACAATGGCGGTGGCTCCATCCTGGTCAATGCCCAGAAAACTATGCGGATGCCGCGTGGCACCCATGGCGTCAATCGCCACTTGCAAACTGCCATCCGTGCTGTTTTTCAAGCCGACCGGCATCGACAGCCCGCTGGCCATTTCGCGGTGGGTCTGCGATTCGGTGGTGCGCGCCCCAATGGCGGCCCAACTGATGAGGTCGGCGATGTACTGGGGCACGATGGGATCCAGAAATTCGGTTGCGGCCGGGAGGCCCAACGCGGTGATTTTTTGCAGGAGCCGACGGGCAATTTTCAAGCCGGTCTCAATGTCTTGGGAACCGTCGAGTTGCGGATCGTTGATCAAGCCTTTCCAGCCAATGGTCGTCCGGGGCTTTTCAAAATACACCCGCATGACGATTTCCATCTGGTCAGCGAATTCCTCGCGTAAAATATTGAGCCGGGCCGCATATTCCAGGGCACTCTGTTCGTCATGAATCGAGCAGGGGCCGATGACCACCAGCAGGCGGGGGTCGGTCTGATTTAAAATTTGGATAATCCGCTCACGACTGCGCGCCACGGTGGCATTCACCGTGTCGCTGGCCGGCGTCGCCGCCTTAATCTGCTGGGGCGTAGACAGCCGGACAATTTCTTTCACATTCAAATCCTGCGTCCGATACATAGTCGGGGGAGTATAGCGCATTACCGCCTCGCGGAAAGCCAGAAACGCAACAGATTGGACATGCCGGGGATTTGCTGTATAGTTGGCGACGTGGGGCATTGCATATGAGCAAGGAAAAACTGGATACGGCGGAAAAGGCGTTGCAAATCAATTTGGACGCCAAAAAATACGGCACCTTTGCGGAAATCGGCGCCGGCCAGGAGGTGGCCCGCTGGTTCTTTCATGTGGGCAAGGCCTCGGGTACGGTGGCCAAAACAATTTCTGCCTATGACATGGCGGTGAGTGATGCCATCTACGGTCCCGCCGAGCGTTATGTCAGCCGCAAACGCCTCCGTGCCATGCTGGATCTGGAATTCAGCCTCATCCTTCAGCGCCTCGACAAAACCCGGGGCGACAAATGTCACTTTTTCGCGTTCGCCGACACCGTGGCCACGCGCCGTGATGAGGGGCATGGCTGGCTGGGTGTCAAATTTCAAACCCAGCACCGGGAGGAACCCTCCTCCATCATCATCCATGTGCGGACTTTGGACAAAGAAAGCGTGGACCAGCAAGAGGCGCTGGGAATTATCGGGGTCAACCTGATTCATGCCGCCTTTTATCATTATTCCGATCCCACGGAGTTAATCGGCTCGCTGCTGGATGGGTTGAGTAGCAGCCGCGTGGAAGTGGACATGATTAAATTTGCCGGTCCCGCCTTCATCGGCGTGGACAACCGCCTCATGGCCCTCCAGTTGGTGCAGCAATGGCTGACCGAAGCTGCCATGTTCACGGCCGAGGGCGAGAGCGTCATTCCCAGCGAACTGCTTTGGAAAAAACCCGTGCTGCTCGAGCGCGGGAGTTTTCGCCCCCTCACTAATCCCATGCTGGATATGCTCGATCGGGCCCATGAGCAATTCCTCACCAACCCGGCCCTGCAGGGCATTCCGCCGGTGGTCATGTTCGAGATGACGTTGCGGCAATTACAGGTGGGCGATGCCATTAATCATCGCGATTTTCTGGATCGAGTGGACACCTTGAGCGCCTTGGGCAAGCCCGTGCTGATTTCCAATTTCCTGCGCTATCACCGGTTGGTTACCTACCTGACCCGCCAGACCGACAAACCCATTGGCCTGCCCATTGGCCTGGTACGCCTGCGGGATGTCTTTGACGAAAAATTTTACACCGATCTGCCCGGCGGCTTGATGGAATCCCTGGGCCAGCTATTCAAGAATGGGGCCAAGCTCTACGTTTACCCTTCGCTGGATCGCAAAAGCGGCAAAATTACCACGGTGGAAAACCTGGAGGTGGCCCCGCATTTGCGCCATCTTTATGCACATTTGGTGGAAAATAAATTCATCGAAAATATCACCTCCTACAATGCAGACAACCTCGCCATTTACTCAAGTGAGGTACTGGATAAAATCAAACGCGGGGATGAGGCCTTGGTGAAACTGATTCCGCCGGCAATTTTCGAAGTCATTAAAGCCAAACACCTGTTCGGGTGGCCCGCCGGGGAATCCGTGGTGGCGGTCTGAGTTTTTGCGTGCGCAGGCGTGTCAGAATGGGGATGAAAGCCCACACAATTTTAGATGAGTGGGAGGCTTTAAAGGTCGGGGAGCCTTCAAGGAGCCCACCAAGCGGCGGCTAACTGCTAAGAACCTTGGCGGCTTCGGACGCCAGATTCAGGATGGTATCAGGGAAAATCCCCAGCCAAAAGATGCCCGCCAGACTGAGCCAGATGCACAACCGAGCCGATCCTGAGATTGCGATGGGCGAGAGATCGGCCGCATCCTTGGAGAAGTAAATCGCGCGAACCACCCCGAAGTAGTAATAAAGTGAGATGACCACGCCAGCCAGAGCGGTAAACACCAGGCAATAGTAACCTTGATTTACCACGCCCAAGGCGATAACGGACTTCAACAATAGAAATTTTCCGAAAAATCCAGCCAGCGGCGGGATGCCGGCAAGCGAGACCATGGCAATGGTCAAAGTGGCGGCGAGCAACGGTGAACGTTGATGCAGTCCGGCCAAAACCGAAATATCCTCAGTTTGAGAGGTTTTAACGACCAAGGCAATGACCGTGAACGAAGCCATCACGGTGAAAAGGTAACCCGCCAAATAATACAAAATCGCGGCTCCCCCGGCCGTGGCGTCATGCACATTACCGGCAATGGCGGCAACACCCAATAGCAAATAACCGGCGTGGGCAATACTTGAATACCCCATTAAACGTTTGATATTACGTTGCGGAATGGCGCAGAGATTGCCATAGAGAATTGTGATGGCGGAAATGACGATCAGTAAATTCACCCAATGGGCGGCTACGACTGGCAGGGCCACAAACAAAACCCGTAATAGCAGAACAAAACCAGCGGCTTTGGAACCGACCGCGAGAAAGGCTGTGGTTGGGGTTGGCGCGCCTTGATAAACATCGGGGGCCCAAATTTGGAAGGGAAAGGCGGCAATTTTGAATCCCAGCCCGACCACCACCAGCAAAATACCCAATAAGAAAATTTTCTCGCCGGTATATTGAGGGGCCACCGCGGCCAGTTCATTGAAATTCAATTTACCAGTCGTCCCCCAAATCAAGGCGATGCCATAAATCATGAAGGATGAGGACAGCGCTCCCAAAATAAGGTATTTGACACCGGCTTCCAAGGAGGCGAGGCGGTTGCGTTGAAAACTCACAAGCACGTAGAAGGTAATGGTGATGAGCTCGATGGCCACAAACAGCATGGCGAAATTATTGGCGGAGGCAGCAAATAGCATGCCAGCGAGGGCAAAAATCACCAAGGAGTAGTATTCGGAAATACCGACGGCCAGGCGTTCGGCAAATTCGATGGCGATAAACAGCACCAAAATGGCGGCGATAATAAAAAAGCGCTTGAAGAACAAGGAAAGCGCGTCGTTGACAAACATCCCGTTGAAAGCGGTCCCCGCCAGGCTGCAACTTCCGTAACCGCTGAAACTGGCAATCAACAAGGTGGTCAACGCGGCAATCGCGGCATAGCCGAGAAACTTGCGGCGCTCTGGCGGCATAATCAAATCAGCCAGCAGCACCAGCATGCCGAGGGCCAAAACCGAAATTTCCAAACTCATCAGGGAGGCGTTCATCAATTTGAGATTGCCGATGTTGTATTGAGCGCAACCGGCATGACACTGGCCCGGGCCTGTGTCGCCATGCTGACAATGGGTTTCACATCTGGCTGAATTTTGTCGGTCAGCAATTTGGGAAAGCAGCCGAACAGAAACAGACTGGCCAGCAACAATGCATAGGGTAGCTTGCGCCACACATTATTCGCATCGGCGAGCTGGTTAAACTTTTGCGGAAGCGGACCATGAAGAACATTGCGAATCGCCCGGGTCATGTAAACCGCGCCAATCACCAGGGCACCCCAGACGGCGAAGACGGTGGCTGTTTGCAAGGCCGGACGGCTCCAAGCACCGAAAAACACGGTGGCTTCACCCACGAAATTGGCGAAACCCGGGAGACCGCAACCTGCCATGGCGGCCATCAAAAGGGCAGTGCCAATGAAAGGGAGTTTACGGCAGAGCCCGCCGAGTTCACTGATTTCCAGCGTACCGGCATGCTTATAGATGTAACCGCTCAGCGCAAAGGTGAGCGCCGCCAGGAAACCGTGCGCCACCATGATTAATACTGCGCCAGTAATCCCGATCAGATTGAGGCTGGCGATGCCGAGGAAGATGAAGCCCATGTGGGCCACGCTGGAATTGCCAATCAGTAAATTCAAGTCCCGCTGGCGCATGGCGACGAAACCCACATAAATAATATTGCCAATGGCCAGCCACGCAATGACCTGCACGTAACACTGGGCCGCTTCCGGCAGCAAAGGCAGGGCAATGCGAATCAAACCGTACAGACCGAATTTTTTCAAAACGCCCGCATGGAGCATGGCGGTCGGAGCGGGCGCCACACCGTAACCCAGCGGAGCCCAAGAATGGAATGGCCAGAGAGACACCAAGATACCGAAGCCAAACAGCAGTAACGGGAAAATAAAGTGCTGGGCTTTCACGGCCAGAGGATGATTGTCATCATGGACGTACTTGATGATCGCCGGCAGATCGAAGGTGTTCGCCCCACATTGAAGGTACAAGGCAATCAAGCCCACCAAGGCGAGCAGCGCACCGATGCTCAGATAAAGGGTAATCTGAAACGTCGCGTAATTCTTGCGCTCACCCCGGCCCCAAACCCCGATCATAATGAAGGTGGGCACCAAGGCTAGTTCGTGGAGGAAGTAAAAGAAAAATAAGTCGAGCGAGGCAAAAGCCCCCAGAATACCGCCCGTCATGAGCAGCAACAAAATGTAGAATTCCTTTTCGCGACGCTCAATTTCCCATGAGCAACAGGCGGCGGCAAATCCCACGATGGCCCCCATCAAGATAAGACCCACATTGATACCGTCCACCCCCACGTGATAGCTAATGCCCAAGGAAGTGACCCAGGGAATTTGCTGCTCAAACTGAAAACCGGTTTGCCCGGCCTTGAAATGCCAAAACATGCAAATGGCCAAAGCCATGGAGATAAACGTCGCCACGAGCGCCACCAACCGGATGATTACCCGGAAGTTGGACGGTACGAATATCAGTAACAATGCCGCCAGCAGCGGCCACCCCGAAATGTAAGTCAGTATGGACATTGCAAATTATTTTCCCAACATCAGGTACAGCACGAGCGCCACGCCGAGTGTGAACAGAAAGGCATAGGTCTGAAGATTGCCGGTTTGGAGCAGGCGCAACGAGCGGCCCGACAAATCGGTGCCACCACGGATGAAGCCAATGGCGAAACCTTCCACCAACCACCGGTCGATCCAATCGGCCAGCGCCGCCAAGGCATCGTGCAAGCGGATGAACGTGGCCTCGTAAATTTCATCAAAATAAAACCGGTTCTTCATGGCTGTGGCCAGCGCGCCCAGCTTGGCCGGAAGCGGATCCGTCGCCGCTTTGCCGTAAAGGGTATAGGCACAAAACAAACCAACCGCCACGGCTCCGATACCCAGGAGCATCGGGACAATGTTCTTCAAAGGTTCCAAGAGTTGTTGCACCACGGTCAACTTTTCCGCGTCCGGGGCAAATTGTGAATTGTAAACCGTGGTAATCCCAATGAACCCACCAACCACCGCCAGCACGGACAAAACCATCAGTGGCCCGGTCATAACGAACGGGGATTCATGAGCATGCTTGGCCTTCTCCGTCCGAGCCTCGCCGAGGAACGCAACGAAGAACAAACGGAACATGTAGAACGTGGTCAACGCGGCAACAAACACCGCCACTCCGAACAAAATATAATTATGTTGCTCCAACGCCTGAGCCAAAATGGCATCCTTGGAATAAAAGCCGGCAAAGATGGGCACACCGCAAAGCGCCAGCGTGCCAAAGAAGAATGTCCAAAACGTCACGGGCATGTGCTTTTTCAAACCACCCATTTTCCAGATGTCCTGCTCTTCGTGCAAACCATGGATCACGGAGCCGGCCCCAAGGAACAGGAGCGCTTTAAAAAAGGCATGCGTGGTGAGGTGGAACATCGCCGGGGTTTGTCCGGCCAAACCAACGGACATCACCATGTAGCCCAATTGCGAAAGCGTCGAGTAAGCGAGAATGCGTTTAATATCATTTTGCTGAACCGCAATCAAAGCAGCGAGGAGGGCCGTAAACCCACCCACATAAGAGATGACATGCAAAGCATCGGCATTCAGCAGGAAGAACACCCGGCACAACATGTAAACGCCAGCCGCCACCATCGTGGCCGCATGGATCAACGCCGAAACAGGCGTGGGGCCTTCCATGGCGTCCGCCAGCCAGACGTGCAAGGGGAATTGAGCCGACTTGCCGACCGCACCGCAGAAAATCAAGAGACCCGCAATCGTACCCCCCACCTGCAGGGCCGCCGGATTGGCATGAAGGTTGTCAGCCAGCGCGGTAAAATTAAGGGACCCGAGCAACTGCCAGACCATCAAAATACCCAGCAAAAAGCCAAAATCACCGAGCCGGTTGGTGATAAAAGCCTTTTTGGCGGCATCGCCGGCGCTCGGTTTTTCAAACCAAAAGCCAATCAGGAGATAACTGGAGACACCGACCAATTCCCAGAAAATAAACATCTGCACGAAGTTGCTGGCCAGCACGATGCCCAGCATCGAAAAGGTAAACAGGCTAAGGAAGCAGAAAAAGCGGGCCATGCTGCGGTCCTCGTGCATGTAGCCAAAGGAATAAATATGAATCGCGCCGCCCACCCCAGTGACAATCAAAAGCATCATCAGACTCAGGCCATCCAATTTGAGGCCAAATTCGGCTTGGAGCGAACCGATCGAAAGCCAAGCAGTCGAAGTTTCTGATACCGCCGGATGAAAGCCGTTACCGGAAATAAAGGCCAGGGTCAAAACAAAGCCTGTAACGATGGCACCGATGGAGATCAGGGCGCTGACAGTGCGGTTGCCCAGGGTAAACAAGGCAATCACGGCCGCAGAAAAGAGCGGCAGGAATAAAATCAACCAAGGTAATATTTCGTATTTCATCCGTCAGAGTTTCATCGAGGTCAAATCTTCCACATGGGCCGACTGGCGCTTCCGGAAGAGCGCGACAATCAGCGCCAGTCCGACGGCCACTTCCGCCGCCGCCACCGTGATGATAAAAAACACCAGCACCTGGCCATCCAGGTTGTTGTTGTAGCGAGAAAAGGACACGAGCGCGAGGTTGGCCGCGTTTAGCATCAATTCCAGCGACATATACATGACGAGGAGGTTGCGGCGCATGATAACGCCCAGCAGACCGGTGGCGAACAACAGGGCACTGATCACCAGATAATGTTGGAGTCCGACTTGCATGTTATTTCAGATCCTTCTTGCTCAGCGTGATCACACCAATCATGGCCACCAGCAACAACACCGAGATGACTTCAAAAGGGAGGGTGTATTTGGTAAACAGCAGCATCCCGAGCGCATGCGTGTCGCTTTCCCCGGCAGTGCTTGCATTCGCAGCGGCAGGCAAGGCCAGTTTAGCAGTGCTGCCAATTGACTTGAGGAAAACGGATAAAATAATACCCACGGAAACCACCCCGGTAACGAAGCCAAACGCCTTGATATGACGGCGCTCCTCCTCCTTCAGATCCAGCAGCATGATGACGAAGACAAACAGTACCATCACTGCCCCGGCATAGACAATGACTTGTACCGCAGCCAGGAAGAAGGCGTTGAGCAGAACAAACAAGCCGGCCAGGCTGATAATGGTCAGCACGAGAAACATCGCACTGGTGACCGGGCTGCGGCTAAAAGGATTTGCGACGACCAGCAGGCCGCAAAGCAGCGTTAACGCCGCGAAAATGTAAAACAAAATGTCGGGCAATCCCATGACGTGTATAGTTTAAACTTTGACCGGAAAATTTTCCTGGGCTTTGGCTTCCTCCAGCTTGTGCTTCCACTTCTGAATGCCACCATGTTCTCCCCCGAGGGCGAGCAACTTTTCCTTGTTGTAAACCAGTTCTTCGCGACTGGCGGAGGTAATGGAATAATCTTTGAGCAGGAAAATGGCCTCTTCCGGACAAACTTCCTGGCAAAAGCCGCAGTAAATGCACCGAAGCATGTTGATCTCAAATTCCTTCGGCATCTTTTCCGCGTTCCCGCGGTCCGCTTTTTGACCGTTGGCTCCGGGCGGCGTGATGCGGATGGCTTTGGGCGGACAGACAAATTCGCACAACTGGCAGCTCACACATTTGGTGCTGCCTTCCTGGTCTTTCACCAAATAAGGCGCACCGCGATAATTTTCGGGAAGCGTCCATTTCTGCTCCGGATATTCCATGGTGACCACCTTGCGCTGTATCAGCGTGGAATAAGCGTGCTTGAGCGTCACCTTCAACCCGCCAATAATGGCCGGGAGGTAAAGCCTTTCCCAAAACGTCAATGGTCTGCGATCGACAATCATACTTATTTAGCCGTTAACCACATCCAAATCGCTGTCACCAAAATATTAAACAATGCCAGGGGCAGAAAACGCCGCCAGCCCAAATCCATCAACTGGTCATAACGGAAGCGCGGGAACATCCAGCGCACCCAAATGAACAGCACCATGAAGGCCAGCATCTTCACCATGAATACCAAAATGTGAGCCACGCCCAGCAGCAAGCTCGTGGCCGGCTGGTCCAAACCCCAGAACGGCAGCGTCCAACCGCCAAAAAACAAAGTGACCATCATGGCAGCCGACGAAACCATGTTAGAGTATTCCGCCAGGAAAAACAGCGCGAACTTCATTGAACTGTATTCGGTATGATATCCGCCCACCAATTCGGTTTCTGCTTCGGGCAAATCGAAGGGCAAACGGTTAGTTTCCGCGAACGAAGCCACCAAGAAAATGAAAAATGACAGCGGGGAAAAAAATACCAGCCAGCCATGGGTGGACTGCCAGCCAATGATGGCGCTGAGATTCAAATTCCCCACAATCATCAGCACAGGAATAACTGACATCCCCATCGAAAGCTCGTAGGAAATCATTTGGGCACTGGAGCGAATCCCACCCAGAAATGGATATTTGGAATTGGCAGCATAGCCGGCCAGCACGATGCCGTAGACTCCCAGGGACACAATTCCAAAGGTGTAAAGGATGCCAACATTCAAATCCGCCATCACCATCTTCTGGGCCCCGAGATTGGAGCCGAACGGAATCACAGCCACCGTGAGCATGGCAGGAATCACGGCCAGCGCGGGTGCGAGCCAGAAATAAATTTTACGCACACCCGCCGGGGTGAAATCTTCTTTGAGCAGAAATTTAAGACCATCCGCCAGCGGCTGGAACATGCCGAGACGGGTGAGAAAAGGACCGATGACGGGCACATACTTCATGAAAGGAGGGGCGGTGCGGTTCGGCCCCACCCGGTCCTGAATCCAGGCGGAAATTTTACGCTCGGCGAGCACCGAGTAAGCGACCAATCCCTGGACCACGCCAACAATGACGGCCAGCTTGACCAAACTGAAAATGATAAAATTCCAGTTCATGTTAAATAGTTACCGTCACTCCCGTGTCCCCGAGACCCGCCCAGGTCAAACCGGCAAAGCCCGGCACTTCGGCGGCCATTTGATTGAACAAACCTTCAATCGTCACATAACCATTCTTACCGGTGACATTGTGCACCAGGTCATGCAAAAATTCCCATTCCGCACGGGCATCGCCCGGCGCTTCCACGGCCTTCATAAACTTCTGCACCCGGCCCTTGGTATTCGTAAAGGATCCACGCTTTTCGACATGGGCGGCACCCGGCAGCACATAATGAGCCAGTTGGGTGGTGGTGTTGGGCAAAATATTGCTGACAATCAAGGTGTCGAGCTTCGCCAGCAAATCCGCACCAATCCCCTGGGTGGTGACGTCTTCACCAAAAACAATCAAGGTCTTGATATTACCGCTCTGAATACCTTGGGCGATTTGGGGCAGGTTTGAACCGATTTCCGTGTAGCAAATACCGTTTAACCGGGCACCGTTGGTATTGGGATTCTTGTCCGCACTCACCAGTAGACGGTCGGCCTCGCCCGTGTGCTCGACGGAATCACTCAGGGCACCGAGATTTGCTTTCAACTTGGCCAGCAGATACAACTCTTCGTTGGTTTGCCGGGCCGAAGCGACGATTGCCACCGAACCGGCGGGAGCGCGTTTCAATTTGTCAGAAATATCATTAATCGCCGTGAGCCAGGTGGTCTTCACCAAGCCCCCCTGCCCGGCTCCACGCATCAGAACATCCTTCAACCGGTCGGAGCGGCCCACCCACTTGTAATTCAAGCGACCGGCATCGCACATCCACGGACCATTAACCGCATCATTTTCGCGAGGCGTGTAACGGTACATTTTTTCCTCACGCGAACTCACCAGCACATTGCAGCCGGTGCCGCAACTATTGCAGAGGCTCTTGGTTTCTTTGAGGAACCAGACGCGCATTTGAAAGCGGAAATCCTTGGAGGTCAGGGCCCCCACCGGACAAATATCCACCGTATTCAGGGTGTAATTATTGTCAAACTGGGTGCCGGGATAGGCGGCAATGGTGTTGTACGAGCCACGATTGACAATGCCCAGCTTGTCATCGCCGGCGACGTCGCGGGTAAAGCGCACGCACCGGGTGCAAAGAATACAGCGTTCGTCATCGAGCATGATGCGCGGCCCCAGATCCACGGCCTTGGGCTTGTGCACCTTCGCCTCGGCAAAGCGACTGGTGCTTTGCCCAAAATCAACCGAGTATTCTTGGAGTTTGCATTCGCCGGCCTGATCGCAAATGGGGCAGTCTAGCGGATGATTGATGAGCAGGAATTCCAGCACGCCTTCGCGCATCTGCTTGACGGTCGGCGTATTGTTGTAAATCTCCATGCCCGGCGAAATGGGCGTGGCACAGGCGATCGCTGGACGCGGCGATTTGGCAATCTTGGCGGTGCCATCGGGGTTCAAGACCGGCTTGCGGTCCGGGCCGAGGGCCGGGGTGCCGAATTCCACCAGGCACATGCGGCAGTTGCCCGCGATGGGCAGCTTGGGATGATAGCAATAATGCGGAACATCGGTCTTGGCCAGCTCGCACGCCTGAATCATGGTCGTGGGCGTCAGCTTGCCCGTCCAGTCAGGCATCAGCTTGGGCACTTCGATTTCGCGCCCGTCCACCTTCACCTTGATTTTTTCAATCGCAGGAGCGGCAGGCTTCGTTTCAATTGTGGCGGTGGTGGACATGGCAATCAATGATGCGCGGCAGCCAATGGTTTGGTTTCGCCCGGCACGGCAACTTCCTTGGCCCGGCGGGCTTCATCGGCCACGCCTTTGGCGACAAACTCGTCTTTAAACTTGGCGACAAAACTTTGCACCGGCCAGGAGCAGGCTTCCCCGAAGGCGCAAATGGTGCGTCCGCCCGGGATGTTGTCGGCAATTTTGACCAGATAATCCGCATCACCGGCCCGTCCCTGCCCATGTGCCATGCGTTGCAGGGCCTTGTTCATCCAAAGGGCGCCTTCGCGGCAGGGGGTGCACTGGCCGCAGCTTTCGTGCGCGTAAAATTCACTCAGGTTAGCCAGGGCCCCGACGATGTCCACGGAGTCATCCATGACAATAATCGCGCTGGAACCGCTCATCGTCCCGGCCTGAGCCAGGGAGTCAAAATCGTAAGGCAAATCGAGCATGTCGGTTTCCACCAGCACGTCCTTGCCCTCGGCATCTTTCTTCTTAAGCTTAAATTTCTCACCGGCCTTCAGCACTTTGGAGGAGGATCCGCCGGGAATGATGGCCTTCAATTTCCGGCCGTCCCGCAAACCGCCACCGAATTTGGGATCATTGATCAATTCACCAATGGTGGCCTTGCCCACTTCAATTTCGTAATAACCCGGACGCTTCACCTGGCCGCTGAGACTGACGATGCGCGTGCCGGTGTTGTTCGGCGTGCCGAGTCTGGCAAACTCCGCGCCCCCCATTTCCACAATGTGCTTCACATTGCAGAGGGTCTCAACGTTGTTGACAATGGTCGGGCACATCCACAGGCCGAGCACTGCAGGAAAATAGGGCGGCTTGATGCGGGGATACGGGCGTTTGCCTTCGAGGGATTCGATCAAGCCGGTTTCTTCACCGCAAATATAAGCGCCCGCGCCGCGGTGCACATACATTTCCAGATCATAACCGGTGCCCAGGATATTTTTACCCAGGAAATTTTTAGCCTTCGCTTCCGCCAGGGCCTTGATCAAAATCTTTGCGCCTTCGGGCATCTCACCACGAATATAGATATACGCCAGATGAACGTCGTTCGCAAAACAAGAGATGATCATCCCCTCGATCAACTGGTGCGGATCCTTGTGCATGATCTGCCGGTCCTTGAAGGTGCCCGGTTCAGATTCATCGGCGTTGCAAATCAAATAAATCGGCTTACCGCTCCGGCGGTCGACAAAGCTCCATTTAAGCCCGCAGGAAAAACCCGCGCCCCCGCGCCCACGCAAACCGGACAGTTTCACGTCATCGCGAATTTGTTCCTGCGGTGAGGCTTTTTTCCCGTCGGGCAATTCCTTGGGCTGGATGGCGAGTGCCTTCTTAAGGCCTTCATAACCACCGTGACGCAGATAGCAATCAATGTCAGGCGTGTAACCCGGCTCATCGACATGCTTCAAAATTAATTTGTATTCTTGCGGCATAGCAGCTTGACTCTTATTCAAAAAACTCTAAATTAAACGTCCTTCGATTGCCCGATGGTGTAACGGTAGCACAGCAGACTCTGAATCTGCTTGTCATGGTTCAAATCCATGTCGGGCAGCCATTTCATCACTTGCATTCCTTCACGATTTCATCCGCCTTGGCGTGCGTTACCCCTTCGTAAAAGGCATCATTGCACATCATTACGGGCGCGGTGCCGCAACTGGCCAGGCACTCCACAAATTCGACCGTGAATTTTCCATCAGCCGTGGTCTGGGGCCCATGCTTATGAGCATCCAAACCCAGCTTTTCACAAAAATGGTGATGCAACTGGTAAGCCCCGCCCAGCGCACAGCTCAGCGTGCGGCACACCTTGAGTTGATACTTACCCATGGGCTGCTGGCGCAGCATGGGATAAAACGTGAGGATCTCCAGAATGTTGATCGGCTGAAGTTCCAACTTGGCCGCAGTCCATTCAACGGCTTCTTGCGAAATCCAGCCGAATTGCTCCTGAATGGCATGCAGCACCATGAGCGAGGCCGCGCGCTTCACGGGATAATGCGTGATCAGCTCGTCAATCTCCGCCGCCAAATTTGCTGGAACTGTAAAACTCATGTTTTCTTCAATGCTTAACGGTCGCTCTCACCCATCACGAAATCCAAGGAACCCAAAATCACCGGCACGTCGCTGACCATGTGGCCCGGGAACAGGGCCGGCACGATGCTCAAATTAATAAAGCTGGGCGAGCGTATTTTCAGGCGATACGGCGTGCCGCCGCCCCGGCTGTTAATGTAAAAGCCCAACTCGCCTTTCGGGTTTTCATGGCCGAAATAAACCTCACCCTTCGGTGCGTTCACGCCTTCGGTGACGAGCATGAATTGATGAATCAATTCTTCCATGCTCGAAAGCACTTTATGCTTGGGTGGCAAGGTGATTTTCCCGTCCTGAATGCTGACCGGTTCCTTGCTCTTATTTTCCGCGCCGCCGGGAATTTTATCGAGGCATTGCGCAATGATCCGCATGCTCTGGCGCATTTCTTCCATGCGCACCAAATAGCGGTCATAGCAATCGCCGGTGCTGCCCACCGGGATGTCAAAATCCAAATCCTTGTAGCAAAGGTAGGGCTGGTTTTTACGAAGATCGTATTCCACGCCGCTGCCGCGCAAATTCGGACCGCTCAGGCCGAAATCAATCGCCATTTCCTTGGAAACCACGCCCAAGTCCCGCAACCGGTCCACCCAGATACGATTCCGGGTCAGCAAGGTGTGCGCTTCTTTCAAGGCCACGTCAAATTCCTTGAGGAACTGGCGGCACATATCCACCCAGTTCGGCGGAATATCCCGGGCCACGCCACCAATGCGGGTATAACTGGTGGTCAGACGGGCACCACTCGCCGCCTCGGCGAGATTGTAAATTTTTTCGCGCTCGGTGAAAGTGAGCAGAAACACCGTGACTGCGCCGGTATCCATGGCGAAGGCACCCAGACCCAGCAAATGAGCCGAAATCCGCGCCAGTTCCGCGCACATGACGCGAATGTACTGGCAGCGCAGCGGCAATTTGTCATGAATGCCCAGCAACTTTTCCACCGCCAGTGCATAAGCCACATTGTTGGCCAGAGGCGCGAGATAATCCAGCCGGTCCGTGTACGGAATGAACTGGGTGTAAGTCATGTTCTCGGCGATCTTTTCATCGCCGCGATGCAGGTACCCCACGTCCGGTTCCGCCTTGGTGATGACCTCGCCGTCCAGCTCCAGCAGGATGCGGAGCACGCCATGCGTGGCTGGATGGGAAGGCCCCATGTTCAGCACCATGCGATCGCCCTCAGCGTCCTTCAGATCCTCAACAGCCATCGCAGTGCGCGTGGCTGAATCCGGTATTTCGATGTCTTGAACTCGGGCCATGGATATTAGTTTTCGGGCGTGCGAACACGCGGTTCACGTTCGATGGCGTCCCGTCCGGGTGCCGTCACAAACGGTCCCCCTTCCAAGGGAGCTGGCCGGGTAAACGCCAAACCCGGGAGGTCCGTCGGTTTGCCCGCCAAGGGAAAGTCTTTGCGCAAGGGAAAGTAAGGGTATCCTTCCCACATTAAAATGCGCCGGAGATCCGGATGGCCAGCAAAGCGAATGCCCATCATGTCGTAAATCTCGCGTTCGTGCCAGTTGGCGGTGCGCCAAACGCCCAACACACTGGGCAACTCCGATTTTTCCTCACTCAACGGGGTGGTTATGCGCAATTCCTCGCCATTTTTGACGGAGCGCAGATGATAAACCACGGCCCAACGGGGATCCTCGCCATAGTTATCTATGCTGGTGATGTCCACCAAATAATCAAAACCAGCTTGGTGCTTGGCAAAACTGCACACTTCAAAAATTTGTTGTGCGTCGGCGAGGGTCAGGGAGATTTCACCACGAAACTCAACTGGTTCAGAGATCAAATCTCCAAACTTCGCTTTAATTTTCTGAGCGGATGCGAGGGCGGCCACGGTAATTTAGGATTTTGCCGAACCAGTCAGCTGATTGACGATGTTCATCTTCGAAATAACCGGCTGCTTGCTGATCTTATTTTGAATTTTAATCAACGCATCCAGCACGGCTTCCGGCCGGGGCGGACAACCCGAAATGTAAATATCGACGGGGACGATGTTATCGACGCCTTGCAACACCGCGTAACTGCGGTACATCCCACCGGTCGAGGCGCAAGCACCCATCGCAATCACCCACTTGGGCTCGGGCATCTGATCATAGACGCGCTTGAGCACCGGGGCCATTTTGTAAGTGACCGTGCCCGCCACGATCATGCAATCCGCCTGGCGGGGCGAAAAACGCATCACTTCCGAGCCAAAGCGGGAAATATCGAAACGGCTGGCCCCCACGGCCATTAATTCGATGGCGCAACAAGCCAGACCCATGGGCATGGGCCAGACAGAGTTCGCACGAAACCAGCTCAGAGCAGCGTCCACCGTGGTAATCACCACGTCGCCCTCGATCTTGGAATCATAGCCAAATTCGCTTTTGGTTTGCATATATTGCGGTGCCGATCCTAAAAACAGGTTGAAGCCTAATACCCCCCAAAAAACGAGGCAAGTCAAATTGTGATTTTTTTCACAAGCTCCGGTTTTATGGGGAATTTCGCATTAAAATGGACTTTTCCGATTCTCGCCATTCTCTGTGGGGTTTTGTTGGTTTTTAGACCCGATTTTTAGCCATCCTGTTAAAAAAACAACAGCCAAAAGCCCGCAACTGCACTTATCGTCGGTTGGATTTTATAAGTTTACTGGCAATTTCATTAATTTCCCCACCAAACCCAGGCTGGCATGGCGTTTGCTTTATTAGACTTGCTGGGAGGATTTCGGTGGGGTTTGGATGGGTGGGGTGGTCCGGTCGGTTGTCAACAGTAATCGTGGGGATTACTCTAGCAATTGGTCGGTGGTGTTGCTGAACAAGCAAGTGTTCAAGGCAGGTTTTACGACGCACGCGTCAAATTAGTTTGTCCGCAAGTCAACCGTGTTATGAAGCGACGAAGGAGGTCGACGGTGACTGCGGTTGGATTTAAATTTTGACGCGTGCGTGTAATTCTTAGCGATAAAAACCACTCCTAAGTCTAATCACCTCACGTTATTTGCAAAATAGTTTAGCTTGTGATTCGCAGTTTTTACACTCTCTCACTCCGGTCAGCAAAGGCCGTAAACCAAAGCTCTGGGTCACAAACATACTCCTTGGGTTGGCTCCGCCATTCGAAGCGCAATGCCCGCGCATGCAAGGCATGATGTTCAAACACCAGGCGACTCCGCTGCTCTGCCGTCAACCGGCCTTCCACCAATGCCAAATACAAGTCAGGATCCCCGCCGTACAATTTGTCCCCCACCAAGGGATGGCCCAAATGCGCCAGATGTAGACGAATCTGGTGCTTGCGCCCCGTGCGCGGCGCCACCCGTAACAATGAAAACGTGGCCGAACCGGGAGTGCCATCTGGAGGCAGAGCTACGGTCTGCCAAAACCGGCGTTCGACCCAAAAATCCGTGCGGGACAAAGCCCCGTCGGCGCGAACGCAATCCTTCACCGCGACGATACTGTGGACATCTTTACCCAAGGGGGCTTCCACCGTCCCCTGCTCGGCCACGACATGGCCATGTACAATTGCCAGGTATTCCTTGGTTACTGCTCGCGATTCCAGGATTTTGCCCAGTTCTCCGGCGGCCCCGGCATTTTTTGCGGCCAGCACCACCCCGCTGGTCTCGCGATCCAGACGATTGATCAAATGGGCACTGGATTCCGGGCCCAAATGCAGTCGAATCCGGCTGATCAGGCTGGAATATTCGTCGCCCTTGGTGGGATGACACACCAACCCGGCCGGCTTGTTGATCACCAGCAGATCGTCGTCTTCAAAAATAATTTCAAACAATGGTTTCAAGCGATTTAAATGGGCAGGTAGCTTCGGGCGACGTCAGCATGGCACAATTTCCAGACCAATACAGGTGAAATAAATGCTCCGCCGGCTGACTCTCCACTTGAAACTTTCCCCAAATCAGCCAGCCTGCTGCTGACAAACGTTCTCAGCCTGAATGCCTACTGACCAAGCAATGCCGGCCGCCTTGACCACGGCCATCCAGAGAATAGCCCGGCTGGCCACCCGCCACCCTTACGTGGTCATCGTCATGCTTTTATTGGCGGGCGTGGGACCCTTTATGAACAAAGCGGTCCATATCGACGATCCGCTGTTTGTCTGGGCAGCGGCACAAATTCAAAAAGACCCGTTGCACTTTTATAGTTTTACGGTGAATTGGTTTGGCTCGGTCATGCCAATGACCTTGGCCACGTGCAATCCCCCCTTGACCTCCTATGGCTTGGGGTTGGTCAGGCAATTCTTTGGAACGGGGGAACTCGCGCTCCATGGAGCTTTGCTGCTTGTGGCGTTTTCCGCCGCCGCCGGGGTGTATCGTCTGGCCGGCAATTGGTGTGCCTGGCCGTTGCTGGCGACAGTCTTGACCATGGTTACTCCGGTTTTCCTCGTTTCCACCACCAATATCATGTGCGACATCCCGATGCTGGCGGCTTGGATTTGGACCGTGGTGTGCTGGGAACACGCCCTCAAAACCGGCCATCGCCGCTGGTATCTGCTGGCGATGGCCCTGGCGGGTTTGTCGGTATTAACCAAGTATAGTGCCATGACCCTGCTGCCGCTCCTGCCGTTGCTGGGTGGCTTGCACCGCAGAAAATTAGGGCCGTGGCTCCTTTGGCTGCTAGTGCCGTTGGGCATGATGGGCCTGTACGAATTATTTACCTCCCAAATTTATGGTCAGGGATTAATCTCTGCGGCCGCCGCTTATGCGAATCAATATCGCTATTTTCTGACCGGCGGATGGCCGGGGAAAACAGTGATCGGCTTGGTTTATTTGGGCGGCTGCCTGCTGCCAGCCACCCTGCTGGCACCACTTTTATGGCGCCGCAGAGCCTTTCTTGGCGGCGCCTTGTTGCTGGTGGGAATTGCAGCCGTGATCCTGGTGCTCCTGCAAATCGGCGCAATGCCGGGGTTTCCCACCTCGGGTGAGGCCCGGGCTTGGGTACAGGTGGAAATGATCCTGATGCTGGCCGGCGGATTGCATGTGCTGGTGTTAAGCGGGGTGGAACTCTGGAGGCAGCGAGATGTGGTAACGACCATGGCCGCGTTATGGATTGGTTCGGGTTTTCTGTTTGCGGCCGTGTTGAACTGGACGGTTAGTTCCCGCAGTTTACTGCCGTTGGTTGCGCCAGTGGCAATTCTGATCGTGCGTCGCCTGGAGCGCACTCCTGCCCCCGAGTGGAAACCCCAACTTTTGCTGCTGGCGCTCGTTGTTTCCGGCCTGTCCAGCTTGGGCGTGAGCTGGGCGGATGCGGAATTGGCCGACTCCGGCCGCACCGCCGCCCGGCAGATCGCCGGGGAGTATGCCCCGGCCCCGGCCCGGCTTTGGTTTGAGGGCCATTGCGCGTTTCAATATTATTTGGAGCCACTCGGCGGCCAGGCCGTGGACTATGGCAATTCTCTGCTCCAGGCCGGAGACGTGCTGGTGGTGCCCGGCAACAATAGTAACTTGCTGAACCCACCAGCAGACGCAGTGGAGTTACTTGCCACTCCCGGGTTTCCCATCAGTTCCTGGCTGACCACGGTCAGCGCTGAACTCGGGTCGGGATTTTACGGGGCGGGCGGCTGCCTCCCATTTGTGATCGCTCCGGTGCCAGCGGAAAAATATTACGTGTACAAGGTGATTCGAACGTTCCAATTTGCCCCGCCGATGGACGCCCAGGCCGTGGGCGGAAGCACTGGAGACGACCGTTTGGCGGCGACTAGTTACAAAGCAATCCTGCGGGCCCATCCCGAGGATGCCCGCGCCCATGCCAGTTTGGCGGATATTTCGTGCCGGCAGGGCCAGGGCTCTGCCGCGCTGACACATTATCACTCAGCGCTAAGGTTACAGCCCGGCCAGGCGGTTTGGCTCAATAACCTGGCCTGGTTGCTCGCGACCAGCGGCGACCCCAGCTTGCGCAACGGTGCCGAGGCCGTCCAACACGCGGAAGCCGCCTGCCAGCTCACACACTACCAAAAA
Source organism: uncultured Verrucomicrobia subdivision 3 bacterium (assembly GCA_903875465.1). Taxonomy (GTDB): domain Bacteria; phylum Verrucomicrobiota; class Verrucomicrobiia; order Limisphaerales; family UBA11358; genus UBA11358. The sequence continues at coordinate 29,129 of CAIQWB010000001.1, forward strand.
ACCATTTTTCTGGGGACGCTCGGCGCCGCCTATGCGGAGGCCGGGCGGTTCGAGGATGCGATGGCCGCGGCCCAAAAGGCCTGTGCCAATGCCACAGCCTTGGGGGAAACCAATTTATTGGAACGCAACCAGGAATTGCTAGCGCTCTACCAGTCCCACCAACCCTATCACGAGCCTGCTGAAAAGCTTGTTCCCGCCGCCCGGTGAATTATCCTGCTGGCGTTGAAAGAGAAGTCCCATCGCTGGTTCGCGGTTGTGTTTTTGGTGCTCGTGGCGCTGAGCCGCTGGCCGGGCCTGTTTCCGCCGAGTTTCAGCGTGGTGTACGCGCTGGCATTCTGCGGCGGTGTTTATTTCGCCGGCACCCTGGCCTGGTGGCTGCCCTTGGGCACGCTGATGCTTACTGACGTGGCGTTGAATTTCTACTACCAGTCCAAGGGTTACGATGTCTGGACTTGGGCGGTCGTCAAATACCAGCTCGTCAATTATATCGGATACGTGTTGATCATTGGTCTGGGACGGCGGCTGAAACCGCAGTCCAAGTTTCTCACCCTGCTGGGCGGTGGTGTGCTGGGAGCCCTGCTCTTCTACCTGGTCACCAACACCGCCTCCTGGCTTTTAAATCCATTTCAAAATCCCGAATACACCAAAACCTTCTCGGGCTGGCTGATTGCCCTGGTCAAAGGCACCGGCGGCTGGCCGCAAGCGTGGGAATTTTTCCGGAATACCCTGTTCAGTGGCGGTCTCTTTACGGGCCTGTTCGTTGGGGCCATGCAACTCAGCGCGGCCGAATCGCCGGCGGATAAAACGGCCGGCACGCAGCCGGAGGAAGAAATCGAAGAAACCCAACCCGAGGAGGCCAGCGCATGAAAATCGGCGTTATCTCAGACACCCACGACTACTTCGACCCGCATATCCTGCAACTGTTCCATGGTGTGGACCACATCCTTCACGCCGGCGATGTGGGTATGCAGATCATTATTTTCGACCTAGAGCAAATTGCCCCGACCACCGCCGTGCTGGGCAATACCGACTTGGGCAACCCGCTGCGGCTGACCGAACTGGTGACGGTGGGGGAGTTGAAAATTTTAGTGCAGCATATCGTGAATCCCTTCGCCCTCGATGAAAAACTGCAAGCCCGCATCACCCGTTCCCGGCCGGATGTCGTGGTCTTTGGCCACACCCACAAGGCGTTCAACGAAGTGATTAACGGCGTGCGTTTTTTCAATCCCGGTTATTCCGGCCGCCCCAAGCACGCCACCCCGCGCAGTGTGGCCATTCTACATTGCGAGGGGAAAAACATCCGCGCGGAGATGCTGCCCCTGGCTCCGTAACCCAGCCACCTAGCTTGCGTGGTTAGGCCAGCCTCAATTTGGTCTTGAGGCTTGAATCTTCTCCCAATCCGCCATAACCGGTTGGGAGGTGAATGCATTTTAAAATGTGCTCATTGCGGATTCGGCCCTTGGTCAACGTCGTTTACCAAATGACCGGCCACTGCCACTCGCCCGCAGCAAAGGCCGTTGCGCCGTGCTCAATCCCATGCCCGTGCCAGTTTTGCGCGCATCCGGTAGACGCTCCACCGGCTGCCCCGTTTTGGCCGGCCCACCGGGCCCCGGACGTTTTGCCTGCGGCGGCCGCTCCGGCCGGGCATTGGGGGGCTGACCTGGACGCGGATCTTGACGTTTCCCGGGCTTTTGCTGAGAACGCTGACCGGGGCGTGGACCAGGCCGGCGCGCTTGCCCCCGGTCGGGCCGTGTATCCGGACGTGTTGCCTGGCCCCGTTTGGGACTTGGCTTGGGCACGGTCGGTCGCAGGGCCGATAGTTTGGGCAACACCACGGCGAGTCGAAAATCCACCTGTTTCTTGAACGTATCCACTTTGGCCACCTGCACGCTCACCGCGTCCCCCAGCCGGATGATCCGGCGGGTGCGTCGGCCAATCAAATGATTCCGCACCTCGTCGAACACAAAAAAATCGTCCTCCACCGTGGAGAGGGGCACCAAGCCGCTCATGGCCAGCCCGGGCACATCCACGAAAAATCCAAAATTGCGCACATCCGTCACCAACGCCGGATATTTTTCCGGACGGCCCGACTTCAATTGCGCGTTCAGATAGGCAAACAACTTCACGTCCTTGCTGTCCCGCTCGGCATCGGCCGAATTGCGTTCCGTCACGGAAATGTGCTCGGCGGTTTCCTTGAGTTTGCCGGCCGGGGCGGCCACTTTATCAAACAAAGCGCGATGCACCACCAGGTCGGCGTACCGCCGGATGGGCGAGGTGAAATGTGTGTATTTTTTCTTGGCCAGCCCATAATGGCCCAGCGGTTCCACATCGTAACGGGCCCGCATCAGGGATTTCAAAAAGCCGATCTTCAGCGCCGGCCCGGTGGGCAATTCGTTGAGGCGGTGCAATAATTTTTGCACCTCGCCCGGGGACCTTAAATTGCCACACGGCACGTTCTGGCCCAGCACTTCCTGCCGGTACTCCTGCAACCGCCGTTCATCGGGCGATTCATGCACCCGGTAAATGGCCGGCCGGGCCAGGCTCATCAATTGGGCCGCCACCGCCTCATTGGCCAGCAACATGAATTCCTCAATTAACTGGTGGGACACATCGTTCGCGTTCCGTTCGATCCGCAGGATGCGGCCGTGGTCATCCAGCCGGATTTTTGTCTCCGGAAAATCCAGGTCCAGCGAACCGGCTTTGAACCGCCGGCGCCGAATCTGCTGCGCGAGTCGATGGGCCTCATGCAGCATTTGCTCAATAGGATCCACCGCCGGTTCCCGTTCGAGAATGGCCAGCACTTCGCCATAGGCAAAGCGGCACTTGGAATGAATAATCGCCGAGTAATATTTGGTGCTCAGCACCCGCCCGTCATCCGCCACCAGGAATTCCACGCACTTGGTAAGCCGGTCCACCGCCGGTTTAAGCGAGCACAGCTCGTTGCTCAAGGCTTCGGGCAGCATCGGAATCACGCGGTCCACCAGGTAGGTGGAATTCCCGCGCTTGCGCGCCTCAACATCCAGTGCGGTGCCGGGCTTCACATAATGCGACACATCGGCGATATGCACCCACAACCGCCACTGGCCTGGCTCCACCCGTTCCAGACAGATGGCATCGTCAAAATCCTTCGCGTCATCGGGATCAATCGTTACCACCCGGTGGTCCCGGCAATCGACCCGACCCGCGACATCCTTGGGATCCACGGTCTTCCCAATGAGATTAGCCTCATGGAGCACCGCCTTGGGAAAATGCAGGGGCAACTCGTACTGGCGCAGAACCGAGAGCATGTCCACCCCCTCCTCATCCGGCGCCCCCAGGACCTCAATGATCTCCCCCTCGGGATTCGTGTGGCGGGATTCCCACTCGCGCAATTCCACCACCACCTTGTCTCCAATGTGCGCGGGCCGGCCCACATCCCGCGGTTCCGGCACATAGATATCATGGGGAATGCGCGGATCATCGGGGATCACATATAAAAATTGCCGGCCCTTTTGCAAAGTGCCCACCACCTGGGTGCGATGCCGCTCCAAAATCCGCACCACCGATCCCGAGGCGGTCTGCCCGGTGTCCGGGCGCAGCCCCTTGCTGCGCACATCCAACCGCACCAGCACCCGGTCCTCATGCAAAGCCGTGCCGGTCGCACTTTCCGCAATGGCGATTTCTTTGAGACGCGGATCGTCTGGCTGCAAGAAGCCCTTGCCCTGCCGGTTCATGCGAATCCGTCCCGGAATAAGATCGGCCTCCACGGATTGAATGTAGCGGTTTCCCTTGAGCCGGGCGATCTGCCCGGCCCGCTCCAGCTCGCGCAAAATCACCTGCAATTCCTGCTGGCGCGCGAGCGGCAATTGCAGGAGCTGCAACAACTCCGGCACATTCGCCGGCACATAATCCTTGCCCCCCAGCAACGCCACAATTTCTGGCTTTATATCATTCATATTCGCACGCTTTTTTCGGCGGCGGGTTCACCCGCGCCAACGATTCGGCCGTCAACGACAGTGCCTTCGCTCCAGCTTGCGCTTCCCACAGCCCCTTGGCAATGCCGGCCGCGTAAATTTACTGACCATAAAATCATGGGTATGCTGTCGGACACCTCCCTGCGTAACGCTTTAACCCCTGGCTCAAACGGGCACACCCCGGCAACCGCCGCCGCGCCAGGCACCCGGAGTTGGAAAACCAATTGACCGCCCCCCAGTGGTGCGATTCATTTTGATTACTGGGGCACGGTGGATGCCGCGCTGGCACCAGCCTCCAGCAGCGTTTCCAATCAAGTCATCGAGGGTCTTGCTTGCCCTTCGCAAATTTTAACTCCTCCCCCTTCGCCGTCACATAAATTTTGTCCCCTGGCTTGAACTCGCCCTCCAACAACCGTAAGGAAAGCGGATTCAGCAACAGCTCCTGAATCGCCCGCTTGATCGGCCGCGCCCCGAATTGCGGATCATATCCCTCATGCGCCAGCAGTTTTTTGGCGGCGGCATCGAGTTCCAAAGTGAGTTGTTGTTGGGCCAGCCGGGCCGTCAGGCGGCCAAGTTGAAAATCCACAATGCGCGTCAGCTCCTCCTCGTCCAGGCTCTGGAAGATGATCACATCATCCACCCGGTTCAAAAATTCCGGACGGAAATGCCGTTTGAGTTCCGCCATCACCTTGTCCTCCATAGCGATGCGGCCGCTCTTGGATTTCTGCGAATCCAGATAAAATTCCTGGATGATCGGCGAGCCCAGATTGCTCGTCATGATGATGATAGTGTTTTTGAAATCCACCGTGCGCCCCTGCCCGTCCGTAAGGCGGCCGTCATCCAGCACCTGCAACAGCACATTGAACACGTCCGGATGGGCCTTTTCGATTTCATCAAACAACACGACTGCATAAGGCCGCCGCCGCACCGCCTCACTGAGCTGGCCGCCCTCCTCGTAACCCACGTATCCGGGTGGCGCGCCGATCAGCCGGGCGACTGTGTGTTTCTCCTGGTATTCGCTCATGTCAATGCGCAGCAGCGCATTTTCGTCATCAAACAAGAACTCCGCCAGCGCCCGGGCCGTCTCGGTCTTGCCCACGCCCGTGGGCCCGAGAAAAATGAACGAGCCAATCGGCCGGTTCGGGTCCTGCAAACCACTCCGCGCGCGGCGGACGGCATCCGCCACCGCCTTGATGGCCGCCGACTGGCCGACCACCCGTTGGGCCAGCCGCTCCTCCATCCTCACCAGCTTCTGCTTTTCGCCCTCCAGCATGCGCGTGACCGGAATATGCGTCCACGCGGCCACCACATTGGCGATGTCCTCGGCCGTCACTTCCTGGCGCAGCAAAGCCGCGCGAATGGGCGTTTGCGCCGACTGTTTTTCCACCTGGGCCAGCTTCTTTTCTAGATCGGGAATCTGCCCGTACTGGATCTCGGCCGACCGCGTCAAATCACCCGCCCGTCGGGCTTTCTCCAATTCCGTGCGCGCCGTCTCCAGTTGCGATTGCACAATACTCACGGCGTTGATCGCCGCTTTTTCATTCTGCCATTGCGCGGTCAGCGCGGCCGATTTTTCCTTCAAATTCGCCAGGTCCGCCTCAATGCGCTGCAACCGCTCCTTGCTCGCCGCATCCTTTTCGCGTAACAGCGACGTGCGCTCAATCTGTAGCTGCAAACTCTGCCGGTCCAATTGGTCCAGTTCGGTCGGTTTGGAATCTAGTTCCATCTTGATGCGCGAAGCCGCCTCGTCCACCAGGTCAATGGCCTTGTCCGGCAAAAACCGGTCGGTCAGATAGCGGTTCGACAGCGTCGCGGCCGCCACCAGCGCCGTGTCCTGAATGCGCACGCCATGATGCACCTCGTACCGTTCTTTGAGCCCGCGCAGAATCGCGATCGTCGCCTCCACCGTCGGCTCCGCCACCTGCACCGGCTGGAACCGCCGTTCCAGTGCCGGATCCTTCTCGATGTGCTTGCGATATTCATCCAGCGTGGTGGCCCCGATGCACCGCAGCTCCCCGCGCGCCAGTTGCGGCTTCATGATGTTCGCCGCGTCCGCGGTGCCCTCCGATCCCCCGGCCCCCACCAAGGTGTGTAATTCGTCAATAAACAAAATGATCTTGCCCTCGCTGGCCACAATCTCCTTCAAAAACGCCTTCAACCGGTCCTCGAACTCCCCGCGATACTTCGCCCCGGCGATCATCGCGCTCAAATCCATCGCCACCAGCCGCTTGTTCTTCAGCGATTCCGGAACGTCCCCGCTGACAATCCGCCGCGCCAGTCCCTCGGCAATCGCCGTCTTGCCCACCCCCGGCTCCCCAATCAGCACCGGATTGTTCTTGGTGCGGCGCGTCAGCACCTGCATCACCCGCCGGATTTCCTCGTCCCGCCCGATTACGGGGTCAATCTTCCCCTGCCGCGCCAGCGCCGTCAGGTCGCGACCGTATTTGTCCAGCGCCTGAAACTTGGCCTCCGGCTGCGGGTCCGTCACGCGCTGATTCCCGCGCAATTCGGCCAGCGTCTTCAGAATGGCGTCGCGCTTCAGCCCGTGCTTCGCGAAAATCTTCTTGAGCGAACTCCCGCCGCCCTCCAGCAACCCAAGCAGCAGCATCTCCGTGCTCACATAATCGTCCTTGAGCTTGGCCGCCTCCGCCTGCGCGGCCTCCAGCGCCTTCTTCAAATCACTCCCGATGTAAGGATCGCCCGTGCCCTGCACCTTGTGACGCCGCGCCAGTTCCGCCGCCAAATCCGGTTGCAACCGCGCGGCTGGCGCCCCAATCCGTGCCAATAAATCAGGAATCAGCCCGTCCGTCTGCCCAATCAGCGCCAGCGCCAGATGCTCCCCGTCAATTTCCTGATGCGAATGCTCCCGGGCCAGTTGCAGCGCCGCCGCCATGGCCTCCTGGGATTTCAGCGTAAGTTTTTCCATTTGCATACTTAATCAATATTCCGATTACTCAATTCGTCAAGTACGGGATTTCCCCCTTATGGTGTGCGGCATGCAGGTGGGTTAGCCCATGCACGGTGGGGGCATTTGCAGGCTGAGCGCGCATTGCCGGGGACTAATCCAGACGGCGAGGGCCATGCTGGCCACTGGAAACCAAAAACATCGCGTCCAGTCGGAGTTTCTGCTTTCGCTGAAAGGTTATGGCAAACGCGATGGCGGACGGGCTGCACAGTGTGGGTGTGGAGCAGCACGATTGGGCTGGTGGAGGGTTAATCCGCGAATTTCGCGAATGGGCGCGAATTTTTGGAGGGGCGCGGATAGGTCCGCGCTTGCGGATTTGATGATCCCGTGGGCGAGGCGGGAACTGGTCGCAGACCTACCCCCTTGACGGGCCTTGACGGTTTTTTGCCGGATTGCTGGCAACCGGCTCATTTACAAGTACTTGCTTCATTATTAAGGGTTCCTCGCTGTTTTCGGTGGCATGGCCTGCTAAAGTTTGGGCATGACATCTGAACGGTTATTTCACGAATTGCTGGGTTTAGGCTTGAACTGGGAAGTAATGGAGAGCCGCTTTGATGCGGCGAGCGGGACCGTTTTTCTGGAAATTCGGGAGACCCCCAAGCTCTGGGAACTGGTGCGGTGCCCCAAAGATACGAGTTACGCGACGTGCCATGACCACACCGAAGTGATGACCTGGCGGCATCTGAATGTGTTCCAACACCGCTGTGAAATCACCTGCCGGCTGCCCCGGGCCCAGTGCCGGGTCTGTGGGCATACCTTCCGGGTGCGGCCACCCTGGGAAGGTTTGAGCACGCATTTTACCAAGGAGTTTGAAGCCTTTGCGCTCTTGCTCATGCGCGAGATGCCCATGCGCAAGGTGGCGGAAATCGTGGGGGAGACGGACACGCGGTTGTGGCGGATGCTCTTCCGGCAGGTGGACCGGGCTTATGCCGAGGCGGACTTCAGCAACACCTGCTGTGTGGGCGTGGATGAAATGAGTGTGCGCAAGGGACATGAATATATCAGCGTGTTCGCCGATTTGGTGGCCAAGCGGGTGCTCTTTGCCACCGCGGGCAAGGACCAGGAAACCTGGGTAAAATTTGTGGCCGAACTGGAAAAACACAATGGCCATCGGCATGCGCTGACCCAGGTGAGCATGGACATGAGTCCCGCCGATCAGGCCGGGGTGGCGGAAAACTGCCGCAACGCCCAAGTGGTGTTCGACAAGTTTCATGTGGTGCAAAATGCCAACAAGGCCGTGGACCAAGTGCGCCGGGCCGAAGTCCGGACCGGCGCTTCAGGCGTGTGGGAGGCGCTGCGCCAGACCACTTTTATCTGGCGCAAAAACCCCGAAAATCTCACCGAACCGCAACAGGCCCAACTGGCCAAAATTAAAAACAAGAACCTCGCCACGGCCAAGGCGTATCAAATGCGGCTGGTGCTGCAAGACTGCTATCGGTGCCCCACCATGAGCGAGGCCCGGCACCGTTTCAAGGTGTGGATCCGCTGGGTGCGCTGGGTGGCCCACGTGGCCAGGCAGGGCCGCCTCCAGACCCCCATGCTCAAACTGGCCCAAATGGTGGCGACCCATTTGCCGGGCATCTTGGCCCATTGGAAATCGGGCCTGACCAACGCCTTCATGGAAGGCCTCAACAGTGTCTTTAGCGCCACCAAACGCAAAGCCCGGGGTTATCGGTCCACCACCTATTTAATCGCCATGCTCTATTTTACCGCCGGCAAACTCCGCCTGCCCCAGCTCTAATTCCACTGGAAACAGCGAGGAACCTTATTAAGCCGGTTTAGGGGGTTGACGGGGTTTTACGACACTGCCCCTGTTTAGCTAGGAATAGCGCTGAATTAACCGGATGAGGCTGTCCGGCGGAATTGGCACTTTGCTCTGGACACCGGGGCCTGCTGCCGGCTGGCTACCTGCAATGATTATCGACGAGGATGTCAAAGAACACCTGCGCTGGGCTAAGCCAATCATGTGGGCTTTGGTCGATTTGCATTTGGGCATTACCCTGAGCACAGACAGCAAAATCATCAATTTTTTACTACTCTTTTGGTTAGCATAACCCCAGTTCGCCGGTCCGTCAAGCGGCAGCGCGAGGATCGACCGGCTTCAAGTCCAGATTTGGCACTGCGCCGGGCCAGGGGAGGCGGTGGGGATGGCAGAAACTGGAGCCTCACGACCAGATAATAAGAGCGGGGCGCGCAGAGTCGCAGAGGACGCAGAGTTGGGTTGATTATGGGATTGCGGCACTTTGAGCCGGGTGCGAGGAGGAATGAGGAGGGGTGCAAGGCAACTGGCAAAATTATTTTCAAATCGTGCGTAAACGGATTCTTTATGGCAGATTGGTTTGGGGCGGGTGGGGAAAATCCAGCCGGGCCGGTGACTTAAGGAATTAAAAAACCAATCCATTATCGAATGAATTTTTTTGAAGCAGTTGAGGCACGGCGGTCGGTGCGGAAATACCGGCCGGAGCCAGTGCCCCGGGAAGTGATTGATCAAGCCTTGCAGGCGGCCCTGCTGGCTCCCAACAGCTCCAATCTGCAACCGTGGGAGATGTATTGGGTGACAAGCGCGGACAAGAAGGCGCGACTGGTCACGGCGTGTCTGGACCAAAGCGCGGCGGCCACGGCGGCGGAGTTGGTGGTGTTTGTGGCGCGCACGGACACGTGGCGGCGGAATCGGGACATGATCCTGGCGGCCTTGCAGCAGCGGGGGAATCCCGCACCGCAGCAATTAAACTATTACCGGAAGATTGTGCCGCTCTTTTATGCGCATGGGTGGCTGGGGGTGGTGGGGCTGGTGAAGCGGCTGGTGTTTCCCATCGTGGGCTGGTTCCGGCCGGTGCCGCGCGGTCCCTTCTCCCAAGCGCAACTCAAAGGGACGCTGAGTAAAACGGTGGCGCTGGCGTGCGAAAACTTCATGCTGGCGATCACAGCGCAGGGGTATGCGACTTGTCCGATGGAGGGCTTTGATGAGCAGCGGGTGAAAAAAATCCTGGGGCTGGGTGGCGAGTCCGCCATTGTGATGGTGATTTCGGTGGGCCAGGAGGATCCGGCGGGGGTTTATGGGGCCAGGTTGCGGTTGGATCCGAAACTGTTCGTGTTTGAGGTCTAGGACGGGCGGGCCAGAGGAAAATAAAAATGGCGGCAAACGCAGGTTTGCCGCCATTTGATTTAAATTAGACTGAGCCTCGATCAGGGATTGGTGGCGGGCACGCCCGCGGGCAGGGTCAGGTTACTGTTGGTGGAGGTGGACGGGCTGAGATCGATGGGGGCGCCAGCATTGAGCTGGGCCAGCACATCGGCGGTCAAATCGGCATCGCCTTTGTCATAAATGACGGAGTCGCTGGTGGAATTGAGCACGAGGGAATAGCCGGCGAGCTTGGCCTTGGTTTTGATGGCGGCCTGGATATCGGCCAGCAGATTGGACGTCATGCGCTGGACTTGGTCCTGCAACTGCACCTCGGCCTGACGGCTGAACTGCTCGTAGGCGGCCTTGGAGTCATTGATCTGCTTGCCTTTCTCGCTGACGGCCTGTTTGCGGCGGGAGCGTTCCACATCAGAAATGGTGGGGTCATCAGACTGGGTCAAGAGTTGCTTGTAATCGGTCTGGGCTTTGTCGAGACCATCGGCCATGTCTTTGAGTTCCTTGCGCAAATCGGTCTTGCGGGTTTCCAGGGCGGCGTTGGCCTGCTTGGTTTTCCAATAGCCGTTGAGGAGCTTGCGCATGTCCACCGTGGCGATTTTGGTTTGGGCATGGGCGGTCAGGCCCAGGCCGGGGGCGGCGAGCAAGGCCAGCACCAAGAGGGCCGGAAGCAAGGTACGAATCAATTTCATAAGCGGGTGGGAATAAAGCAGAAACCGCCCAAAACGCCAGTCCAAAATCGGCGGCGGAGGGTTAATTAGGGTTGTTCGTATTGTGCAGACGGAAGAACTGGTACGCGTTGGTGGCCGGCAGGCTGATGCTGTAAATGCTATTCGTGAGGGTCAAGCCGTTGGTCAGGTTCACCCAGTTGGTGGTCAACAAATTGAGTTTGCCCTGCAGCACATATTGAGCCATGGCCGGGTCAATCACAGGGCTGTAAGGCCAGGACAAAGCCACGGTGTTGGTCTTTCGGAAGGCATTGATATCCAAGTTGCGGGGGAAATTTAATTGGATTTTTGAGAGGAAGGCGTCGCTCGCACCATTGAGGGTTGAAGTTTGGGCGGTAGTCACCGGGAAATTGGTCACGGCGGTGGTCACCGGGAAATTACCGGAGTAGGTCTGCCCCACAACATATGCGGAGCTGTTTTGATCCACGGCAATCGCGTTCCCAAAGTCATTCAGTGTGCCGCTGAGGATGACGGAATAGAGCAGTTGGGTGGCATTGGTGTTAAAGGCGGTAATGAAGACGCCATTGTCCCCGATATTGACCGCCTTGAGCCAGCCGAAGGCATTGGTGGTGGGAAAGGTGGGGGAACAGGTGGAGCCCACCACAAAGGCATTGCCCGCCGGATCCAGCGCCACACCCGCAGCCGAATCCAGCAAAAGGCCGCCAAAGACGGCGGAGTAAGCCAGGCTGGACGCATTCTGGGCATTGGTGGTGATGATTTTAGCCAGAAAGGCGTTGGTGGTATAAATCAGGCCGTTGATATTATTAGCCATGCCATTGGCAATAATATTGGTGGCGGTGTTGGGAAAGCCAGGCGAGGTGGTCCAGCCAGTGACATAAACGCCGGTGTTATCCACGGCCAGGTGCTGGGCGGCATCCGAGTAAGTGCTGCCCAGAAACGTGGAATACAGCAAATTAAGGCCGCCGGTGTTGGTCGGAGCCAGCTTGGCCACGTAGGCGTCAAAGCCCCCGGTGGGAATGGAACTTTGATTCAAATTGGTCTGAAACGCATTCAGATTGGGAAAATTGGTGGAGGCGGTGTAGCCAGTGACATAAACATTGCCGGCGGCATCCACGGCAATGCCGGTGCCAACGTCGAAATTGCCGCCACCGAAGTAAGTCAGGTAATCCAAATTGGTGCCCCCATGGCTGATGCGGGCGATAAAGGCGTTGCAGGTGGAATAAGTATAAGGGCAGGCGAGATAATTTAAATACTGGTTGGTCTGGCCGCCCGGCTGGCTGGCGAGTTGAAAACGCAACGCATTTTTAGCCGGCAGGTTGGTGGACTGGGTGTAGCCGGTCAAATAGACGTTATCCGAACTATCGAGCGCCAAGGCCAAAACGGCATCGGAAAGATTACCGCCCAGATAGGTGGAATAAATCAAATTGGCACCATTGGTTGCCAATTCGGCCACAAAGCCGTCGACCAAGTAGGAGTTGAGCCCGGGTAACCGCGAGCCACTAATGTGGTTGGTAATCCCCGGCACGCCGGGCAAGCCCAACACACTGTTGGTGACGGGGAAATCCGTGGAATCCGTGTAACCGGCAACGAAGGCATTGCCCGCCTTATTTACGGCCAGAGCCAAAGCGGTGTCCTCGCCGCTGCCGCCGAGATAGGTGAGGTACTGGACGTTGAAATTGGGGTCAAATTTGGCCACAAAGGCATCGCCGAGATAAGTGCCGCCATGGAAGGTGGTCTGCCAGGCATTGGTGGTGGCCAGTTTGGGGGAAAGGGTGGCACCGGCGACGAAGATGGAACCGTCGTTGGGATTGACCGCCACGGCCCAAGCGGCATCGCCGGAGGAGCCGCCGAAGTAGGTGGAATAATTCAGGATGGGGTCAATGATCAGCGGCTGGGTGTGGTCGTACTCCCCAATGGTAAAAGCCACCGTGCGGGCATCCACCAACCGGTAGCCGCCGGCGATCGACTGGCGGGCACCGGCGAGCATCTGGTAGATCACCGGTTTGGGCTGGCGAATCTCGCCAGGCCCGACCGCCAAAGCCAGGTCGCCCTGGGCATCGAGAGAAATTTTATCCGCGCCGGCAAAGCGCATTTGGATTACCGATGGACTGGTGCCGGGGGCCACGGCGAAATCATATTCCAGGCGTTCCTGATTGCCATAGTAAATGGCGCTGATGCCGGGGTAGAGGTTCTCCACGCGCACCTGGCCATACATGGGCACTCCGGTGCGCCAGAAGGCGGCGCGATTGCCCTGAAGGTAATTCACCTTGCCGGCCAGTTCAGCGGCCCCGTGCAGGCGTGCTTGCGGGCTGGCCCCGACCATTTGGGCCGAGACTGACTGATGGTTGCGCAGGGTGAGGTGAATCGCATCCGGCGAAATCAACACCTGGCTGGCACCGCCACTGGCCAGAAATTGCGGGAGACCGTCCACCGCAGGCTGTTCAGCAAAGAACAGCGGCACGCGCCCCAAGACCGGCTGGGCGGGTGCCGGGGCGCCAACGGAGGTGGAAACCGCCACGCAACCAGCGAGCAGCAAATGGAAGGTGAAACGAGTCATCTTAGAAATCACGGGTGTAACCGACCCCAAATTGGAATTGTCCGGAGCTGCTATTATAGGAATCGTGGCGGATGGGGATGCCATAATCCAAGCGCAGCGGTCCGAGATGCGGGATGTTCAACCGGAGCCCCAAGCCCCAGTTGTCATTGTAATCCGTGGAAAAGGAGTAGGATTTGGGAGCGATGGCGCCAATGTCGTAAAACGCGGCAATGCGCAACCCAAAGGAACCGGGCTTTTCAATGATGGGAATGCTGTATTCCAAGGAACCAAACCAGGAACTATCCCCGCCGATGGGTTCATTGGGAACCATGCCGGGATTCAAGGGATCCTGGGGCTCACGGGGCGCAATGTTACGATATTTAAAGCCGCGCAAGTTGTACAAACCACCCAAATAATAGCGGTCATAAAAAGGCACATCACCACTGCCAAGAGCCTGGGCGGTGCGTACCTGGCTGCTGACCTCAAGCACATGACCTTTTAAAAAGCCCGGGAAGAACCAGTCGTTTTTGGCCTCCAGCTTGTAGAAAGAAGTGTCGCCCTGGCTGACTTCAGTGCTGATTTCAGTGCGCTGGCCGTGGTTCGGCAATTCCACACTGTTCCGCGTGTCGTAGGCGAGCGATGTGCCGACGCGCTGGAAGACATGCTGGCCGGTCTGGTCCAGAATGGCCTGCGGCACATTACGCGGTGAAAAGGGCGGGATGGAGCCGAAGTTGGGCTGATAATCATGCCAGCCGCCGTTCAAATCAATCCCCACTTGCTCCACTGTATAGCTGACACTGCCAATGATAAAATCACTCCACAAGGCGCGGGTAAGGCTGACGCGGGCTCCGAGGCGTTGCTCCCGAAAAATATTGTTGGGGCTTTCGTAATCGTCCTCGTGCAGATACAGATCCACGCCCAAGGAGAGCTTGCGATTCAAAAACCAGGGTTCAATGAAGGAGAGCTCATAATCCTGGCGCCGGGTGCCCAACTGCACGCGGATGCGCAGTTTTTGACCGGCTCCCGTGAAATAGGGCGGATGGAACAAATCAAAATTCCCCTGAGTCATTTGCACATAACCCACCAGGGAGTCCACGGAACTAAAGCCAGCACCGAAGGTCAGATTGCCAGTGTTTTGCTCCTCAACATTGACGACGAGGTTTTTGCGGCCGGTGATGGGGGGGTCGGTGGGCTCGGGTTGCAAATCCACCTTGTCAAAATATTGCAAGCCTTCCAGGCGCTTCTTGCTGATCTTGACCCGGAACATGTCGAAGGTCTCGCCGGGGGAAATGGCGAGTTCCCGGCGCAGCACCTTGTCCTTGGTCTTCAAGTTGCCGCGAATATCGATTTTTTCCACCTTGGATTTCAGGCCCTCGTCCACTTGGAACTCCAAATCCATGGTGCCAGCAGAAACGTTGGGCGAGCGCACGGCGCGCAAGGCTTGTCCCTGCGCCACTTCAATGTGGCCTTTGCTCCCGTAAAAATCCTGAACCTTCTCGGCGTCCTTGGTAAAGCCGGAGGGACTGAAGACATCGCCGGTGTCCATGGGCAGACCATTCGGGCCCATCTTGTCGGGGGAATGCTCAAAGGCATTGTCCGCCGCGATGCCTTTGCGGATTTCCTCAACCGAGTAAAGCTTGTTGCCAGTGAACTTCACGCTGCCCACCTTGTATTGCTTGCCCTCAAACACCTGGAATTTGATGATGAGGGAATTCGTGGTGGGATGCACCATCAGCACGTTGTTGATGGTGAAATCCAGGTAGCCGTGCTCATGGTAGTAATCCATGAGGGAATCGTGGTCGTGCTCGAAATCATCGCTGTTCAACACGCCGGTGCCCATGATCCAGGACCACATGTTGTGCCGGCTGGTCTTGAGCTGCTTGCGGAGGGTTTTTTGCGGGAAGGCCGTGGCTCCCTCAAACTGCACATCCACAATGCGCACTTTCGGGCTCTCCACGATGTCAAAGGTGACGACGCCGTGGCCGGTGAGTTCGTCAATGTCCAGGTGGTATTTGACGGTGGAGTCCGGGTAGCCGTACTTCTGGTACAGAGTCTGCATGTCCTGGGCTGCCGTGAAGAGCTTTTGCTCGTCCAGGGCCTCGCCCACTTTGGAGGTGATCTTTTTCTTGAGCTTGGAAGCGCTGACCTTCTTGTTGCCGGAAAGCTTGATTTCGGTGATGCGGGGGCGGACCTGGACAATATACGTCAGGACCATACCACCGTCATTGGCCACATCGGCGGCCACGCGGATATTGAAAAATTCGCCGGTGCCGTAAAGCGAATGGACGTCATCCTGCGTGAGGTTGGGACGGTAGACATCCCCGGCCTTGAGCCGGATGTTGGAACGAACAAATTGTTCGCTGACGGAGGCAGGGCCGACGAATTTGACATCGACACGATCAATCTTGGTGCCAGCGGACTGGCCAAAGGCGGCGGTGGCACAGCCCAGTAAGACGGTGGCCCCGAGGAGGTGGCACAGTTTTTTCATCCGTCTATCGGCCCGAAGGCATGTCTTCTTCACTGACTTTGGCTGCGGTTTCAAATCGCGTGTAAGTTTTTAAAAACGTTAAATTAACATCACCCGTCGGACCATTACGCTGCTTGGCGATCAACAGATTCACCGGCACACCCTCGGACTCTTCGGGCGGCGGACCCTCGTCCTCCTCCCCGGTGCTGGGCTTGTACAATAGACCCACCACGTCGGCGTCCTGTTCAATGGACCCGGACTCGCGCAAATCGGACAACCGGGGTTTGCGGCTCTTATCTTTCTCCAATTCGCGGTTTAACTGGCTCAAGACCAGCACCGGCACCCGCAATTCCTTCGCCAAACCCTTGATGCCGCTGGAAATATCGGCAATTTCCTGCTGGCGGTTTTCTTGCGAACGACGGGCAGTAGAATGCAGGAGTTGCAGGTAGTCAATCACGAAAAACTTGACGCCGTGCTGCTGGGACATCCGGCGGGCCCGGGCGCGGAGCTGCAGAATGGACAAACCCGCCGTGTCATCAATGAACAGGGGCGCATTCGCCAGGCGGCCGGCGGCATTCAGAATCTTGGGGAAATCGGCCTCGCTCATGAAGCCTTCGCGGATGCTCCGCATGTTCACCCGCGCGATGGAGGTCATCATGCGCAGGATCAGGGATTCCGCACTCATTTCCAGGCTGAACACGCCGACCGGGATATTATGATCCAGGATCATGTTCTCGACCATGTTCATGGCCAGCGAGGTTTTGCCCATGGAGGGACGGGCGGCGATCACGATCATTTCACTGTGATGCAGGCCGTCGGTCATGCGGTCCAGATCCGCAAAGCCGGTGGGGATGCCGTTGAGGATGCCTTTGCGGTTGAAATAATTCTCGATGGTGCCAATGGCCAGGTTCACGAGTTCCTTGGTGCCCAGCACATTGCTTTGGGCGCGGGATTCGCTGATTTTGAGGACATCGCGCTCCACCTCGTCGAGCAGGGCGTCCACCTCCCCCTCGTAATCATAGACGCGGCCGACCACCTCCGAGCAGGTGGTGATCATCTTCCGGAGCAGAAATTTTTCCCGGACGATTTCGAGGTAATAGCTCAAGTTGGCGGCGCTCGGCACGGCGTCCTGCAACTGGGTGAGATAGGTGAGGCCGCCGACTTGATCGAGCAATTGCTTGTCTTTCAAGCGCTGCTGGACGGTGATCAAATCCACCGGCTCGCGGGTGTTGAACATTTCCACGAGTTCCTCGTAAATGGTCTGGTGCCGGAGGTCGTAAAAGGTTTCCTTGCCCTCGTCCTTGAGCTTTTCGACGCATTCGCCAATGCATTCGTTGGGGGCCAGCAGGGCACAGCCCAGAACCCCCTGCTCCGCTTCGGGCGAATGCGGGGGCAGGCGGTCGAGTTTCAAGGAGTCCGGCGCGGCGTTTTTGCGCCGCCGGGTCTTCTTGAAATCCACGGGTCCACCGGTACCTTCTGAAGCTGCATCCATCATGCGTTAATGAAAGCCGTCCGCAGGGTTGATCGCGAGGAAAAGTTATTGGAGGTTATTAACATCTGCCGACTGGTTTCACCATCGTTGAAACTTCAAAATTCAAACTTCAGAGACAATTCGAGCTCCAAGCATTAGGGCGGGAACGCGAAGCAAATTTGAGCCCGCAACGGCAAGGCAGATGGAGGTTTATCATTCTCGAACGGTCACTACCGGCGGGCGGATGCTCACGGTATTGGTGCCGGGGAAATCGGCGGGGACTGGAAAGGTCACCGGGCGGCGGGCCAGCCATTGGAGGGCGCGGGGGACGATGGTTTGCACCGCGGCGCAACGCAGGCTTGCCGGCTCCACATCCCCCTTCCAGACATGGCCGAAGGTGGACACGTAAACGCGGCCCTGGCCATAGGTCACCGTCCATTCCACGGGCCATAACCAGCCCTGGCCGGGCTTGGTATCCCGGCCATAGGAAAGGACCTGTACGTTTTCGGCCGGGCCCCGGGCGAAATAGTAAACTTCCAGCCCCGGGGTGAGCCAAGAGGGCGGCAGGCCGGCGTGGATGGGATGTTCACCCAGGCAGGTGACCAGGACGGTGCCGCGCTGGCCATGGCCGGTGCCTCTGCCCTGCCCCGGTGGAATGCGCAGGAGCTGGCCATCTTCCCGCACCCGGATGGCGGTGCCAAAGTCCTTTTTCCGCCAGCAAAGGCCGACGATAGCCTCATATTCTTTCCAGCCGACAAAGGCATTTTCGGCCGAATGAAAAATGTACACCCCGCCACCGCCGCGCACGAAGTCGGCAAAATCCTTTTTCACGGGTTCGGGCCAGCTTGGTCCGCCGCCGATATCATTACAGGTTTGAATGACTACTTGATAATCGGAAAAATTCGGCCGCCAGCGGCCAAAAGCCTCGACATTGGTTGTATTTGGGGCGGTACTCACGGAGACGTCAAAAAGGCCGGTGGGGGCGAGGACACCGCGAATCTGGGCGGTGGTCTGCCGCCAGTCGTGGTTGCTGAAGCCATCGAGGATTAGGACGGGGATTTTACTCTCCGCGGCAGGGGTGGCAAAGGAAAGCGCAGTGATTGTGACCGCCGCCAGCAAAAACCGGATGGGATTGGTCATCTTTGTTCCGCAGATTTAATATGAGTTTCTTTCATTTAAGAAACGGCGTGATCTGCCCAATAGGCAATGGCGAAACTGCCGGCAACTTTCATCTCAAGAACCCGGGCTGCCTGATCCAAATCCGCAAAGTCACCGGCGATGTTAGGGTTATCAGCCAACCGGCGAATAAATTTCATCACTTCTTCCCGCTGCCGGCCAGATTGAGGGCAGTCCCGAGTGCGTGTTCGCTGATAAATAGGGTATATGGCCGCATTGAACTTAACGCAAATCCAACCGCCGTTCAAATTTGTCCAGGGTCAACCACCGGAGGGGTTCCTGATCGTTGAGCCGCGCAGTGGCTTCACGGTGGAAACTGGCATCCTGCGCGTAGCGAAACTGGAGGGTGAAGGAAATGAGTTCCGTTAGCTGATACTGGTCCAGCCAAGCGACCGTGCGTTTGATTTGCTCGAAACTCACAAATCTAGTTTAACCCGAAGACCTCATTGGGCAAGTCCGGGGTTTTTGATCCAGGTCAACGGGTTTGGCCGCAATCATCAGGCCCGTCGAATTCAGTTCAGCGATCCCGTTTCAATAAATATTCCGCCAGGGCCTCCAACGCCACGGCTTTTCCCTTGAAGGGTTTCAGCGCGGCAAAGGCTTTGGTGGTGAGCTGGGCGGCAATTTTCCGAGATTTTTCCAGGCCAACAATGGCGGGATAGGTCGCTTTTTGCACGGCCACGTCCTTGCCGGCGGTTTTGCCGAGTTGCTCGCTGGTTTGGGTGACGTCGAGAATGTCGTCGATCACCTGGAAGGCCAGGCCGACATGGTAACCGAAATCCGTGAGGGCTTTGAGCTGGGCCGGGGTGCAGTTGGCGCTCATGCCGCCGAGGCGCACGGAACAGCAGAGCAAGGCGGAGGTTTTGCGTTCGTGAATGTAACGGAGCTCATTGACCGACAGCTTTTTGCCCTCGCCCTCGAGGTCCGCCACCTGCCCGGCCACCAGTTGCAGGGAACCGGAGGCAATGGCAATTTCCAATATTAAATCCCGGTGGGAATAGCGCGGCCAGCCTTTGGCCTGGGCGGCGATCTCAAAGGCCTGAGTCAGCAGGGCATCCCCCGCCAGCACGGCGATGCCGTCACCAAAAACCTTGTGGTTGGTCGGCTTGCCGCGGCGGAAATCATCATTGTCCATCGCCGGGAGGTCATCATGAATGAGCGAGTAGGTGTGGATGCACTCCACCGCGCAGGCCAGCGGCAGGGCGTCCGCCTCTTTGCCACCACAGGCGGCGGCGGCGGCGAGCAGCACGGCGGGGCGCATGCGCTTGCCCCCGGCAAAGAGCGAATAGCGCATGGCTTTGTGAATGGTGGCCGGCTTGGTTTTTTCACTCGGCAGAAAACGGTCCAGCGCGGCATTCACGGATTCCGTGCGGCTGGCAAGGTAGGCGGACAGGTCAAAGGCGGGTTTGGTGGCCATAAATTTCCGGTAAGTTTTAGAAAATGTGGCGACTGGCGCAAGGTTTTAGGTGATTTTTTTATTGCAATGGTCCCGGGAAAGGGTACTCTACCCCGCTAATTTGATTTAAAAATTGTGAACGCTGAACTTTGCAAACGGGCTAACGAAAAAGTGGGGAATCCGAATGTCCTCATCAACATCATTTCCCGCCGGGTGCGCCAGTTGAATTCTGGCGGGGGCGGTTTGAGCCGTCCGCTGATTGCCGATGTCGGCAACCTGGGGCTTGCGGACATTGCCCTGCGTGAATTGCTGGAAGACAAAATCGGCTGGGACATGCCGGAACTGGCCGAAGTGGTGCGCCAGCCGAAAAAGAAGAAAAAGCGCTGAACTGCTCAATTGCCGCATTGACCGACCCATTTTGGTATTTTTTACCGGCCGGAAGACTTTCTTCCGGCCTTTTTTTATCCGTGTCTTCCGCCGCTTTTGTGGCTAAATTTAAGTATGTCTGACATCGTGACCAACCATAAGGCCCGGCGCGATTATCATATCCTGGAGACGTACGAGGCGGGCATCGTCCTCCACGGCACCGAGGTGAAGGCGCTGCGCGCGGGCAAGGGGCAGATTGCCGATGCCTTCGCGCGGGTGGAGGGCGACCAGGTGTTCCTGCACAATGCCCACATCGACGAATACACGCACGGCAACAGCCAGAATCATCAGCCCAAAGGCGTGCGCAAGCTGCTGCTGCACAAGACCGAAATCCGCAAGCTGACCGCCCTCGCCGCCGTGAAGGGAAATGCCCTGATCGCGCTCTCGTTTTACTGGAAGAATGGCAAAGTGAAAGTGAGCTTGGGCGTGGGCAAGGGCAAACACGAATTTGACCGCCGCGATGACCTGCGCGAACGGGATGCCGACCGCGAACTCAAGCGGGCGACGATGAAGTACTCCAAGAATAAGTGATCGGGGACGGAAAGTTCGATTCCGCTGGATCGGGACCAACATTCAGGGAACATTCAAGCTCAAAGGCTCAAGCGGCGGCGGCGGGCTGATTTATCCTGGACCGATAAAAGCAAATCGTCAAACGGGCGAACCCGTTTGACGACTTGGCTAAGAGGTTAATGGCGTTTAGGCCTTCTTGGCGGCTTTAGCAGCCTTCGGGGCCTTGGCCACGGGCTTGGGAGCCTCGGCCTTGACTTCCGGCTTCACCCAAGTGCGTTTCGGCGCCTTGGTGACCAGGCCCTTTTTGAGGGCGGCGGCCGTCACGCGCAGATAGCGCACTTCGCCGCTGGGCAGGATCGCCTTCACGCGCTGCAAGTTCGGCAGGAACCGGCGCTTGGTGATGGCCGTCACGTGCGTGCCGATACCACCGCTTTTCTTGGATTTACCACTGCGCCAGATGATGCTGCCCTTGATGGGGGCTTTGCCGGTTAATTCACAAATTTTCGCCATAAATTCTTTCGTTAAAGAGTCGCTGATACTACCAGTGAAATCCCACTATGCAAGCCCTATTTCAGTAAATTCTGCGTGCCATTCCCACCCCCCTGGCGTATGCTGTTCCTTCAATTTTATGGCTACCATCAAACCTTTTGCCGCCCTGCGTCCCCAACCAGAACTCGCCGCGCGTATTTGCGAACTGCCGTACGACGTCATGTCCTCCGCCGAGGCCCGGCAGATGGCGGCCGGCAATCCGCTGAGCTTTTTGCACGTCAGCAAACCGGAGATTGATCTGCCCGTGGATCTGGATGTGCACGCCCCGGAAGTATATGCGAAAGGCCTGGAGAATTTAACGAACCTCATCCGTCAGGGTGCGCTGCAGGTCGATACCCAGCCCAATTTTTATCTCTATCGCCAGATCATGGGCGGGCATGCGCAGATCGGACTGGTCGCCGCCGCGGATTGCGCGGAATACCTCACCGGCATCATTAAGAAGCACGAACTGACCCGGGTGGACAAGGAAGATGATCGCGTCAAACACATTGAAACCCTCAATTCCCAGACCGGGCCGGTGTTCCTCACCTACCGCGCCGTGGCCGAATTGGATGCACTCTTTGGCCGCCTGGTAACGGGCACGCCCGCCGTGGATTTCACCGCCACGGACGGCGTCCGGCACACGGCCTGGGTGGTGGCCGCCGCCGCCGATCAAGCCTTTATCGAGCAAGCCTTCGCCAAGATTCCATATTTATACATCGCCGACGGCCACCACCGCAGTGCCGCCGCCGGCCGGATTTTTCAATCGCGCCAAGGTGCCGGCCAGAGTGCCCGGTTTCTGACGGTGATCTTTCCGCACAATCAAATGCAGATTCTGCCCTACAACCGGGTGTTGAAAGATTTGAACGGCCTGACTCCGGCCGCGCTGTTGGAACGGCTGTCCAAAGTGTTCGCCATCAAAACCCCGGGCCAGCCGCGGCCCACTGGCAAGCATGAACTGGGCTTTTACTTCCAAGGCCAATGGCACACCCTGACTTTCCTGCCCGCCCTCACTGCCACGAATGATCCGATCGAAAAACTGGACGTGACGCTCTTGCAGAAAAACGTCCTGGCCCCGCTCTTCAACATCGACGATCCGCGCACCAGCACCCGCATCAATTTTGTGGGCGGCATCCGCGGCACCGCGGAACTGGAGAAGCTGGTGGACAGCGGCGAATATGCCTGCGCGTTCAGCATGTTCCCCACGAGTATCGAGGACCTGATGGCCATCGCCGATGCCGGCGGCATCATGCCGCCGAAGAGCACGTGGTTTGAGCCGAAGTTACGGGATGCGATGTTTTGTCACATGATTTGAATTTTGCGGTAGTCATAGAATCCATTGAGATATCGGTTCAGAAGGCTGGCATTGATTGCATTTTGCCGAAAGCCGCCACGCGGGACGGCGGAACTCTTGCAGTATTAGTCACCCACCAAAGTAGCGTGGGCAAGGGATGCCAATCGCAATTTAACCTATGCCCAATGACATTCGCGCTGAATTAGGCTGAAACATCCGCCAAGGCGGCCAGGCAGCCAGCCCTTGCCACCTTGGCGGATGGAACCTTGGAGACGGTTAGCGTCAGAACCGGTACTTCACGCTGATCCGCACATAGGGCGAGGGTTTGAAATTCACCCGCTGGTTCACATCCTTGTAGTTGAGCTCGCGATACACGGAATAACCACCCTCGATTTCCGCCTGCAAGCCGAGCACGATTTTGCACCCCAGCCCCACTCCCATTTGCAAATCGCGGTAGGAGCCCAGCGCGTCGTGGTAAGCGGTGCCAGTGCCGGGGATGGTCATGGTATCGCTGGTGCGGAAGATGGTGCCGCTGTAATTGAGCCCGGTGTAAGCCGCCCACTGCTCATTGAACTCATACGTGAGCCGGGTCTTGGGCACCCCCGCTTGCAGGGTGTAATGTTCATTGATGGCCCAGCGCAGACCGGCGATCGGAAAGACCGGGATGTCGCTATCCGGCTCGACCAGCAGGCCGAAGGTCCACAGGTGCGTCCGGTCCTGAATCCAGGTGCTCAGCACCCCGCCGGTGCCGCCGAAATCGTCCCCGCGCAAGTCCGTGAAACGGTACAATGAGGCACCGCCAAACGCGGTGAACGTCCATTGGTCGTTCCAGCGATAGCCCATGCCCGGCAGGAACCGCAGGGTGTGAATGTCATCCGGCACGGGCAAATTCGGAACCGTGTCGAGATAGAAGTTGGCGGAGAGCACATTCGCCTGGAGAAACCATTTGGGCGAGAGTGGACGGTGCCAGTCGGCCTGAATCGTCAGGGCGGAAGCATCCGACCGCGCGTAATCCTTGCCTTGAAACCGCGTGGTTCCCGGGGCGTCGTAGCCATAATCGACGTTGGCCTGAATGCCCTGCTCGAGCAGAATTTTGGGCATCGCCGGCTGCACAATGTCCCGGCGATTAGCCGGTTCGTCCTGGGCATGGGCGGCCAGCAGGCAACCCGTCGTGACGGCGCAAAGCGAAAGGAATTTATTCATAATCTTTGTACTCCCAAATCAAGCGCTGCCAAACTAAGCTAGGACCCGTAATTGTCAAATAATTTGACATGGGTTAAAAACCAAAGCCCCGAAATTTGACGTTACCGCCGCGCTGCACCATGCCCTTCCGCAAGGCGCATCAACGGGGGGTCTGCATCCATCGCATCGTCCGCTCCGCCAACCGTTCAAAGGCAGTTACGCACAGCGCCAGGTGCTCCTCGCGTGTGTCCTCGATATTATTATGGCTGATGCCGTGCAGGCTCTGCACAAACATCATCACGGTGGGGACGCCCGCCCGCGCCACTTCGGCAGCATCGTGCAAGGGCCCCGAAGGCAGCCGGTGCGACTCACCGCAGGTTTCCTGAATGGCCGCCTCCGCGAGGTCGATCAACTCGGGATGAAACGGCCGCGGAGCAATGTCCCACAAGCGTTCCCAGGTCACGGTCACCCCGCCTTCGTGGGCAAAACGCTCGCTCGCAGCGCGCGCCTCGGCCAGCATCACCGCCAGCGCCGGGGCGTCCAGATGCCGTTGGTCCAAGGTGAGGCGGCATTCCGCGACCACGCTGGTCACAATCCCGGGCTGGGTGGTGCAACTGCCAATCGTGCAAACCCCGCCCCGGCTCCGCGCGGCGATGGTGTAAATCTCCTGGCACATTTTCGCCGCCGCCAGCAGTGCGTCCCGGCGCCGGTACATCGGGGTGCTGCCGGAATGCGCGGCCTGTCCGTGAAACGTAATGGCGTGCCGCTCCACCCCGAAGGTGCCCAGCACCGCGCCCAGGGGCAAATCCAGGTCCAGCAACACTGGTCCCTGTTCGATATGCAGTTCGACATAGGCGGCCGCGTTTTTTAATTCAACTCCACTCTCCTTGACCCGCTCCAAATCCAACCCGACCACATTCAGCGCCGCGGGCAGGGTGATGCCGGCACGGTCTTTGAGCCTGCGGGCTTCTTCCAGATTCAAATTGCCTGAGCAGGCCGAGGAACCAAACAGGCTTTTGCCAAACCGCGCGCCCTCTTCATCCGCCCAGTCGACCAACCGGACCGTCACCGGCGGCCGCCCGGCATATTGCTCGTTGAAATGCCGCAAAATTTCCAGGCCGGCCAGCACGTTCAGACAACCATCCAGCCAGCCGCCATTGGGCACCGAATCCAGGTGCCCGCCAATGACCAGCACGCGCTCCGACTCGCCCTTCAGCGTGGACCACAAATTGCCGGCAGCGTCCACGTGGGTTTCCACCGGCAGCGTGGCGAGCTTTTGGCGGAGCCAGGCCCGGGCGGCCACCCAGACCGGGGTGAAGGCCACGCGCTGCGCGCCGTCGGCATTGCCCGTGAGGGCCCGCAATTCTTTCAATTCAGCGATGGTCCGGTGGGGATTTGGCGAAATAGTCATACAGCAGCCGTTTCGGAAATTATTGTGGCCAGGGTCGCCAAAGCGAGTTAAAAATAAAAAGCGATTGACCCCACCGCAACGGTTTGCGACGTTGCACTTGCAGAAAATATAAGTGCGAACACAATTCAAGGTCTGACAATATGCCGACACTAGCCACCCAGGTAGATGGACTATCCCTGCCGAATCCATTTATTATCGGATCCGGTCCGCCGGGAACGAATCTGAACGTCATCACCAAGGCGTTCAAGGAAGGCTGGGGCGCCGTGATCGCCAAAACCGTGAGTCTCGATTCCTCCAAGGTGGTCAATGTCACCCCGCGCTACGCCAAACTGCTCGCGGGCAGCGGCGAGGTGATCGGCTGGGAAAACATTGAACTCATCAGCGACCGTCCCTTCAAAATCTGGGAGGAAGAATTTAAGAAATGCAAGGACCAGTTCCCTGCCGGTGTGCTGATTGCCTCGGTCATGGAGGAGTATCGCCAGGATGCGTGGATCGAAATCATCCAGCGCTGCGAGGCGGCCGGCGTGGATGGCTTTGAGCTGAACTTCTCCTGCCCGCACGGCCTGCCCGAGCGCAAGATGGGCGCGGCCATGGGCCAGGACCCGGAGATTCTCCAGGAGGTGTGCGGCTGGGTAAAGTCCGCCGCCACCAAACCCTTTTGGGCCAAAATGACCCCGAACATCACGCACATTGAGGACCCCAGTCGCGCGGCCCTG
Source organism: uncultured Verrucomicrobia subdivision 3 bacterium (assembly GCA_903875465.1). GTDB lineage: Bacteria > Verrucomicrobiota > Verrucomicrobiia > Limisphaerales > UBA11358 > UBA11358. The sequence continues at coordinate 54,985 of CAIQWB010000001.1, forward strand.
CGCGGCGGGGCCACCGGCCTGAGCGCCCTCAATACCATTCGCAGTGTCATGGGCGTGAATCTCGACACCCTGCGCCCGGAACCCACCGTGGAGGGTTACACCACGCCCGGCGGTTATTCCGGCAAAGCCGTCAAACCCATCGCCCTCCGCATGGTCATGGAAATCGCCACCCTGATTCGCACGGAATTTCCGGGCCGCTCCCTCTCGGGTCTCGGCGGCATTGAGAGCGGGCACGACGCCGCCGAATTTATTCTGCTCGGGTCTGACACCGTGCAAGTTTGCACGGGCGTGATGAAACACGGTTACGAATGCGTGAAGCCCATGTGCGACGAACTCCTCGCCTTCATGGCCAGGCACAAATTCGAAACCCTCGCCGATTTCAAAGGCAAGAGCCTGGACTACTTCACCACCCACGCCGACCTCGTCAAACGCCAGGGCGACCGCAAAGCCGCCCAAAAAGCCGCTACCACCGGCAAAACCCTGAAGAGTGACGCCGAATGGAAAGGCGATGAGTTCGTGAAGCAGTCGGATGCGTTGTCCCGTTCGTGAAACTTCAAAATCCAAAATCCAATATTCAGAGAAACTCCAAGCACCAAGCTTCAAAGCCGGTGTCCGTGGTCTATCCGGAGATTAAGCCGAAGTCGTGGACTTTGGATGAAAATTCCGAGCCTGATGGCTCAACGTTGCACACTTTCGATCTTGAAGAAAGAACTGCCAAACTTGGCGAGGCCATTATTCGGTTTTGCAAAACAATTCCGAACAACCCAATTGCCAACCGGTTGATTGATCAATTAGTCGGTTGTGGCACAAGCGTTGGGGCCAACTATTGTGAAGCCAGTGAAAGGGTTTCCAAAAAAGATTTTAAAAACACTATTGCTCGCTGCTCCAAAGAGGCCAAAGAAACCAGATTCTTCCTGCGCATGATGGCGGCCGCCGAGCCAGGCAAAGCCGAAGAAGCGCGGGAACTCTAACGAGAAGCCAAAGAACTCCACCTGATCTTCGCCGCTATCTATCGCAAATGAAAATCCATAACTTCAAATTTACCAAACAAATGGCCGCAGTGGCCCGGCAACAATTCAATTGGATATTGAGGTTTGAAGTTTCCCTGAAGTTTGAAGTTTGAAGTTTATGCACCCTTGCCCCCACTACATCAACGGCGAATGGCTCACTTCCACCGCCCCCACCACCCCCGTTCACAACCCCTCGACCGGTGAGGTCATCGCGGAGTGCCCAGTCGGCTCGGTCGCGGACGTCAACGCCGCCGTGGCGGCCGCGCACACCGCCTTTCCCGCCTGGATGGAAACGCCCCCGGTGGAACGCGCCCGCGTGCTGGCCCGATTCAAAATGCTGCTAGAAGAGCACTTCGAAGAAATCGTCACCAGCAACACCCGGGAACACGGCAAAACTTTGGTCGAGTCGCGCGGTGACGTGAAACGCGGCATGGAAGTTGTGGAGTTCGCCCTGGGCACCCCTTCCCTGCTTATGGGCGAAGTGCTGGAGAACGTCGCGCGCGGGATCGATTGCGAGGCCATCCGCCAACCGCTCGGCGTGTGCGCGGGAATCACCCCGTTTAATTTCCCCGCCATGGTCCCGCTCTGGATGTATCCCATCGCCATCGCCTGTGGCAACACGTTTGTCCTCAAACCGAGTGAAAAAGTCCCGCTGACTACCCTGAAAATCGCGAAGCTCCTGGAACGAGCCGGCCTGCCCAAGGGTGTGCTGAACATTGTGCACGGCGGCCGTGAGGTCGTGGATGCCTTGATCACGCATCCGCAGGTGAAGGCCATTTCCTTTGTCGGTTCCACGCCGATTGCCCGATACATTTACGAAACGGGCACCAAGCACGGCAAGCGCGTGCAATCCAATGGCGGCGCGAAAAATTACATCATCATCATGCCCGATGCCGATGCCGAGAATTCCTCGCGCGGCGTCATTGAAGCCGCCTTCGGCTGCGCTGGCGAACGCTGCATGGCCGGTTCCACGGCCGTCGTCGTCGGCAGCGCGGAAAAATCCGTGCTCCCCACCGTTGTCGAGGCCACCCGCCGCATCCGCGTGGGCCCCACCGACCGCGAAGCCCAGCCGGACATGGGCCCCGTCATCACCCGCCAGCACCGGGATCGTGTGCTGGAATTGATCGAGGCCGGGGTCAGCCAGGGCGCGAAAATCACCGCCGACGGCCGTGGCGTGAAAATTCCGGAAGCCCCCCATGGCTTCTACGTTGGCGCCACCATCCTCGACTATGTCCAAACCGGCATGACCGTGGCCACCGAGGAAGTCTTTGGCCCCGTGCTCAACGTCATGCATATGGAAGACCTCGATGCCGCGATCGAACTCGCCAACAAATCCTTCTACGGCAACGGCGCGTCCATTTTCACCCGGTCCGGCAAAGCCGCGCGCGAATTCAAGCACCGCATCAACTGCGGCATGGTCGGCATCAACATCGGCGTGCCCGCCTCCATGGCCTGGTTCCCCTTCAATGGTTGGAACGACTCCTTCTTCGGCGACCTTCACATGCAAGGCCGCGAAGGCATCCAGTTTTTCACCCAACAGAAGGTGACGACCAGCCGGTGGTTTAGCTATGGCGAGGGGGATATTTGGCATAAGTGAACACCATGTGACGAGTGATGCGTGATGAGTGACCAGCTTGCAAGTTCGATGGCGAATGCCACCAGTAAGCCCCAAGGTTATCGGGACTTGCTGGTTCGGCAGAAAGGTATTGCCCTGGCAAAAATGATTTATCAGATCACCGAGACTTTTCCGGCGGCGGAAAAATTTGGTTTGATTTCGCAAATGCGCCGGGCAGCCGTATCCATCCCATCCAATCTTGCCGAAGGACAAGCCCGGCATACCACTGGGGAATTTGTATTATGCCTTTCCCATGCGGAGGGCTCACTTGCTGAACTCGAAACGCAGTTGATCCTGGCCGTGGAGCTAAGAGACTGTTTTAAAATTCAAAGCGGGCCAGCGGCGAGGGATTTTGGCGCTGACCAAGGCGGCGAGGTCCGCGCATCCCCGCAGCGGGCTGTAAGGACCGAGCCAACGCCGGTCAGCGGCAAAAGACCCGCCGGGGGCTCGGTTGGAA
>CAIQWB010000002.1 GCA_903875465.1 uncultured Verrucomicrobia subdivision 3 bacterium
GGTTGAGAATGATCGTCTTGCGAAAGCCGTCATGCGGATGCCAGATATGGCGGACGGGCACGGGGGAACTTTGGGCAAATTGTTTGATCAACTCGCGGGTGGCTTCACCGGAGCCGTCATCGGAAACGAGGATTTCCGCCGGCAAATTGAGTTTGCCGCCGGACGCCCGCGAACAGCTTGGGCAACGCCAGCGGCTGATTGAAGGTGCTGATGACGTGTGAAGTTTTCAAACCGGCCTGATTTTACTCTTTCTTCCGGCCGGCCTCAATGACTTTGGCATACCGGGTAACGGTGGAATATGCCTCCGTCCAGGCGATGAAATAGCCCTGCCAGCCATCCAGAAAGCCGCGCCGGATGATATACGCACGGATGAACTTCCATACCGGGCGCACCGCCAAATCCAGCCAGCCAAACCGTTTGCCTTGCGCCTGGGTCTGATGGACAAAAAGGGTGCTGAACAGACTGATTTTACCAAGCAACTGGTCAATGTTACCGTTGCTGTAGTGCAGCAAGTCGGACTCCAACCGGCAAATCGTTCCCTGCACAACCAGTCGCTCATGCGGATTGCCCTGCCACTCGGCGGTGCCTTTGCGCCAGAGGCGCACCTTGCGGTCGGGATACCAGTTGCCATGGCGAATCCATTTGCCGCAAAAATAGGACAAGCGCGGAAAACTGTAAGCCGCCGGAGATCCTATGCCGGTGGTGGCGGAGAAGACAGCCATGATTTCCTCCCGCAAAGCGTCCGAAACAACCTCATCCGCGTCAATCGCCAAAATCCACGGCTGCGTGGCCTGCTGCGTGGCAAAATTGCGCTGGGCGGCATAACCCTGCCACGGCTGGGAAAAAATCCGGGCGCCATGCGCGGCCGCCACCTGGTCAGTGCCATCCGTAACGAGGTCGTTGATGACCACCACAATCTCGGCGGTCCAGCCCTGCACGCTCGCCAAGGCGCGCGCGATGCGATGGGCTTCATCGCCGGCAATCAGGCAGACGGAAATCGGCAACGGGCTCATGCGAGTATCCATTTCAACTCAAACCAGATTCATAACCGATTCTGCCGCTGCAATCAATGCGTCATTTGCCACCCCGGTCAAAAACGCCTGACCCGGTGTGTTTGCGCCCACAATGACCGGGTATTTGTCATCCTCGGCGATCCACTGGCGCAGTCCGGGATTCGGCCAGAACCAAGTGACCGCAGGAGTGCCGGTCATCACGGCCAGATGCAGGGTGCCGGTATCGCCACTAAAATGAATGGCGGCATGCCGAATGACGGCCGTTAACTGCTCCAAATTCAGGCTGCCGGCACACACCCGCCAAGGTTTTTCGGGCAGGAGGGCCAGCAATTGTTTCATTTTTTCCAATTCCCGGGCGGCGGGCGAACAGGTGAGCACCAACCGTTTCGCCGGAAACCGCCGCCGCAAGGCGCCCAGAAAACCGGCCAATTGTGCCGGCGAGAGTTCTTTGTGATCGGCCGTGGTAAAGGGGCTGATATGAAAATACGTGGCGGCATCGGCGGCCGTGAGTTCGGCCGCCGCCAGATCGGTTGGGCGGGTTTCCACGTGGAATTCGGGCCGGGTGAAGGGTAACCCGGCCTGGGCGAGACAGTGACAGCGTTGGAGCAAGACGGTTTCCGAGCCGGTCGGGTGCCGGACATGCGCGGTGAACATGCGCCGCCAGAACCAGGGACCGCCATCCTGGGGTTCACGCCCGAGCCGTTCCGGTGCCCCGCTCAGAAACGTCAACCAACTGGATCGGTCGGAACCGTTGAGATTAATGACCACGTCAAACTTTTCCCGCCGCAGCCGGGCCACCATGTCCCAATTTTCCCGGAGGGTTGCATGACGGGGATAACGCATGTAGCCCCAGGTCCGGTTGACCCAGGGCACGCAATTCATGATGGAGGCAATGTGCGAGGAGACGGCCACATGCAGTTCCGCCTGCGGCCAGGCCTGCCGCACCATCCAAAGCGCCGGCAGCAAATGCACGGTATCGCCCAGAAAGCCAAGGTCGAGAACCATGATTTTCCTGGCATTGCGGGTCCGCAGGTAGAATGTTTCCGCACCGGCCGATGACATCGGCCAACAGCGTAGCGCGAAAGCCGGGAGCCACAAGCGGGAATTCGGCGGGCGCGCCTGCCACTGCCACCGGAGCGCGACCGTGCGGCAAGCCAGCCGCAGCAATGACCAAATGTTTAGCCGTTCCAGATTATTCCACGCGCCCATTGCCAGACACGTTGGTGCGGCTGGCACAGCCGCGCTCCGCCTCGAGGCCAAAACAATTAACACTCGCTTTTCGCGGGCGGGCGCGGAAA
>CAIQWB010000003.1 GCA_903875465.1 uncultured Verrucomicrobia subdivision 3 bacterium
CAATCCAGCAGCCAACGGCCCAAGCCAACCCGAATTCCACCGAAACCAGCGAGGAACCAATCGCCGGCATACCCGCAGTCGTCTGGTAAGACTGCCTCTGCGCGAAGCGCACACTCCTAAATGGGCAGCGGCTTGGGAAGCCAATTTACCAAAGCGTTTATGCCCCAAAGATGGATGCCGACCGGCCGTTTTAATTTCGGAGTTCGGGTTGAATGGGGATCCTGAACCTTCTTTCAGGCAGGCGTAACTTCCTGAATGCTGCCTGCCACCGGGATTGCCGGCTCCAGCAACCGCTTCACCTCCGCCAGCAGTTGCGAGGGGCTGAAAGGCTTGGTCAGATACACTGCCGCGCCAGAAGTTGTCGCCTGGCTGCGGGTGAGTGCCTGGCCGCGCACGGTCAGCATGATCACCGGTATTTTCGCGGTCTCGGGGTTGGCTTTGAGCTGGGTGAGGGCCGTCAGTCCGTCCATTTCCGGCATGGACACGTCCATCACGATCAGGTCGGGCTGTTCCCGCGCGGCCAGTGCGAGTGCTTCCTTGCCGTTGCGGCCAATCACAATCTGGTAGCCCCCTTTCTTGATGCTCAATTCCGTGACCCGCAGCATGTGCGGCTCGTCGTCTACAATTAAAACTTTCATGCTTGTTTGGGAGGATTCAAGTTTTTCGCACCGGTCCGGCGTTCCGCCAGGAGTAAAAAGGTCTGGTCATCCCCGGCGGGGATGCCTTGTTCGTGCGCCTCCACGATGGCAATCAGCGCTGCCTTGGTTTCTTCCGCCCCCCGCCCGGCCTTCGCGCCCTGGCTCAGGCATTTTTCCAGGGGACTCAGCCACAGCAATTGTCCCTCTGGATCGCGCGCCTCCGTGAGACCGTCGGTGAACAATAGTAAATTGCCCCCCGCTGGCAGCAGCACCGTGCGCTCCGTATAAACCGAATCTCCCAGCACCCCGAGCGGCAGTCCGGATTGTTCCACCTCCTGCGAGCGCCCGTCATTCCCCGCCAGCAACATCGGCGGATGCCCGGCGGCGGAAATGACGATGGACCGGTCCTGCGGATTGAACAGGACCAACTGCGCCGTGATAAACATTTCCACCTGGTCCAGATCCGCAAACAACGCCCGGTTCAGCATCGTCAGCAGCGCGGCGGGCGAGCGTTCCCGTTCCGCCTCCGCGCGCAACTGGCTTCGGAAAATCGCCGCGAACATGGCCGCCGACACCCCCTTGCCCATCACATCCGCAATCGCCATGAGCACTTTCCCACCGGGGGTTTCGAACGCATCATAAAAATCGCCCCCCACCTGCCGGGCGCTTTGATAATGCCCCACCAATTGGTAGCCCGGCAGCACCGGCAGGGTCTTCGGCAGCAGTGACCGCTGGATGTCCGCCGCGATTTTTAAATCACGGGCCGTCAATTGCGTCTGCACTTGCTGCTTCTGGAAGTGCGCGTTGCGGATTTGGATGCCCAGGAAATCCCCAAAGGTCTGGATAATGCTCACCTGGCCGGCCTGAAAGGGCTTGTCCGCCAGATACCGGCCCACGCTCAGCACCCCCACCAGCCGGTCGTTGATCACGATCGGATGCGCAAATCCGGTGCCCTGCCCGGTCACACTCACCAGCGGATCCACCGCCGCCACCCGTTGTAGCGTCCCGTCAAACCACACATCCATCCGCAAACTCGCCGCGCGTATTTCCAGGGACACATCCGCTTCCCCGGCATTTTCCATGTCCAGAACCTCCCGCCCGGTGAGGTCCACGGAACTGACCACCAATTTCAGCGCCTCGTTCTCGTTCACCAAGCGCAGCACGAACCAGTCGGCCGCCCCAATCTTGCACACCTCCACCAGCCATTTACGGGCAAACTCCTCGGGCTGCGGCTGTTCGGCCAGTTCCGCGCTGTATCGGAAAATTGTGGAGAGGCTTTCATACGCCGAGGCCAGTTCCTCGGTCATCAGCTCCAGCGTGGATTCGGACTGCGCCAGTTGCTCGGTCAGCGCCGCATCCGCCGCCGAGGCGGGTGGTCCGCTCGCCTCGCTCGCCGGCGTCTCCCGCTCGGGCCGCCGTTTCCGCAACACCAGCCAGTTTTCCCCCTTCCCCCGCCAGTACGCCGCCTCGTCCGTCAGCGTTTTGATGAGAAACAACCCGCGCCCATGCTCGCTGTCCGGCTCGGGCAATTCCACCTCTTCCGGCATTTCAAACCCCGGGCCCTGGTCGCGAATGCGCGCCTCCACCCACTGGTCATCCACGTAAAATTCAAACCGCACCGGCTTGTGCTTTTGCCCTTCCAGCGCGTAATACACCGCATTGTTGCCCGCCTCCGCCAGCACCAGCTCCCAGTGGTCCAGTTCCTGCTCCGCCAGCCCGGCCGCGTGGAGTTCTTCCCGGCTTTGCCGCCCGGCCTCCCGCACGCTCGTCAGTTCACACGGATAGTCCAGGGCAAACTTCCGCACCCAGTTTTTCGTAACCTCATTCACAAGGGGCGGGGGATGATTTCGAAAAGTTGGTCCAGTTGCAGAATGTGAAACATCTCCTCAATCAACGGCGAGGGATGCAACAACCGCACCTTCCCGCCGCGCACGCAGATGGTCTTATGAATGGAAATGAGCGCCCCCAGTCCATTGCTGTCCACACTGCGCGTGTTGCGGAGATCCACCTCCACGGTCAGATGTTCCGGTGCCAGCGCGCCCCGGACGAAATCCTTGAACGCGCGGCTGTTGTCCGAGGTGAGTGTGGGCAGGTCCGTGACCAGCAACGTTGCCCCATTTTTTTCGGTTCGCATAAGCTTTTAGTAAACACTTGGTATTGGTCCCTGATTCTGGGCGGTGGGCGGTGGGCTGCACCCCGCCCTTTGCCCCGCCCCGCCAGTCCCGCCCGGTGGTGGCGGGCGGCCACTGTCCCGGTCGGTTCTGCCGGCGCGTCGTTTTACGTTTTGACGATTTCAAACACCCGGTGCAGCCGGGTCAATTCCAGAATTTGCTGCGCCGTCGGGGTGGGGTGCAAAATCCGCAGCACCGCGTGGTTGGCCACCACCGTCTTGTGCAACGCGATCAACGCGCCCAAGCCGCTGCTGTCCAAAAACTTCGTCTCGGATAAGTCCACATCCAAATGGGTGGTCTGCGGGGTGAGGGCGCCCCGCACCGCGTCCCGGAAACCCAGCGCGTTGGCTGCGTTTAACTCGGTCAGCCCGCCAACCAGCAGGGTGGTGCCTTGATGCTGAATTTTCATATGTCTGAGATTGCTGCCATGGATTTTACTCTACTTTGCCACGGAATGCATGGCAAATCACACGCCAAAAAATTTTCAGGTCCTTGTGCCGGCCCGGGTCCACGGCGTAAAAACTCGCATGCGCCCGCGTCTCGTCACTGAGATCCTCCGGATCCCCCATGGCATCCGCCAGGCTGAACAGGCCAATCGGCACCGTCAGCCAGAGCTGGTCAAATTCGCCCTCCAATTGCCCCGCCTGCTCCGGGGACAGCGGCCGGTTGCCCACCCACACAAACTGCCCGCGCACAATCTTCCACAACTGTGGCCAGCGCCGGGCCTTGCTGCCCAGCCCCCCCAGTTCGTAATAGACCAGCGTGTCACCCACCGACCGCGCCACCCTGGAACCGCTGCGCTGGGCGATTTTGCGCCGGAACAACGGCTGTCCCGAGCCGGCATTTTTCACCGCCGCCACCAGCACCACGGGGCTGGTCACCACCAGCATCAGCAAGGCCAGCGCCCGCCCCGCCACATTCGTCGAGGCCGGCCGGGTGGGCGGCCCCAGTTCGCCCAGGAGAAAATGATCGGTTACTTCCGTCACCGAACCATTCTTCAAATTCAATAAATCGCGGCCCCATGCCAGGGAATCCCGCACCTCCGTCAGCGCGCCCACATAGGTTTTGGGACCGATGATGCCATGCGAAATTTCCGCCCCGCTGTCCACGTACACATCGTCCTCCACAATGCTGTCCGGCCCCACCACCACCCGCGGCCCCAGCCAGACATTGGCCCCGATCCAGCACGGGGCCTTGAGTTGCACACTCTCCGCCACCCGCGTGCGCAAGCCCAGGAAAACTCCCGGCGACACTTCCCGCATGCCCACCTTGTCCGGTGCCGCCTGGGCCATCCCTGCCACCAAGGCTTCCTGCCAGCCCGCGTAACTCTCCCATAACGCCCGCTCCGGCCATTGCGGCAGCCGGTCCAGCAAATAAACATCGTTGGGCGCTGCCAGCCAGGGGCCACCCCCGGTTTGATACTTCGCCCGGGCCTCCTCCACGCTCAGTTCCCGGGCCTCCGGAATGACCTCAATCTTTAAGCCCCAGGCTTCGCCCCGGCCCACAAACTTGCGAATGCGCTCCGGCCGGTCCGCCGCCAGTACCATCACCTCCCGCGCTCCGGCGGAAGCCAGAAACCCCAGCACCTGGCCCAGCACCGGCTGGCCCAGATAGGGCGTCAGTGCCAGCGGCCGGCGCCGCGCCAGGGCCGCCACCGCTTTGCGATCTGCCGGACAAATAATCAGCGCCTTCATCACATGCCTTTGCCAAACAGAATGGCCGGAACCGTCTTCATCAAAATCACCACATCCTTCCAAAAACTCTGGCTCTCAATGTAGCGCACATCCAGGCTCACCTGCTCCGGAAAATCAATCGCATTGCGATCCCCAATCTCCAGCAGTCCGCCCTCGCGTTCGCCCACCTGCCACAGGCACGTGATCCCCGGCTTCACCAGAAAACGGCGGCGGTCCGCCTGCGTGTACAGCGCCACTTCCCGTGGCACCGGCGGGCGCGGACCCACCAGCGACATGTCCCCCACCAGCACGTTCCAGAACTGCGGCAGCTCATCCAGCGAACTCTTCCGCAGGATTTTGCCAATCTTCGTGATGCGCGGATCATCCTTCATTTTGAACGTGATCCCCGAGGCCTTCTCATTCTTCGCCAGCAAATCCTTCAAGCGCGCCTCCGCATCCACACACATGGAGCGAAACTTGAGCATTTTGAACTCCCGGCCGTTCAGGCCAATCCGTGTCTGCCGGAAAAACACCGGGCCGCCGTCCTTCTTCACCAAAATGGCGATGATGAGAAAAACGATGGCAAATGCCAGGATGGCCAGGATACTGATGATAATGTCGAAGGCCCGTTTGAGGAAGAGCGTGGCGTTGATCACCAGTTGCCACGAGATGCGCTTCCAGCGCACGTAAGCGTTCAAGCGCGCCCGGCCCCAGGGCGTTTGCGCCGTAAGGAGGCGGGCCATCAGTCGTTCACGTATTTCCTGCTCAGTCATTACGATTTCTGCCCCTGCTTTAATTGTTTAACCCTCGCCGCCAGCGTGTCCACCGCCGTCCCGACCGTCTCCGGTGTCACCACCAGTCTGGCCTGCTTCACTTGCGGCGCCACATGGGCGTCATGCATCGGCTTCACCTGCGACCGCCATTGGCGCAGCACCGAGGCCCGGCTCCGACCCCGTTCCGCCTGATCCCGCTCCAGGCGCCGCGCCAGCCGTAAGGCTTCCGGGCAGTCCACAAATACCGTCATCGCATACAGCTTGCGGATGGCCGGCTGCCGGAGCAACCACAGACCATCAATCACCACCACCGGCCGCGGCTGCCAGACCCGGGGCCGCTCGTGCCGCGTATGCGTGGCAAAATCATACCGCGGGAGCGCCATTGTTTCCCCGCGCTGAATCCCCACCAGGCACTCCCGAAATAAATCCCAGTCGATCGCCTCCGGATGATCAAAATTCACCCGGGCCCGTTCCCGCAGGGGCCGGTCCGCCAGGTCACGGTAAAAATCATCCAGGGAAAGCAGCCCCGCCTGCCTGCCCAGCCGGCGTTTCAACCGCCGCGCCAGCCAGGTCTTCCCCGACCCGCTGCCTCCGGTGATCGCAATCAATTGCACAGCCATTCCCAACAATGTGCCCTTCCCCTCCACCCCATTCAAACCCGATTTCACAATTTCCACCGAATAAAGTTGGTTAATCACCGGATTTCCCGGCCTTCCGCCGGTGGCTCGCGGGTCCGCCGCCCGCTTCCTAAAGGCTTTATAATCAGATTGGTGGGTCGGCGCAAGTGGGATCCTCCGCCCGGCTAAGGGTAAATGTTCTCCAGCCTGTCCCCAGTACTGGTGACTGGCTGGGAACGCCAAAGCTGCTAAGTTATGTCTGTGTTCGACGCGCTCAGTTCTCAAGTGCGTCGTGTGTGTAATCAGCCCGGAGTTGTGTCCGGGCTTTTTTTATTGGCATCCCTCCCCTCCCTCCCAGTATCGTTGCCGGTAAATGACCATCCGCCGGATCCCCTCCTTCAGTTTCATCGTTCTCCTGCTGGCCTCGCTGAGCACGCTGCATGCGGGCGAAGTGGGGGGCTTGCGCTGCGATGATCTCACCGATCCCCTGGGTCTGGACGACCCCCGGCCGCAACTGAGTTGGATGATCGAATCCCCGCACCGCAGCGAGCAGCAAACCGCCTGTCAGGTGCTGGTCGCCAGCTCAACCGCGCTACTGCAAAAAGAGCCGGGCGATGTTTGGGACAGTGCCAAGGTGCCCGCCGCCGCCACCCAAATGGAATATGCCGGCCCACCCCTCGCCTCCCGCCAGTCGTACTACTGGCAGGTCCGCTTTTGGGACCGCGCCGGCCAGCCCTCCGCCTGGAGCCCGCCGGCGACCTGGACCATGGGCTTGCTCCCGGGCGAAGCGTGGTCGGCCAAATGGATCACCGCCTCGCGCTGGTTCATGCCGCCCGCCTGCCGTCCCGCCGGTTTCGTCGCCCGTGCCGGCGGCTGGGCCGATGTGGATTTGGGCCGTCCGTTCCCCATTGAGGTCATCAAACTATATTTTGCCGATCCTCCCGCCGCGCCGAAACGGTTCCAGATTCTCGGGGCGAACGATTTGGAATTTTCCCACCCGCAAGTCCTCGTGGACCAGTCCGCCACGGATTACCTGCCCACCGGCACCGGGCCCCAGGTGTTTGCGGTCAAAGGCGCCCAGTTCCGCCGGATTCGGCTTTCGCTGGTCGACCCCTCCGCCCAGGCACCTGGCCGGCAGCATCCGGTGCCTCACGGACCCGCCCCGGCCACCGCTGAATTCACCGTGCGGCAAATGGAAGTGCTGTCCGGTGGCGTCAATGTGGCGCTCATGCGGCCCACCCGCGAGTTTGGCACCCAATGGGATCATGGCCACGCCGTTTTTCTCGTCGATGGCCGGCCCTCGGCCGACGACGGTAACGACTGCCCGCCGGACGCTTGTCCCACCACCGCTGCGCCCCTGTTGCGCCAGACCTTCCAGGTGCAGCAACCGGTGCGGCGCGCCACCTTGTATGTCGCCGCCCTTGGTTTCGCCGATGTCACCCTGAACGGGCACCCCGTCACCGATCGCGTGCTCGGCCCGCCGTTTACGGACTATACCAAACGGGTGGTTTACCTCACCCATGATATTACCCCGCTGTTGCACCCGGGCGAAAATGTCCTCGGGGTGGTCCTGGGCAACGGCTTTTTCAGCCCGCCCCGGGGTGGCTTTGGCGAACGGCACGGCGGCCACGGGCCGCCGCGCGTCTTGCTTCAAGCCGAAATGGAATATGCCAGCGGCACCCGCCAGGTCGTCAATTCCGATGACTCTTGGAAATGGTCTCGCAGCGCCATTGTGGAAAACGATACCTTCGCCGGTTACACCGAAGATCGTCGGCTGGACCAGCCCGGCTGGGATCGCCCCGGTTTTAACCCCACCGGGTGGCGGCCCGTCGCGCTCAGCACCGCCCTCGGCGGTAAATGGGTTGCGCCCACCGGGCCGGCCATCCGCGTGGTCGGCGAACTCCAACCCAGCCGCGTGACCAACCACCATGCCTATTTCCCCGTGCTCAGCGCCGGCTGGCCCCGCGTGCAAGTGACCGGCCACGCCGGGCAGACCATCACCGTCCTCGGCACCGCCCGCAACTACCACGCCCCCCCGCTCACCTTCACGCTGGCCTCGAATGGACCCGCCGTCCTCGAGCCGCGTTTCATGTACCTTTCCGGCCCGCTGGAAATCGAGGTCCGGGGCTTGACCGAACCCCTCACCCCCGACGCCGTCACCATCCAACTCGTCCACGCCGATTTACCCCCGGCCGGGACCTTCGCCTGCGCCAACCCCTGGTTTAACCAAATCTACGCCGCCCTCCTGCAAACCCATCTCAACTACATCGGGGATCATCCCATGGATCCCATGCGCGAAAAACAAGGCTGGACCCAGGACATGCAGGGAATGTTTGAGACGGCCGCGTATCTCACCGACGTGGCCGGCCTCTATCGTAAATGGTGGCGGGATATGGCCGATGGCCAGGATGAATCCGGCTACCTCGGTTCGGTATTGCCCCTCGTCGGCCGCCAGGTCTATGACTGGAACTCCCCCTGGTGGAGTGGCGTGGTGGTCCTGCTGCCCTGGCAGCATTATCAATATTATGGCGACCGCCGCCTCCTGGCCGAGGCTTACGAGCCCATGCGCCGTTATGTCGATTTTCTGGGCAAACTCACGGCCAGCGGCTCCGTGCGTGGCTGGAATGATTATCCCTATCTGAATACCGGCGCCTATGCTGACCGTCCCGGCGATGGCATTTTAAGCTGGCTCGGCGCGGGTGACTGGCAAAATCCCTATGGCGGCAAGGATGCTGTGGCCGCGCCGCTGTTGGACATGCCGGCTTGGTATCATTACGCCACCATCGTCAGCCAAACGGCGGCCGTGCTCGGCCGGCCGGCGGAGGCCCGGAAATATGCCGCCCTCGCCCAGGCGGTGCAAACTCGCTTCAATGCCCAATACCTGAATCCCGCCACCGGGTTGTATGGCGGCCAAACGAACAGCCAGACCGCGCAAGTGCTGCCCCTCGCGCTGGGGTTGGTCCCTGGCCCCCAGGCGGAATTAACCTGGCAGCAATTGGTTGCCGCCATTCATGCCCGCCAGAATCACCTGGGCACCGGCTTTGTCGGACTCCCCTTCCTCCTCGCCACGTTGACCGATCACCATGCGACGGCACTGGCCAACCAAATCGTCAATCAGCACGACTATCCCAGTTGGCAAACCCTGATCCACGACGGGGTCTTCGCCGAAGGCTGGAATGGCGGCGGCGCCCAGATGCCTTCCTGCGGTGGTGCCATCGGCCAATGGCTCTTTCAGGCCGTCTTGGGCATCCGCCCCGATCCCGCCGGTCCCGGCTTCAAAAAATTCCTCCTCGCTCCCCAGCCCGATCCCGCTTCCGGTCTGACTTGGGCTCACGGCACCTATGCTTCCGCCCAGGGCCGCATCGTGAGCGATTGGAAATGCGAAAATGGACACTTTATCCTCCATGCGGTCATCCCCCCCAACACCACCGCCACCGTGTCTCTGCCCGCGAAAGACGCCGCCCGGGTGACGGAATCCGGCCAGCCCGCCGCGCAGGCCGAAGGCGTGACCTTCCTGCGCATGGAAAACCAGGTCGCCCTCTATACCGTCGGTTCCGGAACCTACCAGTTCCAGTCCGAGCTGCCGTAAACGCTCCCCGGCAATCGCCGGGAATTCCAACCCAGCCGCTTGGGTTAAGCCCGCTCCGGCCGGGCGTCCCTGCTGGCCATGGATCAGGGAAATTGGGGGCGTAAAGCGGTCTCCACCCGGTAATGCTCTATCGCTTTGGTGCTGAAAAACTGTAATACACCTTTGAAAAAGCCAGTAAATATAGGCATTTGACAGGAAATAATGACTGGTAAATTAAACTAGCCTGATGCCAACTTTATTTGAGGGTCTAGTTCTTGCTTCACATAAAGCCCTTGTTTTGTCAGGCTGCTATTCCGCCAACCTTTGTCTATTTGGAATTTTCTAGGCATGAATTTCCAAATTCGCACTTTATGAAAGTATCGGTTCGCCTTGTTGCCATCATGTCCCGTTGACTCAAACCAATTAAATGCTTTGCTTCCGCGAGATTCGGAATCAATGTCCCGCAATTGGTTGTATATGTGTTTGGCCAATTTAAATCTGACTTTTTGGCTGTCGGTCATTCTTTTTTTGCCGTTGTGCCTTTGCTTGTGGGCTTTGTTTCCATATGAACCCGCCGCCCCCAAAACAATGTCACAAGCTTGAATTCTTAAAAGCTTGGTGCTGCAAATATGGGCAATTTCAATATCCAAATCATTTCGGCCAATTTTTTGGGGAATTGACTCAATTTCGCCTTTCAACCGTTTTTTATGCTTTTGGCTGGAGTGGGTGTCCATTCGGATTGTTATTTTGTGGTTTCCACCAACGGCTTGGGGTAAATATTGAAGACCAAAACTGTGCTTTATGAATTGGTAGCAAATTCGGAATTGAATATCCAGATCAGTCAGAACCGGGTCACCTGGTGATGGGTAATGAACAAGCGCACGATCAAGAAATACCTGTCGGAATTTTATTCCCCGTGTCCGAATATGTTCAAACAAAACATCTACCAACCCTATGTATGCAGCCAATGAAGCTGGTGAAATGGAGCTCCACTTGAACTCCGAAAGAAATTGATTCGATGATGCAGAGGCTCTTAGATCAGTCTCAAGCGCGTCAATTGCTGGTGTTTCCCCAAAAAGCCCACCAAAAAAGCACCAATATCGGTTTAGTGGGAGATTGCCATGAACCCAAGCCTCATCCCCGCAAACCTCATAAGATTTAGGCATAAAAAAACCCTGAATCCCTTAGTCCTTGCAGACTGGCCGCACGCCTAACGGAGTGAAGCATCGGGAACCAGAGTTCCAATATACCTTGTGATTTAATTCTCAATCTGTCAACTTTTTTTGTTAAGTTGTATTTAGATCTTTTTATCTATTGACGGAACCGGGTTCATGTTCTCGCGCTCCACCCGGTAATGCAACATTAGTTTGGTGCCAACATAATTTCTTCCAAGGTCATTCTGCGATTAACCAACCCAGCCGCTTGCGCTGGCGTTTGACCGTGTGCCCCATGAATCCACACGAAATTGTAGTAGGTCACAAACAGGTTTACCGCATGGGTCAAATATTCAAACTTCTTGGAATAACCCAGCGTCAACCGGGTAAACCGGCGATTGAACAAGCGCACAGTCAAATTTGTGCGTTCAACGTATGAAGTGCTGATTTTCGCAAGGAGTGGACTGCCACAACGCACCACCTTGCGCGACCCTGTGCAAACCGTGGGCGAATAGCGGCGTTCTGGACTGTTCATTTCATGGGGGTTGGCATACTTCTTAATCAACTGGGCAAAATCCACATCACGCCCAATTGTGCGCGGGACTGCCACCTTGTAGGCTTCAAACCCGTCGGTCGTCAATTGCATGCGGCCATCAACCCGATATTTCAGGTCATTCAACAGTGCTTCCGTGTTTGATGGTGTCCGCTTGCCAACCACATACGAGATAATCAGCTTGGACAGGGATTCAGTGGCCAGGAACAACCATTGATCGCCCTTGAATACGTCCCCGGATTTGTTTTTGCGCTCTTTGCAGCCGCAAAAGCACCACATTTCATCCGCTTCAACCGATTCAGGTTTAACCCCTTTGACATTGGCGTCAAAGAACCGGCTGCATTTGCTCCCAGCCCGCGCTAGGACGTTCAAAACCGTCTGCTGGTGCAAACCTGTCAGACGGGAGATTGCCCGAATCCCCACGCCCTCACAGAGCAAATTGGCCACTTGCACGGCCTGTTTAAAATCAACCCGGAGATTGTCCAAAGGCTGCTTCTCTGTCAGCGGTCGAATCAAAATGTACCACCCAGGGTCACTTCAAAATGTACCACCCTGGGCGGGTATGGTCTTAAGTGTTTAGGTTAGGTTTTTCAAGATTTCTTTCTTTGGTTCTTCAAGCAGAGGGCTGGGCTGGCGAGCTAAAATGAGCCGGGGCCGAGCGGCGAGCCTTAGCTCGCGGCCCCGGCGGTCGGCGGTTCGTTTGGCTTGGCAGGGGAGGGTTTGTTTTTATTGGCGTGATTGACGGCCTCATGGAGGCGATAGCTGCGGCCGGTCATCTGGATAATTTCGGCATGGTGCAGGAAGCGGTCCAGGATGGCGGTGGCCGCCGGGGCATCATTGAGCAACTGGCCCCATTCCTCGATGGGCCGGTTGGAAGTCATGAGTGTGGCGTGATTCTCGTAACGGCGAAGGATAATCTCCAACAGGATTTCGCCGGCCTTGGGCGGCAGGGTTTTGAGCCCCATGTCGTCGATGATGAGCAGGTCCGGCTTGAGATGGCGGGCCAGGCAGCGGTCCAAGTCAGCGGGAGAGGCCTCGGCCTGCAATTCGCGCACCAGTTCAAAAATGGAGCGATAGAGGACTGAAAATCCAGCCTGGATGGCGTGCAGTCCGATGGCTTGGGCCAAGTGGCTTTTGCCCAAGCCGGGTGGTCCAATGAGGAGCACGTCACGCCGCTGGCGGATGAACTGGCCGGCGGCCAGGTCGTAGAACTGTTGCCGCCCAATGCCGGGGTTGAAGCTCCAGTCAAAGTTCTCCAGGCTTTTGCAGTCACGGAAGCTGGCCAGCTTGCGGCGTTTGTCCAGGAGCCGTTGTCGGCGGACGTTGAGTTCGTCCTGCAGGATCAGTTCCAGGAACTGCGCGTGGGGCAGTTGATGAGTTTGGGCCTCCTGCAAGCGCAGGTCCAGGCTGGTTAATAATCCCGAAAGCCGGAGCTGACGGGCCGCTTGTTGGAGTGTGGGATTCATGGATTTTTGGTTTTGATGAACAGTCCGTATTCGCTCAAGTCACGGATGAGCGGATGGGTTTGCGAAAAGGAAAGCTGGGTTTGGATCTCGCGGGACTGCAGCAGGGCGCGCACCTCGCGCAAGCGCCAAACGTCCCCGGCCAGCGCCTTGGCGCAAGCCTCATTAAGCGCGCGAAAGGAATGCTGGTCGCTCAAGCTGACCAGCCCCATCAGGGAGCGGATGGCTTCAATGCCGCGCCGCTGGGCCAGGCCTTGCGCCCATCGGGCGCAGTCACTGCCCAGGCTTTCGCCGCGCTGGCGCCAATAATCCAAGTTGGCTTGCAGGATGCCTTGGCCGCCGCCAATGCCCAGCACCTTGGAGAACTGGCCTGGTTCAAGGCGGCGATGGAGTTGGACTTGTTCCCAGCGCTCATTGAACAGACGGACTTCGCGCGCATCCCAGCGCACCCAGAGCTGGCGACCAATGTATTCGGGCGGGGCGGCGTAATAGGCCTTGGCCACTTCCACATAGCCGTCGCGATGGACCTGCCGTGGCGCTTCTTGGAACAGCGGAAAGAGCGAGGCCGGCAAGGGCAGCAAGTGCGGTTGCTCCAAGGCAAACAGCGCGGCAACTTGTTGTTTGGTGGTGCCGTGAATGCGCCGGTCAGCCACGCCCGCCTCCCAATCTCGCAGGAACAGATTTTGTTCGGCCAAGGTCGCGAAGACCCGTCCGGCCAGTGCGTTGCCCTTCACGTACGCCACGCTGTTCTCCACCTTGCCCTTGTGCTCGGGCGCCCGGGGCAAACAGGGCAGGATCGCCGTGCCGTAGTGGCGGGCAAACGCCGCCAGCTTGGGATTAAGCTGCGGGTCGGCGAAATCAAACCGCAACACCGCCGCCTTGAGGTTGTCCAGATTGATGGTCCGGGCCACGCCCCCAAAATGGCGAAAGGCATTTTCCAGACAGCGCACGAACGTCTCGGTGTCCTGCCGCAACACCGCTTCGCTATAGCCCTTGCGCGAGTGACTCAACACGAGGCGGAACACCCAGGTGCGGCGGCGGTGACCGTCGCTGGAGAGCAACGGCGCCCCCACGCCAAAATCCACCTGCACCTCCTCGCCGGGGGCCACCTCGATGCGCCAGACCCGCGTCGGATCGCTCTGCCGCAGCCGCCGCACAAAGCGTTTGACCGACTGATAGGAACCGGCAAACTGCAGTTCCACTTTGAGATCCTGATAAATCCGCTGGGCGCTCAGACCGCCCTCAAACTTTGCCGTAATGACTCCCGTCACCGATTCGCACAAGCTTTTTCGCCCCGTTTTCCCGGCGGTCGAAAGGGTGCATTTTGGCCCGGTCCCGGGGGTCGAAAGGGGGGTACATTTTGAATCGGTTCTGGGCGGTGGCAGATATTGCCGGACCGTCCGCCGGTGAAGCTTCAGCTCCCGGGCGATCCTTCGAATCGACCATCCCTGTGCAGCTAATGTCGCTATCGCTTGTTGTTGGTGCATTTGGAGAATGTTGGCCATATTGGCCGCACATCCTCCCGTTTCAACCGGTCAATGTGCAGCTTCTATTCGCCCTCCAGGTGGTACATTTTGAAGCCCTTCATTTCGACCCTGGGTGGTACACTTTGACCGACCGCTGACACTTCTCTGAAAATGTGGTCCCGCATTTGAGACATTCAAAGCGTTGCACAGTGAAGTTTTTGTTACGATAGAAACCACGGCGTTTAGCCTCACCACTACAGCATGTACAGTTCAACTTGACCTTTCACGGCCAAGACTTAAAGTGACTGTGATTCCGCAAGAATCAGCAACTTTAGGTCTCTGGCCTTTTGGTTGCGCCCGGTTGGTGCTGATAACACCGACCGGGCTTTTGTTTATCTACTTGACTTTATGTTAACAGAATGTTAAGCTTTGTCAAACATTATGTTAACAAAAAGTATGAAAACATCAAAAATGGGAAGGCCAGCCATGCCGAAAGGCACAGCAAAAGGAGTTTTATTTGCTATCCGAGTGGCAGCAATTGAAGCGGAAAAAATTCAGAATGCGATTGCTAAGTCTGGAATGTCGAAACCGGAATGGGCAAGGCGGGCATTGATTCAAGCGGCTTCTGGTTAGGATTCCGAAACGCGCGTTGCCAAGCGTTCCATGAAGTCGCTAACGCGGGTATATACATTTAATGATTCTAATTGGTTATAGCGGCGGCGAGCGTGCATAATATTGTTGCGCCAAACGTCCTTGAACTCTTCACACGCGGTCGAAAGCGAGCGGTAAAATTCCAATTCCGCCTGTCTCTTTTTGCCGCGCGGAAGTTTGATTGAATCAAGTTTTGAGTCAATTCCGGCGATTACTTGGCTCCAGTCGGCATATTGCAAGTCCCCTTTGAGTTTTACTTTCACATGTTTTGCAAGTGCCCGCAATCCAAGTTCGGCAGTAATCATAAAATGATAAACCGCAGCCGTATTTAGATCAGAAGCCAAACAATTTCCAGCGTCCTTTATATGCGGTCTGGCTGTCGGAAAAGCATTGTAAACAGTTTCTCCAAACAACATTTCTTGCTCAAAGAAAGCCTCTAAATTCTTTGGAATGAAAGCGAATTTCAGCGCAAATGCCTCGGTGTGTACAGCGCACAGAATTGCGTGAATCTCCGCTTGAATAACCGTGCAATGAATGGGCACATTAAGAGTTATAATAAAATGGTCAATCCGTTTAACTATTGAATCCATTTGCAGCAATTCGCAATCCTGTTTTAGGTTGTTTAAAGCCAATGTAAGATTCTGCCGAAATAGTTTATCGGCACGGGCACTGTCACCCTGTAATCGAATTTCGTCACTGGCCCCATCCTTAAAGGAATTAAGAGAAACCCAAAAGGCCAGAAATCGATTTGAAAACTGAATCATTTCCCACAGGTTTATAAGCTTACGCGGGCGCAAGGGCAAGAGTGCAAAATCAGGCTTTGACTTTATTGTTAACACAAAGTATTTATTGCGAATGTCTGGCAATCCACTTCAAGACGCATTTAATTTATTTAGCAATGGAAAACTGAATGAACAAAACGAGGAGCAATTAAACGCTCTTTATCAGGTGTGCGTAAATTGCAACGGTTATGATGCGGGAGCCAGAAGCAAAGCGGACCTTGTGTCGAAAGCCATTCTTCAACGTCTGGATTTCCTACAAAGCTCAAAAAAACATAACGAGTCAATCGGCGAGCAAAAGCTATTGCACCAAATTGCAATCGATCAAAGCAAGGGTTTGCATGCGGAAACAATGGCGGAAATTGGAAAATTGCATCAATTGATCGAAGAACTAAAGGAGCCTCATTTGATCGAAAGGCGTGGTTTTTGGATTTCATTTTGGGTTTTGATCGTTGCCGCGCTCACCTTGATTATTGCGCTTTTGAGCTGGAGGTTTCCAATTGAGCCATCGATTCCAAGCGGAACACCCGCGATTTTAACGACCAATTCTGTCGCAGCACCAACAAGTTTACCGCCAGTGAAGCCAGCAATACAAGCAGCGTCGCAATTTGTACCACCCACCCAGAGCGGCACAAACCAGATTGCGAAGTAAATTGCTCATTTTTAGCGTTCATATTTCCTGTCAAATGCCCATATTTATTGGCTTTTTCCAAGGTGTTATACATATTTTCAGCACCAAAGCAATAGAGCATTACCCTCCACCCGTGTCCCCAGTACTGGTGACTGGCTGGGGACGCCAAATCTGGTAGTTTATGACCGTGTTCGACGCGCTCAGTTCTCAAGTGCGTTGTGTGTAATCAGCCCGGAGTTGTGTCCGGGCTTTTTCTTTTCCCCCACCGTTTGCTCCCGTCCAAATTCCCCAGCTACCGTTCCCCGGCTTGCCTTGCTGATCCCCTGCTTGGCCGGAACCATGTAACCCGAACTCCGAAATTAAAATGGCTGGGAGGTTCCTCGCTGTTTTCGGTGGCAAGCAAATCGAGCTGACCATTTGAGTGGTTGGGGAATTGCTGCTTCAATCCCACCGGGATTGCGCCCGCTCGCCCAAGGTTGCGCGGCACGAGCTACCTTGGGTATTCC
>CAIQWB010000004.1 GCA_903875465.1 uncultured Verrucomicrobia subdivision 3 bacterium
CAAACACTGTCTTGCCAATGGTAGTGGTTGTATAGCTTCCGCGAGAGTAGGTTGCCGCCAGTCCTTTCCTCATATTCCCGTCCCTTAAGCCAATTCTTAAAGGACGGGATTTTTTTTGCCCTTAACCTTGCCAGCACGGCCGCCTGGCTTATATCTGGGATTTTCATCTGAGCAAATCACCGGTGCGTTTTGACTTTGGACCTCAATTACTCTAGGCTAATCCCATGAAGATCATCCGTTACACCGATGCAAATTTTGCCCAAAGTTTGGGTGAGGCAACCTCGGCCTCCAGCCTGTTCGATGCCGGCATTGAAGCCAGCACACGGGCCATTTTGCACGAGGTGCATCAGCGCGGCGACGCGGCGGTTTTGGAATTTACCGGGAAGTACGATGGGGCGGCATTGAGTGCCGAACAACTTTCCATCACCCAGGCGGAGATATTTGCCGCTTCCATCAAGGCGGATGAAGCGCTGCGGGCGGCTGTTAACGAGGCGGAAAAGAATATTGCCACGTTTGCCCGGAAATCCAAACGGCGCAATTGGGAAACCAAAAATTCTCACGGGGCTTCCGTCGGGGAAAAGTTTGATGCCTTTCAGCGCGTTGGGATATACATCCCCGGCGGCACGGCCCCGCTGGTTTCGACCGCTCTCATGACCATTACCCTGGCCAGGGTGGCCGGCTGCCGCGAAATCGTGGTGTGCACGCCTTGCGGCAGGGATGGCAGCATTAATGCAGCATTATTGTTTGCCGCGCGGGCGGCTGGGGCCACGGAAATTTACCGGGTCGGGGGCGCCCAGGCGATCGCGGCGATGGCATATGGTACGGATAGCATCCGGCGGGTGGCAAAGATTTTTGGTCCGGGCAATGCTTATGTGGTCACCGCCAAGCGTTTGCTGGTCGGCCACGTGGCTATTGATTTGCTGCCAGGGCCGAGTGAAGTGCTGGTGCTGGCCGACGATACGGCCAATCCTAAATTTGCGGCCGCTGATTTGCTGGCCCAGGCCGAACATGGTTCCGGGCATGAACGGGTGTGGCTGGTGACGACTTCCGGAAAATTTTTGAAGGCCGTGGCACAGGAAATTGACCGGCAACTGCCAAAACTTACCCGGCGGGATTTCATCAAGAAAGCGCTCGATAATAACAGCTATCTGATTCAAGTGGCGACCCTGGCCGACGGCGTGGCGCTAGCCAATCAATTGGCCCCGGAGCATTGCGAAATCATGACGCGTGCCGCGCGCAAAGTTTCTGAGGGAATATTAACCGCCGGGGCAATCTTCCTGGGTTCGTGGTCGCCCACGGTCCTCGGGGATTATGTGGCGGGCCCCAGTCACACCTTGCCCACGGGCGGAGCCGGGGCATCCTTTGCCGGACTTACGGTGGATCAGTTCCAACGGCGTACCAGCGTCGTGGAATACAACCGGGCAGCCTTGAAAAAAGCCCTGCCCGCGGTAAAGAAATTTGCGGAGCTGGAAGGATTAAGTGCGCATGGGCAGTCGGCGGCAGTGCGGAAATAAGCCGGCTTTTCCAGCTTCCTTTTAGTTTGCGTGCTTAAGTTGTTTCCGGGCCAGAATGAAAGTGAGGATGAGCAGGGTGGCGGAATGTGCCAAGGCATTCAGGAAATAGGTCGCGCTCATATACCGACGCGCTGGGTGGCAACCAGGAAGGCTTCGGTGGCGGCGAGCCCGCGACTTTGCAAGCTCGCTATGGAGTCGCGGAGGTGGGCCTCCAGTTCCTCGAGTTCCTCGCCAGTCAAAGCGGCGGACTGCCCGAGCTTTTCCCGCCAGGCCAGAATGTGGCCGTTTAGCTCAAATTGGGTTGGATTTTCCATAATTGGGTCAGGGTGGTGTGGACGGTCAGCCACTGTTGTTGTTCCTCGTTCAGAGCCTGGCGGCCAGCTTCGCACAGCCGGTAATATTTCCCTTTGCGGCCGGTTTCAGCTTCCCGCCACTCGGCCTCGATCATACCTTCCTTCTGCATCCAGTGCACCACGGGATAGAGCATGCCCTCGGTCCATTCGATCTTACCGCCGGACAGGTCGCGCACGCGCTGGATGAGTTCATAGCCATAACTTTCCCCGGCGGTGAGGACCGATAGCACCAGCGGGACAGTGGAAGCGGCTACGAGTTCTTTCGAAAGCATGGCACCACTATGCCTAATATTGTTATGCCTGTTAGGGGGATACTTTGGTTCGACTTTTAGTGGTTTTTGAGTTAAACTAGTCGCTCATGATTGCCCGTCGTCGAAACCATCTGATCCGTCCACTCGTGCAGCAGTTGCACGCGTATGTGCCTGGGGAGCAGCCCAAGATCGCGGGGTTGGTCAAACTGAACACGAATGAGAATCCCTATCCGCCCTCGCCCCGGGTCTTGCGGGCGGTCAAGGCGGCCGTGGACGGCCGGTTGCGCCTGTATCCGAATCCCACGGCTGAAATAGTTCGGGAAAAGTTGGCCGCCCTGCATGGCTGCCAGCCGGAGAATATTATCATCGGGAACGGCTCTGATGAATTGCTGGCCTTGGCGATCCGGGGTTTTGTGGAACCCACCGGGCGCCCCTTGCGGCCGCGGCCGGCGGAAGTGGTGCAATATTTTACGCCCAGTTATTCCTTGTATCCCGTGCTGGCCGACACCCATGGGGCGGCGAAAAACGCGGTGCCCTTAAAGGCGGATTTCAATTTGCCCACGGTGCCGGAGCTCAAAAAAGGCCGCCAATGGAGTTTTGAGGCGGCGCTGAGCCTGGTGACCACGCCCAATGCGCCGAGTGGTCATGGTTATGCCACCGTGGCGCTGGACAAATTGTGCCAGGCGCAACGTGGGGTCGTGGTGCTGGACGAGGCATATGTGGATTTCGCCGCGGAAAATGCCGGGGCACTGGCGCTGAAATATCAGCATGTGCTGGTGTCCCGCACGTTTTCCAAAGCTTATTCCCTGTGCTTTCAGCGGGTCGGCTATTTTATCGGCCATGCTGATCTGATCGGCGCGCTGCATAAAATCCGCGACAGTTACAATGTGAATGGCCTGGGGCAGGTGGCGGCGGCGGCCACCCTCGATGATCTCGGTTATTACCGCGCGAATTTCCAGCGCATCATTGCCACGCGGGAGCGTTTAAGCCGGGACCTGGCCGCGCTGGGGTTCATCGTGCTGCCCAGCCAGACGAATTTCATTCTGACGCAGCCGCCCCAGTTTTCCGCAGCGGATTGGTTGCACAAACTGCGTGCTGAAAAAATTCTAGTGCGGTGGTTTTCCGCCCCGGCCATTCAGGATTATTTGCGGATCACCATTGGCACGCCGGCCGAGGCGGCGGCGCTGGTGAAGGCCGCGCGGAAAATTCTGGGCGGTGGCGGCCGGGCGGTCGCAGCCCGGAAATGATGGGACGAAGGCAGGGGGGAATCCATGCGCCGGCCGGACTGGCGGGCAGCCGTTGCCACTTGGGGCTGCGGTGTGGAGCACCCAAAACTCGAAACTTTATTTAATATGCGTTTGCTCAAACAACTATTGGCCGGGTCACCTGCGGTGGCGCGAGTCGCACCTTTTGTGGTTTTTCTACTACTCACGGGGGCGCAGGGGCAGTTTGGCGAGGCTTCGCGCTATTGGTTCTACCTGGGCAAAACCCTGGTCGGCATCTGGTTGGTTTGGGAGATGTTCCCCGTGGTAACGGAGATTCGCTGGGCCTTCAGCTGGGAGGCGGTGGTGGTGGGGATTGGCGTGTTTGCCTTGTGGGTGGGTATTTCAGGAGACTGGACGACGCAAAATACGCTGTGGGTAAAAGTGGGTTTGTCCAAGGCTCCCACCACTGCGGCGCTGCCGTGGAATCCGCTGGCCCAATTTGCCGATAACGCGGCACTGGCGTGGCTTTTTATTATCACACGCATCCTGGGGAGCACTTTGGTGGTGCCGCCCTTGGAAGAGGCGTTTTATCGTTCCTTTTTATACCGCTACATTAGCCGTCCAGATTTTATGACCGTGCCGCTGGGCCGGTTTTTCCCGCTGCCCTTCGTGGCCACGGCCCTGGTGTTTGGCGTGTCGCACAATGAATGGATCGCCGGGATTCTGTGCGGGGCGGCCTATCAATGGTTGGTCATCCGCAAGAACCGCCTGGGCGATGCGATGACCGCGCACGCCATTACCAACGGCCTGCTGGGCACTTGGGTGGTCTGGCGCGGGGCCTGGAATTTTTGGTGAGCCGGCGGACGGTTAGTGAATATCCACGGTGATATTCAATTCATCCAGCGTGGTGCCCTCTTTCTGGGCCAGCCGGGCGATGTCCTCATCGTAATTGGCAATGCTGCGGATTTCCGCGCCGCGGTCGGCGGTCAGGGTGTTTTGCAACTGGAGCACGGTGAAGGTGGTGCTTTTGCCGACGTTGTATTTTTTCTGCTCGGCGTCCAGTGCAGCTTCCGCATAGATGCGGGCCTGCTTGGAAGCCTGCACGCTTTGGTAATCGGAGGCGACCTGTTTCACCGCGTTGTCAATATCCACCATCACCGTTTGCTCGAGTTGCTTCAAGGCGAGTAATTTCTGCGCGAGGGTGGCCTTGTCCGCTTTAAGCGTGGTGCGCGCCTTGATATTGCTTAAGGGAATGGTGACCGACGCCCCGTAACTGTAGTAGGGACGGTTGCCTTCGCGATATTGATTGAAGGCATCATTGAACTCCTGGCCCGTGCCGTTCAGGCCGTAGGTGCCTTTCAAATCCAGCTCTGGGTAAAGCTGGTTGCGGTCAAATTTCAAATCAATGCCGAGCTGGGTCACTTCGAGGCGGGCTTGCAGGAGGTCGGGTCGTTTCGTCATCCCCTTGCCCCAGCTATCCTGCAGGTCAAACAAGCGCAGGTCGGAGGTGAGTTGCTCGGTGGGCTGAATATTGATGCCCTGCCACTGCCGGTAGGAGTCGGTGAGCAAATTTTTCAACGTGTTCTCATCGATGGACAAAGTGTTTTGCGCCGTGATGAGGGCCGCCTGGCTGGAGGCCACTTGCGCCTCGTCCTGCTGAACATCCAGCGGGGCGAGACTGCCCACCTGCACGCGCTGCCGGTCCTGGTTTAACTGGGTCTGGGCCAGGGTGAGGGCCTCCTGCTGGACGATGATATTTTGCCGGGCATAAACGAGTTCGTAATACGCGTTCTGCACGGCCGCTACCGTGTTGATGAACTGGAGGCGCACGCCCTGCTCCGATTGTTGCAGATTGTTTTTGGCCACGGCGATGCTCAGCCGGGTGCTGTCGATCCAGAAGTTTTTAAGGAGTGGCTGGGTGACGTTCAGGCCTACGCTGCCGCTGGAGGTGTCAGTCGCGGGCCGGGTGAGCGTGGTGGTGGAGTAGGAGGCCCCAATATTTTCCGCCACATTGCCGCCAATCCCGTATTGCAGGCCCCAGGGGGCGACCCCGTTGATTTGGGAGGAAAAATTGTCCGCGTCGGAGACGAAGGCGGGCTGGCCATCCGGTCCCTGGACCTCGTGGTTGTGGGCGCCGCTGATGGTGAGGCTGGGATCGTAACCCGCGTAAGCCAGGCTCAGGGAGCTTTGCTGGATGATCGGGTTGTACCGCTGAATCTGAACATCAAAATTGTGCGCGAGGGCCTGCTGGACACACTCCTTGAGCGAAAGTTCGCGAACGGGCTCGGCATGGGTGGCCGTTTGGGCTCCGGCTCCCAGGGTGGCGGCCGAGGCCAGCGAAACGGCGATTATTTTGTTCATCGTTTTGACATGTTGCGGGTTTTACCGCAACACGTCAAATCCAAGACGCTGGCCCCGTGCGAAAAGTAACCGGGGAATGACTTAACTGGCGGCCGGAGCCACGTCCTCGATCTGGGCGTACTGCTCCAGCAGGCGGACCACTTTTTCGTGGGCGATCTGCTCGTAGATTTCATTCACGCCGTTGCGTTTTTGCAGATCCTTGATGAATTTCTCCACCGGAATCTGGTAGGCCTGGGCGAGGGCCTGCACGCGGTGGATGACTTCCTCCTGCGAGACCTGAACGCCTTCCTTGGTGGCGATGCGCTGCACGAGGAAGGAGAGCTTCACGCGGTCCTTGGCGGTGCGCGCCGCGGCGGTGTAAATTTCGTCTTTCTGCTGTTCGATCAGTTCGCGGGCGACGCCGCGTTTGCTGTTTTCCTGAACGATGCTGTAAACCACCTGGCGGGTTTCCTGGGCCACGACCGCCTCGGGCAGTTCAAAAGCCACCCGGGCGAGCAAGCCGCCGAGGAGCTGGCCGCGGAGGGATTTTTCCTGGGAGGATTTCAGTTCGTTTTCCAGATCCTTGCGCACGCCTTCGCGCAGCTTGAGGAGATCGTCCGCGCCGTAGGTCTTGGCAAAAGCATCGTCAATGGCCGGCAGAATCTTTTCCTTCACTTCCACGACTTCCACTTCGTACACGCCCTTGAGGCCAACGAGCTCCTTGGTGACAAAATCAGCCGGGAAGTCGACGTTCACGGTGCGCTTGTCGCCCGCTTGGGCGCCCACCAGCTGGTCAGCGAAGCCGGGGATAAAGGTGTTCGGGGCGAGATCGACCCAGAAACTCTTTTGCTCGGTGAGGCCCTTGGCGGTGGGGGCCAGGTCGGTGATGGGTTTGCCATCGACCGTGCCGGTGTAATTCACCACGGCAATGTCGCCATTGCGCACTTCGCGGGCGACCGTGTTGTATTTCACCTGCTGGCGGGCCAGGAGTTCGAGGGCGCGGTCCACATCAGCTTCTACCACGGAGCGCGTTTCGCGTTTCACGGGCAGGCCCTTGTACTCCGGCAGTTCAAATTCAGGGGCGGTTTCGACCGTGGCGGCGAAAATCAGGGCCTGGCCGCGTTCAAACTGGATTTCTTCAATGTCTGGATAGCCAATGGCCGAGATTTTCTGCTCGTCCAGCGCTTTGCGATAGGCATCGCCAATCAGCTTGCGCTTGGCCTCATCCTTGATTTCGGCGTCATATTTTTTGACGACCATGGGCAGCGGGGCCTTGCCCGGACGGAAGCCGGGGAGGGCGGCCTCTTTTTGGAAATTTTTGGTGATGGCGGCAAACGTTTCGTCCACCACATTTGCGTCCAATTCCACGCGCACCAGCTTTTTGCACGGGGCCAGATTTTCAACGGTGATATTCACAATATTTTTTTCGTTAAACGAGCCAATTAGTCTAAGCGAGCCCGGCCGGTTCCGTCAACGGTTTTGATGGCGCAATTGCCGGGTTTCGGCTTTCATGGGGAAAATGTCGCGCGCGACCATATTGATAACCGGCACCAGCACCGGGGTGGGCAAGACCGTGCTGACCACCCTCCTAACGGCCTACTGCCGGCAAACGGGCATCCCGGTGGCGGCCCTCAAGCCGGTCTGCTCCGGCGGGCGGGAGGATGCGGAGTGGCTGGCCCGGGCCATGGGGGGGGAGTTGACCCTGGATGAGATTAACCCCTGGCATTTCCGCGCTGCAGTGGCCCCGGTGCTGGCCGCGCGGGGCGAAGGCCGGCGGTTGGTCCTGGCGGAAATCCTGGCCCATGTGCGGGCGCTGCGTCGGCGGTTCGCGGTGGTGCTCGTTGAAGGCGCTGGCGGATTGTTGAGTCCCCTGGGGGAACGGGTGGATTCGCGGGATTTGATTATGGCCCTGCGGGCGGTGCCGGTGATTGTGGCCCCAAATGAGTTGGGCGTGGTGAATCAGGTGCGCTTGACGCTGGCGGCGTTACCGCTGACCGCCCGGCGGCAGGCACTGGTGGTATTGATGGATCCCGAGCGGACGGACGCCTCCACCCGCACGAATGCGGCCTTGCTCGGGGAGTTCTTTGACCGCGGGCGGATTTGGCTGTTTCCCCGCGTCTCGCAGCCACTCGACCTGCCAGGGGCGCTGAAAAACCGGCGGGTACGGGAGACCTTGGCCGGCATTATCGCCCATTTCCAATAGTCGATCAGGGAAAACACCCCATGGCGAGCGGGCGGGGTCGCCGGCTAAGCTGGGAGTCGACAACCATCGCCGTCGGAGCTGTCACTCATGGGAACCACAATGAAAGTCATCTGGATTATGGCCGTGATGGCCCGCCTCCAGCTTGGTCCTGTCCATGCGTCGGTTCAAAGCGGTACCAACAATCTGCCGCAGCAATTCCGCACCTTGATGGAGACCGCCGGGTACCCTTTGGAACACCACCGCCATGCCTTCCCCTTGCTAAGCACCAATTCACCCGGATATTGGCAATTCAGCCCCAAGGGGCCGTTCACGCCACTGGTGGTGCCCGTGAAAAAGTCCGGCTGGACCCTGTGGGATAATTCGAGCATCAAACGCGTTGGCCGCATCGATGACCAGGCCAGCTTGCTGTCCCACTATGAGTACGATATTTCCTATTCCTTTGATTTTTAGGGGCCCGCGCGGTTTTCGGCGGCATTCACTCCGGGGTTTGATTGTGTGCTAAAGCATGGGGAGCCACTCCCACCCAATTTAGATTCAATCCCAACTCACCTCCCCGATGTACTGCTCTCCCCAGCCGGTCCTTTACCGGACATCCGCCAGCCCGCGTTAATAAAAAACCGGCATCCTACCTCAAACCCACCCCTCAAACCCACCCCTCAAACCCACCCCTCAAACCCACCCCTCAAACCCACCCCTCAAACCCACCCC
>CAIQWB010000005.1 GCA_903875465.1 uncultured Verrucomicrobia subdivision 3 bacterium
TCGCCGAGCCTGTATCTCATTGAGGGCCAACGGCCCGCCCTCATACCAGCCTGGGCCACCGGCCCAGGTAAACCGTCCCATCCCCTTTTAGGGCTGAAGGCCCGTCCCATCGACTAAGCAACACCACCAGTCATCCTCATTTCACCGGCGGCGTGGCTTAGCTTTTGACCCGGTCACGTCACCTGAGTAAGTTCGACCGGTGTCGCCGCTTGAACGCATGCCTGGCCAGGTCGCCACGCACCAGCTCCTATCCGGACGGTTGGCTTGAAGCTTGCATGTTGAATATTCTCTGAATATTGGAGTTTGAAATTTGCAGTTTCCTCCCCCCCCGCCGCAGCAATGCCTCATCCCACCGGGACACTCTTCGCCAGTTCAATGCCGGTCCGACCATCCTGCGAGCCCGCCTGCTGTCCCCATCATCCACCCTGAGCTGGTAGGAAACGACGTAAGGAGTTTCTAATTAAATCCCCGCCCCGGCCATTTTGAAATCTGAAATTTCCCATCTGAAATCCCCAATTCTTTGCCCCTCCGCCTGTGGCTGTTGCCGGTTCCATAATGGCCCCCTGGTTAGCCATCTGATGCTCGACAGGCCAGATTTAAAGGATTATACCCAATTCTATGAATGGTGCTAAACCACACAATCGTGACTCACTATCATGTTAGGCATCCTAGCGCGCACTTTATGAACATTACATCCCGATACTCCGACATTCCCGAAGTTGTGATTGACGAGTCGAAGATTCCGGCGGCGGTTCGCCATCTTCTTCCGCTGGCGAGAGAGTGGAGCATCAGCGATGATGTCCAGCTTGATGGTTTCATCAAGGCAGCATCGCCAGAAAAGCGGCGAGAGTTTTTTGAGGCATTCCGTCCGCACTTCGCTGCGCTGGCCGCATGGAATCGAGAGTCAGCGCAGCTTGTGCCGCAGCCGGACGAGCTTGTTCTTTTTGACATCGCAGCAAACGCAGCCGCGACAGTTGGCAGCACATTATGATTTTGACCCGGATGCCTAACCAGTTTGAAATTTGAAGTTTCCTCCCTCCGCCGCAGCAATGCCTCATCCCACCGGGACACTCTTCGCCAGTTCAATGCCGGTCCGACCATCCTGCGAGCCCGCCTGCTGTCCCAATCATCCACCCTGAGCTGGTAGGAAACGACGTAAGGAGTTTCTAATTAAATCCCCGCCCCGGCCTGTTTGAAATCTGAAATTTCCCATCTGAAATCCCCTGACCGTACCCCTACAAGTGGACTGGTTTCAAAGTTAGTCGTTGCCAGTCTCATTTGGTTCAACCCAAGGCGTCTGCTGACCATTCCTCCTCCCCGTCCGCCATAGGAGCTGCGTCGGCGGATCGTGGGGGTGAGGGCGAACGTCACGTCTCCCACCGGGACTGATCTCCTCAATTCACTGACCGCGCCAACTATAAATTACACAAACTTAGATTGATAAGCTGGAGTATTGCAAAAATACAACCGCTTGGCGCCCATCCCTCCGCCACCTGCTCCTACGGTGGGTCAGCCGCACCCGCCTGCAACCGGGTGGCGAAGGGAAAACGGTAAGTGGTTTGCCCCATCGCCAGTGCCTGGCCAAATGCCAGCATGGCCGCATGTCCCTCGGCCGTCACCGTCAACGGTGGCAGAAACAAATTGACCGCCATCCCTTTGAGGCTGCCCATCCAATGTTGCCAGAGGCTGTCCGCTGCCGTGGCCGATTTCAGCGAGTCCAGCGTCACTTCCATCTGCGGCGGACCCGTTTGCCGGCGAAACGTCAGCGCCTTCACCCGCGCCACCAGTTCATTCTCCGGACCAATCACCCCGTTATGACTGGCCAGGTCCTCCAGCCGGATGCTGACCGGACTTGCCTGGCCCTGCGCATTGAATCGCAGCCGCACCTCCGTCACCGTGGGTTCCCCGTTGGTCAGCCACCCGGCGATCTCCACGCTCCCCCGGCCCGCCCCGGCCACCTGAATCGCCGTGAGTTGATGGGTTAGCGGATGGCCGGCGAGCAATTCCTGCCGCCGCCGCTGAATCTTGCCCGTATGATCAAAAACACTCCGCTGCAACCCCGCGCCCGTCAGCGCAAATTCACAGACCGCCCGGAACTCCGCCCCATTCGTCACGCAGTGCCGGGACAGGATGCGGGCCTGCTGGGTATTGCCGGCGTTGGTGTGCACCGCCACTGTATCCGGGGAAATCAGCGGGATAAAATACATGAAATCATTCAGCGGATTTTCCGGTGCGGTACGGCTGCGGTAATCAAAGTGCAGTGTCGGCCCCGTCAGGGCCGCCGGCAACCGGCCCGCCAGCAACCACCAACATCCCCAGGCCGCCAGCAGCCACTTCCGATTCACGCGCGGGCCAAAGCTCATGGCCCCCATGTTTCCAGCCCGGCCCCTATAATTCAACCCGAAAGCCGCACTTAACAACCCCCGTCAGGGGGCCGGCCATGGACCCTTGATATGCTGGGGATGCGGCACTGCTTCTGGTGTTTGCCCCCGGTTGTCAATTCGTCGATCCTTGGGCGCTGAGCCGGTATCGCTGAGCCTGTATCTCATTGCGGGCCAACGGCCCGGCCTCATACCAGCCTGGGCCACCGGCCCAGGTAAACCGTCCCCTACCCCTGTTAGGGCTGAAGGCCCGTCTCATCGATTAGCTTCGGCAGTTCATCGGCTCACGGAATACCGCACCGCGCTTATCACCGCAGCCACCACCGGCAAGATTGATGTGCGTAACGTGAAAGTCCCTAGGGCATGGCCTTGCTTCCTTGGGTGTATTTTAGGTCAAAGCCCCTCATTCCGGCCTATTCTGCCACCAGGCCCTTTCTCTTGTGTCATAAAATAATCTAAAAACGGCCAATTTTACGATGTTTGCGGCTATTTAATGATTTTTCCCCAAGCCGGCGGCCCCTTGTCTCCGGTGCTTCCGGCAACCTAATTCCTGCACCGGCCTCATTTGACAATATCCCCCCGCTGTCCTATACTCATCAAGCGAGCGGTTTAAGCGGGGTGGTTAATCCACGCCTCCACCCGTGCCCCGTGGTCGCCTTGCGCCGCTCCCGGTTCTTTGACATCCCAAAACCGCTGCCCCGAACCTGTAGGCCGGGTCCCCGACCCGGCGCTGGCGGCTAAACCCCGTCAAAGCGCACCTAATCGTGCCTAATCGTACCTTTGCCAGTCTTTGACTTTCGACCTTGGACATTCCCGCGTAAACCCCCTGCCAAGCGTTAAAAGTACCGCAACCCATGGAAAAACAATCCAATGCAACAAATTAGCCAAAAATCCCGTCAAGCCCCGTCACCCCCCCCCCCCCGGGAGGTTTACCCATTTCCAATGACCCGAAATTTGCTTGCCATGACCCCGCCTCCAAGCTGCGCCAAATTTGACCGCCTCAGGCTTGTCACTCCCGCGCCTTTCGACAAACATGTCCCCTATCCATGAAATGCGTTGATCAAAATAAGCGGCCGGGTGGCTGGCGGAATTTCTGCCTGCAATCAGTTTGCTGGTGCCTGCTGCTGGCCGCAGGCTGGGTTCCAGCCCAGGAAACCGAAAGCCAGTTCCTCTCCGGCCAGGGCAAGGATGATGCCATCCCTTGGAAATTTTTCTGCACTTCCGGGGCTAATTCAGGCTTTTGGACGAATCTCCCGGTGCCCTCCCACTGGGATGTCCATGGGTTTGGCACCTTGCATTATGAAAAGGACCTCACCAATGCCTATGCCGAGCAGGGGCTTTATGAACATGAATTTTCCGTGCCCGCCGCCTGGTCCGGCAAACGCGTGTTTCTGGTCTTTGAAGGGGTCATGACCGATACCGAGGTGAAACTCAATGGCCAGTCCGCCGGCCCGGTGCATCAAGGCAGTTTCTATCGGTTTAAGTATGAGGTCACCTCGTCGTTGCATTTCACCGGGGCCAACCGGCTGGAAGTCACCGTGGCCAAACATTCCGCCAATCAATCCATCAACCAGGCCGAGCGGCAAGCCGATTTTTGGGTGTTTGGCGGGATTTACCGCCCCGTGCACCTGGACGCCGTGCCCACCCAGTTTATTGACCGGCTGGCCATCAATGCCCGGGCCGATGGCTCCCTGGCCGCCGATGTCTTCCTGGACCACGCGGACGATGGGGAGTTGGTGGAGGCCCAGGTGCAAACGGTCGCGGGGGTGCCGGTGGGCCCGGTGTTTACCGCCCCCATCAAGGACCAAAAGGCCATCCTCCAAACCCGGATCGCCGGGCCGAAACTGTGGAATGCCGAAACCCCCAACCTCTATTGCCTGGCCGTCCGGTTACAGCAATCCGGACGGACCATCCATCAACTGACCCAGCGCTTCGGTTTTCGCACCTTCGAAGTGCGTGCCGGTGATGGCCTGTACCTCAATGGCCAGCGCATTATTTTGAAAGGGGCCAACCGGCATTCCTTTTGGCCGGACTCCGGTCGCTGTCTCAGCGAGGCGGTCCAGCGCCTGGACATTGAAACCATTAAGGATGCGAACATGAATGCCGTGCGCATGTCCCATTATCCGCCGGACAGCCGGTTTCTGGATCTCTGCGATGAATACGGCCTGTATGTGCTGGATGAACTCACCGGCTGGCACCATGCCTACGACAACACCGTCGGCCCCCGGCTCGTCCGTGAAATGGTGGAGCGGGATGTGAATCACCCCGCCATTCTGTTTTGGGACAACGGCAATGAGGGGGGCTTCAATACCAACCTGGACCATCTCTTTCCCGAATTAGATCCCCAGCAGCGCCGGGTCTTGCATCCCTGGGCCACCTTCAGTGGCCTGAACACCGCCCATTACCTGGCTTTTGACCGCGCGGAAATCGCCAGTGCCGGCCGCAAGGTTTATTACTCCAACAACCAGGAAGTTGTCGCCACCAATGATCCCGCCCAATATATCTACCTGCCCACGGAATTTCTGCACGGGCTGTTTGACGGTGGTGCCGGTGCCGGCCTCGATGATTACTGGCACATGATGATGAGTCATCCGCTCGCTGCCGGTGGTTTCATCTGGGCCCTGCTGGACGATGGTTTGAAACGTCCTGACACCGGCGAAATCGACACCGCTGGCAACCGGGCCCCCGATGGCATCGTGGGTCCTTACCGCCAGCGCGAGGGCAGCTATTATGCCATCCGCGAAATATGGTCGCCCATTCAAGTCACCCGGCAGCCCGGCGGTCACTTTTTAATCGCCAATCATTACAGCTTCACCGATGCGAAGGATTGCAAATTCACCTGGCAGTTGCGCCAGTACGGACTGCCGTCCGCCGCCGGTCGCCTGACCGTGCTGCGCTCCGGCACCCTTGCTTCCCCGGCCATTCCGCCCGGCGGCACCGGCCTGTTGGAAGCCGACCCCGCCGCCGATTCGCCCCATGCCGATGCCCTCGCTTTGCGCGTGGAAGACCCCACCGGCCGCGAACTGTGGACATGGGTTTGGCCGCTGAACCACGACGATTCGGCGCGCCTGCCGGAAGACACCACCGCCTGGAATCATGCCGTCCCCTGCGAAACCAATGGTGAAATTCAAGTGGTGGCCGGCGATTTGACCGTGGGCTTCAGCAAAGCCACTGGTTTGCTCACCCGGGCCCGGCGTGGTCACCAGACGTTCTCCCTGACCAACGGGCCGGTGCTGACCCCCGCCAATGGCCGCCTCAGCGAGATTCATTTTGCCGAGGACGGACCGGATGCCCTGGTGTCCGCCCATTTTGCGGGGGATCTTAAATCCATCGTCTGGCGGATCAATGGGAATGGCTGGGTGGATTGTGATTATCGTTACACTGCCGCCGGCACGAATGATTATCTGGGGGTGACGTTTGATTATCCCGAGCATTTGGTCCGGCACAAGCGCTGGCTGGGGGACGGTCCTTATCGCGTCTACAAAAACCGCTTGCGCGGCGTCAGCTTTGGCCTCTATGAGAATGATTATAACAATACGCTCACCGGCTTTCACGATTGGGTTTACCCCGAGTTTAAAGGGGTCTTTGCCGGGGTTCGCTGGATGCAATGGGACACCACTGAAGGTCAGTTGACCATTCTCAACCGCAGCCGCGTGCCTTACTTGCAAGTACTCACACCCGAATTTGCCCCCGCCAAAATTTGCGGGCAGGCCTTGGCTGAGTTCCCCACCTGCGGTCTGGCGTTTTTGGACACCATCCCGCCGATTGGCAGCAAATTCAAGGCCGCCCGTTTCGGTGGTCCCCAAGGCCAGCCCAATGTGGTCCACGGGGAATACTCCGGCAGCGTGAGTTTTTACTTCGGAACCTTGCCCTGATTCGGGCCGGCGGCTTAGTGTGCCTCAAATTGGTAGGAGCCCGAGGCCACCGCGAATACGGCCCGGCCATCCGCGAAGCGCAGGAATTTGACGCCGTCGCTGGCCGCCGCCGGTCGTCCGCTTTCCGTGACTCCATCCGCCGCCGTCGCGGGAACCTGCACCGTGGCGGTGGTGCCCGGCGGGATGGTGACCGCCAGGGTGAAGGTGTCGCCCGCCTGTTTCCATGCGCTGCCGATTTTGCCGCGGATGGAATGATAGGATGCTTTCACCCAGGTCAGTCCGGGCACAGGTTGCGGGGCAATGGTGATGGTTTTGAAACCGTTGCCATCCGAGCGGATGCCCGCCAGGTCGTGATAAAACCATTCCTCAATCTGCCCCAGCATGAAGTGGTTTTGCGAGGTGCTGGTCCCGGCGTTCCACGACTCCGTCAGACTCGTGGCGCCTTTTTGGAGCTGCATACCGTAACCCGGCTTGTCGGATTGATTGTTCATGGCATAAATCACGTCACTCCGCCCGCCATCGGCTAGGGCGCGCAGCAGATAGCGGTAACCCACATCCCCCACCGTCAGGGCATTGCCATGCGCGGCCACATCCCGAACCAGGGCCGACACCACAGCGGCCCGGTTGGCTGGCTCGCAAAGGTCCATCGCCAGGGCGATGGCATTCGCACATTGCGAACCCGTGGCGTAACTGTGCGTGGCCGGATTGAAAAATTCCCGGTTGAAGGCATGGCGAATGTGCCCGGCTAATGCGGAAAACTCCTGCGCATCAGTGGTTTTTCCCAGCAAGGCAGCGACTTGGGCCAGCACGGCCGCATCCTCATAGTAAAACGCTGTGGCCGTGAGGGCCACCGGGGTTAATTGCGAAACCCCGGGTTTTTTGGGACCCACATCAAACCAGTCGCCCAGCCCAAAGCTCACGATGTCGTTCGTCGCCTGGCTGCCCGCATAAGCCAGATAGGCTTTCATGGCGTCATAGTGCCGCCGGAAGAGATGCAGGTCGCCGTCAAATTCATATTGCTGCCACGGCACCAGGATGAAACTGCTGCTCCATTCGGGCGAGTCACCAAAAGCGCTGCGCAGCCGGTTGGGGTTGGTTTTGTCCCGGAACACCGTGTATTCCGGCGCAATCGTCGGCACCAGGCCATTGGTGAGCTGCGAATCCGCGATGTCATTCATCGTTTTGGTAAAGAGTTGGGCCAGGTCAAATTCGTAACGCAACGCGAGTCCATTCAAATGATCCTCCTCCAGCCAGCCCAGGCGTTCGCGGTGCGGACAATCCGTCAGCAGGCTCATCATATTGCTCCGCTGTGCCCAACGCACGAGGTTGCGGATGCGGTTGAATAGCGGATTGGAACACGTAAAATCCCCGACGGGTTCCGCCGTGGAATTCACCACCCGTCCCGTTACGGATTTGACCACGGGCAGCGGGCCGCCGGGCCGGGCGGGCGTGGCGTGAATTTGCCAGTAACGACAGCCCACATAAAAAAACTTGGGTGCCCAGCGTTCCTCCCCATCGGTGGCCTTGGTGAAGTCACACCACACATATCCCCGATGACCAGCCCCCATCGATGACTGGCAAATGGCGCCGTCCGGCCCGAGCAGTTCGGCCGGCAGCAGCCGAATAGTGCTGCCCGCTGGTCCGCTCACGGTGAGTTGGGGCAGGTGGGCGGCGTTTTGAGCAAGG
This sequence comes from uncultured Verrucomicrobia subdivision 3 bacterium, assembly GCA_903875465.1. Lineage (GTDB taxonomy): Bacteria > Verrucomicrobiota > Verrucomicrobiia > Limisphaerales > UBA11358 > UBA11358. The sequence goes on from CAIQWB010000005.1 coordinate 7,943, forward strand.
TCATACAGGTTGTCGCCATTGGTCAGTTGGGATATGGCCACGGGCAGGTGGTTTTCAAATTCCCGAATCGGCGGGGCGGAACATTCCCATCCATGCAGGATGCCGCCCGGCCCCTCGACCAAAATCGCCCGGCCCCATCGGGAGTCATCAAATCCATTTGCATTCCAGCCTGCCGGCCGCCGGCGTTCGTCATCATCCTCGCCTCCGTAAATCGAAGAGAAGGTGATGGGACCGCCGGTCACGCGCCAACGGTCATCCGTGGCCAGGTACTCCACCCCCCCATCCCGGTATTCCAGGCGGATTTGCGCGATGGCTTTTTGCGGGCCAAAGGAGCCTTTGAATTTCGTAAAGCGCCCCGTCACGCTCAGCACATTATACATGCCATTGCCCAGTTCCAGGCCGATGGTATTGGGTCCGGGGCGCAGGCTGGTGGTTAAGTCGCGCGTCTCATAGAGACAGGTTTTGTCATATTTACTCCAGCCGGGGGCCAGGAAATCCTGGCCCACCTTTTTTCCATTGAGCGTCAACTCGTATTGCCCCAGCCCGCAGACATTCAGCATGGCGCGTTGCAAGCCCGGCTTGACCACCCATTCACGGCGTAATAGCAGGGACGGCAGGTTGGTGTCCGCCGCGCCGATCCATTGGCCATGCCAGTCCGCCTTGGTCAGGACACCCATGGTCCAGGTGGCGGGCTCGCTCCAGGCGGAGGCATGCCCCTTGACGTCCCACACCCGGACTTTCCAAAACACCTGCTCCGCTGAGCATAAAGGAGTTCCCGCATATGGCATTTGAATGGTTTCTTCTGTGGCCATCCGTCCACTATCCCAGAGATCCCCCTGATTCAGCCCCAATTTTTCCGCCGAAGTCGCCACCAGAATTTCACAGGCGGTTTGCTTTTGACCCCGCTCGCTACTGGTGAGTTGCCAGCCAAGCTGGGGGTTGGGCGTTTCCACCCCCAACGGATTCACCGCATAATCGCAACGCAAAGCCACGGGGATCAATTCCGCCTGGAGCGTAAAAACCGGCAGCATTTGCGCCAGCCAAAGGGCCGGCCGGTAAAATTTCATGGTGTCTTAAGGAATCGTTGATTTGATCAGATATTGATACCGCGGTTCCAGGCCAGCTTGATTTTTGATGGCCGCAGACACGGCCGGGCCATTATTGATCCAGGAGTTTCCCGGTCCATTGGCATTGGCCAGAAACTTGGCGGAGGGACACCAGTTATCCCGCAGGGTGATCCCCGCCGATCCTTCGTCCGTGTAAAGGTAAAACCAGTGCTCCGGATCGGGAACCTCCGCGCTCGGCTGGAGGTCCTCAATCACGTTGCCCTGCACCAGGGTTCCCGGCTGGGCGGACAAGGTGTAAATGCCGCCCAAATCACCGAGTCGCTGCCCGACTTGGTGCACGTAATTGGCCGCAATCAAATTGTCCCGCATGGCATTGGTCATTTTGGTCCAGCCCCACCCCAGGCTGATGCCCGTATAGGGCAGAACGCTGATATCGTTGTGTTCCATCCGGGTATTCCGGACATAACCGGCGGCAATGCCCACACAACCCCAGTCCGCCAGTCCACAACGGGTGATGAAATTATTGGCCACGTGGATGTCCGAGCAGACTTCTGCCTCGTTTGCCGGCCGGTATGGCTGGTGGGTTTCCACCCCGGGATCCGAAAATCGGCCCAATTGCAGGCCATTGCCGCCAATCTCACGAAACAGGCAGCCCTGAACGGTCACTGCATGACAACCCGTGCCCACATCGAGCCCGGCGGCAGCCAGTTGCTCAAATGTACAATGGTCAAAGGTGACATTGGTGGCGTAGTTCAGTTGCACGGCGGCGGGCGGACGGCCAATCCAGGCCACATTGTCAAGTTTTGGTGCGTAAACGGTGCCTTTGGGCTTAAGTTTGTGTGCGTCCAGCAGGAACATGCCCGCCTGCAACGGCACATGTCCCTGCTCGGATGGGCGCAGCCAGGTGGTATTGGCAAACGTGATGCCCGAAAAATGCAGATTGGCCACCGGGTGAGTGGGCGAACCCGCCACCTCGAGCAGTGTTTCCAGGAGGGGTGCCACCACCCGGGCGTGGGTCAGTTCCTCGCCCGGGCGCGGCCAGTAATAAATCATGCCGGTGGCCAAATCTTCATACCACTCCCCGGGTGAATCGAGCAACTCCAGGGCATTCACCAGATAATAAGGTGCTTGGTAGGTGGCATCCACGGTCACCGGCGGCCACGGATGGTTGAATTCCAACCGGCTCTCCGGTTGCTGGAAGCGCACCTCGGCATAGCGCCCGTGCCTGTGCCAGGAATCGATGCGTAAATTGGCAATTTCCCAGACTTGATCCACCACCATCTCCAGTCCCGGTGGCACGCGGTCGGCTGGCCATAAATCGGACGGGATCGTCGCGATTTGTTTGGTTTTATCCCAGGCCACCAGACGTGCGAAGTGAGCCTCATTAGGCTCTTGGGCGCGCACCGCCCGGTTGCCATTCACCCAGAGTTCGCGAAAGCAGGCAACTTTCCCCGCCCATTGTGGCGCTGGAGCCGCCCATACTTTCCCGCGGGCGATCTCTGGCAAGGCTGGCGGAATGCTGTGCAAGGGGTGCCATGGTCCAACTTCGCGGCCGCCACAAAGCACCGGCTGCTCGCCCGGGGCAGCTTGGAGGGTGATTGCCCCAACGCCTTCAGGTTCCGACAGCCGGATCGTTTGCGCGAGCCAATACCGGCCGCCCCGCAGCACAAGCCGCAATGAGTTGGTTGCCGGGTGGGGGCTTCCCACCGCGGCTTTGGCCCATGTGGTCAGCGCGGCCCTGATTCCATCCGGCACGGCCGGATCTGTCCATCGTTCCACGGTGTCGCCCTTGGCGAGGCCAAGCCCCGTCCCGGCCAGAAAAAAGGCCAGGAGGCAGCTTGCGGGTGTGTTCGGTTTCATGGAAATTGGTGCTGCCAGCCAGTTTGCCAACCGCCCGTCATTTGTAAATCCCGGGTGTCAAAATCAGGTGCGTTTGGCATAAATAGCAAATGTTTTGGTCTTTTTCGTATTACAAGTGCCAGGGGGTTGTGCTAGCTTTTTGTATCACCAAATTTTACGCACTTGAAACCGAAATCTAACGTTTATCGCTCCCTTGGTTGGGACCAGTCCGGCCGTTTACAACGGGTTGTGGACCGGTCGGCGGGGTTCACGCTTATTGAGCTCTTGGTGGTGATCGCCATCATTGCCATCCTGGCCGCCATGCTCCTGCCGGCCCTTGCTTCCGCCAAGCGCCGGGCGCAGGGCGTCTATTGTCTGAACAACACCAAACAGTTGAACCTCGCCTGGATCATGTATTCCGGCGACAACTCGGAAAAATTGGTTAGTAATGGCGGGTGGGTTGACAATGGGGACTCGCTGAGCTGGGGTAGCCACGATGCCAATACCAATTTGAGCACCCTCGTCAGTTCAAGCTCCCTCTTTTTGCCTTATATTAAATCGCCGGGCACTTATAAATGTCCCGGGGATGAAATTCCCTCCATCAATGGTGCGCGCGTGCGTTCCTATTCCTTGAACTCGTCCTTGAACAACTCGGTGGCCACCGCCGCTCCGGCCAATACCACTCAGGGCCGCACTTACATCCGGGCCATTCGCACCACGCAGTTGAACACCCCGGGGCCGGCCAGTGTGTTCGCCTTTGTGGATGAAAGTGCCTATACGCTGCTCTTTACGGGCAACTCCACCTTCTCCTTTGATCCCGGGATTCCCCAGGGCTCAGAATACTGGCGCAATTTACCCTCTCATTATCATGGCTCGGCCGGTAACATTTCCTTCGCCGACGGTCACTCGGAAATCCATAAATGGATGGATCCGCGCACGCTGGTCAAAGTTCAGTATGGGGTAACCACCTCCAGTCATATCGTGGTGGGTGTCAGTGCCGACTATGAATGGTTCAATGAGCGCGAACCTTACCAAAGTCAGTAAACCGCCCTCCCCTTTCCCCGTCAAATCGCAAACCCTCAAAGTCAAACCCCACAACGGTAAAGCCAGTTAGTTTCCGTATCCTAACCCGACCCTATGAACACCTCCCCAACCTCCAATATCCATCCAGCCTGTCCGCCCGGTCCGGATCAGGCGGGCCGTCCTAGTTGCTTATCCCGGCCTTTAGGTCTGGCCCTCGCGGCGGGCTGCGTCTTCTTGCTGCCTTGCTTGGGGCAAGCCCAGCAATCCGTCGTGATCAATCCGGTGACGCTTAATTACTGGGTCGGTGCCAATACCACAAACATTCTGGGGGTGGGCAGCAACTCGGTGGCCATCAGCGGGGCCACCACCAATCTGGTGAATCTGGCGGCTTCCGGCCCGGCCGGCGTGAGCGCGGTTTTGACGCCGGCGGTCATGACCACCGGAACCACCAATCTGGGCGTCGTGCTCAGTGTGACGAATCAAGCTGCCGGTGCCTCCACCATCAGCCTCAACGGCAGTGGCGGCGCGGTCTACAGCACCAACGTGAATTTATTTGTGGTGCCCCAATGGATAACCACTAATTCCGGTTCCATTGGCAATTGGTCCGCCAACGCCAGTTGGAGCACGGGCGTGGCGCCGGGTGCCAATGACAGTGTTTATATCGAGCACCAGGCCATTGCCTCCTTCACCAACACGGTGGATGCCTCCCGCACCATTCAATCGCTTATTTTCATCGGCGATGCCGATGATAATCTGGTCAGCGGTGCCTTTACCCAGATTCCCACGGGGGTCACCCTCTCGGTGGTGGGGACCAACGGTCTGGCGATTGCCAACAAGGCGAACAACAATTCCCGTCCGCAATATGTGTTTTATGGCGGTGGGGCACTGGTGGTGAGCAACAACAGTGCTAACTTCTCGATCAATGACGGCAGCAGCAGTTCCAGCACGCGCCTGACGACGGTCAACATGTCTGGTCTGAGCAATTTCGTCGCCAAGGTCAGCCGCTTCGGCGCGGGGGATGCGACCTTGAATGCGCAAGGATTGGTTGGTGGCGGTCTCGTGACGCTCAGTCTGGCCCGCACCAATACCATCACGACGACTTGGACGGACGATTATACCGCCCTGAACTTCCAAAATGCCTTCAATGCCGGCAACAATGGCGAGCAGGCGGGTGGCAGTGTGGTGAGTTTCCTGAACCTTGGGCTTACCAATGGGATATACACGGACAGCATCGGAGTGGGCCGCTCGCATTTGCAAGGTTCCTCCGGGGTGGGCGAAACCCTGCGGTTTTTGACCACCATCACTAACTCCGGCGCGCCTTTGGCCTCCGCCTACTTGCGCGGTGCCAATGGTGGCCGCATGTCCCTTCTCGCTGTCGGGGTGGACTCGGGTTCGGCTAATTCTTCCAAAAATACCATCGGTCTGGTGAACCTTCTCGGGGGAAAAGTAGACCTGTTGGTTGACCAAATTTGGCTTGGCCGCAACCGGACCAATACCGCCAACCCCACGGACAGCGGCGGTTTGAATTTTGATAATGGCACCGTCAGTGCCAATACCATTCGGGCTGGTTACATGCAATATACCAATGCCGCCAACGTCAAGGGCACCCTTCTGGTGGGGACCAACGGGGTGTTGAATGTGGCCAACTTCCTTGAATTGGGTCATACCCCGGCGGATCCCGCGGGTGCGTTTGCAGTTTATGAATCCCTGGCCTCGGGCCAGTTGACGGTCGGCGGCGGCGGCACCGCCCGCCTCAACAGCGTGCTGGTGGGTACGGGCAGCACCAATAACACCATCACCGTGAACACGGCAGGCACACTGGTGGTTTCCAATACCATTGCCAGTCCCGCCGCCAGTCTTACCACCCTCACCCTGGGGGCGGGCAAGCTGACCTTTTTCGTGAATGCGGGAGTGACCAATGCCTTTGTCACGAATCTTGTGACTTCGGCCACCTGCACCATCAATATTGCCTCGCTGTCCGGCTTCACCTCCTACCCGGCCACCAACGTCTTGATCGCCTACCAGACCCCGGGCGCTCATACGCTCGGGATTGGCACCCTGCCCCCGGGCTTCAACAACTTGCAAATCGTGGATGACACCGCATCCCAAACCATCCGTTTGATCATTAATACCAACCAGCCCAAGCACCTGGCCTGGCGCGGGGGTGAAAATGCCCAATGGGACCATTCCAGCCTGAACTGGCTGGATACCAACACTCTGTCCGTCACCAAATTTACCGATGGCGACATTGTCAGCTTTGATGACACCGTTGGCGTGCCCGTGAACATTACCATCGCTGAGAATGTCAATCCCGGCCAAAGCGGCACCGGCATTTATGTTGCCAGTTCCACCAACCAGTTTACCTTCAACTACTTCGGTGCGGGGGCCATTGGCAGTTGCGCTTTGGTGAAGTCTGGCGCCAGTGTGCTGGAAATTGATTGCAGCAGCGCCATTGCCGCGCAAGTGAATGCTGGCTCGCTGGTGGGCATCGGTTCCCTTAATTCCGCCGCCATCGGTGCGGGTGGCACGTTTAATTTTAATGGCAATGATGGTGGTTCCCTGACCTCCGCAGGTAATTCGACCATCGGTGCGAGCGGCACGGTGGCCGGCCCCTTGGTCATCAACAGCGGTGTGGTGACCAATTATGGCACAGCCAGCGGTGCTCTGACCTTCTCCCCGGGCACGCTGCTTTACAATGCGGGCACCTTGGGAGCCATCGGTTCGGCGGTGGTGGTTACCAATTCAACCCTGATCAATGCCGGTACGATTTATGGTGCCAGCCTGACCGTTAATTATGGAGGCACGTTGGCGGATAATGTCCCGGGCAACGCCGATCCGGGCAGCCCTGGCAGCATCAATGTTGGATCGCTGGTGATCAGCGGCACCTTTATTCCTGGTGGCGGTACCACGGGCACCACCAAGGTCACGGATTTCCTCCTCAATAATTCCCAGGCGGGCAATCCAGCTGGTCGCGTGCAGTTGAACGCCGGCTCCACCACGTATTTTGAGGTAAACTTGACCAACTCCCAGGTCAACACGCTGTTGCTCTCCCAAAATCAAGGCTTCGGTCCCAGTCAGGCCAACAAGGCCATCAATGGTGGCACCCTGGTCATTCAAAATGTCGGACCCACCCCGTTTGCTGCCGGCCAGAGCTTCCAGTTGTTTGGCAACTATTACAACGCCGGGGTGCTGGGCAATGCCGGTCTCAACACCACCAACTCCTATCCCACAATCAGCCCCAGCGTGCCTGGTCCAGGCCTGGTATGGGATCTCAGCCAGTTGATCCCGCAAGGCACCATCAGCGTGGTGGATCCGTCCACCAGGCAGATCACCCTCAGCAACAATACCACTGTGACCAGTTCCAATGTAGTTACGGAATTCACCTGGCCGGCGAATTATGCCGGCGGTTGGTTACAGCAGTTGAACACCACCCTGACCAATGGTTTGACCGCCACGAATTGGACCACGGTGACGGGTTCGGCGGCCACGACTGACATTCTGATCACTAACACCATTGTGGCTGATCCCAATGCCCCGGGCAGTGCCATCTTCTATCGGTTCGTTTATCCTTAACGATGTTATGGACTGCTGGGCGTGATTAACCTCCGCCGTCAACGCCGGGGCCGGACCTGTCCGCCCCGGCGTTTTAATTAAAAATTATGAAAACCTTTCGTTCCGTGATTTTTCTCCTCACCCCTTTGCTCGCCGGGGCGGCCGTGGCCGGCGCGACGGAATTGAAAGTGGATATTGGTCCCGCCGGCCGGCCCAACCAGGCGGCCCCGCATTTTATCGAATGGCCGTTCAAGCCCGCCAGTCCGACTATGGCCTGGGATAATCTCACCATCCGTTTGCAAACCCCGGACGGTCAGTCCAGCCAGCTTGATACCGCCATCTACAAGTTTGGTTTGGATTACGATGCCCGCCTCGCCTGCGACGGGGTTTTCCTCAAGCCCGGGGCGGCTGCCGGTGGGCTGGAGATGATTGTTTCTGGCCTCCCAGCCGGACCACATACCATTGCCACCCATCACAATTCGTTGTGGCCCGCAGGCAAGTCCCCGGGCGCTTTCAATCTTTACGTCGATGGCACCCTGGCCTTGACCAACGTGAAGCCCACGATTCAAGCCACCAATGATTATGCCACCACTGCGACGTATTTGACCATCAACGCCCAGTCCGGTCACGATGTGGTGTTAAAATTCTTGCCCGTGGGCCCGGCTGCGGTGACCAACATTATTTTGAACGGTTTTGAAATCGATGCCCCCAATCCCAATACCAAGGCCATCCAGCCACTTCCCGCCAATGACGATGAGCACATCAATGGCGACGATGGGGCCGCCCGCCTAAGCTGGCTCGCGCCCGCCTCCGCCGTTGCGCACCGGCTTTACTTGGGGACCAATGCCGAAGCCATCGCCCAGGCTGCCCCTGTTTCCCCGCTGTGCCAGGGAACCTTTTCCGCCCGCACCTTTTTGGCCACCCATTTAGATTCCGCCAACACCTATTATTGGCGGGTGGATGAGCTGGATGCCTCCGGGCAGTCGACTCATGGCGAACTGTGGCGCTTCCGCACCCGGCACCTGGCCTTTCCCACGGCGGAAGGCTATGGGCGCTTCGCCCGAGGGGGCCGCGGGGGGCAAGTCATTGAAGTCAACAATCTCGAGGACTATGATCCCGATAAAGGCGAGGCCTTGATTCCTGGCAGCTTCCGCGCCGCGGTCGAAGCCACTGGGCCACGCACCATCCTCTTCCGTATCTCGGGGCTTATCCGCTTGAAAAAGCCCTGTGCTGTGCATAATCCCTACTGCACCATTGCGGGCCAGACCGCCCCCGGCGATGGCATTTGCCTGGCCAATTTCTCGGCCGGCGCCTTTGGTACACACGATGTCATTATTCGCTACCTGCGATTTCGGGTGGGGGATGCCGCTCACAAGGCCATGGATGGCTGCGGATTGGGCAGTTGTGATAATTGCATCATCGACCATTGCAGTATCAGTTGGAGTTCTGATGAAGGGCACAGCTCGCGCGGGGCAAAAAACATTACCTTCCAGCGCAATATTGTGGCCGAGGCCCTGCACCATGGACCGCATTACCGTGCCAGCGACCGTTCCAAACTCGAGACCCACGCCTTCGCCGGTTCCATTAGTGGCAATGTTGGTAGTTACCATCACAATTTGCTGGCAGCCTGCACGGACCGCAACTGGAGCCTCGCCGGTGGGCTTACCCAGGGCGGCCGTTATGCCGGTTGCCTGGATATTCGTAATAACGTAGTTTACAATTGGACTGCCCGCACCACCGACGGCGGTGTGAAGGCCTTGAATTACGTCAATAATTACTACAAGCCGCATCCGGGAAACCCCTTTGTAAAGTGGCTCTTGAAATTGGACCCCCTCAACCCGGTCTGGGGCACGGAGAGTTATTACATGAGCGGCAATGTCTTGGAGGGTTATGTGGACGAGACCAATAACTGGTCCAGCTTTGCCAACGGGCCGGAAGTAGAAAAGCAGGTACGGGTGGACGCCGAAATTTTCCCCTCCTACGTGCGCACCCAAACCGCGCGTGAAGCCTTCACCAATGTGCTCGCCGATGTCGGTGCGAATTTTCCCAGGTCGGACGCCATTGACCGGCATATTATCGCGGATGTCCGCACCGGCACTGCGGAATTTATCGGCACCCGGGGTCCAACTTACGGTGATCGTCCCGGCCCCAATTACCCCGGTCTCATTGATACCCAGACGGATGATAAAAGCGCCCTCGGCTCGCCCAACTTTCCCTGGCCTGATTACCAAACTCGCGATGTTCCCGTGGACTCCGACCACGATGGCATTCCCGACGCTTGGGAAATCGCCCACGGTCTGAATCCCCGAGATTCTCGCGACGCGAATGGCGACCTCAACGGCGACGGCTATACCAATCTGGAAAAATATCTTAATTCTCTCGTAGGCGAAGATCTTTTGACCGCCAAAAATTAATGTTTATGAAATTGCATTTTAAACCCGCCATGCTGGCGCTTGCCATTTGTGTGGTGTGCGGTCCGCTGAGTCTCACCACCCTCGCCCGGGAAAAGTGGCCGGCCATGCCTGAGGCGGAAAAACAGCAACAGGCCTTGTGGAAGCTTCACGAGCAGGAAGTCATCAGCAATATTCAACCCGCCTTGGTCGAGTGGGCCAAACAGGGCAAGCCTTTCATTCCTTGGGCCGCTCAACCCAGCGACCTGCCTCAGGCACCCATTCCGGCTTTTCCCGGCGCTGAAGGCGGTGGTAAATTCAGTTTCGGCGGGCGGGGCGGCAAAGTCTATATCGTGACCAGTCTTGCGGATGCCGGCCCGGGCACCTTGCGGGAAGGTTGCGAGACCGCCGGCCCGCGCATCATCATTTTCAATGTCGCCGGCATCATTCACTTGCAAATGCCCATCTACATTGAGGCCCCTTACCTCACGATTGCCGGCCAGACCGCCCCCGGCGACGGCATTTGCATTGCTGGCCAGAGTGTCATGAACTTTGCGCACGACGTGGTCATTCGCTACGTTCGGTTTCGGCGTGGCAATCCGGATATCTTCGATCGCCAAAGTTGCCTGGCCGGCAGTCCGGTGGGCAATATTATCATCGATCATTGCTCCGCCAGTTGGGGTAATGACCAAACCCTCGACACCTACCGCCACATGTACCAAGCCACCAATGGCGGGCCAACGCTTAAACTACCCACCGTCAATGACACCATCCAATGGTGCATCGTCAGCGAGGGGCTGAATGTCAACAACCATGCCTTCGGCGGCGACTGGGGCGGACGCAACACCGGTTTCCATCATAATTTACTCGCCTGCAACACCGGACGAAATCCCAGCATTGCCATGTCTTACGACTTTAATTTTGTCAACAACGTGCTCTTCAATTGGCGGCACCGCTCGCTGGATGGCGGTGACCAGCACAGCCTCTTCAACATCATTAATAATTTCTACAAACCCGGCCCGGCCACGCTCGATAATCCTGTGCGCTACCGCATCCTGGAGCCCTCGCAAAGCTGGAGCAAAGCCAACCCCGTCAGCCATTGGGGCCGGGCTTATGTCGCGGGCAACATCGTCGATGGCAACCCCCGCGTGACCGCCGACAATTGGGATGGCGGCGTCCAATTCAACCTGGCCCCTGATCCCGATGCCAGCGGCGACATTGCCAAAGGCTTGATTGAAGACCCCGTTCAAATTCAAGCGATCCGGGCCAAAGTGCGGGTGGACCAGCCATTCCCCATGGCTCCGATCACCGTTCAGTCCGCCGCCGAAGCCTATGACTCAGTGCTGGCTGGTGCGGGTGCCACGCTACCCCGGCGCGACGCGGTGGACACGCGCGTGGTCGAATGCGTAAAGACGGGCAACGTTTGGGCCGCCGGCCAGCTCATTACACCACCCTCGATCAAGGGCCTGGCCAAAAATAATATTGGCACGGCCGGCAACGGCATCATCACCGACCCGTCGCAAGTGGGTGGCTATCCCAACTACCAGGGCGAGCCCCGCCCTGACTTGGGTGCGGATGGCATTCCCTTGTGGTGGAAGCATAAATATTACTTGGACCCCGCCGATGCCGGACTCGCTGCCAAAGATTTGCAAGGCGATGGCTACACCGTCCTGGACAAATATTTGAATGGCCTGGACCCGAATCACAAAGTGGCCTGGACCCTTCCGGAAAGTAATCGCAACACCCTGACGGCGCAGAATTTCCAACCATGAAAATCAAAGGGGCTCCATTTATCGGCTCGGTCAGCCTCGTCGCTTGCCTCCTGGCTCCCGCCGCCACCCTGGCACTGCAACTGGATCGCGAAATCGGCCGCCTGCCCGCCGATCAGCGCCCTACGCCGGAACAAATCCAGGCGGCCAAGGCCACTCATGCCCGGTGGGATGCCTACCAGGACCAGCTCCTGAAAAAACTGGAGCCTGAACTAAAGGCCTGGGCCAAAAAGGGCAAACCGTATTTGCCCCGCTCCATTTTCCCCACGGATTTACCCCAGGCTACCGTGCCCGCATTTCCTGGGGCGGAGGGTGGTGGTAAATTTTCCTTTGGCGGTCGCGGTGGCCAGGTGTTTGTCGTAACTAATCTGAACGATGCAGGCCCGGGCAGCTTTCGTGACGCTGTTGAGGCCGCCGGCCCGCGGATCGTGGTCTTTAATGTCGCTGGCATCATCCACCTCCAGCAACCCTTGCACATCCTCGCGCCTTATCTCACGATTGACGGCCACACAGCTCCCGGCGACGGCGTCTGCGTCGCGGGTTTCAGCACCTTGGTTGACACGCATGATGTGGTCATTCGTTATATGCGTTTCCGGCGCGGGGCCACTGACTTGTTCGACCGCGATGACTGCCTCGGCGGCGAACCCATCGGCAATATTATTGTCGACCATTGTTCCTGTAGCTGGGGTCTGGACGAAAATTTGTCCATGTACCGGCATGTGTACCAGCCCAAGGACAGCAAGGAATTCCTAAAATATCCCACCCTGAACATCACCCTGCAATGGAACATCTCCAGCGAGGGGCTCGACACTTACGGTCACGCTTTCGGCGGCACTTGGGGGGGCTATAATACCAGCTTTCACCACAACCTCTTTTCCTGCAATACGGGGCGCAACCCCAGCATTGGCATGAGCTATGACTTCAATTTCGTGGACAATGTTATTTTTAACTGGCGGCACCGCTCATTGGATGGCGGCGATCAGGGCAGCCGCGTGAATTGCTTCAATAATTACTACCGGCCCGGACCCGTCACCGAGCCGAATGTCAGTTCCCGTATCGGCCTGCCGCAACCCTCGACCTTTAGTCCGGACAAAACCGTGCGTTACGGCCGGTGGTATGTGAATGGTAATATCGTGGCCGACAACCCCACCGTTACGGCGGATAATTGGAATGGCGGCATCCAATTCAAGAGCAGCGGCACGATTGAGACCCCGGGCCTGGCGACCGGCGATGAACTTCAGGCGCTGATCCGGAATGTCCGGGTGAGCGAACCTTTTGCCATGCCCGCGCTGGCCATCCAATCCGCCGAACAGGCATATCCGCTCGTGCTGGCCAATGCCGGTGCGCTCTTGCCCAAGCGTGATTCCGTGGACCTGCGCGCCGTGCGCGAAGCCCAAACCGGCCAGGTGGATTACGTCGCAGGCAAAGGCATCATCACCCATGTATCCCAGGTTGGCGGCTATCCCGATTACTCCGGCTCACCCCATCCCGATGTCGGCCCGGATGGCCTGCCGCTGGCATGGAAAAAGCAATACGGGCTCGATCCCAACGACCCTGTCCTCGCCCAGCGGGATTTGCAAGGCGACGGTTACACCGTCATGGATAAATACCTGGCTGGGCTGGATCCTACGAAGAAGATTGACTGGAGTCAGCCCCCAAGCAACTTGAATACCCTGCGGTGAGTCTGGCATTTAAAAATACTCCGGCTTATGCCTGGATGGCCGTCGGCCTGCTCTGGCCGGTGGCCATGCTCAACTACATGGACCGCCAGATGCTCTCCGCCATCCGCCCTGCTATTCGTGCGGATATTCCAAGTATTGCCAATGACCAGGATTTTGGCACGCTCATGGCTGTCTTCATGTGGGTCTACGCCTTCCTGAGCCCGCTCGGCGGTTTCGTTGCCGACCGGTTCAACCGGCGCTGGACCGTGATTGGCAGCCTCTTCGTCTGGTCCGTGGTCACCTGGTTGACTGGCCATCTTCACACCTATTCGCAACTGCTATATTGCCGTGCTGCCATGGGCATCAGCGAGGCCTTTTACATGCCCGCCGCGCTCGCCTTCATCGTGGATTTCCATCCGGGCCCCACCCGCGCCCGGGCGGTGGGTTTTCATCAAAGCGGCATCTATGCCGGGATGGCCCTGGGGGGAATTAGCGGTTACATCGCGCAAACTAGTTCCTGGCGGGATTGTTTTACCTGGTTTGGCTGGATCGGTGTGGCCTATGCCGTGGTGCTGATGATGACGTTGCGCAACCCTCCCCGCGAGTCGGGCACCCTAAAGCCCGCCCCGCCGGTTAAGGTCCTTGCCACCTGCCGGGCGCTCTGGACCGAACCGGCCTTCTGCCTGTTGGTGGCCTATTTTACCCTGCCCGCCATTGCCGGTTGGATGATGAAGAACTGGCTGCCCACTTTTCTCGCCGATACGTTCGATCTCACCCCGGGGCCGGCGGGACTGTCCGCCTCTGGGTATATTCAAATCGCTTCCCTGGTGGGTGTTTTATTGGGTGGCGTGGTGGCCGATTATTGGCTGCGCCATCAGGTGCGCGGTCGTATCTTCACCAGTGCTTCGGGAGTGCTCCTGCTGGCCGCTGCCCTGGTTGGCGTGGGCCATGCCTGGAGCTTTGGGGCGGCGGTCGTCTTTATGATTTTATTCGGCTTGGGCTGGGGCTTTTTTGATTGCAATAGCATGCCCATTCTTTGCCAGACAGTGCGCCCGGAACACCGCGCCACGGGGTATGGTTTTATGAATCTGGTAAGCATCAGCATCGGTGCCGGAGCCACGGTGCTGCTTGGCTGGATGCGCGACCATCATCTCCGTTTCTCCCTGGCCTTCTCGCTGGGCGCCGGCCTGGCGGTTCTGGGAGTGTTGTTGATTTTGCAAGTTAAACCCCGCCTGCCCGCGCCCCAACCCATTTAACATGATCTCCCGACTTACTGGTATTGTTCCCCCGCTGATCACTCCGCTGCTGGATCGTGACACCCTGGATGTGGCTGGCCTTGAACGCCTGCTGGAACACGTCCTGTCCGGCGGTGTCAACGGCCTGTTTATTTTGGGCACCACCGGGGAAGGCCCCAGCCTGAGCTACCGGCTCCGCTTGGAATTGATCGAACGGGTCTGCTGCCAGGTGGCCGGCCGGGTACCGGTGCTGGTCGGCATTACCGACACCGCGTTTGTTGAATCCGTGCGGGTGGCTAATTGTGCCGCCGCCTCCGGCGCGAGTGCCCTGGTTCTCGCCCCACCTTACTATCTGCCCGAGGCCCAGCCGGAGTTGCAGGAATATCTCGACCATCTGGTGCCAGAACTCGCGCTCCCCCTGTTCCTCTACAACATGCCGGCCCTCACCAAGGTCCATTTTGAGTTCGACACCATCCGCCGGGCGCTCCAAGAACCACGGATCATTGGTTTCAAAGATAGCTCCGGCGACCTGGACTATTTTCAGTCCGTGGCGGAATTAATCAAGGCGCGGCCCGATTGGTCCCTGCTGATTGGTCCCGAGGAAAAATTGCTGGCCTCCTTGCAGCGGGGCGGCCATGGCGGAGTGAGTGGCGGGGCGAATTTATTCCCCCGGCTCTATGTCAAAGTCGTGACGGCCTATCAGGCCGGCGATCTGGCGGGGGCCGCCGCCTGGCAGCAGGTGATCCAGCAAGTCAGCGATTCTTTTTATCGCATTGGCAAATACTCCTCCTCCATTATCAAGGGCATCAAGTGCGCGCTGGCTTGCCAGGGTATTTGTGATGATTTTTTGGCCGAGCCATTTCACCGTTTTCGGGCTCCCGAGCGCGAACTGGTCCAGCTCCGGCTCCAGGAAATGGCCACTGCCTTGGGCCGGCTAAACTAGTGCCTTAACGATGAAACCGCTCGCCTTCATCCACTCTTCCGTGGCCATCCTGGCCGCGGCGTGGATGGGGTATGCCCCCGGCTGGGCGCAAACCCGGGCGGTGCTCAAACCTGAACCCTTCGCCCATTACGTTGAATATTTCAACACCCTGGCGCCTGAAACCATCACCAATGCCGTGCCTGACGCGGCCGCCTGGGACTGGCTGCAACGGGAGATCCCTTGGTTCTCCTGCCCGGATTCGGAAGTCGAAACCACCTACTACTTTCGCTGGTGGTCTTTTCGCAAACATCTGGTGTCCACCACCAACGGCATGGTCATCACGGAATTTCTCACCCCCGTGCGTCACGCGGGCGCGTTTAACACGATTAGTTGCGCCGCCGGATTTCACCTCGCCGAGGGGCGCTGGTTGCAGGATCAAAGCCTTCTGGATGATTACATTCACTTTTGGTTGCATGGCCAGGCCGGCCAGCCCGAGCCGCACTTTCACAAGTTCAGCAGTTGGTTTGCCGCCGCCGTGTATGATCGTTATTTGGTGACCGGTGGCCGTGGTTTCACCACCAACCTGCTGGCCGACCTCGTCGCGGATTATGCCGCTTGGGATCAGGAGCATCTTACCACGAATGGCCTGTACTGGCAGTTTGATGTCCGCGACGGCATGGAGGAATCCATCAGCGGTTCGCGCACGGTAAAAAATCTCCGGCCCACCATCAACAGCTACATGTATGGCAATGCCCGGGCCATTGCACAAATCGCCCGTCTGGCTGGAAAGCCGGCTGTGGCCAGTGACTTTGCCGCCCGGGCCGCTAAGCTCAAACAGTTGGTCGAGGATAACCTATGGAATGCCGATGCCCACTTTTTCGAAGTCCGGCGGCCCGACGGGACATTTTCCAACGCCCGTGAGGCCATTGGTTTTGTGCCCTGGATGTTTGAACTCCCCTCCGACACGTCCGCCTCCCTGGTCGCCTGGCAGCAATTGAACGACTCCCAAGGTTTCTCCGCTCCCTGCGGCATCACCACCGCTGAGCGTCGTCACCCGCAATTTCGCACGCATGGCTTCGGCAAATGTGAATGGGATGGCGCGGCCTGGCCTTTTGCCACCTCGCAAACGTTGGTCGCCCTGGCCAATGTTCTGCGGGATTACCACCAGCCAGTGGTCACCCGGCAGGATTACTTTGATAATTTCCTCACTTACGTTCACAGCCAGCACGCGGATGGCAAGCCGTATATCGGAGAATATGCCGACGAAACCACCGGGCAATGGATCAATGGCGTCAACGATCGCAGCCGCTGCTATAACCATTCCACTTTTGCTGATTTGCTAATTACCGGCATTGTTGGTCTTTGCCCGCGCAGCGATAACCAGGTGACAATTGATCCCTTGTTGCCCGCCCAGGTTTGGAACTGGTTTTGTCTGGATGGCGTCAAATACCATGGTCATCAACTCACCATTTTCTGGGATCGCGCCGGCCAGCACTTCGGTCGCGGGACTGGGCTGGTTTTATTGTTGGATGGCCGGGAAGTCGCCCATCGTGCCGAACTGGGTCCCTTGACGGGCATGTTGCCATGAAAATACTTTTCACCATAATGAGTGCTGGCTTCACCCGGCAACCAACGCTCTCCGCTGCAATCGTTTCTGCGACCGTGGCGCTATTGTGCCTGCCGGCCTTCACCGCTGCGGCCGCGCCCAAAAAACTCGCCCCAATTATTGCCACCGGTGTCGATGGCCGGCTCGTTTATGACGTGGATGCCTCCGGGGATCGCGTACCCGATTTCTCCAGTTGCGGTTACGCCGGTCAGGACCGTCCGGTGCCTGACGCTCCGGTGCGGGTGGTGGTTGCTTCTGCCGGCGGGGATGAAACGGCGCAAATCCAAAAAGCCCTCGATTATGTGGGCCATTTGCCGGCCGACCCCAACGGCCTGCGTGGCGCGGTTTTGTTACTCGCGGGTGAACATCAAGTTCTGGGCGGACTGCGGATTTCTCAATCCGGAGTAGTATTGCGTGGCCAAGGCATGGGGCCGGGCGGCACGACCTTGCTGGCCACAGGCTTGGACCGCCGTACGTTAATCCGATTTTTAGGTGCCAATGACCGCGCCACCGTGTCCAATGCCAATTGGACCATCAGCGCATCGCGTGTTCCGGCTGGCTCCTGGCAGTTGCCCTTGTGCAACCCCGCGGGCTTGCAAGCCGGCGACCGGATTGAGGTGGTCCGTCCCAGCACCAAGGAATGGATCAATTTTCTCGGGATGACCGAGTTTGGCGGTGGCATTGGTGACTGGCGTTTGGTCTGGAAGCCTGGCAGCCGGGATTTAATCTGGTCGCGCGTCATTCAGAAAATTGAAACCAACGTCCTCACGCTGGACTCCCCCATTACCACCGCCCTTGAAACCAACTTTGGCGGGGGGTATGTGCGCTCGCTGGCCTGGCCCGGCCAGTTGCATGACGTGGGGATTGAAAACGTCCGGCTGGTCTCCGCCGTTGATTTGCAAAATCCCAAGGATGAAAACCACTCCTGGTTTGCCATTACCCTCGAAAACACGCGAGATGCCTGGGTGCGGCAGGTGGCTTTTGAACACTTTGCCGGTTCGGCTGTGGCCCTTTACGAAAGTTGCCAGCGGGTGACGGTGGCGGATTGCCTTTCCACCGCCCCGGTTTCTGAAGATGCGGGCTGGCGGCGCAATACGTTTTATACCGCCGGCCAGCAAACCTTGTTCCTCCGCTGCCTGGCCGGGCAGGGACGCCACGATTTTGCCGTGGGTCACGCCGCCGCCGGGCCTAATGCCTTTGTGGAGTGTGCCGCCGATCAGCCCGCCGCTGATAGCGGGGCCATTGCCAGCTGGTCCAGCGGCACGCTGTTCGACAATGTGCGGATTGATGGTGGTGGGCTGAGCCTCGGTAATCGTGGCACCGCTGGCGAAGGGGCCGGTTGGTCGGCCGCCAATTCCGTGCTGTGGCAGTGCAGCGCCTCGGCCATCACCTGCGAAAACCCACCCGGCGCGCGGAATTTTGCATTTGGCTGCTGGGGCGAATTCGCCGGCAATGGGGTTTGGCGCAATGCCAACTCCTCCGTGCGTCCGGCCAGCCTGCTAGTGAAACAAGTTGCCGATCGCCTCGGGAATGCCGCCGCCAGCCGGCTGGCCTTGCTGCCACGGTCGTTGGAGGAAGATAGCAATCCCACCCCGGAGCAGGCCGCGAAACTGATTGCCGATGCCCGCCAGCCGGCCCCTTCGTTAAAGGATTTCATCCTCGCCGCCGCCACCCGGGAGCCCATTCCTACCAATGTTGCGGGCGCCATCTCCGTCGCGGAAATTCCGGATGCCCCGGCCACCCCCCCCGCCCACCATTTATATATTGCCATCACCAACGGCTGGCTGACCTGTGATGGCCGGTTGCTGACCGGCACCGCCCTTGGCATCAATTGGTGGCGCGGCAACATGCTGCCGAGCGACGCCCCTAATTACGGCATGGATTTGACCCGCTTTGCGCCCGGCCGGACCGGGCCGGGGTTTACCGATGATTTGGATGCCGTGGCGGACGCGCTTCAAGCCGGTCACTTCGCTGCATTGGATCATCATTATGGACTTTGGTACGACCGCCGCCGGGAAGACCACGAGCGGGTGCGGCGCATCAACGGCGATGTCTGGGCGCCGTTTTACGAGCAGCCCTTCGCCCGCAGTGGGCAGGGCACCGCCTGGGACGGCTTGAGCAAATATGATCTCACCCGCTTCAATCCCTGGTACTGGTCCCGTTTGAGCCAATTTGCCGAAATGTGCGATCAACGCGGGCTAATCCTATTCAACGAAAATTACTTCCAGCACAATATCATCGAGGCCGGGGCCCACTGGGTGGATTGCCCTTGGCGCACGGCGAATAATATTAACGCCACTGGTTTTCCTGAACCACCGCCTTTCGCCGGCGACAAGCGAATCTTCATGGCCGAACAATTCTACGACGTCACCAATCCGGTGCGCCGGGAACTCCATCGCCAATTCATCCGCAAGAATCTTGAAGTTTCCGCCACGCACGTAAACGTGATTCAATTCACCAGCGCCGAATTCACCGGCCCGCTGCCCTTCATGCAATTCTGGTTGGATACGGTCGCTGCTTGGGCGGCCGAAACCGGCCGTGAGCCATTGGTGGCCTTGAGCGCCCCGAAAAACGTGCAGGATGCCATTCTCGCCGATGACCGTCGCCGGGCTTTCGTGAAGGTGATTTGTTTCCGCTATTGGTGGCAGACGGAAGCTGACTTGTTTGCGCCGGACGGTGGCCAAAACCTGTCCCCCCGCCAGTTTGAGCGCCGATGGCATGGTGGTGTGCCCACCGACGAAGATCTCGCCGGCATGGCTGCGGAGTATCGCTCCAAGTATGCGGATAAAGCGGTCATGGCCTCGGGTGAGGACGCCAATCTCAGTCACGGTGCCTGGGCCTACCTCTGCGCGGGCGGTTCATTGCCGAATCTGCCGGTCACTACCGACCCCGCCTTACTGGCCGCCCTTCCGCAGATGCGCCCCTGGGTTTCCAGCAAATCGGCGAATCATCATGTGCTTCGCGAGCCGGGCCGGCAACTCTTGGTCTGTACCTCTGGCAACCACCCTGCCTCCTTGGATTTATCGGCTGAGTCCGGCGCCTACTCGGTGTGCACCATCAACCGTGAAACCGGGCAGGCCACCCGGTTGCCCGATCCTATAACGGCGGGGACTACGGTCCAGCTTCCACCCGGTGTTGTCTGGCTAAAACATTTATGAGAATTTTCCCCATATCACTTTGCCTGGCCTGGTTGCTGGCCGCCTTTTCCTCACGCGCCGGGGACGGCCCGGTGGAGCAATGGTCAGTTTTCGAACTTAAACTCACCGGTCCGGCCACGGGCAATCCCTTTGTGGATGTTCAATTGTCCGCGCGTTTTACCCTGGGCGAAACCACCGTTGCGGTAACTGGATTTTACGATGGTGACGGCATCTATCGCCTTCGTTTCATGCCCGGCCAGCCGGGTATTTGGCATTATCAAACCACCTGTAATATCCCTTCGCTGAATGATGTTGCCGGGACCCTGACCGTGCAGCCGCCCCGCCCCGGTAATCACGGACCAGTGAGGGTGGCTCACATGTATCATTTTGCCTATGCCGACGGCACGCCCTACAAACCTCTCGGTACGACCTGTTACGCCTGGACCCAGCAGGGACCCGAACTGGAAGCGGCCACCCTGGCCACCCTGGCCGCCTCGCCCTTCAACAAACTGCGCATGTGCGTCTTTCCCAAGCGTTATGATTGGAACACCAATGAACCACCCCTCTATCCTTTTGCCGGTCACGCTACGAACCACTGGGATTTTACCCGCTTCAACCCCGCCTATTTCCAGCACTTGGAACACCGGATTCAAGATTTGCAGCATCTCGGCATTGAGGCGGATGTAATCTTGTTCCACCCCTATGACGATGGTCATTGGGGTTTTGACCGCATGCCCGCCAGTGCCGATGACCTTTATTTGCATTACGTCACCGCCCGGCTGGCCTCCCTGCGCAATGTCTGGTGGTCCCTGGCCAATGAATACGATTTCATGAAGGAGAAAAAGGATTCCGATTTCGTGCGCTTCGGCGAAATTATCTCCCGTGAAGATCCATACCATCACCTGATCTCCATCCACAATGGCCAGCTCATGTTTAACCACACGTTGCCTTGGATCACGCACGTGAGTATTCAAAATGGTTCCGCAGTCGAGGATGCCGGGCGCGCGGAATTGTTTCGCGATGTCTACCGCAAACCGGTGGTTTTTGATGAGGTCAAATACGAGGGTAATCTCCCGCGGCGTTGGGGCAATTTGTCCGCCGAGGAACTGGTGTTTCGTTTTTGGGAGGGCACCGTGGCCGGCACCTATGTGGGTCACGGGGAAACGTATTTGAGTCCGGACAACATTATCTGGTGGTCCAAGGGCGGCGCACTCAAGGGCCATAGTCCGGCCCGCCTGGCTTTCCTTAAAAAGGTATTGGACGACAGCCCTGCGGCCGGGCTGGATCCCATTGATAAATGGCAGAACCCTTCCATTGCCGGCCAGGCTTCCGCGTACTATTTGATTTATCTCGGCAAACAAACGCCCAAGTCTTGGGAGTTCCTTCTGCCCAAGCCTCCGCTGGCCACCAATCAGGTGCCCGTCGAAGGCATGCAATTCACGGCGGACGTCCTCGACACGTGGAATATGACTATAATACCCGTGCCCGGTCACTTTACGCTGCATAAAAAGGACAATTACACCTACGCTGATCAGGCTGGCCGGGCCATCACGCTGCCCGGTCGACCCTATATGGCCATTCGCTTAAAACGCGTGAGCGAGTAGAATCCGATGAGCCTTCACCATCACTATTGCCGCCGTGCCTTCATCTGGCTGTCCGTCTTTTTAATGGCCGGCTTCAGCCTGTACGCCAACTCGGTGGCCATTGTCGCCGACCAGGACTCCCCGCGTGTGGCGCTTGGGGTGGAACGGCTGGCGGATGCCCTGAAATCCATTGGCGACACCGTGGTGCCGGGGGGGCAACCGGATGCCCAGTTCGTGATTACCCTGCTGGTCAATGCCTCCACGGGTAAAGAAGGCTTTACGCTCGCCACCCGGTCGCCCCACGAAATCACCCTTGCCGGCGGCAACGACTCCGGTTTGCTTTATGGCTGTCTCGAACTGGCGGATCGGATCCGTCAGGCGGGGAGCCTGCCCCGCGACTTGTCCTTCACCGACCATCCTGCCATGACCCTGCGCGGGACATGCATTGGTATGCAAAAGACTTTCATCCTGCCGGGACGCAAGGTTTACGAATATCCTTACACCCCGCAACTGTTCCCCTGGTTTTACGATAAGGGCTTATGGTCCGAGTATCTGGACTTCCTGTTGAAAAACCGGATCAACACGCTCTATCTCTGGAGCGGTCATCCCTTCGCCTCCCTGGTGCGTTTGCCCGGTTATCCTTACGCCGTCGAGGTGCCCCCGGATATTTTTCAACAAAACACGGAAATGTATCACTGGCTGGCGCAGGAATGCGACCGGCGCGGTATCTGGCTGGTGCAGATGTTCTATAACATCCTGGTTTCCCAGCCGTTCGCCGCCACCAATGGCCTGCCTACCCAAATGTCCGCGCCCACCCCCTTGGTCGCGGATTACACGCGCAAATCACTGGCTGAATTTGTCCGGCAATACCCGCACGTCGGACTCATGGTGTGTCTGGGTGAGGCCTTGCAAGGCACGTCGAACCAGCTTGATTGGTGCACCCACACGATCCTGCCCGGCATCCTGGACGGGATGCAGGCCGCTGGCTTGTCGGAAGAACCCCCGGTCGTCATCCGCACCCACGCCATGGATGCCTATGCCATCCTGCCCCCGGCCTACCAGATTTATACGAATATTTACACCGAATCCAAATACAACGGTGAATCGCTCACCACCTGGGAGCCGCGGGGCAAGGACGCCGCCATTCACCTCGCCATGAGCCGGCTCGGGCCGCATATGGTAAATATCCATATTCTATCAAATTTGGAACCCTTCCGCTATGGCGGTCAGCAATTCATTCAAAAATGCGTCCAGGCCTCGCGCGATCGGCTGGGGGCCACGGGCGTGCACCTCTATCCGCTATCCTACTGGAACTGGCCCGATTCGCCGGACCTGGTGGACGCGCCCCTCAAGCAATGGGAACGTGACTGGATTTGGTACACCGCCTGGGCGCGTTATTCCTGGAATCCCGATGTGCCGGCCACGGCTGATCGCGCCTACTGGATTGGCCGGCTTGCCGAAATTTACGGCAACACCAATGCTGCGGTTCATATCCTCGACGCCTATAATTTTTCCGGCGAAGTGGCGCCCGAATTGATCCGCCGGTTTGGCATCACCGAGGGCAACCGCCAGACTTTGTCCCTCGGGATGACACTGGAACAACTCGTGCACCCGGAAAAGTTCGGCGCCATTGAGGATCTGTGGTTGTCCCAAGCCCCGCCGGGCGAGCGGCTGGATGAATACGTTCGCAAAGCATGGTTGCACCAGCCGCACGCGGGCGAAACCCCGGAAAGTGTGCTCCGCCACGCCCTGGCCTCCTCCCGCCTGGCCGTGGCGGCCATTGCTGCTGCTGCGCCCTTGGTAACGACCAATCAGGCGGAATTTCTGCGCCTGGCCAATGACGTCCGCTGCATTCAAAAAATGGGCGAATTTTACGCCGCCAAAGTGCGCGCCGCTGCGGGCGTGCTGCGTTATGACTTCAGCCATGACCGCGCAGATATGCAGCAGGCCGAAACGAATCTGGCCGCCAGTGTGCAGGCTTACCAAGGGCTCGTGGCCCTGACGGCCGCCACGTATCGTTATGCGAATAGCATGCAAACTTCCCAGCGGAAAATTCCCGTGCCCGGTGGGGTTCACGGTCATGGCACAAACTACCTTTGGTCGCACCTCCTGCCGCTCTATCAAGCCGAGTTGGCGGCCTTTCAAGCCCAGGTCGCCGCTCTGCCCCCCAGCCAGTCAGGGCCAGTGGCTGTGGCCGGTGTCAATGCCTCCCCCTGGCCATCGGCCGCCTTTCAATTAATCAGCACCAATGCCGAGACCTATGCCGTGCATTTGGGCGCCCGTGTGTTTACCGACCGCCCCTTTGCCATTTCCCGGCTCGCCGGCGAATTGTCGGGCCTGACCGGCATTCGCTTTTCGCATGCGCTCGCCAAACAAGGGCGCTACCAGCCCGTGGAACTGGAATTCCCCCAGCCCGTTCGCGTGCTCGTTGGCTTTTTTCAAAGCGGTGCCAAAGCCTGGCTTCCCGCTCCCCAATTGGAATTCGATGCCAACGCTGATGAGCGTGGCGGGGTGGAAACCGTCCTCCAAAACGCCGCCACGATTTCCGCATGCCCCGGCCTGGACCTGCATGCCTTTGCCTATGCCGCCGGCCGGCAAAAACTGGAATTTTCCGGCCGGGGTAGCTTTGTGATTCTCGGCATCGTGCCGCAATCCCTCGAATTAAAAGCCCGCAACGCCCACGGCGGGGAGGATCCTGGATGAATTTGGCCACCTTCCAGCCTTTAGCGGTGCTTTTCCTGGCCTTGGGCCTGCTGTTCGCCCGGGGCGCCGGTCAGCCCATCGTGGACGACACCCGCAGCCCCTTCGCCCAAGCGCATGCCATCGGCATATCCGACGCCCGCTGGACCGGCGGATTCTGGGGGGATCGGTATGAATTATGTCGTGGCACCATGATTCCCAGCCTCCAGCGCCTCATGAAAGGCACGAATTTTACGCAATTTTACGTAAATTTCCAAATTGCCGCCGGCCTGCAACCCGGCCATTCCCACGGAGCCTCCTTTAATGACGGTGAATTTTACAAGCTCCTGGAGGCCGTCAGCGCCACGCTGGCGGTGACCAATGATCCTGTCCTGCATCAGGAATTGGATGCGGAAATTGCCGTCATCGGGCAAGCCCAGCGGACTAATGGATATCTGGATACTTGGGTGCAACTTCACGCCCGCGATGCCAAAAATGCTGCGGTGCCATTTCGCGACCGGAATAATTTTGAAATCTACAACCTCGGCCAGCTGTTTACCTCCGCAGTGATAAATTATCGTGCCACCGGGCAAACGAATTTCCTGACGATTGCCTGTCGCGCCGCCGATTGTCTGGCCACCACCTTTGAAAATCCCACCACTGCCCTCGCGGTCAATGTGGTTTGTCCCGCCCATTATATGGGCTTGGTCGAATTGTATCGGGCCACGGGCGAGCCGAAATACCTGGCCCTGGCCAAAAAATTCCTCGCCATGCGTGCCTTGGACCCCGACGGTGGCAGTGATAATCAAGAGCGGGTCGCCTTGGCTGATCAATGGGAAGCCGAAGGCCACGCTGTACGGGCTAATTATTTTTATGCCGGGGTGGCGGATGTCTGCCTGGAAACGGGCGATCCCGCCTTGTTCCAGCCCGTGTTGCGCCTTTGGACCAATGTCGTCACCGAAAAAATGTACATCACCGGTGGTTGTGGCGCACTCTATGATGGAGCCGCCCCGGACGGCGGCAAGGATCAAAAGAATATCACCCGGGTGCATCAGGCCTACGGCCGGAATTTTCAACTGCCCAATCTAACCGCGCACAATGAAACCTGCGCCAACATTGGCAACGCCTTGTGGAACTGGCGCATGTTCCTCGCCACCGGTGAAGCCAGATACATGGACGTGGTGGAACTGGAATTTTACAATAGTGTGCTCTCCGGGGTGGCGCTCGACGGGACCAATTTCTTTTACACCAATCCCTTGCGGGTGGTCGACCCTATGCCGGTCTCCCTTCGCTGGCCGCGCCAACGCGTGCCCTTTGTCTCCTCATTTTGCTGTCCGCCCAACTTGGTCCGGACCATTGCCGAGTCGGCCAATTACGCCTATGCCAAATCTGACTCCGCACTGTGGGTCAACCTTTACGGTAGGAGTTCTCTAGCCACCGAAATCGCGGGTGGAAAACTGCAACTCACCCAGGAAACCGATTATCCTTGGAACGGCCGCGTGCGCATTAAGATCGCTTCCGTTGGTCCCCAACCCTTCGCCCTGAAATTGCGCGTTCCCGGCTGGGCCTCCGCGGCGAGTGTGCGCCTGAATTTTGCCCCCGCCGATCATTCCGGCCAGCCCGGGAGTTATCTGGAAATCCGCCGCTGCTGGCAGGCCGGTGATGTCGTGGATTTGGACCTCCCCATGCCGGTGCGGCTCATGGCGGCCAATCCCAATGTCGAGGAAGACAACAATCAACTCGCGGTCCAGCGCGGACCCGTGGTTTACTGCCTTGAATCACCTGACTTGCCACCCGGCATCAAGATTTCGGATGTCCTGCTGCCGGCCAATGGATCTTGGACCGTTCGCTACGATCAGCATCTTCTCGCCGGAGTGGTGGTCCTGCAGGGGAGCCTGCTGACCCGGCCCCGCGAGCATTGGGCCGGCCAGTTATACCAGCCCTACGAACCGGCGGAACTCAGGGCCATCCCGGCCAAACTAATTCCGTATTCGGTCTGGCAAAATCGCGGCCCCTCGGAAATGTCGGTGTGGCTGCCCCGGGCGGATTAATATGAAACTATTTCCCCCCAACGCCCTTTGCCGGCTGGCCTGGCTGCTTTTCTTTAGCGGGCTATTTGTCCGTCCGGTTACTACCGCATCCGCGGGGCCCTTTTTATTCAGCTCCTTTCGCGACGCCGATCAAAAATTCCTCCGCTATCTCTATAGTTATGACGGTTACCATTGGACCAATGTTCCCGGCACCTTCCTGGCCGCCACCGTGGGTGCGAAGCAACAATTCCGGGATCCCAGCCTCTCGCAAGGCCCCGATGGCGTATTTCACCTGGTGTGGACCTCGGGCTGGCATGGCGACCAGGGTTTTGGCTGCGCCAGCTCCCGGGATTTGATCCACTGGTCCCCCCAGCAATTTGTCCCCGTGATGACCAATACACCCACCACAGTCAATGTCTGGGCCCCTGAATTATTTCGCGATGACCCGGCTGGGGATTACCTCATTGCCTGGGCCTCAACCATTCCTGGTCGTTATCCGGACGGCCTGGAGCAGCATGACAACAATCACCGGCTGTTTTACACCCGCACCCGCGACTTCCAAACGTTTGCCCCCGCGCGTGAATTCTACGATCCCGGCTTCAGCGTGATCGACCCTTATTTACTCCAGGCTGGGGGGCGCTATGTCTTGGTTTGCAAAGATAATTCCCGTCCCAATCTCAATCTGCGGGTTGCCTTTGGTGCCACCCCCACCGGCCCTTGGACCGGTGTTTCGGCTCCCCTCACTGAAAAATTTACCGAGGGTCCCTCGGCCTTGAAAGTCGGCGATGACTGGTTGATTTATTTTGACTCTTATCGCCGCAAACATTTCGGCGCACTGCGCACCCATGATTTTAAAAGCTTCACCGATATCAGCCAGGAAGTTTCCTTTCCGCCCGGCCATAAACATGGCACGGCCATCACAATCAGCGCCCCAATCCTGGATGCTCTGCTCCAATCTACCCATATAACCACTCCCTACCAGCCATGAAACAACTCCTCTCCCTCCTGACTCTCGCCCTGCTGGCCGCCACTGCGGCCCTGGCCCAAGACCCTGCAGCCGGCGATCCCAACCTGCCCGCCGGCGAAGCCCTGGCCAATTACAACAAAGCCATCGAACTGCGCACCGACGACATTTTGAAACTGCTCCCGCTCACCGATGCAGGCAAACGTGGCCGGGTCCATGACGTCATCGTCACGCAATACCATCTGTTAAAAGCCTGGCACGCGGCCAATGACGCCAAGTTGAAATCCTCGGGGAAAGACACCAATGCCGTGGCCGAAATCCGCGCCTCCCTCAAAACCATCCACAACGATTATCTCGCCAAACTGTCCGCTGAATTGACGCCTGCGCAGGTGGACATCGTCAAAGATAAAATGGTGTACAATAAAGTGCAGGTTACCTACAACGCCTATTGCGCCATTATTCCCGTCCTCACCGACGTGCAGAAGGCGCACATCCTGGCCGTGCTCAAGGAGGCGCGGGAAGAAGCCATGGATGGCGGCAGTGTGAACGAAAAATCCGCCATTTTTAAAAAATACAAAG
Organism: uncultured Verrucomicrobia subdivision 3 bacterium; assembly: GCA_903875465.1. Classification (GTDB taxonomy): domain Bacteria; phylum Verrucomicrobiota; class Verrucomicrobiia; order Limisphaerales; family UBA11358; genus UBA11358. The sequence goes on from CAIQWB010000005.1 coordinate 35,979, forward strand.
GCCGCATTGCCAATTACCTCGCCCAAGAGGGGATCAATGAAACGCAATTTCGCAAGGAATGGTTCCAAAAATACCAAGCCCAAAAGGGGACGAATGCCGCGCCGGCCCAATAATTGATTATCCATGAAACCACTCGGACTCGGCGTATTGGGGTTGGGCGAAGGGCGCAGCATTATCTCCGGTGCCCTTAACAGCGAATTTTGGGAGGTCGTTCAGCTTTGTGATCTCAACGAACAAGTTGGGCGCGAACGCTGCCACGAATTCAACCTCGACTGTTTCACCACCTCCCTTGATGAATTGCTGGCCAATCCCCGGGTGGAGGTCGTGGGCATTTACACCCCCGATCATTTGCATGCCGAGCACGTGGTCCGTGCGCTAAATGCCGGGAAGCATGTCATATGCACCAAGCCTTTTTTCGATGACCTTGCCCAGGCCAAAACAATTCTGGCGGCGCAGCAGGCCAGTGGCAAATCCGTGATGGTCGGCCAGAGTTCCCGCTTCTTCGCCCCCTTTGCCCGCCAGCGGCAACACTTTGAAACCGGGGCCTTCGGCGACATCATTACCGTGGAGGCATATTACAATGCCGATCACCGTTGGTTCCTGAGCAAGCCCTGGGCGAAAAAGGACGCCTTCAAGTGGCTGTATGGCGGGCTGAGTCATCCCGTGGATTTGGTGCGTTGGTACCTGCCGGACATCGCGGAGGTCATGGGCTATTCAAGCCTCAGTAAGAACGGTCGCGAGCTCGGCTTGAAAAATGCCGACACCTTTCAATTCATCTATAAATCTGCCAGCGGCATTCCAGCCCGGGTCAGTGGCACTTACACCAGCCCCGTGATTCCGCTGGAGCGCGATAGTAACATGAGCTGCATTCTCCGCTGCGCCAATGGAGCCAGCCAGGGGGATTATTATGACCTTCGGTATGCCTGGAAACTCGGCGGCCAATCGGTGGTGGAAACGTTCGAGGATGCCGACGATTATTTCTTTCGCTTCGGTGGGCATTCCCATCACGCCGGGGAATACCAGAATTACATCGAATATTTCGCCCGTTGTTTGGAGCGGCAGGAGGCACCGCAGCCGGGTGTGCGTGAAGGGATCATCACCGTGGCTCTTATGCAGGCCATGGAAGAATCCTGCGCCACCGGGCAACCGGTGAAACTGGCCGGCCTCCTGGCCCGCCACGGTCTGGAACAGTTGCTCACCGAAGGCACATGACCTACCCCAAACGCCTTAGTTACGCCGCCAGTGACACCGCCGGCCAGCTGGTGTTCTGTGTCATCTCCTTTTATCTGCTTAAGTTTTACACGGATGTCTATGGCATCCCGGCCGCCACGGCGGGCACCATTCTGCTGGTCGCCCGGCTGGTCGATGCCGTGGATGCCCCCGTCTGGGGCATCCTCTTTGACAAAACCCACAGTCGTTGGGGTAAAAGCCGCCCTTGGTTTCTGTGGTTGTGCGGACCTTTCGCCATTTTTGGTGTCCTCACGTTTCTAACCCCTAACTTGGGCCACACCGGCAAGATTTTTTATGCGGCGGGCACTTACATCATTTGCAGTGTTTTATATACGGGCATTAACACGCCCGTCACCTCTATCCTTTCCGCGCTTACCGGCGATCCGCGCGAACGCGTCACGCTGACCTGTTTCCGCATGTTCGGCTCCAAACTTGGCGTGCTCATCGTCAACCTCACCGTGCTTCGCTTAGTTGAGTGGTTGGGACACGGGGATGACCGCCGGGGATTCATGCTGGTCATGCCCTTGTATGCCACCGGGGCGGTGCTGCTGTACCTGCTGGCCTTCCGCAATCTGGAGGAAGTCATCCCTGAAAAGCGCCGCACCATGACCATCCGTGACAGCCTCGGCGCACTCCGGGGCAACTGGCCATGGTTCATTATCTTTGCCAGCAGTTTTTGGTTTTGGATTGGTTTCATCGCGCGTATTTGCATGGCCCCGTATTTCTTCCAGTACACTTTGGGCCGCAAAGACCTTACCTCCGTGGCCAATAGTCTGGATTTTATTTCCCTCGCCACCGTGCTCGCCCTGCCGTTCTTGTGCCGCTGGACCTCCAAACGCAACCTCTGGCTGGCCGGCCTCGTCGGCATGGTGCTCGGCCAGCTCTTGCTCTACGCGGGGATCCGTTCGGGCAACTCCCTGCCTCTCATCATGGCTGGCTGGAGTGTGGGCTTTCTGGCAAGTGGCATCGCCATGGCCATGCCCTTTAGTTTGTTGTCAGACAGCGTGGACTATGGCGAATGGAAAACCGGCATTCGCGCCGCCGGCTTTCTCACCGCCATTGGCGCCGCCTTTTGCCTGAAGGCCGGCAGCGGACTCGGCGGCGCTTTGCCCGCGTGGATCTTGGACGCCCACGGCTACGTGGCCAACGTGAGTCAAAGTGCCAATTCGCTGCGCGGCATCGAACTCGGCTTTGTCTGGGTGCCCACCCTCTGCCTGGTTATGAGCCTGATTCCGGTCCTGTTTTACGGCCGTTTTGAACGCCTCGAGTCGCGCATCCATTCCGAGCTTGAAGCGCGCCGGCTTTAACCCGAACTCCGAAATTAAGATGGCTGGGATGCATCAAGATATTGGAGCAGAAACGCTTTGGAAAAATCGCCGCATACCCGCAGCGGTCTGGTAAGATTTTTCCAAACCGTTTATGCCCAATAGATTGATGCAGACCGGGCGTGTTAATTTCGGAGTTCGGGTTTAATTGGCTCCGGCCGGCCATTCCCCCTTGATTATCGGCCTTAACCCTAACTTGGTTGGATCCACCACCACATGCTTGATCCGGCGGCGTTCCCAAGTATAGGTAATGTGCACCAACCCATCCCGCGTTTGAATCACTGCCGGATACGCAAACCCATTCGGTGCCTCGGGGGAGTTTTCCAGCACCAGGGCCGCCGCCCACTGTTTACCGTCCGCCGATACCGCGACATTCAAAGGACTTCGGCCTTTATTTTGGGAACCCGCGCGCACATTGTGATTATAAACCAACAGTTGCCGGCCATCCCTAAGAGTGACTGCGTCCGTGCCGGAATCAGGATTGGGCAACTCCGTCAGGCTCATTGGCCCCCAAGTCCGGCCACCGTCGGTGGACCATGTTTCAAATAGTTTGCTGTTGTCCGTGCGACCCACGGCCTGTAATTGCCCTGCCGGATGGAATAGGATGCTCGGCTGAATAGCTCGGATCGTTTTGCCATCGTTCACCGGTTCAGTGGCACTCCAGGAAGTCCCAAAGTCGGGCGTCCGTTCAAAATGCACGCGCCAGCCGCCCTCGCCCTCGGTGCTGCTGCCGCATAAAATGGCCCCATCGGGAAGCTGCACTGGCTTGTTTTTGATCGGACCTAAAATGCCCTCGGGCAGCCGCCGGGCGGGTGACCAGGTTTGACCATTATTTGTCGAGGTGGTCAGCATGCCCCACCACCCCGACGGCTTGGGGCCGACTTTGTAAAACAACAGCAGTGGTCCATGCGCCGGTTGAAACAGCACCGGATTCCACGTGGGCAGGCGGTTGGTGGCAAAACCCACGCCATCGGCCACCGCCACTGGTGGCGTCCAGACCCCGTTGAGCTGACGGGACACGTAGATGCACACGTCTGGATTTCGCTCCGCCGTGCCGCCAAACCATGCGGCCACCAGCCCCGATGACGTTTCCGCCAGTGTGGATGCATGGCAGGAAGGGAAAGGGGCCTTTTCAAAAATGAACTCCGATTTCACCACTGCCGGGTCATTTTCCTTGGCCGGCGCTTCGGTGACCAGCATGGCCATAATGATTCCGGCTGCGACGAACATGCTTCTCCAATTCATATTATTCAGAGTTAAAGTGATAATGACCGCTGCCCACTTCAAATACGGCTCGTCCATTTTCAAATTTAACCTGGCTCACCCCATCCGCGGTAACGGTATCCGCCCGGCTTGCGGGCACAAATATAGTTGCCGTCGTATTGGCCGGAATCTCAATTCGCCAGTCAAAAGCCGCCCCGGACCGATGCCATTCGCTGGTAATCAAACCATAGGGTGAGTGGTGCGACGCCTGGACAAACGTCAAATCTCCCACCGGCATGGGGCGCATGATAATGTGCTTGAAACCTGGTTGCGCATCATCCGGGGCGATGCCCGCCAGATCTTCGTAGAGCCAAACCACCAAGTCACCAATCAACATCACATGGTTGCCCGAGTTCATTGTCGGATCGGCCGTGTTGCCGTTCCACAATTCCCAAATCGTCGTCGCCCCGTGTTCCACCATGTAACCCCAGCTCGGATACGTCTGCTGCCCCGCCATGCGGTAAGCCAGATCGGCCCGGCCATTGTTCGACAGCACACGGTTTAGATACTGCCCACCAATCAGTCCGGTGCCAATGTGATCCTGGGTTTCATTCTTAATTTTCGCCACCAAATGGGCAAATATGTCCGCCCGCATTTCCTCCGGGACCAGCCCGAATGCCAGTGGCAGTACATCAGAGGTTTGAGTGCCATTGGAATACTGGCCCTTGGCTCGATCCAGAAATTTTTCGTTGAAAGCCGTCTTGAAATGCGCGGCCAATTCCCGCCAGCGGGTTGCCTCGGTCGGTTGGCCGAGTTCGGTGGCGTATTGGGCCATGAGCTTCAGATCATAATAAAAATAGGACGTGGCCAGCAGCGCCTTTTCCGTTTGTCGCGCCGGATCCTTGGAGTGAATCAACGTGGCCTCCTCCGGCGGCACGCACCAATCCCCATAATTGTCCTTGCTAAGAATATAATGATCGGCCTCACCCAGCATGTGCTCCATCCAGCGTGCCGCGTCCGTGTAATGCTTCGCCGCAACCCCGCTATCCCCAAAATACCGTTCCAGCGCGCTCGGGATAATGATGGCGCTGCTCGGCCACGTCACATTGTCCGAATAAATCGGCCAGTACGCCGGGGCAATGTCCGGCAGCACGCCGTTGGGGCGCTGGGCATCCGCCATGTCCTGCCGCCATTTGGCGTAAAGCGGTGCAATATTAAACAAATATGACTCCCCTTTGCACTCCTCCGAACGGTCCCCCAGCCAGCCCTGCCGTTCGTCGCGCTGCGGGCAGTCCGACGGCATCGAACGGTAATTCCCCCGCGTGCCCCAGACGATGTTGGTGTAAATGCGGTTGACCAAATCATTCGAGCACAGAAATTGTCCCGCCACCGGCAAATCATCATTCACCACCCGGCCTTCCAGTGCTTGCAAATCGGGTTTGCCCGGCCAGCCAGTGACCTCCACATAGCGAAAGCCATGCGTGGTGAATCTCGGTTCCCATGTTTCCCGTCCCTGGCCGTTTAAGGTATACGTATCCGTGGCCTCGGCCCCGCGCAAGTTGGCCCGATACAGCGTGCCGTCCGGCCGCAGCGTCTCCGCGTGCCGCAGGGTCACTTGCGTGCCCGCCGGGCCCCGCACATGCAGCCGGCACCAGCCCGCGATATTCTGCCCCAGGTCAAAGATGAAAGCCCCGGGGCGGACTTCCGTTACCGAAACCGGGGTTAACGTCCCGGTCACTCGGATGGGTTCCATTAACTGGGCGGATAACCGACCGGTGGGCGCGGTCACGATTTGGGCCGGCTGCCATGATTTTGCGGCCTTGGACGACCCCGGAAGGCTCCAGTTGCTCAACTCCTTCCGCGCATCGTAATCCTCCCCGTCGAAATCATTGTTCGCCAGAATCGGGCCTTCCAAGTTCAATTGCCAGCTCCCGTCGCTCACCACCTCGGCCGCCGTGCCATCCGCATAGTCCACGCGCAAATTCAGCAATAACTTGGGATAACCAAAGGAAACCGTGCCCGCATAAACTTTGCTGCGATCCGCGTAAAACCGGCCGTTGCCCAGGATCACCCCCAGGGTGTTGCTGCCCGCCAGCACTTGCCGGGTCACGTCGTAAGTCACGTAATAAACCCGCTGGTCATATTGTGCAAAAGCAGGGGACAGCACGGCGTCTCCGACCTTGCGCCCATTGAGCCATAATTCCGAAAGCCCCAGTCCGGCCAGCGAGACCATGGCCCGGGCCACGGGTTTGTCCGCCACAAATTCCTTGCGCAAATACCTTGCTGCCAGCCGCCGGTCTTCGGGCACATGCGGACTCCCCCACGGAGCCATCCCCGCCGGTCCAAGCACGGTCGCTGCCGCCCAATTCGTGTCATCAAATTGAGTGGTATTCCAGCCTGCCGGTGCCTCGGCTGCCACCCGCCACCGTTCGTCCGTGGGGATCACCAGCGGCGGGCCCTCGTTAAATTCAATGGTCAGCAAACCAATCACCCCGGCCGCCTGGTTCGTCACCGCACATCGGCCAGTCAGCCCAAATAGATAGGTGCGTCCCGCATCCAGGCGGGAAGAAATTTTGTTCCACTTGACCGTCTTGTAATTATTCCGGGCGCCCAGATCAAACGCATCCAGCCAGCCCCGGCATTCGTTGTCCCCCGTGTATTCAAATACGGCCGTTTTGATCACCCGGTCACCCGGAATCTTAACCACGCGGCGAAAATAATTGGTTTCCTCGCTGGCCCCGGATGCCGGCGTGCGGGTGGCTGACCAAATCCACGAGGCCCCTGTAAGCTGATTTGTCGCCTCCACGCCGTCCTGGCCGATCCATTGGGCGTGCCAGTCCCCCGGCTGGAGCAGCCCCATCGTCCAGGAGGCTGGCGTGCTCCAAGCCGAGACGGCCCCATGGCCATCCCAGACCCGCACTTTCCAAAAACATTGTGCCCCCGAGGGCAGTGTCCGGCCGGCATAGGGCACCAGTACGGATGCGTTCGTGGCCAGCTCGCCGCTGTCCCATAAATCCGCCACCCCCGCCTCCAATTTTGCCGCGCTGGAGGCCGCCATGATTTGGCAGGCCGATTGCAGAATATTCTTCTCCGCTGACTCCAGCATCCAGCTCAGCCGCGGCGGCCAGACATCAATATTGAGAGGGTTTTCAAGGTGCTCGCAGCGCAGTTCACCCACCGTAATCGGTCCGGCCAGTCCCTTGCCCCCCAGAAGAATCAACGCCGCCAGCAGGTACAGTCGAAACATATTTTTTGCTTGGTGAATTCGGTGCTAAAGTTGCCGCAGGCCATCCAAAAATACGAGTGGCGAATCCATAATTAATGATAATATTTTTGCGGAAAATGCCGGTTCAGTCTCGCGCCCAGAACTGGTAAAAGTTCCGGCGATATCCCCCAAGCCCCGGTCTCTCAGCCGTTAATGGGCTTCAGCAGGGCGGGATTGCTCCCGCATGCCTGGGGCTTGGCCTCACCCAATCCCGCTCGCCGGCACCGTGCTCGCAGCCACTGAAAAAACCTGCTCGACAGGGGCCACCCTTGCCCTAACTTTGTCCGCCATGAATTCCGCGCCCAGGGCGTTGCTCCCGCTGCTGAAACAGTATTTCGGCTTCACGTCCTTCCGGCCTTTGCAGGAGGACATTATTTGCGATGCACTCGCAGGCCGGGATGTGTTTGCCCTGCTTCCCACCGGTGGCGGCAAATCCCTGTGCTTTCAGCTCCCCGCCCTCGCCCGCGACGGGCTCACAGTGGTGGTGTCCCCGCTCATCGCCCTCATGAAAGACCAGGTGGATGCCCTGCAAGCCGCCGGGGTGGCCGCCACCTATCTGAATTCCTCCCTCGTCCCAGAGGAATCCCGCCGGCGCTTGCGCGGTCTGCATCAGGGCGAGTACCGGTTGCTGTACGCCGCGCCCGAACGCCTGATGCTCTCCGGTTTCCTGGCCGATTTGCAGCGGTGGAATGTGCGGCTCATCGCCATCGATGAGGCCCATTGCATCAGCGAATGGGGTCATGATTTCCGGCCCGAATACCGCCAGATCGCGGAGCTGCGCACCCATTTTCCGCAGGTCCCCTTCATGGCCCTTACGGCCACTGCCACGGAACGGGTCCGCGAGGACATTGTCAGTCATCTCAAACTGCGCGATTCCCGTCGCTACGTCGCGAGCTTCAACCGCCCCAACCTCACCTACCGCGTGCTCGCCAAAAACAAACCCTACGACCAGTTGTTGGGTTTCTTGCGCGCGCGCCGCCGGGAAAGCGGCATTGTCTACTGCTCCTCGCGCAAGGCCGTCGAACGGCTGGCCGCCCATCTCACCGAGGATGGCCTGAAAGCCCAGCCCTACCATGCCGGGCTCACTCCGGCCCAGCGCGCCACTCACCAAGAACAATTCTTGCGGGATGATGTGCGGGTCATTTGCGCCACCATCGCCTTCGGCATGGGTATCAACAAGCCCAATGTGCGGTTTGTCGTCCATTACGATTTGCCCAAGAACATTGAGGGTTATTACCAGGAAACCGGCCGCGCCGGGCGGGACGGCCTGCCCGGGGAATGTGTCCTGCTCTTCAGCCCGGGCGATGCCATCAAGCAAACCCAGTTCATCGAAGAAAAGACCGACCCGCAGGAACAGCAGATTGCCCGCGCACAATTGCAACAAATGGTGCATTACGCGGAGACCGCCGCCTGCCGCCGCGTCGAATTACTGCGCTATTTTGGCGAGATATTTCCCGTGGAATCCTGCGGCGCTTGCGACAACTGCCTCGCTCCGCGCGCGACCTTCAATGGCACCCTGGCCGCGCAGAAACTGCTCTCCTGCGTTTATCGCATCCGGGAAAAATCCGCGTTTGGCGTCGGGTTGAACCATATCGTTGAGGTCCTCACCGGGGCGGATACGGAAAAAATTCGCAAATGGGGGCATGAGCAGTTGTCCACCTACGGCATTGGCAAGGAACACGGCCGGCCGGAATGGGCTGCGATTGGGCGCGAATTGGTCCGGCTGGGTTTTCTCCGGCAAACCTCGGAAAAGTTTAGTGTGCTGGAAATCACCCGCGAGGGCCTGGCCATGCTCAAGTCGCGCCAGACAGTGATGCTCACCAAACCCGTGGTGGCGGCGCAGCGGGAATCCCAGCGCGTCGGGGATATTGCCTGCGATGAGGCGCTGTTCGACCGGTTGCGCGAATTGCGCAAGCGGCTCGCCGACCAGCTCAATGTGCCCGCTTATATTGTGTTCTCCGATGTTGCCCTGCGCCAGATGGCGCGCACGTATCCCACGAGCCAGCCCGAATTCGCCCGCATTAGTGGTGTGGGCGAGAAAAAGCTGCGCGAATTTGGCGCTGCTTTTCTCGGGGAAATTGCCTTTCATTTGCAGGAAAATCCCCGGCAAATCTTTGCCGACGATTCGTTTGTGGCCCCGCCCGCCGCCCCGGTTCGTGCCAGCCTGGGGGATTCTGCCCGGGAAACCTTGCGGCAATTCCGGTCCGGTGCCACCGTGCCGGAGATCGCCCGGGCGCGCGACGTGACCACCAGCACCATTTTCGGACACCTCGCCGAGGCCATCGAACGCGGCGAACCGCTGGCGGCGGACCAGTTTTTCTCCGTCGCTGAGCTGGCGGAGGTCGCCGGGGCCTTTAATCGTCACGGATTCGGTGCCTTGGGCCCCGTTTTTGAAGCCTTGGGTGGCAAGGTGGACTACGGACGGTTGCGGGTGTTTCGCGCCATTATGAACGCGCGGGCCCGGGAATCATGATCCTCCCGCCCGCCGGTCCCGTGGCCACTCCTCACCGATCCAAACTTGACTTGCCCGCCCAGCGCGCCAAAATCTTCTGTCGTTCCTAAGCAAAGCCATGGCCCACACCATTTTAATCACCGGTTCGAATCGCGGCATTGGCCTCGCCCTGACCCGGCAACTGTTACAGCGCGGGCATCGGGTGATTGCCACCTGTCGTGACCTCGCCGGGGCCACGGAATTACAGCAACTGGCCGCCGCCGGCTCCCCTTTGCTGGATCTCCAGCCCCTGGACATCACGTGCCCGGCCTCGGTTCAGGCCCTTGCCGCGCATCTGACCGCCAAATATACCGCCCTGGACGTCCTGGTCAACAACGCCGGCGTCTTAAACGACGGGGACAATCGTTCCATTCTCACCCTGGATTTTGCCCGCCTCACCGCCGCCTTCGATATTAATGTGGTCGGTACGGCCCGGATTACCCAAGCCGTCTGGCCCTTGCTCGCCCGGGGAAACCGCCCGCGCGTCGTCAACCTGGCCTCCGGTGCAGGCTTGATTTCCACCAAACGCAACTCAAATTTCTTTGCCTACTCTATTTCCAAAGCCGCACTCAACATGCTCACCCGGATGCTCGAAATCGAGGGCCGGAAACAGGGCATCTGCGTCGTGGGCGTCATTCCCGGCCGCGTGCAAACCCGCATGACCAACATGGACGCCCCCCTCACCGCCCCGGAAGTCGCCGCCAACCTCGCCGTCACGCTCGAAAACCTCCAACTCACCGAGAGTGGGGCGGTGCTCGATCGTCATGGCCAGCCCTGTTTTACCGGCACCTTTCCTGATGGCACCGGCCAGCCCTGTCCCGTGGGCTGGTAAGGCAAGGCCCGGTCGCCGCCCAACGACCTGCCGGTGTGCCAAAGCCGTGACTCCTGGCAATTCTGCCAGCCGTTTTGCCTTGTCATCCGGCACCCTGCATTTTAACTTGCCTTCTCATTTCATTCATGGAAAACAACTTTGATGTTGGTCAAATTGAGCAAGTCTTGTCGCCTTGGGTAACCTTGGTGACCCGGCGGGTGCAATTTCCTAATGAAAAGCAGGTTCAAGAGTTCCATTCCTTAAAATTGGCGGATTATGCCGCCGTGCTGGCGTTCACTACGGATGGCAAAATTCCCTTGGTTCGTCAATATCGCCCCGCCCAGCGCCGCCATACCTTGGAGCTGCCTTCGGGCTTGCTCGATCCCACCGAACCTCCGGCCGAGGCCGCCGTTCGGGAATTCTGGGAAGAAACCGGCCTGCGGGCGGGGCCAAAAGTTGAGCCCTTGGGCAGCCTGTTGCCGGATTCCGGACGCCTTGAAAACCGCATCTGGGGATTCTTTTTGCCCGGCGTCACGCCCGATGACCGCTCAACCTGGCAGCCCGAACCCGGCTTGGAAAACCTTCAGGTGACCCGGTCAGAACTGCGGACCTTGATTTTGGAAGGGCAGTTTGACCATGCCTTGCATGTGGCAGTGATTGGCCTCGCCCTGGCCCGCGGTTGCTTCTCGTTTGATTCCGGCCAAAGCTAAATTTTTAATTTCATGAACTACGACATTGTAATTATTGGTGGTCTGGGCCACGTGGGTTTGCCCCTGGGCTTGGTGTGGGCCGATGCCGGTCTGACCGTGGGTGCCTATGATTTGGACAAGGCCAAGGGCAGGGAAATCAGTGCCGGCCGCATGCCCTTCTTGGAACACGGCTCCGAACCCATCCTGCAACGCGTATATGGGAAGACCTTCTTCCTGGTCGACGACGTGGCGGAAATTGCCAATGCCAAATGCGTGCTCATCACCATTGGCACCCCCGTGGATGAATATTTGACCCCGCAACTCATGGTGGTCACCCGCCTCGCCGATCAACTCGCCCCGTATTTGCGCAATGGTCAGCATATCATTTTGCGCAGCACTGTGTTTCCCGGCACCACCCGCCGGCTACAGGATTATTTCGCCGCCAAGGGCCTGAGCCTCCATTTGTCCTTCTGCCCGGAACGTATTGTGCAAGGCCACGCCGTGAAGGAATTGCGCGAACTGCCGCATATTATTTCCAGCTTCTCCGAGGAAGGCCGCACCTATTGCAAAGAGATTTTCAAGGTGCTCTGCGACAAGATTGTCGAAGTGGGCGTCGAAGAGGCCGAGCTCGCCAAGCTCTACACCAACACCTGGCGCTACATCACCTTTGCCGTGGCCAACCAGTTTTACATGATGACCGAGAAGTGCGGGGCCAGCGTGCGCGAAGTGCATCGGGCCATGACCGAGGGCTATGAGCGCGGTCGTAACATCCCGCGCCCTGGTTTCACCGCTGGCCCCTGCCTCCTCAAGGACACCATGCAGCTCAGTGCCTTCTACACCAATAATTTCAACCTCGGCTACGCCGCCATGCAGGTGAATGAGGGGCTGCCCGCATTTTGCATCGAGCAAATCCGGCAGAATCACGATCTCAAAGGCAAGAAGGTTGGGCTGCTGGGCATGGCCTTCAAGGCGGATGTGGACGATGTGCGGGACTCCCTTTCCTTTAAATTGCGCAAGTTGCTCACTTTTCACGGAGCCGAGGTCATGTGCACGGATGAGCATATCCAGGCGCACGACTTTTTCCCGCTCGAACAAGTCTTAAATGAAGCCGCCATGTTCATTGTGGGCGTGCCCCATGAACGTTATCGCACCCTGGTATTTCCCGCCGGCAAACCGGCCTTTAACATCTGGAACATGGATTCCGTGCGGGACATTTAAAAAGCCATCCCGTGAAAGCCATTCAAGGTCGAAAATATTGTGTCACCGGCGGTTCGGGCTTCATCGGCGGCGCTTTGGTGCGCCGCCTGGTTGCCGAGGGTGCCCATGTCCGGGTACTGGACAATTACCTGCGCGGCACGCCGCGGCAATTGGAGTCGGTCGCGGACCAAATTGAAATGGTCCGGGGCGATGTGCGCGACCTGGCCACCGTGGTCAAAGCCGCCCAGGGCTGCGATGCCTTTCTGCACTTGGCCTACTTGAATGGCACCGAGTATTTCTACACCAAACCCGAGCTGGTGTTGGAAATCGCGGTCAAGGGCACGATGAATGCCATTGAGGCGGCCATCCAGAACGGCATCAAAGATTTCGTGTTTGCCTCCAGCTCGGAGGTGTACCAAACCCCGCCGCAGATCCCCACGCCCGAAACCGTCCCTTTGATTGTGCCGGACGTGCTGAATCCCCGTTACTCCTACGGCGGTGGCAAAATCATCGGCGAGTTGCTGTGCATCAATTACGGCCGCCAGCACTTTGACCGGATGACGATTTTCCGGCCCCATAATGTTTATGGTCCTGACATGGGGGGCGAACACGTGCTGCCCCAGTTCATCTTGCGCGCCAAGGCGGCGGTGGAAAAAACGCCCGCTGGACCCGTCCCTTTTGCCATTCAAGGGCAGGGTAATGAGACCCGCTCCTTCATTTATATTGATGATTTCACCGATGGTTTGATGCTGGTCATTGCGCAGGGCCGGCACCAGGAGATCTATCACATTGGCACCCAGGACGAAATTTCCATGCGGGATCTCGCCACCCAGGTGGTTCAGTTTTACGGACGCATCCCGGAACTCCAGCACCTGCCCTTGCAGGCAGGTGGCACGCTGCGCCGCTGCCCGGATATCACCAAATTGCGGGGGCTTGGGTTTGTCTCCAAAACCTCCCTGGCCGAGGGGATCAAAAAGACCTTCGACTGGTACACCTCTCATGCGGACCTCTACGCGGCTCCGCGGAAATTGTAAGTTATGTTTCGCACCCACTGTATCTGCTGCGGGTCCGCCCGGCTCCACGAAGTCATCAATCTGGGCCTGCATCCCATGGCTGATTCCTTCATCCCCCTGGAACGCTTGTCCGAACCGGATCAGGTTTATCCCCTGGCCTGTGATTTCTGCGCGGACTGCGGGCAGATTCAAAACCGCACCGTCACCGCCCCGGAAGAGCGTTATGCGGCGGTGGATTATTCCTACACCTCCTCCAATTCCAAGACCTCGCGCGACCACTGGCAGGCCTATGCGCGGCGGGTGGCCGGCCAGGTCGGCCTGGGGGCGGGGGACACCGTGGTTGAGGTCGGTTCCAACGACGGCTATCTAAGCGCCTGCTTCGCGGAAACCGGGGCCCAGGTCTTGGGCGTGGATGCCGCCCCGGTGATGGCCCGCCTGGCGCAAGCGCGTGGGGTGAATACCATTAACGCCTTTTTCAAAGCCGGCACGCTTCCCCAAATCCGCGCCGCCCTGCCCCGCGCGCCCAAATTAATCGTGGCCAACAACGTGTACAACCACGCCGATGACCCGCTGGGTTTTACCCAAACCGTGAAGGCCCTGCTGGCCCCCGGCGGCACCTTCGTGTTTGAACTGCCTTATTGGGCCGTGTCTGTGCGGGAATTCAAGTTCGACATGATCTATCACGAGCATGTGAACTGGTTCACCGTGACCTACGCCCAAAATTTGGTTGCCCGCGCCGGCCTCCAAGTCGTGCACGTTGAGGAGGTGGATTATCATGGCGGCTCCCTCCGCGTGTTTGTCCAGTATCCGGACAGCCTCTCGGCAAATTTCGCCGACCTGCCGCCCTGGCAGGCGTATCTCGCCCAGGAACAGGCCCTGGGCCTGTTCGACCCGCTTACTTACCAGGCCTATGCCCGGCGCGTGCGGCAGCGGCGTGATCGCTTTCTAGCCCATCTGTACCAACTCAAGACCCAGGGCGCGGCCATCGTCTGTGTGGGGGCCGCCGCCAAGGGCAATACCTTCCTGAACTACTACAATTTGGATGCGTCGGTGATTGATTACGTCACGGATTCCTCACCCGCCAAGATTGGCAAGGCCACGCCGCGCACCCGCATCCCCATCGTCCCGGATGACGCCCTGGCCAAATACGAAAATGTCCACGCCATCATCACCTCGTGGAACTTGTCCGGCCCGCTCCAGAAAATTCTGTTGAAGGTTAATCCGCGCATCCAGTTTTTAAACCCCTACGCCACCGAATATGATTCTTAAAAAAATTGTGCCTGCGACCAGTGATGAACGGGGCAGCATCTCCGACATTTTCTACCAAACCTCCATTCAGCATGCCGCCATCATCGAGTCCTTGCAGGCCGGCGTGGTTCGGGGCAACCATTACCACAAGCAAACCACGCAGTCGGTGTTTGTGATCAAGGGCAGGTTCCGTTATTGGTGGCAGCCGGTGGACCGCAGTCAGCCCCCGCAATCCGTGCTCGTGGAGGCCAATGACTTGATCACTTCCCCGCCCAACGAGATTCACACCATGGAAATGCTCGAGCCGAATACATTTATCGTATTCAGCAGCGGTCCCCGTGGCGGTCAGGATTATGAGAGCGACACCTTTCGGGTGCCCTCGATTGTGCCGCCGCAGGCTTGAACCGGCCCGGGTGTCTAGCTGCCAATCTGGAGTTGCAGCTCCGCCAAGATTTTTTTGGTCCAGTGCTGCAAGGCGGCCTGATCGCGGCCCTCCACGAGCAGCCGAATCTTCGGTTCGGTGCCGGAGTAACGCAACAGTATCCGTCCGCCCTGCGCTTGCAGTGCCTGTTCCGCGTCATTCACCAGTTGGTTCACCGCGCTGAGTTCCGCCAGGGGGCGCTTCTCCCGCACCTTGAGATTCGTCACTAGTTGCGGGAACCGGGTCCAGCATTGGGCCAGTTGCGAAAGCGGCAGTTGCCGGGCCTTCATGATCCGCAGGATTTGCAAGGCGGCCACCAGGCCGTCGCCTGTGCTGCTATAATCTTTGAAGATTAAATGGCCGCTTTGTTCGCCCCCAAAGTTGTAGCCGCCCCGCAGCATTTCATCGATCACATGCTTGTCACCCACCGGGGTGCGCAGCATCGTGCCCCCGGCCTGTTTGATGGCTTCTTCCAGCCCGGCATTACTCATCACTGTGCTGACCAGTGTGTCGTGCGCCAGGGTCTTTTCCTTAAGCATGTCCAGTGCCGCAATGGCCATGATGTCGTCGCCATCAATCAACCGGCCGTTTTCATCGCACAGGATTACCCGGTCGGCATCCCCGTCGTGGGCGATGCCCACATGCGCACCGTGCGCCACCACGCTCTGGCACATGGCCTCCGGAAACAGTGAGCCGCAGTTTTCGTTGATGTTTTTCCCGTCGGGCTTGTTCCCCGTCACGATGATGTCGGCCCCCAGCTCACGGAGTACGGCGGGCGTGGACTTGTAGGCCGCCCCGTTCCCACAATCCACCACGATACGCATGCCTTCCAGCGTGAGGGTGCGCGGAAAACTGGCTTTTGCGTATTCGATGTAACGGCCCAGGGCGTCGTCAATCCGCACCGCTTTGCCGATCTCCGGGGCCTTGGGCGGGATGGATTCAATCTCGCCACTGAATACCAGTTGTTCAATGCGGCTTTCCACCTGGTCATCCAGTTTGAAACCATCCGCCCGGAAAAATTTGATGCCATTATCGGTGTACGGATTGTGGGACGCCGTAATGACGATGCCCGCATCCGCCCGCAGGCTGCGGGTAATATAGGCGACCCCGGGGGTCGGGAGCGGCCCGATGAAGAGCACGTCGACTCCACTGGAGAGAATTCCGGAGGAAATGGCGTTTTCGAGCATGTATCCCGAAAGCCGGGTGTCCTTCCCCAGCACAATGCGGTGGGGGCCGTGGCCGCGTGCCTGCCGCTGGCGGGTTTTGAAGACATGGGCTGCGGCGCGCCCCAGCTTGAGCGCGGTTTCCGCTGTCACCGGTTCAATGTTCGCGGTGCCGCGCACCCCGTCGGTGCCGAAGATTTTGTGGTTGGATTGCTTCATGGGTTGAAATGATTGGGGAGGGGCGGGCAGGCTGAACTTACCGCTTGGGGGGCAGGATCACCCCCACTTTGGCCGGGGTAACCGAAATTAACGTCACCCCCGCCGGCGTGGAAACGTCCACGCGGCGGTTCAAATCTTTCACGTCGCCGATCTCCGTCAGGTCCACCATCGGGCGCACCTGGCTGGCTTGCAAGCCAGCCATGATTTCCGGCGGCCCGCTCACCTTGACGGATACCGTGCTGGGGATGACCCGAAAAAATCTCACGTCCGATGCGGTGGAAACAATGAGCACGGGCAGGCTCTCAAAAGTCACGACACTGCCGGCCAGCGGCACCTCCGGGGTTTGTGCTTCCCGGTAGATGCGGTCCACGGTGAGCCACAGCACCAGCGCCAGAAACAGGGAAAATAATTTCCACGGCAGATCTTTGACGAGTAAATCCCTCATGCGTGCATGCTCATTTGGTGCCGGGGCGCGCGGGCGGGCGCGGGTTTTGCTTGGTAATCACAGCCGGGCCGGTGGCCGGCCGGTCGGCAAAACGCTGCCGGAACCAGGCCGCTGCCCCCCGGGCGTGCGCCGGCCGGACAATGACGGAAGTCAGGAAGGACCGCAATTCTTCCGGGGTCACCCCGCGCACCAACTGGCCCTTGTAAGCATGGGAAATCATCCCCGTTTCCTCCGATACCACCACGACCACCGCATCCGTTTCCTCGCTCAGGCCAATGGCCGCCCGGTGGCGGGTGCCAAGGGTTTTGTTCAAATCCTTGCGCTGGGTGAGGGGAAAAATGCAGGCCGCATAGGCAATGCGGTCCCCCTTGATGATCACCCCGCCGTCGTGAATCGCATTATTCGGAAAAAAAATCGTCTCCAGCATTTCTGGCGTGGCATCACAGTCCACCCGTATCCCCGATTCCACCGCCTCCTGCAACTGGATGGATTGCTCCACCGCTATGAGGGCACCAATGCGAATGTCCGCGAGGCGCTCCACGGTCTGGATAATTACCTCAATGCTTTCCCGCTGTTCGCTCGTGCTGGCGAACAGGGGCAGGCTGCCGAGTTCCGCCAGCATCCGGCGCAGCTCCGGTTGAAAAATAACCAGCACGGCCACGGCAAAGAAGGCTGAAAAGGTGCCGAGCAGCAGGCGCAGGATCTTTAAATCCAGCGCCGTCGTGACCAGGGTGAGGGCCAGTAGCACCAGGACAAAGCCAATGACCACTGGCCAGCCCCGGGTGCCCCGCAAAAAGCGAAAGGCATAGTAGATCGTGACCGCGAGGATCAGGATTTCCAGCGCCGGCCGCCATATGATTTGCAAGTACATCCCCATTAGGTTCGGTGAGCCAGGATGGCCTCAGTCATGCGCACCGCTTGCACCGTGGCCGCAACATCGTGGGTGCGAATGAATTGGACGCCCGCCTCTATCGCCATGCTGGCGCAAGCCAGCGAGGCGGGCAAGCGTTCATTTATGGGGGTGTTCAATAATTTGTTAATGAAGGATTTTCGGGATACGCCCAGCAAACAGGGTCGCTCCAACCGGGCGAACTCCCCCAGTCCGGCCAGTAATTGCAAATTGTGTTCCAAGGTTTTGCCAAACCCAATCCCCACGTCCAACACGATCTGCTCGGCGGGCACCCCGGCCCGCACGATTTGGTCCAGTCGGTCCACAAAAAAAGCCGCCACCTCGCGGACCACATCCTGATATGCCGGCGCGGACTGCATGGTGGCCGGCGACCCCTGGGCGTGCATGCAAATATAACCAGCCCCGGCCTCGGCGACCACCTTCCAGAGATTATCATCACCGCGGTGGGCGGCGACATCATTGACGATGCATGCACCGGCGGCCAGCGCGGCCCGGGCCACGGCGGGTTTGGTGGTGTCAATGGACAGCGCCACGCTGGTTTGGGCCGCCAGCGCCGCGATGACCGGAATCACCCGGGCCAGTTCCTCGCCCTCCTTTGCCGGTGCGGCCCCGGGACGCGATGAGTCCCCGCCAATATCCAGAATTTCCGCCCCCTCCGCCACCAGTTCCAATCCGTGGGCGACCGCCGCCGCCGGATCCAAAAACCGACCGCCATCATAGAATGAATCCGGCGTCACATTGACAATCCCCATCACCACCGCCCCACGGGGAAAACTCCATTCAAACTGGCGGGCGCGAAAAATCATGATGGCAAAACCGGACCCCGGGGCCCAACCGGCAAATTTACTTGGCCCCCGTGCCCCGCACCACGGCGGGGATGGTCATTAACAGAATTTTGAAATCCAAGCCCAGCGACCAGTTGTCAATATACTCGAGATCCAGCCGAACCCATTCGCGAAAATCATTGATTTGGTTGCGGCCCTTGACCTGCCAGAGACACGTCAGACCCGGTTTTACACTCAGGCGCCGCCGGTGGGAAAGGTTTTCAAACCGTTTCACTTCATCCACCGGCAGTGGCCGCGGGCCCACCAGGCTCATTTCTCCCCGCAGCACATTGAAGATTTGCGGCAGTTCATCCAGACTCCACTTGCGCAGAAATTTGCCGGCCGGGGTGATGCGCGGATCGTTGGTTACTTTGAAGACCGGCCCCGTCATTTCATTCATCGCCGAGAGTTCATGCTGGAACTGCTCCGCATTGGTGACCATCGTACGGAACTTAAAAATGGTGAAGGGCCGGCCGTTTAGGCCGGACCGTTGCTGGCGAAACAGGATGGGCCCCGGGGAGGTCAGTTTGATCAGGATGGCCACTATTACAAAGACCCAGGACAAGACGAGCAGCAGCAGCAGCGAGCCCAGCAAGTCGGTGGCCTGTTTCACGACTATCCGCCAGGAAGCCTCGGGGGTGGTGCGGAAAATGAGCAGGGGGCGTCCCAGTAGTTCATCCAGACTCGTGCGGGAAATCTGCGTGCTGAAAAAGTCCGCAACCAGCCAAACTTCCACCCCCTCCAGCTCGCAGGCCCGGATGACGTACTCCACCTGTTCAAAATTGGTGTGCTTGGCGCTCAAAATCACGCCATAAACCGAATGGTTGTGCAGTTCCGCCACCAGTTGCTGCACCGGCGTTTCCACCAAATTGACCTCGGCCACGATGCTGACACTGTGGTCGCCGCGCTCGGTGAGTTCCTGCCGGATCCGCGCGAGTTCGCGTTCAATGCCCACCAGAATGAACCGCCGTTTGAATTGGCTCTGGGCCAGGTGGCTGCTCAAATACCAGCGAATGATTTCCTCCTTGGTGAAAATCAGGGAAAAACTGATGATGCCAAAAAAAGTCGGCACTGCGCGCGGAATTTGCTGGTGGAAGGCATAAATCGTGAGGACCAGCCCAAAGGTCACGATCAAAATCCCCTTCAGCAGCGGCCACAGTGCCGCCCTGCGGGGCCCCATCATCGGGCGGTTATAAAAACCCTGGGATTCGAGCACCAGGGGGGCGGCGGGCACCAGCGCGAAGTAAAGCCAGATGACGTTGCTAAACGAGTCCGGCGGGATGGCCGGAAATTTAAACCATTCAATCACCACCCCATTCAGGCGCAACAAACTGGCCAGCCAAAAGCTGAAACCAAACAGGCAGGCGTCTGCCAGTTGGTGCATTTGCATGCGGATATGAAGATCGCGGCGCAGCATGAGGTGGGGGGAGTCTGATTTAGCGGGCTTCGGCGGTCAGGGTCCCGTTGGTTCGGGGAACGAGTTGAAATTCCGGTACCGTGGCCATAATCACATTTTTCATTCGCTCATACGTGGCCGTCTCCTGCCCCGGCTCGCAGATTGCGAAAAAGCTGACGTAAGCGAAACGATCCAGCACCCCGGTCATTAAAACGTCCCGGGCCATCCACCACATGCGTTGCCAGTGGTGCGCCGTTAATTTGTTGCCATCCACAAACCAGTAAACATACACCCCGCTCAAAACCGTGGGCTTGCCGTGCACCTCCGTGTGCAGGCTGGCTTCCAGATGCATGACGGGCAATTGATAAGGAAATGGCCGGGTCATCGGCAGTATCTCCACTTTGGAACTCGCATCCGCGATCACCCACCCTTGGGCTGTGAGGCATACTTGGGGTTTATGAATGCTCGTCCGGTCCAGCCCCATGAGAACCACGTTCGCCACGGTCTGAAAATGGTTCGTATCGGTGTAAACACAATGGCCAAAGCTGGTGTCCAATGGCAGTGCATTTAACACCGTTTCGGGTTGATCAGAAATGACTCCCGAATAACCTGGCACCGCCTCCGGCAGCACCACCTTCAGATTCTGCGTGCCCGGCAGCGGTTGGGTGCGCACCCCCGGTTCGCCCAGCCTTTGGTTGGACCGCGCCCGCAGCAGCAGGCTGCTCGTGACCGCGAGGAGTGCCAGAAAGACGGCCAGCATGGAGATTTTTTGGCGGTTCATGGCGTCAGTGGTTTGGCCTCCTCGGCGCGATTGAGTTCCGATTTTTCCAGCCAGCGGCCCAGCAAAATCACGCACCCGATCGCCACGGCAAAAGTAATGAAACCAAAATTGGTTTCCACCGATTTGCCGGCATTCTGGCCAAACATTTCCGCCACCATGATGGTCAGGCACAGGCGCACCACATTGCCCAGCACTGCAAGGGGCAGGGCGGCCGCCACCATGACCACCCGCTTCCACGGGGTCTTTAAATTAAGGTAGCCATAGATGATGGTCAGCGCCAGCATCGCCACCAAACTGTGAATGCCGCTGCACGCCGGGGCCACTTCATAGCCAAAGGTGTGTTGCGCGTCCAACAGTTGGGTGCCCTGGCGAATCACATCCGGCGCCAGCCCTAATTGGGAAATCGTGGCCACGATGGTTGCCACCAGAATGCGCAGGGGCAGGCTGATAGGCACGGCCCATTCGCCCACTGGAATGCAAAACCCCAGCAAAAAGTAAGGAAATAAAATCGCTTTCAGCCAGTGCGGGCCCCACGCCACTCCCATTAATCCATAAAAACCCGTTAATAGGCCAAGCATGGATAAACGTGGTTGTTGAGCCACAAACCCTGCCAGGTGCATCAACAGCCCGGCGGCCACGATCCCCATGCCCGGCCACCACAACCCGGTGGGTTGCGCCGCCAGTTCACGGCGTTTCCACCACACCAGCACCATCACGACAAAGGGAATCAGGATGCAATGTCCGTCATCCACCGAGGGCGCAGTGTAATCATTAAACATCGCGTAAAATAACGAGGTGGTGCCCATGACATGAAAGGTTGAAATGCCCAGGATGTCAAAGATCGGGAACCACAGCACCGCCAGCAATAGGAAAAACCCGCGGTTGGGCAGTTGCTGCCATTCCTCCCGGCACCGATACCAGAGCACCGGCCAAGCCCCCAAAAATGCCGCCCGATACAACAATTCCGGCCACGCCGCCGTGTGGATTTGTGAACAATACAAAGCCGTTGCCAGCAGGCAGAGATAGGCGATTTCATGCGGCCATAATCCCTGAAATTGCCAGCTCGGTGTCTTTGGATTTTCAACAGACATAGTTTCTCCTAACTGTATAGACTATCGCCCCGGCTGCCTCAAACAAAATCGCCCGCGTTAGCCGGCCATTCCGGTCGTGGGCAAACCCTGGAGCCCCCGGCTGCCAA
This sequence comes from uncultured Verrucomicrobia subdivision 3 bacterium, assembly GCA_903875465.1. Taxonomy (GTDB): domain Bacteria; phylum Verrucomicrobiota; class Verrucomicrobiia; order Limisphaerales; family UBA11358; genus UBA11358. Next base: position 57,808 of record CAIQWB010000005.1, read on the forward strand.
ACCGTTGTTTGCTGCTTTGGGAGCCTCGGACATGAAGGCTGCTCGTGGGGCTGTTTGCAGCAAAAAACCTTCCCCGGTGCTCTCTGACCGTTCAAGTTAAAGGATATTTAGTGATGCGGGTGAGTTGGCCGGCGATTTTCAGCAAAAACCAAGGGTTGTTTTTCAAATAGCGCCTGGCCAGCCGCCGCGGTTCCTGGCACAAACGGTAAAACCATTCCAAACCGCTCCGTTGCATCCAGCGGGGCGATTGCCGGACCCGGCCACTATGGAAATCGAAGGCGGCCCCCACGCCCACCATCAGCGTCACGTCCAGCTTGGCCAGGTATTCCGCCATGAATTTTTCCTGTTTGGGCGTGCTTAACCCCACCCACAGAATATCCGGTCGGCAGGTTTGAATCGTCTGCTGCAAGGCTTGCTCCTCCCCAGGGTTTAGTGGCCGGAAGGGGGGGGTGTAGCATCCCACCACCTGCAATTTGGGAAAACGTGCGGTCAGCCGGGCGCGCAATTCCTCCGCGACCCCCTCCGCACCACCATAAAAAAAGTGACGGCACCCGCTGCTTTCACTCCACCGGCAAATTTCCAGCATCAAATCCGGACCGTACACCCGGTCCATCGGACGGTACCCATTGATTTTGCCCATCCAAACCATGGGCATGCCATCGGGCGTACAGAGAAATGCCCCGTTCAAAATCCGGCGAAAATCCTCGTTGGTTTGCGCCTCCATCACCCCGTGCACCCCCGTCACACAAATGTAACCTTTGTGCCGCTCCCGCACCGCCGTGGCCATGCGCTCCACTGCGGTGGGCAGATTCAGCTTGTGAATCCCCACGCCCAGAACGTTGATGCGGTCGCTAACCATAAAACAATACCTTTAGGTTAAACTTTGCCGGTTGAAAATGCCAGCCCTTCCGGTCCTGCCCTAAAAGGCGGGCGAAAAACCTTTCCCGTCACCGGTGAAAGGTTCAAAATAACTCCCGTCTTAGAAAACGTTGGTTGGTCTCGTATGTCCTAGTCATGAAGTTGCTCGTCTTTGCCCATACACCACCGCCGCACCACGGCCAAAGTTACATGGTCGGCCTCATGCTCAATCACTTTGGGGGGGACCAGCGCCAGCGGCCCGCCGGGGACCACTCGGCCCACGGCATCGAATGTTACCACGTCAATGCCCGGTTTTCCCGCTCGCTCGAGGATGTGGGCGAGTTTCAGGGGTTCAAAATATTACTGATCTTCTGGTACTGTTTCATCGCCATTTGGTGCCGTTTCCGCCATGGGGTGACCAATTTTTATTATGTGCCCGCCCCCGGCAAGCGCGTGGCCGTTTACCGCGACTGGCTTGTCATGTGCCTGTGCCGGCCGTTCTTCAAACACCTCATTCTCCACTGGCACGCCGCCGGCCTCGCCAAATGGCTCGAAACCTCCGTCCAAATGCGCACCCGCGCCCTCACGTATCGCTGGTACAAGCACGCCGACCTGAGCATTGTCATTTCCAACTTTAACCTGGCGGACGCCCAAAAACTCCGCGCCCGCAACATTCGCGTGGTGGGCAATGGCATTCCTGACCCGTGCCCAGATTATTTGACCAGCGTTCAGCCCCGGCGCGAGGCTCGCCAGGCGGTCCGCCGGCAGTTGCTTGCCGGGCTTGCGCCTGCGCCTGCCGATTTGGCCTTGGCCGGCAGCGAGCCTCAGGTGGTGCAGGTCTTGTTTATCGCCCATTGCAGTCATGAAAAAGGCGTTTTTTCCGCCGCCCACGGCGTCCGGTTGGCCAATGCCGGGCTGGCCGCCCGGCAATCCCCCCTGCGGTTTAAGCTCGTTGCCGCCGGCAGTTTTGTCAGCCCGGCCGAGCAGCTGGAATTTGAACGGCTCTTGAAATTGCCCGAATTCGCCGGGGCCTTGCAGCATTTGGGCTTTATTTCCGGTTTTGAAAAAGACCGGGCCTTGCGCGAGGCGGACCTGTTTTGCTTTCCGACCCTTTATTTGGGGGAAAACCAGCCGGTCAATCTGATCGAAGCCATGGCCTATGGGCTCCCCATCATCACCACCCGCTGGCGCTCGCTGCCCGAAATGTTTTGGCCCGGTTACCCCGGCCTGGTGGACAACCAGGATCCGGCGCAAGTGGCTCAAGTTTTGACCCAGCTCGTGGACAGCCACGACGGGCGGGAATTACGGGAAAATTTCACCAACCATTTTACCCTCGAACACTTTCTAAAAAATCTCGCCGCCGCCATGCAGTCTGTGGAAAAACCCTGAACCGGCCGGCCCGCATGGCGCATCGCCCGCCCGCCTGCTCAATTGACAAACGAAGTTTCATTCGCCTGCAAAAGCGCCTGGGCGTATTCCTCCCACGAGGTCAGCGGGGCCAGCTTTTTATTGCCGCTGGCACCCTGGCGTTTCAGTGGTTTGGGTTTTAAGGGTTTGACGGTGTCGTTATTGTTCGCCAGTTCCAAAACCGAATCATCGCGCAACTGGGTTTGGCTCACAAACTCCAGACCAAGTGCGGCTTCCTCGGCGCTGGGCGGCCGCTGGTAAATCCGCGCATAAAGGAGATTTAACCGTTCGCTTTCCTCCGTCGTGTTCAAAAACTCAGGCATGGCCACCAGCCGCCGCGCCAGCTGGATCACCATGGGGCTGTTCATCAAATACAAGGCCTGTTGGGGTACCGTGGTCTGGTGGCGGATGCCCGTGACCATGTCTGGCGTGGCAAAATCAAAATTGATCAGCACGTCATCAATATTCGCCCGGTCCACCAAATTATAGACTGCGCGACGGTTGGAGTCGGGATGCTGGCGCAAGTCCACTGGCCGGCCGTAGACGTTGGTGTCCAGCAAGCCGCCAATGGCCAGCAGCGAATCCCGCAGCGGTTCATACTCGAGCCGCCGGAGGTTCGCACGCCAGAGCAGGCGGTTGCCCGGATCTGTCTGGGCAAAGCGCGGATTGCCCAGGCTGCTCTCCTGGTAAACACTGGAGAGCATGATCAGCCGGTGAATTTTTTTGATGTTCCACCCGTTCGTCATGAAGTTCCTGGCCAGATAATCCAGCATTTCCGGATGGCTCGGCGGTTCGGACATGGTGCCAAAGTCATCCGGGGTGGGAACGATGCCGGCGCCAAAATGATGCAGCCAGATGCGGTTGATCATCACCCGCGCCGTGAGCGGATTACTCTTGCTGGCAATCGCCACGGCCAGTTCCGCGCGCCCGCTGCCATTGGTCCAGACCGCCCGGTTGGGGCCGGAAAGCAGCTGCAGGAAACGACGGGGCACCGGTGCCCCTTTGTTGCCCGCCTCGCCCCGGATGAACAGCGGGGAGTCGTGCCCCCGCACGGTGTCTTCCAGCACCATGGCCCGCAAGGGGGCGGCCAGATTGGTAAATTCCAAATCGGCAATTTGGTGGATGGTGTCCCGCAAATCACGTTGCGCTTTTTTGAACGCCTCATTGTCACCGGCTTTGCGCAGTTTGGGGAGACTCTCCGACAGGGCGGTTTCCTGCGCCGCCAGTTTGTTGCGCTGCCGGTAATAATCCGCGTACGCCGGTGAATCGGTGATTTTGCCCAGCACCGGTTCGGTTTTGGGTTCCACCGTGCTCGCGAAAACGCCATGGAGTGAATAATAATCTTGCTGCGGAATCGGATCAAACTTGTGGTCATGGCAGCGCGCGCAGGTGACGGTGAGCCCCAGAAATCCCTTGCAGACCACATCGATCCGGTCATTGATGATGTCATTTTGCATCCCAAAAAAATGATCGCCCACCGTGAGAAAGCCCAGCGCCGCCAGATTGGTGGGGTTGCGGGCGGAGGTGTTCATCCGGTCGGCCGCGATCTGTTCCTTGATAAAGACATCGTAAGGCTTGTTGTCATTGAAACTGCGAATCACATAATCCCGATAGCTCCAGGCAAAGGGATTCAAATTGGCCTCCGTGTTGTTGCGCGGCTGGCCCTTGGTGTCGCTGTACCGCGCCACATCCAGCCAATGCCGGCCCCAGCGCTCGCCGTAATGGGGGGAGGCCAGCAGCCGGTCCACCACTTTGGCAAAGGCATCGGGTGCCGCATCGTTCACAAAATCATCCACCTCTTCGGGGGTCGGCGGGAGGCCGATCAAATCGAACGAGGCGCGCCGAATCAAGGCGCGCTTGTCGGCCGGCGGGTTGGGCCGCAAACCATTGGCTTCCAGTTTCGCCAGAATGAAGTGGTCCACCGGGGTTTGGCACCAGCCGGGGTCGCTGACCTCGGGAATCGCCACGGGTTTGACCGGCTGCCAGGCCCAATGATTCGTCGTGCTATCCGTATATTTCCGGAGCGAGGGCACGCGGGGATCGGGCGCCCCCATTTTGACCCAGGCCGTGAGGTTCGCGATCTGGTCGTCCTCCAGCTTCTTGTCCTTGGGCATCTGCAAATCCGGATCCGTGTAGCGGATGGCTTTGATCAGCAGACTGGTTTCGGGATCCCCCGGTACCAGCGCGGGACCGCTTTCCCCGCCTTTCAGCAAACCCTCGCGGGTGTCCAGCACGAGCCCTCCCTTGACCTTTTCCGCCAGGGGGCTGTGGCATTTGTAACAGCGGTCCGCCAGCACTGGCCGGATTTTATTTTCAAAAAAATCCAACTGCGCGGGCGTCAAATCGGCGGCCGAGGCCGTGATCAAACTCAGGGCTCCGAACAGGCCCAGCCATGACGAACAAGGTTTCATGCCATCACTGCTTGAATGATTTCACCACTGGTTTCTGTCAGCCGGAAATCCCGCCCATTATAACGGTAGGTCAGTTTTTTGTGATCAAAACCCAGCAAGGCCAGCAGGGTGGCGTGCAAGTCATGCACGTGCACCTTGTTCTCAATCGCGGCCGCGCCAAATTCATCCGTGGCCCCATAGGTCATCCCGCCCTTGACCCCGCCTCCCGCGAGCACCGTGGTGAACGCCTTGGAATTATGATCCCGCCCCGGATTTTCCCCGCCGTTGCGATCGCGCATGGGTTTGCGCCCAAATTCGCCACCCCAGACGATCAGGGTTTCATCGAAGAGGTTCCGCTGTTTCAAATCGGTGATGAAGGCCGCGAGCGGCTGGTCAATGTCCTTCGCGCGGTCCGGCAGTTTTTCCTGCAAATCTTGATGATGATCCCAACCGCCCGCCCAAACCTGCACGAACCGCACCCCGCGCTCAATCAGGCGCCGGGCGATCAGCATTTGGTTGCCCTGCGCGGAACGCCCGTAGAGTGTGCGGATGCTCTCCGGCTCTTTGTGCAGGTCAAAAGCGTCGGTGGCTTCGGTTTGCATCTTGAACGCCATTTCAAAAGCTTGCAGCCGGGCTTCCAACTGCGCGTCTTTCTCCAGGTCCTGGGAGTGCAGCTCATTGAGCTTGTGCACCAGATCCAGCTGCCGCCGCTGTTCCACCAGGGGGGTGTTGGGGTTGCGAATGTTCTCGATCAACATGTTCAGGGTGGGCACCTTCGTATTGATGCTCACGCCCTGGTACAGGCCGGGCAGAAAGGCCGATTGCCAGTTGGATGTGCCCCCGGGCGGCGCCCCGCCGGGCCGCAGGGAAATGAACCCGGGCATGTTTTGGTTTTCCGTGCCCAATCCGTATAAGACCCAGGAGCCGACACTGGGCCGCACCAGGCGGGAGCCCGTGTTCATTAGGATCGTGGCCACTTCATGGGCGGGAATATCCGTGTACATCGAGCGGATCACGCACAAATCATCCGCCACCTCGCCCAAGTGGGGGAAAACTTCGCTCATTTCGATGCCAGACTTGCCTTTCTTGGAAAATTTGAACGGCGAGGCCATGGCCACACCTTCCATGCCCGGAATGGCCTGGCCGTCATACTTGGCAAGGGACGGCTTGGGATCCCAGGTGTCCACGTGCGACGGCGCGCCTTGTGCGAAGATATGCACCACATGCTTCGCCTTGGCCGGCCGGGGTGGGGATTTCGGGAGCAGCGAGGGCTCCGCTTCCATGGCGGAGGCCGAAGTGCCGAATAACTCCGGACCAAACAGGCTCGCCAGGCTTAACGCGCCAAACCCCATGCCCGCCCGCTGGAGAAATTGGCGGCGGGTCAGGAAGTGGTCCGCCAAATTTACCGAGTGCTCCGACTGGAATTGGTCATTCGGATTCATAGATTAATATACCGGATACGACGTGATAATGCCAGTCCAGGTTTCACTGATTTGGTTTCGCGGAGTAAACCCCGGCCAAATCAAACCCCGGCCAGGCCGTTGGCCTCAATGCCTGGCACGCCAGAGCAGGTCACTTGAAATACCGCCAGACACACCTTCGCCTGTGCCGGGTCATTTAAGCAGATCGCCCCGGCGCGGATCTTGCCTGTCGGTTCGCCGGCGAGTTGCCATGGAAAACGTTCCGCCAGGGCCCGGGCATAGGCCGGAAAATCCGCCACCCCTTCCGTCCGCAATTGGGCCTGGTTCACCAGTCGAAACCAGCCACAGCTGCCTTGGGCAACTTGCTTCATGAGCTCCACCGTTACCCGGCCCATGGTATGGCGCGGATTAATCTCCACCACCGGTTTGAACCGTATTTGGCCGGCGGTGTCCTTGTAAATAAACGCGTCAATCCCCAACGCACCCACAAAGTCCCGCGCACGCAGTTCTGCCTCCAACGCGGTAAAAATGGCGGCATAAATCGCCAGCATCGCCCCGGACACATCGGCTGCCGCGTTAAATCGGGCAATTACCCGCGACGGAATCCGCTTATGGTGGTGGCTCTCCGCCCAATTGCCTTGAAACTGTCCCCGGGCATCGTTGATTAGTCCGGTATAACCGCACAGCTTCAAACCTTCCGGGCCCATTTCTAATTGCGCGGAGAAGTCCATTTCTCGTTCCAGCCATGGTTCCACCACGAGCGGGTGCCCCTGGTGCAGCGCCCGTTCCAGCCAGCGTCGGTGGGTCTCCGGCAGCTCCGGTTCAAACAGCCGCAGGGCATTGCTCCCCGCCACGCCCAGCGCTTCCTTCACGATAACCTTGTGCTGACCGCGCTGGCGAATCAACGCGATGGCGGCCAGCGCCTCAGGCAGGGAATGTACCGCGACCCCGACTTCGGCTTCGCTGCACAGCATGCCAGTGTTCAGCCCCATGGCCCCCGCCTGCAGCAGAAATTTCCGCAGGAAGGCCGCGCTCCAGGCTTTGGAATAAAGCTCCGCCAGCCCCGGATTAAAGCGCTGTTCCGCCGTGCGCGCTTCCCCCGTCACCCGCTCAAATAAGGGTGCCAGCAACTCATGGCTGTCCGGTCCCCAGGCCCAAGGCCGCAAGGTCCCCAGTTTGCGTTCCCGCAACGCCTGGATTTCCCCGTGCGCCACAAATTCCGGCAGCGCGAAGCCCGCCTGTTTGATCCGGCTCAAGAATTCCACCGCCGGCTTGTGCCGCACCAGGACAATGTCATCCTGTCGCCCCAGGAATTGCGGCAGGTTTTCCAGGTCCGCCACCAGTTGCGCCTGGTGTTGGTTGGGATTAAAGGCTTTGCCCCCGGCGATGCGCCCCTCCGCCAGCGGATTGAACACATATATATTGGGCGTGCGTCCCTTCGACTGCGAATACACCTCCAGTTGCGCAATGAAGTCCGGGTCCAGACCCGCCGCGCGCCGCCCGGCCAGGTTGAGCGTGAACCCCTTGGCCCGTTGCGGGGATAGCGGGAATTTCAAGGTCCGGCAAAATGCGTCCCAGTCGCTTTCCTGAGGGTTTTTCCAGCGGCGAAACCACTTGAGACCATACGCCACGTGGCCGATCTCATCCTTGTAAATCTGGGCCAGCAATTGCGCCGTTTCGGTGTCGCCCACGGTGGCAAATCCCCGGGAAAAATGACCCGCAAAATCGAGGTTGGCCTGCTCAAAGGTAAGACACAGGCTGGCCACATAATCCATCGGATTTTCCATCGGGGAAACGCACCGCCAGAAATAACCGCTCACCGGCAGTTCCCCAAACTCCAGCCCGCACGCCCGCATGCGGTCCATGTACCACCGGGTGTGCTGTTGCTCATCCTTCAGCGTCTGCAACAACCCCTTGCGAAACGCCGGCGGCGCGTCCGGAAAACGCAAGAGCACCAGGGCCATGAGTTCGGTGGCCAGTAGTTCATGGTTGCCAAAAAAATGGAGCAACCGGCCGCGTTCCCGCGGCTTTTCCAATTGATGCAGCCCGGGAAACTCGCTCTTGCCGGAACCATGCGGTTTGAAGTGCAGCCCGGCCGGCCGCCCCGGCCCGGCCGGGGTGGCCAACGCCACCCCCGGATGCTCGTCAGTAATGTTCTCCGGAGCCCGGAGTTTTTCCTCCAGGCTGGTCGAAAACAGCACCCGTTCCGCAAATTCACGCAATTCCATGCCCCCTCACCCTAGCAAAACCGCGCCGGGGCTGAAAGCCTGACCTGTCCCCACTCGGGAAGTGGCTGGGATCATGGCAGATAGGATTAATCGCCACGACTTAACCGCCAGTTCCTAGCCTCCTCCACCGGAAAATCGATTCCTTAAATACCAGCCCATGCCCGGCGGATTGACCCTGAAAGGCAGGCCCAAGCCAGGGCTTTATCCTTGTATCTTGAGGGCAAAATGCTAGCGTTTCGCCGACAAGTGGCTGAAAAAATATCCATCGTGGTGCCCTGCTATAACGAGGAGGCGGTTTTACCGATGCTCTTTGCGCGGTTGCACGCCGTGGCCCCCACTTGGGGAACCGATTACGAGATCATTTGTGTCGATGACGGTTCCCGCGACCGCACCTGGCAAAAGTTGCAAGCCCAGTGCCAGCAGGATCCCCATTGGCGCGCTTTTTCCTTTGCCCGGAATTTTGGGCATCAAACCGCCGTCAGTGCCGGCCTGCACTTCGCCTCGGGCGACGCCGTGGTCGTTATTGATGCCGATCTCCAGGATCCGCCCGAGCAAGTCGCCAGCTTGCTCGCCAAGTGGCGGGCCGGGTTCGAAGTGGTGTTTGCCACCCGCAAGCAACGTCAGGATCCCTTCGTCAAACGGGTGCTGGCCTGGGGGTTTTACCGGCTGTTACAAAAAATGACCCCGCTGCCCATGGCCCGGGATGCCGGTGATTTCTGTTTATTGGACAAGCGGGTGGTGGCGGTAATCAATGCGCTGCCCGAGCGCAGTCGCTATTTGCGCGGTTTACGCACCTGGTGCGGTTTCCGGCAGGTCTCCGTGGAATTCGACCGGGCCGAACGCGCCGCCGGCGTGCCTCAATACACGTTCAAAAAGTCCTTCAAACTGGCCATGGACGGATTGTTCTCCTTTTCCGCCGTCCCCCTGCGGCTGGCGACCTATCTGGGCCTCTGGGTTTCGGGTTTTGCCTTTCTCGGGGTGGTGTTTACGCTCGCCCAAAAACTGTTCGCCGCAAAATTTGCCCGCATTGGCCTGGAGCCCGGGGCGGGTTTTCCCACCATTGTCATTTCCGTGCTGTTCCTCGGCGGGGTGCAACTGATTTGCCTGGGAATTCTCGGCGAATACATCGGCCGCATCTACGACGAGGTGAAAGGCCGCCCCCTGTGGATTATTCGTGACCGCGCGGGCCTCACGCCGCCGCCCCCCACAACCCCGGTTGAATGAAAAAATTCCTGCTCCAGAAACGGCAATTCCTGCTGTATTGTGTCATTGGCCTGAGTGGCGCCAGTTTGGATTTTGGTTCCTATTCGCTGCTGGTGAACACCCGCCTGCTGGATTATCAGGCCGCCAACGGCCTGGGCTATGCCCTCGGCACCCTGCTTTCTTTTACCCTCAACGCGCGTTTCAATTTCCGGCTGACCGACCGCCTGGCGTTTCGGCTGGCGAGTTTTTTTGGCGTCGCTTTTCTGGGCTGGCTGGTCTCCGCCGCCCTGCTGCATCTCTTGATTGGCACCTATGGCGTTAACAAATACGCCGCGAAATTCGCCTCGCTCGTGATCATTGTCCTGCTGCAATACAACCTCAACCGCCTCATTTCCTTTCGCAAGGCCGCTTAATGTCCCAGCCCAAAAAGATTCTGATTGTTGGTGGTGGTTTTACCGGTCTTACCGCCGCGTTGCGCCTGGCGGCGGACGCTCAATGCGCCGTTACCTTGGTGGAAAGTTCCCCGCAATTGGGAGGTTTGGCCGCCGGCTTTCCCCTCGGCGGCACCTCCCTGGAAAAAACCTACCATCACCTGTTTTTGACCGATACCAGCATTCTGAATTTGGTCCAGGAACTGGGGCTTGCCGAAAAATTAATCTGGTGCGACAGTTCGGTCGGCATTTTCCGGAACGGCCGCGTGCATGCCTTCAAAACCCCCTTGGATTTGTTGCGCTTTTCGCCCTGCAGCTTCGTCGGACGGTTGCGCACCGGCCTGGCCGCGCTCTATCTCAAGCACCAGAAAAACTGGCGGGGCTTCGCGTCCGTGACCGCCCATGACTGGATGACCCGCGCCTGCGGTGCCAGTGCCATGGCCAGCATCTGGACCCCCTTGCTCAAGGGCAAGTTCGACCGGCATGCCCAGCACGTCTCCATGGCCTGGTTTTGGGCGCGCATCCATATCCGCGCCAATTCACGTTCGGGCGGCGGCCAGGAAAAGCTCGGCTATTTCCGCGGTGGCTTCAACGTCATTACCACCGCCTTGGAACAGGAAATCCGCCGCCGGGGTGTCACCATCCAGACCAGTGCGGCCGTGACCGCTATCAACGCCGACCGCACGGCGGTAATCAATGGTGAGACGGTGGCCTTTGACGCCTGCCTCTTCACCGGCCCTTCGCCCGCGATGGCGCGGTTGCTGCCCGCCCAGGAATCATTGCGGGACTACGCCCGCCAATTGCAGAGCATTGAGTATCTGGGCGCCATCTGCCTGGTGTTTGCCAGCGACCAGCCGCTGGGCGATTTTTACTGGGTGAATGTCAATGAACCCGACGCGCCCTTCCTAGTGTTCATCAACCACACCCGCCTCGTTGACCCGTCGGTTTATGGCGGCAAATACGTCTACTACATCGGCGCTTACCTGGCCCCGGAAGGTGAACTCTACAATCTCCCCGATACCGCGCTGATCGAGCGCTGGCTGGGTTACTTGAAAAAGATGTTTCCCGAGTTTGACGCCCGCCGGCTGGCCGAAAAACACCTCTTCCGCTTCCGGGCCGCCCAGCACATTGTGGATACGCGTTACGCTGGGAAAATCCCGGACTATCGCACGCCCTTGCCGGGCGTTTTTCTGGCCAACTTTTCCCAAATATTCCCCGAGGATCGCGGCACCAATTTTGCCGTCAAAGAAGGGGAAAAGATTGCTGCCCTCATCCAGCAACACCTCGACCCCGCCCGCCCGCACCCGGCGGCCCTCCCCTGATCGCACATGACCGTCCCGACTGAAAAGCCCGTGCCGTCGAATGCTTGGTTGCCGCGGAAAGACTGGCTCTGGCTGGTTGCGGTCATGCTGACCGGCACTCTGGCGATTTCTTCTCAGAGCTTTTGGATGGATGAGGCCTCCACCGCCACCATTGCCACCCAGCCCACGCTGGCCAGTTGGTGGCATGTGCTGTCCACCGGGCTTGGTTCGGACACCCAAATGCCCCTGTACATGATTTATATTTGGGGCTGGGTAAAAATCTTCGGGGCCGCCGAATGGGTGCTGCGGGCCTCCAATCTGCCCTGGCTGTTGGTGGGTTTCCTGGCCTTGCCCCGCCGGCAGCCCGGCTTTGTGCTGGCCCTGGCCCTCAGCCCGTTCCTGTGGTATTACCTGAACGAAGCCCGCCCTTACGTCATGCAGATCAGTGCCAGTCTCCTGCTGGGTGGCGCTCTGGCCCGGCTGTTTGAAATGCCCGCCGTGTCCGCCGTGCCAGTCCGCCGCGGCGAAGGTCTTTGGACCATGTTGTTTTGCTGCGGACTGGTCACCCTTTCGGGGAGCAGTATGTTGGGCATGCTCTGGGCCGGGGCCATGGTGCTGGTTTTCCCGCTCCTGCTGGGTTGGTCCCGCGCCCTTCATTTGGTCCGCCGTGCCTGGCTGGGCTGCCTGCTCACCGCCGTGAGCTTGGGCGGTCTGGCGGACTATTACCTGTGGACCATCCATCACGGCAATGGCGGCACCCAGGGAGCCACCGGGGTGGCAAATGTGGTTTTCATCGTGTACGAGTTATGCGGTTTCGCCGGCCTGGGACCTGGTCGCGGGGATATGCATGGCTCCGGGGTGGCGGCTTTCCATGCCGCTTACCTCCTGCCCCTGGCCCTGTACGCCCTCCTGCTGCTGGCGGTTGTGTGGTTCGGCACCGGACCCGTGCTGCGCCCGGCACCCGCGCGCGTGTGGCTCGGTTTGCTCCTGCCCGTGGCCCTGATGGCCGGGTGCATTCTCTTCCTTGCCGTCATTCGCCAAAACACCCTTCTGGGCCGCCATTTTGCTCCGGTGGTTATTGTACTGCTCTTGCTGCTCGGTGCGGGCCTGGAAAGGCTCCGGCAAGCCGGTGGCTGGCAGCGCACTCTCGCGCTGGTGTTCCTCGGCCTGTCTTTGGTGTCGGCGGCTTCTTTGCGCTGGTGCGAGCGCCACCACAAGGACGATTACCGTCAGGCCGCCGCCCTTGCCATCGCCGCGCAAGCCCAGGGGCAACGGCTTTGGTGGTGTGCCGATGGCACGGCGGGTGTCTATTACGGCGTCCCGCTTTCACCCGCCCGGTCGCCCGTCGCCGTCCCGGGCAAAGCCTGGCTGATCGCCGACCCCCCGGCGGCCTGGCTGGCCAGCAACACCATTCCTGACCTGGTCGTGCTTTCCAAACCAGAACTAAATGACAAGCGCGGTGACTTGCGGAACTACTTGCAAGCTCATCACTTTGTCTGTCAGCAGTCCTTTTCGGTGTTCAAAATTTGGGCTCATCCGTAAACACTTATGCTCTTCTGCGTGCGCGCTTGGATTTTACTGTCCGCCCTGCTGGTCGGCGGCGGTTGGATTTTGTCCGCCGTGCATCAATTAAACCGCCCCGGCTACCTGGGGCTGTTCTTGCTCGGCGGCCTCCTGGCCGTCTGGGCTGTGCGCCAGTCAGCCGCCGCCCCGGGCGCTTTCCGGCGGGCCGCCCGTAAAATCTGGCGCCGGTGGCGGCGGCCGCTGCCCTTTTTGTTCCTCGCCTTGGTGCTGATGTCCCTGGCCGCCGGGTTGCTGCATTGCCCCAATAACGGCGATTCCAACTCCTACCGGATTCCCCGGGTCTTTCACTGGCTTGGCCACGAACAATGGCATTGGATTCACAGTCTGGACGAGCGCCTGAACATCGTCGGCTGCGGTTATGAATGGCTGGCCGCTCCCATCATGCTGTTCACCCGCAGCGATGGCTATATTTTCCTGGTCAACACCCTCGCCTTCGCCCTCCTGCCGGGGTTGGTCTTCAGTGTGTTCACCCGGCTCGGTGTGCCCCGCCGCGTGGCTTGGTGGTGGATGTGGCTGCTGCCCTCTGGTTGGTGTTATGCTATGCAGGCCGCCTCGGATGTGAATGATAGTTTTGCGGTGATTTATGCCCTGGCCGCCGTGGATTTGGCCCTGCGCGGCATCGCCCGCAAAAACGTAGCCGACCTCTGGCTCTCGCTGCTCGCCGCCGCCCTGTTGACCGGCACCAAACAAACCTCCATTCCCCTGGTGGTGCTCTGGGCCATCGCCATCGGACCCGGTGTGGGACTCCTGCTGCGCCGGCCGCTGGGAACTCTGCTCACGAGCCTGGCCGGCTTGCTCGTTTCCGCCCTGCCGCTCGCCATCTTTAACCTCCGCCACACCGGCGTTTGGACCGGCCTGTCGCCGAATTTAACTCCCACCTCGCCCTTGTATGGCACGCTGCCCACCTCGCCGTTTTGGTCGGTGCTGGGCAACCTCTTTTGCCTGCCGGTGCAAAATCTGAAACCCCCGGTGTTTCCCTGGACGGCCCGCTGGGGGGCCATGCTCGATCGGTTTTTACAAACCCCCTTCGGCCACCATTTTTCGTCCTTCGAAGCCTTCGGCGCCCTGAGTTCCGGCACTTCCGAAACCAATGCCGGCATTGGTTTGTCCATTTGCCTGTTTACCCTGGTTTCGGTGCTGGCCGCCCGCTGCTGGCGCGGCCGTTGGACCCCGGTTGCCGCGGGTGCTCACCGCGTCCAAATCGGGTTGTTACGGTGGGTGCCGTTCCTGGTGCTGCTCGTGTTCATGGCCAAAGTGGTTTCGTACCAGAACGCCCGCCAGTTGGGACCCTATTATGTGTTTTTCTTCCCCTGCCTGCTCGTCGCGCCCGGTCACCTGACCCTGGTGCGCCAGCAATGGTGGCGAATCCTGGCCGTGCTGGTCATGCTCAGCACCGCCTTCTTGCTGGTGGTAGCGCGCAACCGCCCCTTGTTCCCCGCCCGCCCGCTCATCACCAAACTTGAGGCAAAATATCCGCATGCGTCGGGCCTTGCCAAAAGCCTGGACACTTTCTTCTGGATTTCCGTCGTGGAAAACACCCGCGCCTTCATTGCGCATTCCGTGCCGCCTAATGAACCCGTCATCGGCTATGCCACCGACTGGTCCACCCTGGAACCCGCCATGTGGCTGCCCTTCGGCCAGCGCCGGGTGGAACGCGTGCTCCCCACTGATTCTCCCGCGGAATTGCGCCGGCAGAACATCCATTATGTGTATGTGGATTTTACCGCCCTCCACTTGCCCGGGCAGCCGCCCGAAACGATTGAACATTGGATGGCCCAGCGCGCTGGCCGCCTCGTGGATCAAATGGATTTAAGCGCTGATCCGGTCAACCACCGGCTCATGGTCGGTAGCAGCACCGTGGCCGAAGCCGTGCGCCTTTATCTGGTGCAGTTGCCTCGTGCGGCCGGCCGCCCGTAAGCCCACCCGGGCTTGCTGGCAACTACAACCGGTTCCACCAAACCGCCGTCGGTTTCGCCACGTCAAAGCGCGTCCGCTGGCCGGGGTTTTTCAGGGTGTAAATCTCGTAGCTCATGGGCTTGAGCGAAAAATGGCCGCTCGCCAGCCGGCGCACGCGGTGATGCACGACCCACACCAGCTTGAATAATTTCACCCAGCCGGGGATCATGTTGTCGGTCTCGGCTTTTTCCCGGATGGCATTGGGCCGTAAATTCATATTCTCCCCCGTGTCCGCGAAACTCGACGTGAGTTGGTTGGAAGCCGCGATCGCCACTCCATGATTCATCAACGACCGCACCCAGTGAAAGTCGCCCAAATCCCGCCACTTGGTGTCGAAATAAAGTCCGCGCTCATGGATGACCCGGCGGCGGATAAAGATCGAGCTCGTCAGCACCGGAAACCGGTACCACACATGCCACGGATGCGGCACCATCGAATGCCGGTGGCAAATGTATTTGCCCTCGCCATCCACCACCAGCGAACCCGCCAGCAGGACATCCACTTCCGGATGCTGGGCAAAATAGTCGTGGACAAATTTGAGTGCGCCCGGCAGGTATTGCTCGTCGCAATTCAAATACGCCAGGATGTCGCCCGTCGCCCGGCGGTACCCCCGGTTCACCGCGTCGTACATCCCCTTGTCTTTTTCGATGAACGCCTTCACCCGCGTGTCCTGTGCCAGCCACTCCGGCGTGCCGTCATCGGAGCAGGAATCCTGAACAATGTGTTCGACTTGCACACCCGTCTGATCCGCCACAGAGGCAATGCAGAGCTTGAGCCAGGCGGAGTTGCGAAAGCTGGGGGTGATGATGGAAATAAGCATGGTGCAATGGCGGTTAACCGGGGGCAATTGTGCCAACCCGGTTTTGGCTCCGGACCGGCGATAAGATGTGGCAACGCAACATAGGTTTAATTCAAGCAGACTATAATTCGATTTTACCCGCCAAAATTCAACCCTAGAATTATTTCCCGGCTGGTTCAAACTGGTGCCGATGCCCGATTTGCAGGCAACGGCTTTCAAAATATTTCCAAGAAACGCCCGCCGCCACCGCCGTGGCCACCAGCGACAACGTCACCGCTCCCACCGCCGTCCAGCTAACCACCGGATAATAAACCTGGGCCCGGTGGTAAACCGCTTCGACGACCGCCAGCATCGGGCTGTGGAGCAAATACAATCCGTAAGACCCCGTCGCAATGGGCTTAAAAACCGGCGCGCTCAGCCAGCCTTGCAGGCGCTCATGCCCGGGCAGCACTGCCAGCAGGAGTGCCACCGCCAACCACAAGTCAATGACCGTGTAACCCCAAAAGGACATCGGCGGATCCAGCCGGCTGCCGCCTGGCCAGAACAGCGCCAGCGATCCGGCGGCCAGCAGCCCAAAAGCGCCTTGCAGCCAGCTACGATGGCCCATCGCCCAAGTGCGAAAACTGGCATCGCGCCAGAGCACTGCCGCCACCACGCCCAGCAACAACGCATCCCACCGGCAGGGCAGCAATACATAACACGCTTCTCCTGCCTCTTCCCCGAATCGGGCCAGCAACGCTCCCCGCAATAACGGAGCCGCCACAATCCCCACCGCCAGCAACGGCAGTCGCCAGGAACGCGTCACCAGGCGCAGGAACAATGGCAGCAATAAATAAAATTGCTCCTCCACCGCCACCGACCACGTGGGCACTAGGTAATTCGGCAAAATCAATTTCACCGCCACCGCCACATTTTGCAAAAAGAACGGACAATACCACAGGGCCGGCGTCGGATGATCCCCCAGGGAATGCCCTGCAAATAACCGCTGCCCCCCCAGTCCCAGCACCAGCAAACCCGGGATGACCAACAGGGCGTAAAGTGGCACAATCCGAAAAAAGCGGCGGGCGTAAAATACCCGGTAATAATTCGCGGCCCCCGCTTGATCCAATAAAATCCCGCCAATCAAAAAGCCGGACAGCACAAAAAACAAGTCCACCCCCACCCAGCCCGGCGCCGATACCGCCCGCACCCCGGCCACCGGCACGTGCGCCAGACTGTGGAACGCCAGCACCAGCAGAATGGCGATGGCCCGCAAACCATCCAGGGCCGGCAGGCGGCCCGCAGCGGGACTAGTCTGCGCCGCGGCCTTCATCGCGAGCGGAACCGTTGGGCAATCGGCACCCGGCGGCCCATCCCAAAGGCGCGCGGGGAAATTTTCAAGCCCGGCGCCGCCTGCCGCCGCTTGTATTCACTGAAGGTGACCTTGTTAATCACCTCCTGAACGGTGGCCGGTGCGAACCCCCGTTTGACAATCTCTGCCGGTCCCAAATTTTGCAGCACGTACGCCGCCAGAATGGCATCCAAAATCTCATACGGCGGCAGCGAGTCCTGATCCTTCTGGTTATGCCGCAGTTCCGCGCTCGGCGGTTTCTCGATCGAGGCTGCCGGGATCACCGTGCCTTCCCGGTTGATCCACTGGGCCAGCCGGTAAACGTCTGTTTTGAACACATCCGCAATCACCGCGAGCGCCCCGCACATGTCGCCGTAAAGCGTGCAATAGCCCACCGCCATTTCCGATTTGTTACCCGTGGTCAGCACCAGCGCGCCGAACTTGTTCGACAGCGCCATCAAGGCCAGCCCCCGCAGGCGCGACTGGATGTTTTCCTCCGCTTCATTGGGCTTGGTGCCCGCAAACACCCCGGCGAGTTGCTGCTCCGCCGCCTCAAAGACCGGTTCAATCGGCAGCACCTCGTAGCGAATGCCCAGGCTCCTGGCCAGGTCCGCCGCGTCGCTCAAACTGCCCGCACTCGAATAGCGCGACGGCATCGCCACCCCCCAGACCTTGTCTGGTCCCAGTGCCGCCGCCGCCAGTGCCGCCACCAGCGCCGAATCAATCCCCCCCGACAGGCCGATCAACACCTTCTGGAATCCGCACTTGTGCACATAATCCCGGATGCCCAGCGTCAGCGCGCCATACATCAATTCTTCCCGTGCCGGGAAGCCGACCGCCGGTTCCGGCGCCGGCAAGGCCAGATCCACCACCCGGATTTCTTCCGCGAAGCCCGGCCCGCGCGCGAGGACTTCCCCCTGCGCATTCAAGGCCACGCTGTGCCCGTCAAAAATCAATTCATCATTGGCCCCCACCAGATTCACCTGCACCAAAGGCACCCGCTTATCCCGGGCGATGCGCTGGAGCATGGCCAGCCGGGTTTGCTCCTTCCCTTCGCTCCAGGGCGAGGCGGAGAGGTTCAGCAGCAGGTCCGCGCCCTGCGCGATAAGTTCTTTCACCGGATCACGCCGGTACAGCCGTTCCGGCCAGAAATCCTCGTCGTTCCAAATATCTTCGCAGATCGTGATGCCCAGGCGATGCCCGTGAAACGCAAACGGCGCGATGCTCTGCGCCGGTTCAAAATAGCGGTCCTCGTCAAAAACGTCGTACGTGGGCAGCAGGCTTTTATGCGTATGCCAGATGGCGGCCCCGTTTTGCAAAACCGCGGCCGAATTGCGCAAGCTCCGTCCCGGCCGGTCGTCATTGCGGGCCACGTACCCCACGCACAACGGCACCGCCCCCACTTCCTGGGCCGTCCCGGCGAGCGCCGCCAGATTGGCCTCAATGAAATCCTCCCGCTGGAGCAAGTCGCGCGGGGGATACCCGCACAGGAACAATTCCGGTGCCAGCACGAACTCCGCCCCCTGGGCGCAAGCCGCGTGATAACCGGACACCAACTTCTGCCGGTTGGCGGCGAAGTCACCGATGGTGGAATTGAGCTGGAGCAGCGCGATTTTCAACCCCGCAAGGATAATTGCACCACCCCGTTTGGCAATGCTTTAGGTTTTGTCACCTCTTGCCCGGTCAATCCGCAGTTTTGCTGCCAACGTTGGACCATGTGTGCCCGGCCGGCAAACGTCAGACGCGATCGGTAATGGCTCGCCCTAATTCTACTTTGTTAAATTAATTCTTGCTTTTCGGGCGCATAACTGTATAGTAATGGCAGGCTCGCCGCTGCGAAGCGGGGCCGAAAGCAATTAAACCTGAAAAATTGAAACGGGCGGGCCTGAAACCGCCCAAATAAAA
>CAIQWB010000006.1 GCA_903875465.1 uncultured Verrucomicrobia subdivision 3 bacterium
CGGCCTTCCTCAAGGGTTTTCGCGGCACCGTCCAATGCGACGGTTACGCCGCCTATGATGACTTGGGGGAAGGCATCACTTTTGCCGGTTGCCTGGCCCATGCGCGCCGGGGATTTGTCGACGCGGCCAAACTCGCGCCGCCTGGTCGCCCAACTCAAGCCAAAGTGGAACAAGGCGGGTATTTGAATTATTCACTCGTCTGCGGCTAATGTTTTACGCTTGGGCAACCGTACTGCGGACTGAATTTGGGCAGTTGGAAATGGCGCAGCCGCCTCCAGTTTAAACGTAAGGTGATTGTGGATGATTTGAGAATGTCCAATGGGTGTCTTTGCGCCATTCGCCGGGAACTGGAATATTCCCAGTACTTCAACCGCCGAACAGTTCGGCAGGATGAAGTATGGCATATAACCAAAATAAAACATGAGCCAGTCCAACCAAGGTCAAAGGAATCGGTGGTCACCACCCGATGCGGCGCGGGTGCAGTCAGCTACCACGAAAGGTGGTCAACCCACGCCCCAATGGGTGCGTAACGCACAATCAACAGCGGACACCCGGGCGGGTGCCACCAGGCTGATGGTTCCCAGCAAACCAGGCAAGTAGTGAACAAGGGTGGCTGCCGCCCCTCAAGGCGGCGGCCACTCCCCTTCTGATTATGAACACCAGTAATTCACCGCTTCCATCCACTGGCCAAATTCTGGCATTTTTAGTAAAGAGCATTGGCGAGCTGAAAAGCAAGGGGGTAGTGCCATCCCATCGTTTGAACGGGAATCGCTTGCGAAAAGATTCTCAATGGTCCTGCCTCAAACGAATTAAGCGGTTGGAAAAAGGACGCCAGCAAAGCGAAACCACCTCAATCGAAACCGAGGCCGCATTGATTGATGCGGTGGTTACCCTTTTCGATCCAAGCCTTCGCGGGAAAGATTTTGCCAAAGATTTACTTGGCAAAAGTCTCCAGGAACGGGTGCAACAGGCAATGCCGCCCTTGGGTGACAAAGAAAAGCCATTTTCCTTGAGGCTGGTGTTTTGGATCATTTATTTTATTCGCCATCACGAGTGGCTCTGTCCGCAACTGGTGGCAGCCCATTCGGCTGAAGAAGCCTTGTGGCAATGGGTGGAGTCTGTTGCCCATTTTTACAGCCGCATCTTGATTGATACAGCGAGAGTCTATCCTGGATTGTTTGACAGATTACCGGCGGACGTGTCTTGGAATCTGCCAATAAAACAAAGCGATGGTTACATAAAATGGCCGATGCGGATGGCCATGGAGTGGCTGGAAAGCCTGGTTGAACCAGACGGGGGCAAAACGTTTCGGGATATGATTTTCCCCCAGAAAGACAAAAATTATCAGAACAAATGTTGGCGGCGCTTGGTTGATGGCAAACATTTACCCCATTTGGGACGCATCCAGAAGTGGGCCAATATTCCTTGGCGGTTCAAATCAGGAAAGAAGCGCCTTAAAGCCCAAACCCTGCAAGCGGTATTGCTTTGGTGCAGAATATTACAAGCGGCCTTAATTCTACTTTGTTAAATTAATTCTTGCTTTTCGGGCGCATAACTGTATAGTAATGGCAGGCTCGCCGCTGCGAAGCGGGGCCGAAAGCAATTAAACCTGAAAAATTGAAACGGGCGGGCCTGAAACCGCCCAAATAAAA
>CAIQWB010000007.1 GCA_903875465.1 uncultured Verrucomicrobia subdivision 3 bacterium
CCCCCCCCAAAGTACCCCCTGGAAAATCCAGAAAATCCCCCCCCCCTTAAAAAGAATGCTTTTTTGGGTAAAAGCATGCTTTTTTTGTGAGTCCAAAAGTTCCTTCGTGAAAATTCACGCCAGAAAAATTCACTTTTAGGTGGCTTCGCCGCGCTGGTGCTTTAATCAGTGCTCCGCTTCTTCAGTAGCGCTGGCGCGCAAATCCACGGCTCAGGGCGTGTTCGCCGTCGGTTGGATGGTCGTCCAGCTAGACGCCGCAGCGCCCGCCAATCCCCCATGGCCAGCCGCCCAATTCCGGGCTATCCTGTCCCCGTGCCGTTCGACCGTGACCAAATAAAGGCGAAGGTGGCCGCACTGGCCGCCGAGGGAGTGTTTATCGGGACTTCCTCCTGGAAATACCCCGGCTGGCGGGGGATGCTTTACGACGAATCCCGGTATATTTACCGCGGCAAATTCGCCGAAACCCGCTTTGAACGGGATTGCCTGGCCGAATACGCCGAGATTTTCAAAACCGTGTGCGTCGATGCCGCCTATTACAAGTTCCCCGACGAAAAATATCTGACCGGCTTGGCGGCCCGGGTGCCCGCCGACTTCCAATTTGCCATGAAGGTGACCGATTACGTCACCATCAAACATTTTTCCAACTTGCCGAGGTTTGGCGTCCGCGCCGGCAAACCCAACGACCATTTTCTGGACGCCGCCCTGTTCACCCAGGCATTTTTGCGCCCGTGTGAGCCGTTCCGGTCGCAAATCGGCCTGCTCATGTTCGAGTTTTCCCGGTTCTACCCGACCGACTACAAGCACGGTCGCGACTTCGTGGCCGACCTCGATCGATTTCTGGCCGCCCTCCCGGCCGGCTGGCCCTACGCCATCGAAATGCGCAACCAGACTTGGCTCCAGACCGATTATTTCGCCTGCCTGGCCCGCCATGGCGTCGCCCACGTTTACAACTCGTGGGAAGCCATGCCATCCGTCAATGAGCAGATAAACATTCCCGGCAGCCAGACCACCCCCAACCTGACCGCCGCCCGTTTCCTGTTGAAACCCGGCCGGAAATACGAGGATGCCGTAAAGGCCTTCGCGCCCTACGACCGGACCCAGGAAACCAATTACCAAGCACGCTTCGCTGGCCGCACCCTCATCGGCCGCGGCCGGGCGTCCGTCGGCCAGAGGCGAACCTTCATTTACGTAAACAACCGCCTGGAGGGCAACGCCCTCGAAACCATCGCCGGCATGCTGGATCCTCTGGCCGGTTGGTCTCATTGACCAAGTCAGCCTGGAGTCGTCCTCAGGCGGCCACCCGTCCGTTACTGGCCGAGACCGCCCGCAAAAACAACCCCCGCGAAAATCGCGAAAGCATCCCGGCGTTTCACCCGTTCCCACTTTGAAAAAAAAGCATGCCTTTTTGAACCCGCCGATTGACCGCGGGGAAATCCCCGGCCGGCAATCCCTGGCAAATCCGGGACCCGGTATTAATCAAAACCCTTACATTCGCAAGCCGGGCCGCCGTGGAAAAAACATGCTTTTTTGCATTCCCCCGCCAAATTAGCTCGCTTTTAGGTAACCCCGCCATGCTGGCGCGCAAATCCAGGGCTCAGGAAGTGCGTGTAGTCTGCCAGCCACTTCGCCCGCGCTGAACCAGGCAGGCAATGCATGTTTACCTTGACCAAGTCCGTTTAGGATTGCCCCCAGGCGGCCGGTGTGATCAGATTCCCCGGCCACAATGAGCCAGGCAACCCCGGCGCCCATGAAGACCATAAACTACAACACCAACCGCCGCACACGCCGGGAAACCTTCCCCGATGGCAGCCAGTTGGTCCGCCGGCCTGGCGGTGGATACGAGATCATCGAGGCCCAGCCGAGATATGGGGTGCCTATGCCCCCGATACCGCGCAAAGCCCAGCCAAAAAAAACTCCCAAGGCAGGGCAGGGGGGAAGTAGAAAGTAATTTGGCCTGAAATTCTATCTTTTTCTATCATCCTCCCGGACTTTTCCTGCATTTTCCTGCATGTTGCTGAAATTCTAAAACCATTGTAACCATTGATTCTATTGGCTTTCGTGTGTTTAGGTGTATTACGCTTTTTGCCGTAACGAGTTCGAATCTCACCGCCCCGACCATTTTTTCTTCAAATATCAGGCTGTCTCGGTTGGTAATTTAGCCAGTTTGCTTGGAGCTTCCGCCTAAAAAGCTTGTGGTTTTTAGCTTGATAGAATTATTTCTTGCTTCAGTAAACAATTTCCAGACACAGCCCGGAGAGCTGTTTTTTAAAAACGCTTGCAATTAACGAGAATGGTGTTAACGTTTCTTTGTCTGTTAGCTGGCTTAGCGGATACACGGCATGGTAAATCCTCAGGTGAACTTGGTTCATTGACGATTTGAAATCCGATTAACGGGAACAGTCTGGTACAAGCAAGTTTAGTTCGGACAGTAGTATACATGAGTAACAAATTGTTCGTCGGGAATCTTTCCTTCGACACCACAGAGAACGAACTCCAAGACGCGTTTGCCGCCCACGGCACCGTTACGGAAACCAACCTGATGATGGATCGTACCACGGGTCGTCCCCGCGGTTTTGGTTTCGTCACCATGAGCTCCCCCGCAGAGGCCCAGAAGGCCATCGACGCCCTCAACGGCGCCCAGCTCGGCGGTCGCGCCTTGACCGTGAACATTGCTCGTCCCCGCGAAGATCGTCCTCCTGGCGGCGGCGGCGGCGGCGGCCGTGGTCCTCGTCGTGAATACGGCGGCGGCGGCGGCGGTAACGGCGGCGGCGGTCGCAACCGTTATTGATCTGTTTTAGATCATTTGAATTTTACACGGGGCTTGGTTTAACCAAGCCCCCTTTTTTTGTCCCTGGCCGACAAGCCTCGGCCGATAATTAGGCAGTAAGTATAGCGTCAACGTGGTTGCTCCCCGGCGAACGACGGGAGTTTCCGGGAAATACGGGCTTGGGGGCCACGTCGTGGGCCCGCAGCACACGGAATGGAATAGCGACCAAAGCCCAAACGGCCCGTGGTAAAATGGGGAAGGGGACGGGCAGCATTTCCTAACTAAAACAACCAGGCGAATACTGGTAGTTTTTGCCCGTTTATTCTTTTGCGACAGCCTTGGGCGCTTCCAACAAAGTCGCGCCCTTTAGCAAGCGGCAGAAGTCTTTTTTGCTGGTGTGCTGGTGTACGCCCTCGGGGGATTTGAGGGTTTTAAAGGATTTGTAGCCTACTTCGAGACGTTCCAAATGAACAATGCGAACGAATTCGTTGGCGCACTTCCAGATTTGGCCTTGTTGCAATTTCATAGTCGCCAGCATAAGTGCCGGATGAGAGAGTGGCCAGCGCTATTGTCTCCGGCCGGGCCAAATCCGGCACCCCTGATTGCTCAAGGGTGCCAGGATTGACCCGAGAGAAGGCTTACTTCTTCTTGGCGGCCGACTTGGCTGGCGCAGGAGCGGCTTTTTTGGCCGCGACTTTGGTTTTCGTTTTTTGAACGGCTTTTTTGTTAGTGGATTTAGGGGATTTGTCGCCCATAGTGCTTGTCTTTCTGGTTTGTTTTTACTGTTCACCGGGATATAAGTTTCCCCGGAGATGTTGGTAACATGCACTTATCGGGCGGTCGTTGTCTACTCTCGGTTGCAATTATTTTGCATTTTTCTGACGTTTTTGGCCCAAACCTGCCAAAAAAGGGACAATTAACCCGGCGGCCTCCCTATGGGCAGGCCGCCGGGCGGGGTTTATCTCCTAAATATACATCGAGCTCAGGCCTTGATTTGCCAGCGTTGGGCGGCTTCTGCCACCCGACGGCCGAGGAGTTCCCCGGTTAATTTATCGGCCGCATTAGGGGCCACGTCTGGCGATTCATTTCCGGCCTGGGCCATGACACCGCTGTAGCTGCTGAGGCGGTTGATGCCTTGGGCGTTCATGGGTGTCTCTGGCATGCCGACCCAGATCATTCCGTGCTGCATGGCCAAGGTAAAGAAGTACTGAAGGGTGCTCAATTTATCCCCGCTGGGGCCGTTGGAAACAGTGAAGCCGGCCGCCAGCTTATCCCGCCAGGCGCTGCGATACCATCGTTCCCCGGTGGCATCCGCAAAGGCCTTGAATTGCGCCGCCGGCCCCCCCATGTAGGTTGGGCTGCCAAAGATCACAGCATCGCTGGCATCCAGCGTAGCCAGCACCGTGTCGTTTTTATAACGGCCTTTGACAATGTCATCGCCATTGATGCCGATCAAGTGGGTGGTTGTCCCGACCACCGCCGCTGCCCCCTGATGGACCGCCTCGGCTTCTTTTTGGGTATGCCCGGTGCCGGAGAAATAAATTACGGAAATAGTGCTCATAATAAAATTTTGTTTGCTGTGATTGAAGTTACGGTTTGGGGGAAGCTCCGGCAATAGCCAAATAGAGCTCAATGGTAGGTGACACCTTTTCCTCATACTGGCCCGGTTGGATGTTATATTCTTCCCGGTTGATCGTGAAATTGGCCCGAATTACGAGCAAATCGCCCTGCTGGTTGGGCACCCGGGCGCTGAGTTTGTCTTTCAGATAAGTGATTTTTACCGGGGTGATGATTTCTTTAGCCACCCCTTTAAGGGTGAATGTGCCCGTCAGATCGCCAGTAGTCACACTTTCCATTGTTTTCACATTCGCCAGGGATTTGGCTTCAAACGTGATTTGCGGAAATTGGGTCGCATCCAGCCATGTGGCACTGTGCATGTGGGTGTTTTGCATCGGGTTCGGGACGGTCAGGGAAGCCGTGGTCACGATGATCTTACCTTGCACGGCGGCGGGATTCTCTGGATCAAAAGTGACGGTGCCGCTGATCCCATTGGCACTCCCGTTAATCGATTCCAAAGGGGCGTCCAATTTGAACACCGCATTGTTCACACCCTTGGGATCTTTGAAATCAAAGGTTTGGGGGGCGGCCTGAAGGGTTCCGGCCATAATGGTTAAAAGCCCGGTTGCCAGAAGGTGGTGCATTAATTTCATAATTTTATTTGTTGGTTTCGAGTGTTTGATTTTAATGGTCAGTTGGTCTTGGTTGAATGTTTGGATTTGCGGAAAAAAAATGAGCTTCCTCCCAGCGCCAGGGCAACCAGGGAACCCGCCCCGAGGAAATCCAGGCCCGGCATGAATTTTTTCTGATAGCTGATGCCCTCGATTCCTGTCACGTCATCGAGGGTTTTCACGGCCATACTGGTCTTGGTCCAGCCCCGATTGGCTCCGGAGAACAGCCAAGTGCCCACCGTGGCCAGCAGCAGTATGAGGGATATAATTTTCAAGGTGCGGTTCATGGTGGCGGTTGGTTTAGTTCAAGTCAAACAACAGCACTTGTGCGGCTTTGATTCCCACCAAATTGAGCATGCCAGGGCCAGCCAATGCCGCTGCATCGCCGGGGCCAAGTGACTGGCCGTTCAGGGTGACTTCACCTTCGGCCACGTGCAGCCAGACATGGCGTTCGGCCTCCAGGTTGTGCGTCACAGATTGCTGCGGGTCCAGTTTGGCCAGCCAGAGATCAGCATCCTGATTGAGGGCGAGGGAACCAGCCCGACCGTTTTTGCTGGTAATCAGTTGCCATTGTCCTGTCGGGAGCGCGGTGGCTGATTTTTCGGCATAGGCAGGCTTGGCATTTTTGTGATCGGGCATGACCCAGATTTGCAGGAAATGCACGGCCTCGTCCTGGGCTGGGTTAAACTCACTGTGGACCACGCCGGAGCCTGCGGCGATGTATTGAAATTCCCCGGGGTGAATAATGCGGCCATTGCCCAGGGAATCCTTGTGCTCGAGCGCGCCGCTCAATACGTAGGTAATGATCTCCATGTCGCGGTGCGGATGCTGGCCAAAGCCCTGGCCGGGCATAACCAAGTCGTCATTGATAACCCGCAGTGAGCGGTAGCCCATCCACTGACGATCGTAATAATCCGCAAAACTGAAGGTGTGATAACTATCCAACCATCCGTGGTTGGTGTGGCCCCGTTCATTGGCATTTCGAATCATCATTTTCATGGGATTAATTTACTGTATTTTTCTAGTAAAAGGTAAATATCAAGTTTCTTGCCTGACGATAACTTTAAGGTATGCTCGCCACCATTATGGAATTACGCCATTTACGCTATTTTGTGGCGGTTGCGGAAACCGAAAATGTCACCCGGGCCGCAACTCACCTGCATGTTTCGCAGCCGGCGCTAAGCCGGCAAATCCATGATCTGGAGGCGGAAATGGGGGTGTCACTGCTGCACCGAAACGCCAAATCGGTTCGGCTCACCGAGGCAGGCCGGGTGTTTCTCAGCGAGGCGCGCGCGGTGTTGCAGCGCGCGGAGCAGGCGGTCAGCGCCGCCCGGGCGGTCGCCAGCGGACACAGCGGCGAGATTCATGTCGGGTACTCGCCCTCGCTCACCGTGCAGATTTTGCCGCAGGCGTTGCGCGCGTTTCAAGCCGAATTTCCGCGGGTGCGGGTGGCCTTGTACGATTTGGCGGCGGGCGAAATGCTGGCACAATTGCGGGCCGGCAAACTGGATGTGGCGCTGCTGCCGCGCGAACCGGAAAAGAGCAAACAGGGGCTGCACCTCGATGAACTGGCCCGGTATCCAGCCTGTGTGGCCGTCGCGCCGCATCACCGGTTTGCCCGGATGAAGGTGGTGGAATTGGTCCAAGTGGTGCGCGAGCCCTTGATTATTTATAGTCGCGCGGAATATCCCGAGTATCTGGCCGCCATCGAGGCGCAATTTGCCACCGTCGGGGCCCGGCCGCAGGTGGCGGAGGAACATGAGGGGGTGACCGGATTGATCGCCGCAGTGGAGGCGGGGCAGGGGATCGCCTTGGTGGCTAGTTGTTTGGGTTGCATGGTCGGGCCCCGCCTGAAATTGATTCCGTTGCATCCCGCACCGCCCCACCTGATCGTGGTGGCCGCCAGCCGGCCGGACCGAGTGACCGCCACGGTTAAAAAATTTATCGCTGCCGCCGAGTTGCCAGTGAAGATGCCTTGAAACCGACGACGCTTGGGATTATTCCGGCCTTTTGCTTGCCGGTGGCTTGCCGAATTTACTACTTTGAGGGCTCATGAATGAAGTATTGGTTATGGGGCATCGAAACCCCGATACGGACGCCATTTGCTCCGCGATTGGCTATGCCGAGTTTAAACGCCGCACCGGCATGCCGGAGGCGGTGGCGGCTCGGTGTGGCGACACCAATGACCGCATAGATTTTGTGTTGCGTACCTTTGGCGTGCCCTCCCCCCGTTTCGTGGCCGATGTGTCACCCAAAGTCCGCGACGTGATGGAGCCCCAAGTCTTGAGTGTGGCTCCCGAAGCCACCGCCTCCGACGCGCTCAGTTTGATGGATCAGCATAATGTCCGCATCCTGCCGGTGCTGAACAGCGACCGGCATTGCGTTGGTCTGCTGTCACTTTTTAAATTAAGCAAGTTTCTGTTTCCCGCGACCAATCGTTTGATTGATTCACGAAGGGTGCTCTCATCGTTAACGAATCTCGCGAAAACCCTGGGCGGCCAGTTGCTTGTGGGACCGGAGCCGCGCCGGGAGGAAGAGCTGTTTCTGACGATCGGAGCCATGTCGTTTGAAAGTTTCACGAAACGGTTGGAACGTTACAAACGCGACAAACTGGCCGTGGTAGTGGGCGACCGCGTCAATATCCAGCGCCACGCGATTGAAGAAGGGGTTCGGGTGCTGATCGTTACCGGGGGGCTGCCCGTGGATCCCGAAATCATTCACCTGGCCGAACGCCGGCGCGTGGGGCTCATTTCCTCACCGCATGATACCGTTACCACGGCGTCCTTGTGCCGCTCGGCGGTAGCCATTCGTCACATGCTAAATGAGGAGTTTCTGAGCCTGCGCGATGACGCTCCTCTCACAGTGGTGCGCGCGGCGGCCCTGGCCTCGGGTTACGCGGCTTTTCCAGTCACGGACGCCACCGGCCGCACCGTGGGCATCCTGTCCAAGACCAACTTCCTGAAACCGGTGGAACGCAAGTTGATCCTCGTGGATCATAACGAGCTGTCCCAGGCCGTGCAGGGGGCGGATGAGGTGGAGATTGTGGAAATTATTGACCATCACCGACTGGGCTCGATCACCACCCAGCAACCGATACTTTTTCGCAACGAGCCAGTCGGATCGACCAGCACCATCGTAGCCGATTGCTTTTTCCGGCACGATGTCGAATTGCCGCCGCCGATAGCCGGTTTGCTGCTGGCGGGCTTGGTTTCGGACACACTCAATTTGACCTCGCCCACCACCACAGCGCGTGACAAGGAGATCCTGCTCCGGCTGGAAAAAATTGCCGGGGTCAACGCCCGCGAATTTACCGACAAACTCTTTGCCTCCGGCTCCGTTCTCACCCTTAAGCCTGCGTGGCAGGCTATTACCATCGATTGCAAGGAATACGCCGAAAAAGGAGACACGTTCAGCGTGGCCCAAATTGAGGAAGTCGGCTTCGATCAGTTCTGGAAGCGCAAAGACGAGTTGCAGTTGGCCCTTGAGGAATATGCTCGCAACCGCAAATACTTGTTTGCCACCCTTCTCATCACCGATGTGGTACTGCAAAATTCGCTCATGCTCGTGGCGGGTAGTAAGTCGTACATTGATCAGATTGATTATCCCTCCACCGCGCCGGGGGTTTTTGAACTGCGGGATGTCGTCTCTCGCAAAAAGCAATTGCTCCCGTACCTGACGCACTGCCTCCATAAGATGAAAGCCGCCGGCAACTGAAAGGTGCATATTCATTGACAAAATCGTCCCGAATTCACACCATACGACCTACAGATTTTTAACAAAAAACGTCAACCATCGAACCATCTATGCCTATCGCCACCGGATCCACCGCTCCTGACTTCACCTTGAAATCCAAAACGTCCACTGGCCTGGTGGATGTCAAACTCAGCGCCAATTTTGGTGCCAAGAATACCGTGCTGCTGTTCTTTCCCCTCGCTTTCACGAGCGTGTGCACCAAAGAATTATGCGACCTCACCGCCGGTCTGAACGCCTACGCGGACCTCGGTGCCACGGTCATTGGTGTGAGTGTGGACAGCCCCTTCGCGCAGGAAGCCTGGGCGCAAAAGGAAAAAATAAGCATCACGCTCGCCAGCGACTTGAACAAGGAAGTGATCAAGCAGTACGAAGTTGTGTTCCCGTTGCTTGCCGGTATTGGCGACACGGCTGCCCGGGCCGCATTTGTCATCGACAAGGCCGGCGTTGTTCAATATTCCGAACAGACTGCCACGCCCAAGGATCTGCCGAATTTCGACGCCATCAAGGCCGTGCTGGCCAAGTTGAATTAATTTCAGTTTCTATTTTGCATTCGCACTCAAGCCGCTCCTCCTCGGGGCGGCTTTTTTAGGTTCAGGTTTTTCGAAAAGCCGGGATTTTTCCCAGTTGGAGGCAATGACATTCTGCTATCGCTAACAGATGATTAGCTTTTTGTGTGTGATTAGCCTCCTCAGGCCTAACAGCCAAACTAGCCTGACCTTAATGACTTTGGCTCGGTGGGCATCGGCGGTTTCGCTAGCGCCGGGTCGTTCATACTGGGGATGGAGGGCGCAGCCTGATCCCGTTTTCGCAAAGCAATCACGGCCACCACACAAGCGGTCCACGTCGGCAGCTCTTCCGCCACCGGCACCAGTTTCACGACAAAGGTCGGCAGCAAAAGAAGGTGAAATCCCAAAATCCAAGTGGTCAAAACCATGGCAACGGCATCCAATCCATCGTCCACGATCCATCCCAGCGGACCGAGTGCGCCCAGCACGAATTGCAGCACGTCCGTGACAATGGCCACGGCCAGAGACAAAATCATCCGCACCGGTGTGATGCGGGGTGGCTGGAGGAGCTTGGACAAACATTGGCTCATACGGTGCGCTAACCCGGGTTAAATTACCACAGGGGGGTGAAGGCTGCCATGCATAATCCAAAATCGGTTCTTCAAGCTGGCAGTTTCATTGCCTTGAACCTTGCCGCTGGCGGGATAATTCTTATAATTCCGGGGTGCTCGACATAAAATTAATTCGTGAAAATCCCGATTTTGTGCGGGAGCGGCTGGCATTACGTGGGGCAGGGGACGAAAGTCACATCGCCCCTTTGCTGCAATTTGATGAAGCCCGACGCACCGCACTGGCCGAGGTGGAAACACTTAAAGCCACCCGGAATCGGGTCTCCAAGGAAATTGGCGCTTTGATGGGCCAAAAAAAACTGGCTGAGGCCGAGGCGAAAAAGCAGGAAACCCGCGACTTGGGCGATAAAATTGCCGCGCTTGACAAGGTGGCCGCACAAGCGGAATCCGCACGCGACCAATTAATGCTCCGGCTACCCAATTTACCACATGCGTCGGTAGTGCCGGGAAAAACCGCCGAGGACAACCCTGAGATTCGCGTACATGGGGCCAAACCAGAATTTGGGTTCAAACCCAAAGGTCACGTGGAATTATGCGAATCCCTCAAGCTGGTGGATTTTGCCAGGGCCACCAAGCTCTCAGGCAGCGGATTTCTGCTTTATACCAACTGGGGCGCTCGCTTGGAACGAGCCCTGATTCAATTTTTGCTGGATTTGCACATTACTGACCATGGCTACACCGAGATCGCGCCGCCCTTGATGGTGGGACCGCAGTGCTTGGAAGGAGTGGGGCAGTTTCCCAAATTCAAGGACCAATATTATGGTGTGGCTGAAGGTGATGATGCCGGCAAGCTCGGCAAATTATATTTGATTCCCACAGCAGAAACCCCGGTGGCCAATATCCACCGTGACGAATTGCTGAAGGAGTCCGATTTGCCAGTGCGTTATTGCGCCTATACGCCTTGTTTTCGTGGCGAGGCGGGGGCCGCGGGCGTGGGCACCCGCGGGATGATCCGCGTCCACCAGTTCGACAAGGTGGAGTTGATTAAAATCGTCAAACCGGAAGATGGATACGCCGAACTCGAAAAAATGGTGGGTAATGCCGAACGTGTGTTGCAATTGCTTGGCCTGCATTACCGGGTGATTATGCTCTGCACGGGTGACATGGGCTTTGGGAGTGCCAAAACCTATGATATTGAGGTTTGGGCACCCGGGCAGGGGACTTATCTTGAAGTTTCCAGTTGTTCCAACTGCGAGGATTTCCAAGCCCGCCGCATGAACCTCCGCTTTAAATCGGAAACGGCCGGAAATTTATTTCCCCATATTCTGAATGGCAGCGGCACCGCGCTGGCCCGCTTGTTTGTTGCCTTGCTGGAAACCCACCAGCAGGCCGATGGCAGTGTGCTGATACCAGAGTCCTTGCGGCCTTATCTGAAAGCTGACCGGATTGCTGCGGTGTCATGATTGATTTCCGCATGAGCATGCACCCATGAAAATTCTGCTAGCCAGCAGCGAGGTCCACCCCTACTCCAAAACTGGCGGCTTGGCGGACATGGTCGGCGCTCTGGGAAAAGCATTGGCGGTGGCCGGTCATGAGGCCGCCATTGTCACGCCCTTGTATCGGGGGCTGCGGGAGAAGTTTCCCGAAATGCGGCACGTGGATTGGTACCTGAACCTGCCGATGGGCCAGCGCATGGTGACTGCCCAATTATGGATGCTGGTGCCGCAGCCTGGCCTTGTCATTTATTTTGTGGACCAGCCCGCCTACTTTGACCGGGCGGGGATTTACCATGAGGATAACATCAGTTATTTGGACAACGCGGAGCGCTACGTGTTTTTCTCCAAATGTGTCGCCCATCTGGCGCGGTATCTGCCATGGCAGTCCGACTTGGTGCATGTTCACGACTGGCAGGTGGGGTTGGTTCCACCACTCATGTTGCAGCAGCAAAGGGAAGGGTGGGTCAAACCGCCGCCGACCTGCCTGACGATCCACAATCTGGCTTATCAAGGAGTCTTCGCGCCCGAAGCATTTGCGCTCACCAATTTGCCGGAGGAATTTTTCGGGGTTGAGGGGGTGGAATATTACGGCCAGCTTAACTGCCTCAAGGCAGGGATTGCCTTCGCCGATCGCATCACCACCGTCAGTCCCCGTTATGCCCGGGAAATTACCACCGAAGAATTTGGCTGCGGATTGGACGGTTTTTTGCGCAACCGTCAAGGGCGGTTAACGGGAATTCTTAATGGGGTGGATTACGGCGACTGGACCACCACTAAAAACCGTTTCCTCAAAGCGTCTTATTCTGCCTCCAGCATCCGCGGCAAGGAGCGAAACAAGCTCGAATTGCAGCGGGAAATGGGTTTGCCGGCGGATCGCAAAATTCCATTGTTTGGGACGGTTTCGCGCCTGGCCGAGCAAAAAGGCGTGGACATCCAGCTCGGAGCCCTCGAGGAAATGTTGTATACTGGGCTGCAATTTGTGCTGTTGGGGAGTGGTTCGCCGGTTTTTGAACGGGCTTATGTGGATCTGGCCCGCCGATTTCCCCTGCAAGTAGCGGTGCGGATAGGATTTAATGAAGGATTATCCCATCGGATTGAGGCGGGTTGTGATTTTTACCTGATGCCATCCCAGTTTGAGCCGTGTGGCTTGAATCAAATGTATAGTTTGCGCTATGGCACGATCCCCATCGTCCGGGCGGTCGGCGGACTGGACGACAGTGTTGTGGATTACATCGCGAATGCCGAACTGGCGGACGGTATTAAATTTCGTGAATACTCAGCCGTGGCACTTGCCAAGGGCATCCGTAAAGCTCTGGCGCTGTATCAGGAACCAAACTTGCTAAGACATTACCGGCGCAACGCCATGGCGGTGGATTTTTCATGGGAACGAACGGTTGAGGATTATTTACGGGTGTATCGAAGTGCATTGGGCATGGTCACGCCGGTTAAAGCTTAAGACCGAAAACTCTGGCAAGGATAAATTTTGCTCGCTAGCTTAAGACTTAGTAAATATAACAAACATTGTGCAGCTACAATAGAACCGATAATCAATCCCCAAACCTTCAATACCATTTTAAGGAAATTCACAATTTTTTAAAGATTTCTTGCTTTTATATAATTCTGTTATATTTCTACCTCGGCTCTAATGTGAAGTTAGAGAAATACAATCTGGAGAAGAAAAAATAAATTGGGAATTAAACTTAGCTTACCTATATATATGAAAAATAAAATCATTGCCACTGCCGGAGTGATCGCCTTGCTGGCCGCCAAATCAAACGCTGATGACATCATTTACAACACTACTTATCCTGATCATTGGGATGGTTATGGCTTGCAAGGCTTAGGAATAGCCGTGCAGTTCAATACGATGAACGACACGCACCTCACCTCAGTTACCTGGGAAGGAGCTTTGAAGGCGGACTCATCGGTACCCCTTTATTTGTATGGTGACAACGCTGGCAAAATTGGAGACGCTATTAATTACCTTGGCGATGCAACCCTGGCAAAAGCCACTGGAACCTATGGCGATCAATCGGTTACCTTCACAACTGATATAATGGTAAATCCAAACACCGAATATTGGATTTTTGCCAATCCCAATCAATTGAATACTGGCGCGGGTAGCGCATGGACATCGATATTTAGCAGCCTAAACCTGCCTGGAATTGTACTCCCGCCAGGACAGGAAACTTTTTTTATAAATGCCTCTGGATCATCATATTCTAATACCGGAGTCAATCAGGAGGATTTTCACCTGCAAGTCACAGGCACTTCCCCTGTCCCCGAACCGTCAACCTGCGGCATGCTCATCGCAGGCGCATGGCTTTTGAATGCCTCTCGGCGCGGCCAGTTCTGCCGTAAAATGGTTTGATTAAATTAATCTCTTTATGGCGCGTTTGTTCCAGTACATCAGATTCGACGGCTGGCGCCTTTTACGAATTCTATTTTCTGCTTCAATAAGCAGTTAATGAAAACTGCGGTAAAACGGACCGGGGAGGAATTGAAACCACCATGGTAAACAGCACTATTCGGGGCATCTGTCCGATAAACTTGAAGCCCGATTGAAAAGTTTCAATTCTGGATTTTACTGAGAAAATGGTCGGGGCGGAGAGATTTGAACTCTCGACCTCTTGCACCCCAAGCAAGCGCGCTAGCCAGGCTACGCTACGCCCCGAACCATTGGAGTGCGAATTGTAACGCATTCACTTCTTAATTCAATCACGAATCACATTTTTATTTGAGTCCGTGAATTTAAGAAAGATCTCGGCCCACAATGCGAGGACGGATGGGGGGCGGCAGTGGCTTTTTACTGGAATTTTCACCGGTTTTTGCCTTGCCGGGTCTTACCCATTCGGTGGGCGGCGGCAGTGGCCAGCGGGGTTCAGTTTGGGGGTCAAGGGGGGCGGCATTAGGCAATGTCGACGGTTTGGCCATGGGAGCGGATGACGAAATCATGGGTTTGATGTCGCCTAAATCGCGCTGACCGGCGGCATCGCCGATGCGCTGGCCAGGAAATTTCATCTCTCCCATATCAAAAGGAGCCATGGAACCCATGGCTCCGATGGCCGGGGCACCAGACTGGCTAAAGTCAATCAAACCGGGCTTTGGTAGGGTTTGCCACGTCTCGTAACCATTGACAATCCACTCCAGCCGGCCATTTATAATATCCACGACCAAACCATGCACGGGAATTTTCGGACCGATCAGGGGGCTTTCCCGGACGAGGCCGCAGGCCTTGATGACATTCTGGTGTTCCGAGGCAAAGGTGCCAAAGAATTCATTGATATTCTCCGGCAAATGGCTGCGCTCCACGCCCAACTTTTTGAGTTTGTTCAGCAACAGCATGGTGGAGGTCTGGCTGACATGACAATCCGTGTGGCCGATGATGGCAATTTCCCGCCCTTCCTTGACGGCGCAGGCCAGAGCCAGCGAGCGCATGGTGCTGGTCATGCTGCCGGTGACAATGTTGCCGGCGTTGCGGAGCCAAATGAATTGATCCGCTGGAATGCCCAGCACATTCGGAAAAAAGGCATTTAAGCGGGGATCAATACAGGTCAGGGTAATGACCGGTAATTCGTCCGCGAAATCAACAGGATGCAGCCCGGCGGTGGGGTCCCCGGCCACCGCCCGATGGTTGGCATCCACGATGGCTTCAAAGAGGCGCATAAGGAAAACATCACCGACCGTGATCCCGTATCCGTTCCGGCCGGCGGATCAGAAAATAAAGCAACGCTCCCACCCAATGGGTGAAAAGAATCACCAATATCCAGACCACCTTGTCATTGCCCTGGTCGGGTTCCTTGGTGGCACAGTCCACCAGCATCCAAACCCAAAAGATACTGGCAATGAGGATGATGGGCAGCACCACCGGGAGGCAACAAAAGATCATAAGGTTAAGGTTGATTCACGCTTTGGCTTCTGGATCATTTGGTCCCATCGCTTTTTTAAGCGCGGGAACTTGTTCCATGAGTTTCTCAAATTTCACCCCGGTTAGGCTTTCAATGATCGGCGGCAGTTGGCTGATAATGGTGGTCACGTCGCTGGTTAATTTGCTGGCTCCGCCGCCCGGTCCGTTGCCGGCATTGATAATAACCATCTTCTCGGTCTTGGAAAGCGGCTCGCTGATTTTGCCGGCAACTTCAGGCAGCACACGCATGATCATTTCGATAACAGCCGCCTCATTGTATTGCTTGAACGATTCCGCCTTGACGCGCATCGCTTCGGCGGTGGCTTTCCCTTGCGCTTCAATTACAGCGGCTTCGGCCAAGCCGCGGGCCCGGTTGGCATCGGCTTCGGCCAACCCAGTGGCTTTCACGACATCAGCGCTGGCAAAACCAGTGGCCTTGGTGGCTGAAGCCGTGCCGGAAGCCTCGGTTTCCAATTGAAATTTACGGGCATTCGCCAGCGTTTCCACCCGGTAACGTTCGGCATCGGCGGGCTTCTGTACGGTAGCTTCCAATTCGCGCTGCCGACGTAATATTTCCTGCTGTTGCAATTCAATCTGCTTTTGCTTTTCCACAATGCTGACCTGGACTTCCTCAGCCTTGACGAGTTGACCAGTTTTGAATTTTTGGAGATCGTAGGCCAGGTCGGCCTGGGCTTTTTGCACGTTAACTGTGGCTTGGTATTGGGCCACGTTGGATTGATAATCGCGTTGAGCTTCCGCAATCTTAGTGTCCGCCGCGAACTGGGCCTCCTGCCCGGCCTGTTTGGCCTGCGCAGAACGAATTTGCGAATCCCGGTCAGCCTCGGCCTGAGCGATGACGGCGTCCCGCTTGACCTGGGCAATCCGTGGTTTGCCGAGGGCGTCCAGGTAACCCTGGGTATCGCGAATATCGCGGATGGTGAAGCTGACAATCGTCAACCCCATGTTCGCCATGTCGCCAGCCGCCACCTCCTGCACCTTGGAGGCGAAGGCATCCCGGTTCTGGTAAATTTCCTCCACCGTCATGGTGCCGAGAATTGCACGCAAATGGCCTTCGAGGGTTTGCATGGCGATGTTCCTGATATCATCCACGCCCTTGCTCAAAAACTGCTCTGCCGCTGTGGCAATGGATATGTCATCGCCCTTGACCTTGATCTGAGCCACGCCATCTACTTTCACTGGCACCCCCTTGCTGGTATAAACCTCAGGGGTCTGCACATCAATGGTGAGCAGTTCCAGCGACAGGATGTCCACCTTTTCAAAGATCGGCCAGACGAAACGGCCGCCACCCTTGACGATGCGAAAGCCCACTTCGCGGGTGGTGCCATCGGCCTCCAGCATGGTGCGCTTTTTCCCGGAGATTACCAGCACCTGATTGGGCCCGCTTTTCGTATAGCGACTGGCATAAATGATGACAAAGACGAAGAAGACGAACAGGATGGCGGCGACGCCTAGGATGATCGTCGTCAGCACCGGAATTTCCGCCAGCATGGGGGTGACAGTCATAGGATTGTAAGGTTTATGAAATAAAACTGAGGCAAGGTTCAGGAAACCGGTTCGACAAAAAACTGGGAGCCAACGATGCGGGTGATTTTAACGGTCTGGCCGTTGGCCACGGGCTGACCGTGTTCTTCGCGCGCTGGGGCCGAGTAACGCGAACCTGCTTGCGTGTAAGAAATCTCCCCCACCCCATTCACGGGAATCGGCGAAACAATGGCCGCCCGCTGGCCGACCAGTTGGGATACCCGTGATTCACTAGATCCTTCGGTGCGCTTGAACATGGCGTTAAATAACCACAGCACCACCACGGCCACCGCCAGACCACCCACAAAGGCCAGCGGAGAATTCACCCAGGGACTGCTGGTGGCTTTGATGTTGCTCAGGATGAGGCCAAAAGCGCCAAAGGCAGTGATAAATGTTGCCAGCACGGTGGGGCTCAACAGCGAAATTCCTGGAACTCCGTCGCTTCCCAAACCGCTATCGGCCTGGCCAGCTGTACCCACTGGAGCTTCGCCATGACCGCCGAAAAGATGACCCGCCACAGCGCTAAACAAGGTGAAGATCAATCCAGCAACCAAGCAGATAATGTAGATGATCATAATTGACTCACTGGTTATTGCTGTACTGAGCTAAGACCCAACCCTGCGGAATTGCAAGCACAAAAGCAAAACTTATACGCAGCGCGTCCTTAAACGCAAAGCCATTAAACCCCCTTTGCCAGCGGCATTCATTTACAATATCCGGACTAATTTATAACGGAACCTTAATTTGATGTCTGGCGAATCTTGGGGCGTCATCCTAACGCCTTACGGCTTTACTTTCCCCCTGCCCTTGCGCCATTTTGCCAACATGCAATCCTACGAGTTGTTGCGAGAAGTATTTGTCAGGACCCCGCCCAAACAGGTGGCCGCCGCCCTCGGCCTGTCCCCTTCGATGCTCTACAAATGGGCTGAGCCACCCGACCACGCGGCGGGCAGCGGAACCGTCAACCCCCTGGACCGTTTGGAAGCCTTGGTGAAAAGCACTGGTGATGAGCGTCTCGTCCAATGGGTATGCCAGCATGCCGGTGGATTTTTCATCAGGAACCCCCGTAATGCCCCACATCCCAACCTGCTGATGCCAGCAACGAACCAGATTGTACAGGAATTTGCCGAATTATTACACGTCATTGCCGCCGCCACAGCTGATGAAAAAATCACTCCCACGGAGGCCCGCCAGATTCGCACCCGCTGGGAGGAACTCAAAACGGTGACGGAGGGCTTTGTGGCCTGCTGCGAAGAAGGCAATTTCGGACCTCTGCGACAGGCTCACAAATAATTCCAATCGGTTTCTGCGGCCCCCACAGCCGAATAATTCGCAGGCAGGCCATGGCCATGAGTGGAACATTCGAGCAACGGGCAAACAGCTCCCGGCCGCCTCGTGCTTAACGACTTAGGCTAAAAGGCCGGTGGAATAACCCAACGGCCATCAATCATCGCACAGTGCACTGGGCCAGTATGGGCGATGATGGCCGCATGGACCCCGGCCTTTTTGCCGGAATAGGGGATGGCAATGAAATCAGCCTGGGCACGGGGAGTCACTTCTCCAATTTTACCAGCCATCCCGAGGGCCCGGGCGCCATTGATGGTGGCCATGCGCAGGATGTGCTCTGGTCGCAAGGCGGGATCCTTGGACGCTAGCTGGCGCATTTCTTCAAACATGTCCAGACCGAGCTTTTGCCGGCCGGTTTTGCGCATGGTGGCAAGGCTATCGGTGCCGAGACATACGTTAACACCCGCCCGTTCCAGGCTCGCGCGCTGAAATGGTGAATGACGGAAGTATTCATGACTGCGCGGACAATGAACCACATGAACCTGGTGCTGGCCCAGCAGTTGGGCATCGCCCCGGGCCAGGTAATTAACATGAATGGCCAGCAGGTGATCGCTGAGGAGCCCATGACGGGCCAAATGCTGAACGGGCGAGCCAAGACCACAATCAGAATTGTCGCGTTCATTTCGACGCAGCCAGTCATGCATGGCTCCCCGGCCGTGCCGGAACATATCATATTCCTGCTCGGATTCGGCCACATGCGTGCACACCCGCCAGCCACGCTTGCGGGCCAGCCGGCCGGTCAGCCGCAGCAACTCGGCCCGGGTGGAATAGGGCGCATGCGGGGAAAGTCCCAGCCGATTGCGCGAGTGGGAGAGCGACTGGATTGTATCCACTGCTTCATGCAATATTTCCGAAGGCTCCCGTCGTGCTTTGATGCCGGTCATTTCCAAGAAGGACAATATGCGCAGAGGTGTGGCATCCCACACCTCCGGTAACAAATCGGGCATCGCCTCAACATCGGCCACGGTGGTGGTGCCACTTTTCAGCAGCATGTGGGCACCATTCAGCCAGGACGCAGCATAATCGGAGTAGCTCCAGCTGGCCTTGGCTGCCGTGATCAGGGGAATCCAGTCCAGGAAAGTTTTGGGCGGGGGCAGTTGCCCACCCATGTCGGTATAATCAAGATGACAATGGGCATTAACGAGCCCGGGCAGCAAAACAACATCTTTTAAATCCACCAAACGACGACGGGTGGCTTGGGACCGCAATTCGCGCCAGGTACCCACGGCGCGAATTCGATTTCCAGCCAATAACACCGCGCCATCCTCGATGGGTGGCCGGGAGAGGCAAACTACCGCACGGGCTCGAATAATCACCAGGCAGCTCCGTTACTCACTCTTCGGCTTCTTGTTTGGATTTCTTCAGCTTCGCGGCCACCTTGTGTTTGTCGGCCTTTACTTTGCTGTGGCGGGTGCGAATTTGGGTTTGAATTTTCTTCGTCACCCGGTCAATCGCCGCGTAAAGATCGCTTTCAGTGTCTTCGGCAAACAAGTCCGGGCCGCGCAAGCTCAACCGAATCGAGCAGCTAAATTGCTTCTTAGAAACCTTGGTATGATCATGCTCCAGGGTCACCCGCGCATCAATGGCGCGCTTGTCAAAATGTTCAAGCTTTTCTATCCGGCCGATGACGTGGTCCTCAATTGCCTGAGTTAGCGTCACATTATGTGTGGAGAGAATCAGTTTCATGTCTTCAAGATGCTAGCGGGTCAAAACAAAATCCAGTTTTTCCTTCAAAATTTGCCAGCAGAGCGAAAATCATGCCAATTTTCTTGGAGCTGGCGAATCATTTTGATACTTTTTGGGCCCGTGGGACCTGGTTTACAACTATCTCAGCGACTCAGCCAAACACTGGTTTTGTCGCCGCAAATGCAGCAATCGCTCGCCTTGCTTCAAGCTCCAACCCTGGAACTCAAAGCCTTGGTGGAACAGGAGCTGCAGCAAAATCCTGTCCTCGAGGAAGTTTCCCATGAGGATGGCGACCTGCGCGAAAAATCCGAGCGGGATTCGGATGAAATTGCGGCGGCTCCGGATGCGGCGGAACCGCCGCAGGATGTCATTCTCGATCCGGCAGTGGATGTATCCGCCGAGGGGCCAGTGGATGATTTTCAGGCGGAGTTTGAAAAGCTTATTCAAATGGATCAGGACTGGCGCGATCATTTTGCCCAGACCAACATCCCTATTCGCCAGTCCGCTGAAGATGAGGAACGCCGGCAGTTCATGTTTGACTCGCTCACCGCCGGCACTTCTCTGGCCGAATACCTCATGGACCAGTTGCGCGAGGCGAGTCTGAATGCCAAGCAGCGGGAATTGGGGGAATTGATCATTGGGAATATTGATGATTTTGGTTATCTGAAAGCCACGCTGGAGGAACTGGCAACCATGGGTAATGCGCCGGTGGAGCAACTGGCCGGGCTGCTCAAACTAATCCAAACATTCGACCCGGTGGGCGTGGGGGCGCGGGATTTGCGGGAATGCTTGATGTTGCAGTTGGAGCGCGCCGGGTTGCAGGACACCCTGGAATATCGCATTGTCCGCGATTTCATGGAGGCGCTGGGCAGACGCAAAATCCCCGATATCGCCCGCGGGACTGACCAGGAAATTGAGGATGTTCAAGAATCCCTGGCTCGCATTGGCCGCCTGGAACCGCGCCCGGGGCGGGCTTTTCTGCCGGATACCCAGCAGTTTGTCCTGCCCGAGGTGTTTGTGCAAAAGTCGGGCGACGAATTCGTCGTCACGACCAACGATGAACAAATCCCGCATCTGCGCATCAGCAATGTTTACAAGGACCTCATGTCCCAGGGGGAGAATGCCGCTGAGGTTAAAAACTACATTCGCGAAAAGATCCGAGCCGGGAATTTTTTGATTAAAAGCCTGCATCAGCGCCAGCAGACGATTTTGAATATTGGCCGTGAAATAGTGAAACGGCAGCATGACTTTATGGAAAAAGGGGTGGCGCATCTCAAGCCTCTCACGATGGTGCAGGTCGCGGAGGTCGTGGGCGTGCATGAGACCACGGTCAGTCGGGCGGTCTCCGGCAAGTACATGCAAACTCCCCAGGGCATCTTCGAGATGAAGTATTTTTTCACGAGCGGACTCCAGTCGTCCTCGGGCGAAAATATTTCCAACACCAGCGTGAAGGACATGATCGCGGATATTTTCAAAGCGGAGGACCTCTCCCATCCGCTGTCCGACCAGGATGTCGTCAAAATGGTCGCGGAAAAGGGCATTGTGATTGCCCGGCGGACGGTGGCTAAATATCGCACCGAGCTGAATATTCTCCCCTCCAATCTGCGCAAAGTTTATTGAGTTTCTCCGGTCGGTTGGCGTCCCGTTCCGGGCGACGCCATATCCTAATCTGGCTTAAGGGTCTCCGTCGGCAACCTTGAATGACAGCCTGACTGGCCCAGCGGGTTAAGCAACCGGTCTACCGACGATCATCCGCAGGACTAGCCAACCGAACTACTTCTTCGCCGATTTCAATTCCGCCTTGGTTTGCACCTGCAAATCGTCCAATTCGGGTTTTAGGTCCGCCTTGGTTTGTTTGTCCATGCGATCGATGAACAAGAGCCCGTTCAAGTGGTCGGTTTCGTGCTGCACGGCGCGGGCCAGGAGGCCGCCGCAGCGGAATTCAATGAGCTGGCCTTTTTGATTCAAGGCTTTGACATCCACGATTCCAGGGCGCTCGATGTCCGCGTAAATTTCGGGGAAGCTCAGGCAGCCCTCGCCGCCCTTGGCAATTTCGCCCGCCGGGGTGACCTCGGGATTGATTAACACCAAAGGCATGAGGGCGGAAACATCCGTGGGCTGGCCGTGGAGTTCCAAGGTGGAGGGGCGGTCGGTGATGCCGGTGACATCAATCACGGTTAATTGCAAGGCATGGCCCACCTGCTGGGCGGCCAGCCCCACACCGTGGTTGGCTTCCATGGTTTCAAACATGTCCTGAACGAGCGTCAGGATTTCCGGGGTGATGTTTTCAATCCGCGCGCCTTTTTTGCGCAATACCGGATGGCCGTATTTAACAATGGGGAGGATCATGGCGTGTGGGGGGCTTCAGTCAACCTGCACATTGAGCAGTTGTAAAATGCGTTCAAGGTCGTCATCGGTGAAGAAGGCAATTTCCACCGCGCCCCTGCCCTGACTATAGCGGAGATTGATTTTCGTGCCAAAACGTTCGCGCAATTTATCTTCCAGACGCGCCACGTGCGGGTCCCCGGCCACCGGGGCGATGGTTTCCAAGGTACGACTTTTGGGGTCGGACGGCCGCTGCCATTTGGCCACCAAACCTTCGGTTTGGCGGACGTTCAGACCTTCTTTTAGGACGCGTTCGGCGGCGGGCAGGCGCAAGCTTTCATCCGCCAGGCCAAGAATTACCTTGGCGTGACCGACAGAGAGCCGGCCATCCCGGATATAACCCAGAACCGGGGCGGGTAATTTGAGCAAGCGGGTGGCGTTGGCCACCGCGGTGCGGCTCTTGCCGACTTTGAGCGCCACTTCCTCCTGGGTGAGCTGAAACTGATCGGCGAGCTGGGCGTAACCGAGGGCTTCTTCCACCGCATTGAGATTCTCACGTTGCAGATTCTCGATGAGCGCCAGCTCCAGCACCGTGCGGTCATCGGCCTCGCGGCTGATAATCGGTACTTCCGCCAGTTGCAGCAACTGGGCGGCACGCCAGCGGCGCTCCCCGGCGATCAATTCGAAAAAGCCGTTGCGCTCGCGCACAATGAGCGGCTGCACGATGCCCTGCTCCCGAATGGAATCCGCCAGTTCGCGGAGGGAATCCTCGGAAAAATCCTTGCGCGGTTGCAACGCGGAGGCCTGGATGCGGTTCAAGGGCACCCGTTGCACCCGTTCCCGGAGATCGGGAGCTGGTGCCGGTGCTGTGATTTGCGGGGATGCCACCGGCGCGGGTTGACCGACAGTAGGGCTGCCACCCAACAATGCGCCGAGACCACGCCCCAAAGCAGGTTTCGCCATGTCACCAGAGTGTCGCAGCAACGCGC
Source organism: uncultured Verrucomicrobia subdivision 3 bacterium (assembly GCA_903875465.1). Taxonomy (GTDB): domain Bacteria; phylum Verrucomicrobiota; class Verrucomicrobiia; order Limisphaerales; family UBA11358; genus UBA11358. Next base: position 23,116 of record CAIQWB010000007.1, read on the forward strand.
GGTTGTCAATGTGAAGCGTTTGGGGCATGGCGGAAACTCCCCGATGCCAACTTCATCATTCGCTGCTCAGGCCGGCTCGTCGACTGCGGCCAGGGTCTCCTCGATCAAGGCGTTGCTTTGAATTTTAACCAGGCGGGCGTAGACGCCGGCTTGCTGGAGGAGTTCGGCATGGGTGCCGCGTTCGACAATCCGGCCCTGGCTGAGCACCAGAATTTGGTCGGCGTTGCGGATCGTGCTCAGCCGGTGGGCAATCACAAAACTGGTGCGGTTGGTCATGAGGTGTTCCAAGGATTCCTGGATGAGTTTCTCGGTGGCGGTGTCCACGCTGGCGGTGGCTTCGTCCAGCAACAGAATGGGCGCATTTTTCAGCAGGGCGCGGGCAATGCTCACGCGCTGCTTTTCGCCGACACTGAGTTTGACGCCCCGTTCGCCCACGCGGGCGTCGTATCCCTCCGGCAGGCGGCTGATGAATTCGTGACAATTTGCCGCGCGGGCGGCGGCCAGCATTTCGGCCTCGGTCGCGGTGAGCTCGCCGTAGAGGATATTCTCCCGGAGGGTGCCGTTAAACAGAAATGGTTCCTGGCTGACCACACTGATCTGCGCGCGCAGGGAGGACAGTTGAATGTGGCTGATGTCCTGGCCATCGATCGTGATGCGTCCGCCGGTGGGTTCATAGAAGGCTGGGAGGAGATTCACGAGGGTGGATTTGCCGGCGCCGGTGGTGCCGACCAGGGCAATGATCTCGCCGGGCCGGGCGTGGAGAGAGACGCCGTGCAGCACCAGGATGTCTTTTTGATACCCAAATTGCACCTGGTCATAGACCACCTCACCCCGGACGGGCAGGCGCAAGACCTCTCGACGACGGGCATCCTGGACTTCCATGGTGGCGTCGAGAATATCAAACACCCGTTCGCCCGAGGCGCGGGCGGATTGCAACATTTGGTTGAGGCTGTGCAACCGGCTGATGGGTTCGTAAAATAGCGCCAAATACATAATAAAAGCGATCAATTGGCCAATGGTCAGGGTGCCCGCCTCCACCTGCCGGCCGCCGACCCACAGCACGAGCACCGTCCCCAGGGCGGCGGCGAAACTCATGGCAGGCGAGTAGGTGGCCCACACGCGCATGACTGTGAGCATGCCCTGGCGCGAGTCATCCGCCCGGCGGGCGAAGCGTTCATCCTCGTGCGGTTCGCGGCCGAAGGCCTTGATTTGGCGGACCCCTTGCAAATTGTCCATGAGCAGGGCATTCAAGGCACTGGCGGCTTCCCGCTGGGCCCGGTAACGCCGATGCGCGGTCAGCGTGTACCAAAGCGCCCCGGCCCCCAGCAACGGGAGGGGCACCATGGCCACCAAGGCCAGCCAGGGGTTGGTGGCGAATAAAATCAGCAGCACGCCCACCACGCTCAGGATGGCCACGGAGCCCTGCTCGGTGCCGTCAATCAGCAGGCGCTCGACATTGTTGACGTCCTCAATCACGCGGGTCATTAAATCCCCGGAGGCCCGCTGGTCAAAGTAACCGGCTGGCAGGCGTTGCAGCCGGGCATAGATCTGGCAGCGCATGTCAAAAACCACATTTTGCTCCAGTTGGTTGTTCACCCGGATGCGGAGGCTATTGAACACATCCCGCAGCAAATACGCCGCTAGCAGGGCCAGCATGGCGGGGACCAGGAGGGTCGACCGGTGCTGGCCGATGACGTCGTCAAAGACAAACTGGGTGATCCGCGGGAAGGCGAAGGAGAAAGCCAGCGACAAAATGGCGCAGCCCACCGTGGCCAGCGCCAAGGTACGATAAGGGCGCAAGTAAACTGCCACTCGCCGGATGATCTCGGTGGAGGAACGCGCTTTGGCCTTGAAGGTTGGATCCCCGTCGCTGGCCCCATGTGACCGTGAATGATGCACGCGACTATTTAACCAGAGTTCTGACCAAAGGGACAATTTTTCCGAGGCAAAGGGGGAGGGGGGCTTGACGAGCCTTTACGCGATTTTTGATGAATTTATTGCAACTCATTTTTTGGCAATGAATTGCTTCCATTTTAACCCCTAGACTGGGGGTTGACGGGACACGACGAAGAGGAAGCAGCCCGCGCCAAGCTCCCTGCTCTCTCCGCCGATGGACCACCTGATAATCCCCAATCGCCAGACGGGCCATGGCTATTGCGTGGGATTCCACGTTAGCATTGGGCTGGAATGAAAGGACGTGGATTGGGGGAGGCGGAAACGCATGAAGGGCACGATTAGGCACGATTGGCTTGGATCTGGTTGGATCCGCCGAGGCTTTCAACCGGCTTACCGGGGTGTCAAAATGGCGCAAATTCAGGCTCGGCGGATTGGGCGCCTGGACCAGCGAAGGACTTGTTTCCAAACGCCACCAGAAGGGCAGTATTTCAAAGAACCTCATTTTGGACTCGGCCATGGCGGACCCGAACCGAGCCACTGGAGATAATAGCAATGGAAGGCCGACTGTCAAATGGCGGATAGGCGGTGTGATCATCGCTTGTGCAACGCCAGAATCATGATGACTAAATTTACAAGGCCGATGGCCAGGAAAAGCATGATCGCACCAATATTGACTGGCTTGCTCCAACTGGGACATCTACCCATCAAACGGCAGGTTGCCGGCTTGCCGCCGCCGCCGATAATCCCCTTACGCCAGCCGTAAATCTTGATGAGTCCGAGCGACAGAAAAGTGACTCCGACCAGAGCGTTGGGAAACCAATCGGAAAACGCAATCATACCGAGTGGCCTAAAAGGGATTCGACCGCAGTTTGGTTTTAATCGCTTTCAGCATAGGGCGATGCTAATTCAGACTTTTTGGCGTATCAAGCCTGGTTCAATCTGGTTTGCCGATGAATATTGAGCCGGGAAAAACAATAGTCGGAGGGTGCAAGTTGATCCCCAATCCAAGATGAATCTCATCTGCCCGTAGCCGGTGCAAGGGAAACCGCGAATAACGCGGAAAAGGGGTGGGAATTGTTATCAAAGAGAACAAACAGAACGAAAGGCATCGCGGGTTTGGCCACGGATGGTCAACGCGTCAACCGCTCCCTTAGCGCCAACGCGCAACTCATGACCCCGAACATTTGGGGCGCAGGTTGGATAGGCTGGTATGGGGCGGGCCTTTGGCCCTTTGGAAAGGTATTGTGGCGAAGTTTGCGGAGTTGCAAGTGCGCCGGTGGAGGGCCTGGGGCAGGAAAACCAAGGGTTCAATACGCTCCCACGCCCGGCCTAGAGCCAAGGGAAACCCCTCCGGCAGCGCTTCCGTGGAGCGGGCCGGAGGGGTTCCTTGCAGTTGTACCATCAACTATCTTGCTTGCTCTCGTCCACCACCAGGTAATGGCTGGAGCCGTTGGTCCAGACACGCACGAGGGTGTGCTTATTGTTAGTGCTCTTTTCGGTGAGGCGGACGGCTTCGTCCGCATTTTTCACCGGATGATGATTAATGTCCTGGATGACGTCGCCCGGTTTGAGGCCGGCCTCGGCAGCGGCCGATCCGGGATCCACCTGGGTCACCACGGCGCCTTTAACCGTATTGGGCACGTGGAACTGCTCCCGGACGGACGGATCGAGATCGCCCACGCCCACGCCGTTCAAGGTGCCGGTGTCGGTGCCATTGGCATTGCCATTTTGCGCCAAGGGTTCACTACCGGGCTGGGGTTGCACGGTGACTTCCAGCTTTTGGCTGCTGCCATTCCGCAATATTTCCACGGGCACCTTGGTGCCGGGCCGGACTTGCGTCACGGCGAGTTGCAGGTGGCGGCTGTCGGCCACGGCATGGCCATTGAAGCTTAGCACGACGTCGCCGTTTTTAATGCCGGCCTGGTCGGCGGGACCGCCCGAGACCACGTCTCCGATCAGAGCGCCCGAGGTGTCCTTGAGTTTAAAGTCCTCCGCCAGGGCCGGGGTGATGTTTTGAATCATCACGCCCAGGTAACCGCGGGTGACGTGGCCATCCTGAATCAAGCTTTCCATTTCGGAACGGACGAGGTTGGAGGGAATGGCAAAGCCCATGCCCTGGCTGCCGCCGGAATGGCTCATGATGGCGGTATTAATGCCGATCAGGCGGCCGCTAATATCCACCAGCGCCCCGCCGGAATTGCCCGGGTTGATCGCGGCGTCGGTTTGAATGAAGTTCTCATAGTCCTCGATCCCCAGGTTGCCCCGGTCCTTGGCGCTCACAATGCCCGAGGTGACGGTCTGCCCCACACCAAAGGGATTGCCGATGGCCAGCACGACATCCCCGACTTGGACTCTTTCGCTGTCCGCCATGGCGACCACCGGGAGGTCTTTGGCGGAAATTTTGACGACCGCAATATCGGCTTTGGGATCGCGCCCGGTGACTTTGGCCGTGAAGGCCCGGCCGTCTTGCAAGGTGACGGTGACTTCTTTCGCGCCATCCACCACGTGGTTATTGGTCAGGATGTAGCCGTCCTTGGTGACAATGACCCCGGAGCCAAGCCCGTGTTCATACTGCGGGGCGGACTGCATCTGCGGAATCTGATTGCCAAAGAATTGGCGCCAGAAGGGATCATTGATACCGGGAAAGGCCTGCCCCACGGGATTGTTCCGTTGGATTTTGACTTCAATCTTGACCACGGCCGGGGCGACCATTTTTACCACGGGCGAGAAACTGCCGCGCGGCAGGCCGGTGCGATCCACGGGCGATTCGTCCAGCGGCACGGTCGGCACGGGGACGCCAGGCTTGTCTTTCACCAGGTCGAAGGCCACTGCTGAACCGGCGAGGGCCAGACCACTGGCCAAAGTGACGCTGGCCACGCGCATTTTCCAAGGAGTGTTGTTATTATTCATAAAATATTGGTTTTAATTTGTGTTACCGGAGATATAGAGCCAAACCACCATGACGGGAAAATTACCGGAGCATTACAGATTTGTAATGGAGGCCGGTGGGAGTGGCGAGTGACGAGGGCTGCGAAGGGTCGTGGTCCATTTACCATAGGTATGGCTGCATCGGGTACTGGCTTGAGGCGTCCTGAAGGACGCGCTCCGGAGAATGGGTGCCGTGCCGATTTTATCCGCGGGGGGATCTATTTGAAATTCCAGTGAAACCCGACATTTAACCAGTGGACACCCCCGGTTTGGACGATAAAGGATGCCGCTTGACCGCTTCCCCCTCACCCCTGCCCTGTCCCCAAGGGCAAGGGGGAATTCACCAAAGACTCACCGCGGTGCTGGCGTTATCGTTTTAGCCCACGCAGAGTTGCGCAAGGGCGGGTTTCCCGTTAAGATTGCGGTTCCTAAAATGGCCGAATTATCCAAAGCTTACGAACCTCAGCTGGTTGAGGACAAATGGTACGACTTCTGGCTGAAGCAGAACTGCTTCACCGCCAATCCGAAGTCGGCCAAACCCGCGTATTCCATTGTCATCCCGCCGCCGAATGTCACGGGCATGCTGCACATGGGGCATGTGCTCAACAACACGATCCAGGACATTCTCGCCCGCAAGGCGCGCATGGATGGCAAGGAAGTGCTGTGGCTGCCGGGCACGGATCACGCCGGCATTGCCACGCAGGTAATGGTGGAAAAGCAGCTCAAGAAGGAGGAAAAGAAACCGCGGCACGACCTGGGACGCGAGGAATTCTTGAAGCGCGTCTGGCTCTGGAAGGAGAAGCACGGCGACATCATCATCAATCAGCTTAAGAAGCTGGGCAGTTCCTGCGACTGGACGCGGGAACGCTTCACCATGGACCCGGAGTATTCCCGCTGCGTCCAGAAGGTGTTCGTGGAGCTCTACAAAAAGGGCCTGATTTATCGCGGCAAACGCATGGTGAACTGGTGCCCGGTTTCGCAGACGGCGCTCTCCGACGAGGAAGTCGAAATGAAAGCGCAGAAGGGCTTCATGTACCATTTCAAGGTGGAAGTGGCGGAACTGCCCGGCACGTGGCTGACGATTGCCACCACGCGGCCCGAGACGATTCCCGGCGACACGGCCGTGGCAGTAAACCCGAAGGACCCGCGCTACACGCACCTTATTGGAAAGCACATCGTGCGCCCCCTGCCCGCCGAATTGCCGCGCGAGCAAAAGCTCATCCCCATCATCGGCGACGAGCATGTGGATTTTGAATTCGGCACCGGCGTGCTGAAAGTCACCCCGGCGCATGACAAGGCGGATTTTGATATCGGCACGCGCCACAAGCTGCCGCTCATTGAAGTGATCAATGCCGATGGCTCGATGAACGACCTGGCCGGCGCGGATTTGCGCGGCCTGGACCGTTTCAAGGCCCGCAAAGTGGCCGTGGAAAAACTCACTGAGCAGGAAGCCCTCGTGGAGGCCAAACCCTACGAGAACAACGTCGGCTACAGCCAGCGGGCGGATGTGCCCATTGAACCGCGCCTGAGCGAGCAATGGTTTTTGAAATATCCCGCCGTCGAGCAGTCCAAGGCGTGCGTGGCCGAGGGCCGGATGAAATTCCATCCCGACCGCTGGGCGAAGGTGTACGACCACTGGCTGACCAACATCCAGGACTGGTGCATCAGCCGGCAACTGTGGTGGGGGCACCGGATTCCGGTGTGGAGCAAACGGTGGCAGGGAAACCTGAGGGATATTTTGACCGATATCGCGGGATTAATTATCAAAGACGTATATCCCCAGCCGGCAGGATTTGATTCTCAAGATTTAGCTATAACAATTAATGGCAAACAATATCTTGCTGACTCGGTAGCTTTACAGAAGCTGGCTAACTCAATTGATAAATCGTTTGATCAAACCAGTGAATACTATGTTCAAATTGCTACTGTTAATCCATCAATTCAAAAAAATCTCGAATTAGCTGGTGTTGAGTTTAGCCAGGACTCTGACGTTCTCGACACCTGGTTCAGCTCTTGGCTGTGGCCCTTCGCCACGATGGGCTGGCCCGAGCAGACCGAGACGCTCAAGAAATTCTATCCAACCACCGACCTCGTCACCGGGCCGGACATCATTTTCTTCTGGGTCGCGCGCATGATCATGGCGGGCTATGAATTCATGGGCGAGCCCCAGTTCGGCCTGCCGGACGCCCTGCCCTTCCAGAACGTCTATTTCACCGGCATCATCCGCGACAAGCAGGGCCGCAAGATGTCCAAGACCCTCGGCAACTCGCCCGACCCCATCGAACTCATCACCAAGTACGGCGCCGACGCCCTCCGCTTCGGCACCATGCGCGGCGCGCCGCTCGGCCAGGACGTGATGTTCGATGAAAAGGACGTGGAACTCGGCCGCAATTTCTGCAACAAACTCTGGAACGCCTGCCGTTTCCGCCAGATGCAGGGCGGCGAGGTGCAGGGCGAAATCAACCCCGCCCTCCTCACCAACGACGACAAGTGGATTCTCTTGAAGCTTGATGCGGCCATTCGCGAGCTGGACACCGCCTTTGCGGCCTATAAATTCAGCGACGCGACCGCCGCGCTTTACCGTTTCTTCTGGAACGAGTATTGCGACTGGTATGTGGAAGCCAGCAAGGCGGTGTTCTACGGCACGGATGACGCGCTCAAGGCGAACACTCTGGCGGTGATTGATTTCGTCCTGTCGCACACGCTGCGCCTGTTTCATCCGTTCATTCCGTTCATCTCGGAGGAACTCTGGCACGGCATGGGTTACAGCACCGAGATGCCGGCCGACCAAGGCGGTGAGACGATCATGTACGCCCACTGGCCCAAGCCGTTTGATGCCGAATTCACCGCACATTACGGCTTGGAAGCCTGCTGGCTGGACATCGTCAATGCCCGGAACGAATTCGTGACCCAAGGCCGCAACCTCCGCCGCGAGGGCAACATCCCCGCGAACAAAAAGGTGAAGTTCCAGTTCCAGCCCGCCGCCCAACCCGCGCCGCAGGACTTGGAAGTGCTCAAGATTCTGCTCAATGCGGAATCTTTGGAAGTGGTGCCGGCGGACTTCCAACCGCGCAAAGGCACCCCGACCCTGCGCGGAGCCATCGGCGAACTCTTCATGCCCCTCGAAGGTCTCATCGATGTGGACGCGGAAAAAGGCCGGCTCCAAAAAGAGATCGAGAAGTTCGACAGCGAAATTTTGAAGGTGGAACAAAAGCTGGCCAATCCTAATTTCACCACGAAAGTGCCGGCCGCGGTGCTGGAAGATCACCGGAACCGGTTGATTGAGTGGCAGGCCAAGCGGGAGCATGCGCGGGCGGCGCTGGCCGCCTTGGAAGGTTGAGGGGGAAACCTCCAAATCCCAAACTCCAAGCTCCAGAGGACATCCAAACCGGCCAAAAGTGACAATCACCTTGCCTCGCGACGAGTTAGCGGGGGTCGCTGGCATCGATCAGGTTTACATGTTGGTCTGGCCTTCGGCGGTTTCATCACTGAGCCGTTTGGCCATGCCAAGGGCTTTGGGGAAAATGCCCAGAGCCAGGGCGGCCAGGATCCCGATGATGGCGAGGGCGCAGAGCAGTTCCAGCAAGGTAAAGGCTCGGCTTCCTTTGGGGCGCAGGGGCCAAGTGAGGCACGATGCGGGTAGCCAGCAAATTCTTTTTGGGGCTTTGTCATCTTCGTTGCCACGGAAGCCAAGTCCGTGACTGTGCGGTTTAAGCCGGGTGGAACGCAGGATGAACTCAGCCCCACCAGGCTTTCAGCCGCCGGGCGGACGTCATGACCGCTTCCCGGCCAACGATTTCCAGGGTGGTTGCCCCATCAAAGCCAGCCGCCTGCAAGGCTTGCACCAGCGCCGGTATGCCAACCACACCATCGCCGAGCGCAATGGTGCCCATGCCGCAACCATAGAGCTGGCCACGCTGGGGCTGCATTTCCGCCGGCAGGTCCTTCCAGTGGACGTGGCCGATGCGCGAGCCAAATTCCCGCACATAGTCGAGGGGTTCGGCGCCCCCCAGCCAGGCGTTGCCGGTATCCAGGCAAATGCCCACGGTTTGCGGATGGCCCAGTTGCTCGAGCAACCGCCCCATGCCAGCGATGGTGCCGGTGACCCGGCCGTGGGGTTCGAGCAGCAATTTCACCCCCAGTTCCGCAGCCCAGGCGACGGGCGAGCGCAGTTTCTCGACAGTGGCGAAAATCTGCTCGTCGCGGGTCAAGTGTTCGCCAAAGTGGGTTTTGGGGTCGCCCTCGGTGGTAATGACCTCGGGGAGGCCGAGCAGCGCGGCCAGGCGGATGGCTTTGATGATTTCATTCGTCCCGTAAATGTCCGGCGCGGGGGGGTCGAGGAGATTGGCATGCGCGCAGAAGGCGGTGAGTTCAATGCCGGCGCGCCCGGCCAGTTCGCGGATTTTGGCGGGGTGGCTGTCGAGGCTTACCGAAGCGGAAAAGCCGTATTCTACCCCGAGCATGCCGCCCTGGTGGTTGTCCGTGAGGTCGGCGTAGTCCAACCCCATTTCTTTAATGGCTTGAAACTGCCGGTCCAGCGCGCGGAACGGTTCAACGAGGGCAAAACAACCAATTCTCATAACTCAACTTTGCAACCAATCGCCCCGGATGGGCGTGTGCATTTGTTCGGCCAGGCCGGCCGGGGATATAATCTGGTATTTGCGGGGATCCCACACGACTTCCTGACCGGTCTTGATGGCCATGAGCGACAGATGACTGATGGCATCCGAGCGCAAGGCATCCTCGAGGGGCGCCACCGAGGGGGTGCGATCGCGCACACTCTCGACGAATGCCTGATAATATTTGTTGTGATACCGCACCCGGTGATGGCCGGCGCATTGCTTGAGCTTAAACCAGTCGGGATTGCTCGCGGCATAGGTGCCCCGGCCGACACTGACCCAGCCGCGGGAGCCAAAAAAGGTGGTGCCGTTGTTTTCCCAGTTGTCGGCGCGGTAGGGGGTGACGACGGGTTTGGCCACATCATCGCTCATGAAGTGGAGGATGACACCGTCATGGAACCGGGCATTCACGTCCCAGGAGGAACAGGTGTTGAACAGCGCATTGGGCGTGCGAACAGTGCCCTTGCCGTGAAAGGACGTCCGGCCCTTTTTATCGGAGTCCATGCCCCAAATGGCGATATCCAAGGGATGGGCCCCCCAGCCGGCGATGAAGCCCAGGGCATAGTCCGCGCAATGCCAGGAGCCCTTGCTGGTGATGCGGTCCTTGGTGCAGGGGCGCACCGGCGCAGGTCCGAGGTATAAATCGTAGTCGAGGCCCTCGGGCACGGGGATCTCGTCCAGGGAGCCGCCGCCCTGCCCGGCCGGGGCCCAGGCATCGATCCGCTGCAAGTCGCCAATGTAACCATTCAACACCAGTTCCACGCAGCGCTTTACCATCTCCTCCGCCCGCTGCATGGTGCCGTATTGGAAGATTTTGCGGTGTTGCTGGCAGGCGGCCAGCATGGCCTGGTTTTGCGCCAGACTGTGGCCCAGGGGCTTTTCAATATACACATCCTTGCCGGCGCGGACGGCGGCCAGGCCAATGGGCACATGCCAGTGATCTGGCGTGGCAATGACCACGGCATCAATGGCCGGGTCGGCGAGCAACTCACGGAAGTCATTGTACAATTTGGGCACCACCTGGCGCCGCTGGGTGACCACTTTGCCAGCGGCTTCGCGGCGCTGGCGAAACGGGTCGCAGATGGCCAGGGAAACGGCTGCATCCACATTTTGGAAATTGTTGAGCAGGCTGGTGCCCTGTCCGCCCACGCCAATATGGCCCAGCTGGATTCGTTTGCCGGGTGTAGTGTCCCCGGCCAGGAGGCGCAGGGGCACCAGGTTGGGGGCGGTGGCCGCAAAGAGGGCGGCCTGGAGCAGTCCACCGGCAAAACGCCGGCGGGTGATGTGATTGGTGGTTTTCATTTGAATGATTGGTTGGGAGACCTTTCGGCGACGCGGCCACTCGCCGCCCATTCGGTGCCGCGCCGCAATAAGCGCTGGAAGCCGGGAGCGGACATGGCCCGGGCATCGTGTCCGAGCAACAGGGTGAAACCGCGGCCGGCACCGAATTGAGTGGCGAGCGCGATGGGTTCAGGCTGGCCGCTGCCGCCGAACGCCGGCTGCGGCGTCACCGTGGCGAGGACCTGCGCGCCCGGGGCCAGTTGCGCGCCCTGCCAAAATTCATCAAAGGTTGAAAAACCGACCAGGCCGGCGGTAATCGGATGGGGTGCCGCAGTGATGACCACCTCATTGGTGTGCATGCGGCCATGGTGGGTATGCGGGCCCCAAGTTGCGCCGGCGATTTGCTGAAACTCAGGCCAGTTATAAAACACCGCACTGCCAGCATGCACCACCACCAGGCCGTGGCCCGCCCGGATGAATGCCACAAAGGCCGCGCGCATTTGGGGATTCCACACCTCGCCGGGCGCTTTCATCCCAAACGTGTTAAAGTTGCTGAGAATGGCGTCATAGCCGGAGAAGTCCGCCGGGGACAAGCCGGCCACATTGGTCGACACGTCCACCGCAAACCGGCCATCGTGGGCCAGCACGGCTTGCAAGACCGGCGTGGTGGCGCGCCAGTCATGGTTGTTGGCCCCCGCCAGCAACAGCACGCGCCAGGGCGCCGCCAATGCCCCGGGCTGGGTGGCCAGCAGGACGACCACGACCCAGGCCGCGAGGCAACGAAGATTGGTCATGATTTGACTTTAGCAATTTCCCCGGCTAGCGTCGTTCACTTTCACTGATTGGTAAATATTGAACAAAATGTTACAAGTTAAACCGGCGACCTTTCGCTCTCCGGCCGAGCTGTATCACGCCGATGCGTGCGAGCCCCTGAAACAGGCGGCCGCCCAGGGCCGTTTGCGGCTGGCCGCCTTTGGCCGGGGGACCTATCCGGGGGTGCGCCTGCCGCGCAACGACCTGCGCGAAGTGATGATGGCGGGTTATTGGGACGCTCCGGAAGACCAGGCCTGGGGTTTGGACTGGCATCGGAACGAGGGGCTGGAACTGGCGTATGTGGAGGCCGGCCAGCTCCCGTTTGCCATGGCGGGTGGCGGTGAATTGATGCTGGGCCCGGGAAGTCTGACGATCACCCGGCCGTGGCAGCGCCACCGGGTGGGCAACCCCAAGGTGTCGGCCTCCCGTTACCACTGGGTAATCATGGATGTGGGAGTCCGCCGACCCAACCAGCCGTGGGTCTGGCCGCGGTGGTTATTGTATCCCCGCCGACGTTTGCAACAACTGACCACGATCTTGCGCCAGAATGAGCAGCCGGTCTGGCGGGTGGATGAGGAAGTGGCCCGGTGTTTCCGCCAGCTCAGCCAAACCGCCCGGGGCGGGAAGGTGACGGATGAAGCCCTGACGCGGCTGAAAATCGTGCTCAACGAGCTGGTCATCGCGCTGGCGGAAATGCTCGAACGGCGCAAGCCGCGGCTGGATGAAAGCCTGTCCACCAGTGAACGAACCATACGGATGTTTCTGCGAGAACTCCCGGGACGGCTGGATGAGCCCTGGACGTTGGAATCCATGGCGGAGAATTGCGGGCTGGGGCGCAGCCGGTTCGCCGCGTATTGCCATCGGATCACGAATGTGGCGCCGCTGGAATTTCTCATTCGCCAGCGGGTGGCGGCGGCGGCCAGCTTGCTGGTGGAGCAGCCGGGGCTGAGTATTACCGAGGTGGCACTGGCGTGCGGCTTCCAGTCCAGCCAGTATTTTGCCACGGTGTTTCGCCGGCGGGTGGGCGAAGCGCCCCGCGAATGGCGGCGGCATCCCAACCTGCGGAAGGGGCACTGAACGGACGGGGTTTGGTGCCCGGGACAGTGGGTTACAACCAGTAACGCCAGTCCACGTCGGGAAACAGGGGGTCTTTGGCTTCGATTTCGGCGAGCCAGGCTTCATCCACGCCGGTGGCGGTTAACTGGTCGTGCAGGGCGATGAAGCGCAGGAGATGGTCCTTGACCCGGCGGCGGGCGTAGGCGGGGCTGGTATCGGCGCGCAGAATGAAGGGCCAGTCGCTGGACTGGGCGAGGAGCAGTTCGCGGGCGGCCTGGCGCAGGGCGCGGGCGGTGAGGCCGGTGGCCTGGGGAAATTTTTGGGCGAGTTCCGTGAGCCGTTCCTGGGCGATTTGGAGGTGGGGGTAAATCCACTCATTTTTGTCATTTAACCACACGCGCCAGTAGCCTTCCTCGCCCCAACTGGAGGCGCTGGGGGTGGCGACCTGGTTGGTCGGGTGGCGGCGGAGGTATTCGCCGGGGGTAATGAGAGTGAGGGATTTTTGCTCGTTGAAAGTTTTGCGTGCGAGAAAATCGAGGAATTCGGGGCCCTCATACCACCAATGGCCGAACAACTCGGCATCGTAGGGCGCCACAATCAGCGGCGGGCGGTCCATCAGCCCTTCGAGTTTTTGGAGCTGGGCCATGCGCTCGTCCAGGAAATGGGCGGCATGTTCGCTGGCGGCCTTGAGGGCGTGATCGCGCTGATAGATTTCCTTGGGCCCCCGCCCGCCGGTAATGCGGAAATACTTTATGCCCGTAAAACCGCGATGGTCGGGCGACGGCAGGTGCGGCTTGACGTAATCGAAATCGAGGTCGAAGCCGACGTCGCGGTAGAAATCACGGTAGCGGGGATCGCCGGGATAGCCCTCGTGCTTGCTCCAAACCTGCCGGGAGGAATCGTAGTCGCGGCCAAAGGCGGCGATGCCATTGGGCGTGTAAATGGGGGCAAACGTGCCGTAGCGCGGCCGCGGGGTGGCGTGCAGGATACCGTGGGTATCCAGAATAAACCACCGGATGTCGGCCTCCTGCAAATAGGTTTCAATGCCGGCCACGTAGGCGCATTCGGGGAGCCAGATGCCGCCGGGATCGCGGCCGAAGCATTGGCGGTAATGATCCCGCGCGGTAAGAATTTGCCCGCGTATGGAGGCGGGATGGCCGGACATGAGGGGCAGCAGTCCGTGCGTGGCGGCGGTGGTGATGATTTCGATGCGTCCGGCATCTTGAAACAGGCGAAATGCCGACACCAGATTGCCCCCGTAAAACCGCCAGGTTTCGCGCGCCAGGGTCAGCTTGTGATGGTACATCCAGGCGAGCTCGCGGTACGGCCGGTCCCAATGGGTGCGGTGAATTTCTTTTTCCGCCAGGTCAATCAGACTGTCCAGGTGGCGTTCGAAGCGGGCGCCCAGGATGGGGTCCAGCAACATGGAGCACAGCGTGGGCGAGAGGGAAAGGGTGAGGTTGGCCGTGACCCCGTCGCGCTGCCAGTTTTCCAGGATCTGGATGATCGGGATGTAAGTTTCGGTGATGGCCTCGTACAGCCAGCTTTCCTCCAGAAACTTCGCATGTTCCGGATGGCGCACGTAGGGCAGATGCGCGTGGAGGATAATGGATAAATAGCCGGGCATGGATCAACAAATTTATGGGCTTAGTTGTCCAGCAAGTCGGCGATCCAGGCGGCCAGGGCCCGCAATTTTACCAGCATGAGGATGCCCAACCAGGCCGGCAATGATTTGAGCACGCACGAGAGTATGGTCACCGGGATTTTCGCCTCCAGGGCAAAAGTCAGGGCGATTTCAGCCACGCTCACGCCAATCAGCGAAATGGCGACAAAGCGAACGAGCATGACGGCTCCGCGTTCGGACGCATCCATAAATCGTCTATAGGTCACAGATTCGTGGGCAGGCTATCAGGCACCGGGGGTTTTAGCGAGGGATCTTGTGGATGGGTGCCCACATTTCCCAAGTAATTGGTTTCCCGGGCAAATTTGAGTTCGGCGGACCGGCCATCCGTGCCATCCGCGGAAACGGCGATGGCGGGCAGTTCATATTTGCCGTCGGGAAGGGCGAAGCGATAGCTGAAGGTGCCGTCGGGGCGCAACTTGATTTCATGGCCGCCCAAAGTAACCTTGGCGCCCGGTTCGGTGGCCCCATAGACAATGAGTTCGGCATTGACGTTGAACCAAAAACTTTTCGCGACCGGCGAGCCCGATCCGAATGGCTGGGCCGGGCTGCTGGCAGTATCCCGGACCGGCAAGCCAGACTGGGTGGCGGCGGGCCAGCCCATTTCCGGACCCGGCCGGCCAAATGCCTGCATGGGGGAACTGGCGGTGGGGATGACTTCCTGGGTCAGCCGACGGCGGATCAACTCGGTGATTTCCAGGGAACCCATCCAGATCCGGCGGCTTTGATCAATGCTAATTACCCGGGCAAGTGCTTGTTCCTGCTGGGGTGTCCAGGTGATGGGTGGGACGACCGGCGTGGAGCCAGGGTTCGACGCGTGCCCGGTGGGGTCCGAGTGGTACGCCTGGGAAAGTACCGGTGCCAGGGAAGCCGCCACGGGCTTTAATTTGGGCAAATCCGGGTGTCCGGCCCGGCGCAATTCCTCGATAGCCTGCACCAGTGGCAAATTTTCGCGGACGGCTTCCTCAATAATATGCATTAACTTGGGGAAGGGAATTTCGGTGGGAATGGTGGCAAATTCCACGTCCGTTTCCGGGGAGGCCGCATCGGGTGGCGTGACCGTGGCGCTGGAAACGGAGATGCGCATCCATTTGCCAACGGGGGAATAATACCCCAGTTCCGCGCAGTAGGAATTGCCGGCCCGCTCAACATGGATAAACCAATGGCGGGAATCGGGATGCACATGAATTTCGTAAAGGGGGTGTCCTTCGATGCGGGCCGCATAAACGCGCAGCACCAGATGGCCATCGGAGGAACCGGCATTGTATTCGTGTTGTTGGTGGAGGGTTAAATCCCAATGCGCATACAGCCAGTGAGGATCGCGCGCGGTGAGAAACAATTTTTTGGTGCCGTAAGCTTCCGGCAATTCCCCCTCGGCGGGGTCCGTTCCCCGTGTGGACGGAGTGCCTCCCAGGGCGAATTTTTGGCCGGGACCGGCAGGCCCAGGCTCCGGAGCCTCATCCGCATCCTTTAAGATTGCCGGCACATCATATTTTTTGCGTTGAGTATAAGTGCGGCGCACCACCGTGCTGCTGGTGACCCGGGTTTTGTGTTCCTTGACCGGTTGGTCAGAAAACGGGCTCACCGGCGCGGCGGGCTGGGTGGTTGCCTCCGAAATCACCACGGCTTGGGGGGCGGGCACGACCGGCACAGTCGCCACAACCACCTTGGCCGGTTCTGGTTGTTTGTTGGAGATCACCGGATTGACCTCCGCCGAAGCCACTCTGGGGGAAATGGGGTGGGCGCTAGCGGATGGTTTTTTTGGTTCGGACATCGGGGTCGGAGCCAGGGAAACGGCAGCCGCAATGGACTTGCCGGGAGAGGCTTTAACCGGCGCAGGAACTTTAACGGGCGCATCCGGTTCCAAGGTAGCAACGGCAGCGGTGGGGGCGGGACTTTTGGTGCCGCGGGTGGAGGCTTTAGGTTTCAATACTTTTTTGACGGCGGTGGTCACGGTGGGAATGTTCGATTTGCGGGAGGAGCGTTTGGGCGCGGGGGTTGGAATTGTTTTTGAAGAGACGGGCGCGGACGCGGTCACCTCGGGAGGGGGTGCAGCTTGAACGATTCCAGCGGACTTAGGCTCGCGGAGCGGAGTTTTCTTTTTCTCTGGCGTTGACGCGGTCTTTGATTTCATAACCGAAAAACCCTTGTATCATGACGCAGACTGAACTGCCGGCGTAAGAGAGTATGAATTCAGCACCCGAGAAGCAATGATAAATTCCGCTAAAACAGCTGCCTGGGAGAGCCGGAGTATAAGCCCCAAAACAAACTTGCCACCGGCGTTGTCCCGGTGTTTCCTAGGTAATGATCGGTTGCTAATCGCCGCCGGCCAATGGCCGCGAAATCCGGTCAATGACGTGGTTGAATCACAAAACATCAGCAACCCAAGCATCAATTTATGAAAATAAAAAAAATCCTGTTGTGGAGTGGAATCGCCCTGGTCGTCCTCGTCGCCGTCACCTTGCTGGTGGTGGGGATTTTCCTGGATGGCATTGTAAAAACGGCGGTGAATACGGTCGGGCCCAAAATTGTCCAGGTGCCCCTCACCTTGGACAGCATTCATATTGGCGTTTTGTCAGGCTCCGCCACGGTTAAAGGCCTGGTGATCGGGAATCCCGAGGGTTATAAAACGGCGAGTGCGGTGAGTGTTGGCCTGGCGGAGGTGAGCGTGGATGTCGCCTCGGCGCTGTCGGACAAAATCGTCATTCACAGCGTGCGCGTGGAATCACCGGAGATTACTTTTGAAGGCGGGTTGAGTGGGAATAATTTGAGTAAAATTCAGGCCAATCTCAATGACACGGTCAAAAGTTTGACCGGCCCGGGCAGCACCAATGCCCCGGCTGCCCCGAGCACCCCGGCCACCGGCAAACCGGCAAAAAAACTGGAAGTGGATGATTTCCTGATCACCGGAGCCAAGGTGCATGTCAGTCTTACCGGCCTGGGCGGGAAAGAAATGACCCTGCCCCTGCCCGATATTCACCTGACCGATTTGGGCAAAGGCAACGATGGCCTGACCCCGGCGGATCTCGCCAGCCAGGTATTCAAAGCCATTTCGGATTCCACTTTGCATGAGGTCACCGCCGCCATTGGCAACTTAGGCAAAGACGTGGGCAATCTGGGCAAGGATGCCGGTAAAGCGGCGGTGGATACGGTGAATAAAATCACTTCCGGACTGGGCGGTTTGTTTAAGAAATAAGCCGGAAATTGGGGCATCAGCGCAGTCCCTGGGCGGCGCTGGGCGAAACGTCGCTGGCGCGGCTGGTCTCGCGAAAATGGCCGGGGGTGGTTTTGAGGCGGGCACGAAACAAGCGGCAAAGCTGGCCGGCGGTACCCAACCCGGAACGCCGGGCGACTTCGTCGATCCGCAAATCCGTCTGGCGGAGCAAGCTGCGGGCCCGCAGCAGGCGCTGCCGCACGATTTCGGTGCGCACGCTCGTTTGCAAATGCCGGTGGAAGCGGTTTTCCAAGTCGGTGCGGGAACGACCGACTTCCGCAAGCACTTCCTTCACCCCAATCCCGCCGGCCAGTTGATCGCGAATAAAGCGCAGGGCCCGCACAACAATCGGGTCGGCCACGGAAATCACATCGGTGGAATCGCGCTCAATGATACCCAACGGCTGGAGTTGCTGAATTTCTGCCGGAGGGGAGCCGCCGCGGATCAGGTGGTGCAGGCAGGCAGCGGCGGCAAAGCCGAGTCGCTCGGTATCCGGCTGGATGCTGGTCAAGGAGGGCTCGCACAAACTGCATAACACATCGTCATTGTCCACGCCCATCACCGCAATCTCCTCCGGGACCCGGAGTCCCTGCTCGCGGCAGGCGTTAAGCACCTGCCGGGCGCGGACATCATTGCAAGCGAACAAGGCGAGTGGCCGCGGCTGTTTGCGCAGCCAGTCCGCGATCACTTTTTCGGTGGTCATGCCGGATTGTTCCACCGCTTGAATGTGGCGGGCGAAGGACCCGGCTGGTTTGGGCGAACACACGAGCAACCGGCGGCCTTGCCGGGCCAGGTGTGCGGCTAAAGCGCGTTCCCGGCGATCGGAGAAAGGAATCCCCCGGTAACCGCAGAAGGCAATCGCGCGGAAACCGGCGGCCGTGAAAAATTCACCGGCCAGCCGGGCCACGGTCACGGCATCCGTGTCAAAACCGGCAATGGCAGGATAAGGTTCATTGCCCAGCACATCCACCACGGGCACGCCCCAGCCTAGTAATTCGCGCGCCATCCGCCGGTTTTCAATGCGGGCAATGATGCCGTCGCCCTGCCATTGCTTCAAGGCCCGTGGAATACCGCCATGCAGTTCGCGTTCTTCGGAGAAAATGGACCACGGACCGTGCGCGTGCGCATAATGGGCAATGCCCCGTAGAATCCCCCGGCCATAGGTGCGGGAACTTTCAATCAGCAAGGCAACCCGGGGGCTGGTGGTGGACGCTTTTTTCAATTTTGGCTCAAAGCGGTCACGGCGGCCTCGGTTAATTCCGTGGCCGGGGCAAAGTGGTCGCTGGCGGCATAGTCTGCCAGGCTCCTCCGCATTTGTTGCGAAACGGGATCGCCAGCCTCGCGGGTAAGGTCAAAACCACAGATAATTATTTTACCCGCACCCACCCGCCCCTCGACGACCAATCCCAGCGGCCGGGCGGTGACCCAGTCGTCAATCACGCGCACCATGGGTTTCAAATCCCGGGGCAGTAAATCCAACCGGAGAGCGCCGGCCCGATGGACCAGATACCACCATTGCCAGTTGCTGTACTCATCCGTGGGAAATTCTGCCAAGGCCGGCTGCCGGGGGTCGCAAACAATACCCAGCGTGGTGGGAGCCTGCCGGCCGGTCCAGGCGGTGTTCCAGAAAATGCTGGAAAAACCGAGTTGAACCGGATCGTGGTCAAAGTTGCGGACCGAACGCCCAGGCAGCGTCAGCAAGACTTTGCCCCCAGCATGCAATACGTTACGGGCGGTAGCATCAAACGAATCAGTCACCAAGAGCCCCGGCGGGGCCGCCGGGGTGGCGAGGGCGGGATAAACCCAGATATCCCAGTCATTGTTAAACTCGGTTCCCGGGAGACCAACAACCAGCTTGTAGCGCGCGGGGGCGGGAAAGTTTTGCAAAGCCACATTGAGGGACCCCAGTGGAGTGCCGTTGCCAATGGGTATATCTTGGGTTGCCAGCGTCCCGGCCGCGAGGGTCCGGCCCTGATCATTCACAAGCTTCCACACGGGCGTCACACCATGCATGGGCTGCGGGCCAAAGTGCGCGATTTCCACTCTGGCCACCAGGTTTTCCGTTACCGTAAACACCCGTTTCGCCAACCGGGCAAGCGGCACGGTTTGGTTGCAAAAGCGGCGATATTCGGGCGCCGTCACATACCCTTTGTCATCCCAGAAAGGGTCCAACACCCCTACGAGCGCCGTCCCCTGACCGGGAAAATCATGGAGATCCAACAATTCAAAACCACCCATGCCTGGCGAGCGCAAGGCGGATTCAATGTCCTCTTTGTAGCACAGCAGTTGCAATTTGCCGGACGCCAGCAGAAATTGCCGGGCCAGACCATCCAAGCCACTCGCCGCGAGGCGGTCATGGAAGATTTCAAAATTTTTCGGATGCAAATAACCGGTGTACTTTTTGATTTCATCAAAATTAGGATAAACGCACCACTGGCCAATTTCGTGGCTGATCACCGGCACGGTGCGTTGGGCAAGGTAGTGACGGTAATCGGTGGTGGTTTCCGGCGGCCGGGCATTGATGCGGGATTTCAGCCCGTCACCCCAGGCCTGAATCCGGGGATCCGGCGTGATATGAAACTGATTCTGGGGCAACTGAGGCCAGCCGCTGGCACTGGTGTAAAGCCGGCGGGGATCGCGGCTTTGCCAATGCGTTACCCAGCGGGCGAGCCAGGCATTGGACTCCTTGCCAGCGGGCTCGTTGCCATAGGGCATGAGCACAAAGCTGGGATGATTGCCATAGGCTCTGAGGATTCGTTCTGCCTCGGCATACAGCCAGGCATCCACCGGCTGCCCCGCGCCCAAAGTCGTGGACTGATTGGCCCAAGAGGCGATTTCGACCTGGTAATAAAATCCCAATTCATCCGCCGCCACGAAAGCTGCCTCCGGCGGGCACCAGGAATGAAACCGAATCAAGTTGAGCCCATGGGCTTTGGCCACCCGGATAATTCGTTTCCAAGCGGCCACATCGGTGGGGGGATGGCCGGTCCGGGGAAAAATACAGCATTCCAGCGTTCCCCGAAGAAAAGTCTTTTGGCTATTGATGGTAAATTGGGTGTCTTCGGTGGCGATTTCCCGCAGTCCAAAGGAGACGCGTCGCTCGTGGTTATCCAGCCGCACGGTGAGTTGCAGGAGGGCCGGATGAAATTCGTCCCAGAGCGGCACCTTTTCACCAAGCGGGATTTCGTGGGTAAACGTGCCGCCGTTCGTGGTCCAGGTCACGGCCAGGGTTCCGGCCGCCTGGCGGCCCATGGAGAATTGAATCTCCCCTGCTCCGTTGGTGCCGGTCACATTCCCGATTTGCCCGGTAACTGTAACGGACCGTCCGGCCAAATGGGGATACACTTGTAAATCGGCCAGCCAGACCGGCGGAGTTGCGCTCAGATGAAGATCGCCCACCAAGCCATTCCAATTGCCCTGGGTATGGTCAGAAATGCTGTGGGAATTTTCGCCAATATCAACAATGCGGCGGTTGTCCACCCGGATGGTCAGGGTATGGCGGCCCGGGGTCAGCCGGCCCAAGTCATACTCGTGCGTCGTCGATAAACTGTTGTTAGTACCCAAGCAATTACTGTCCACCCAGACCCGGGTTTCCCAATGCGGCCGCTCCAAGGAGAGCAGGATCCGCTCGCCCGACCAGGCGGGCGGGATCGTAATGTCGCGTTGAAACCAGGCCGCCCCGGCGTAATAGGTGTCCGGCTGCAACCAGAAAGGTACTTTGACATTACCGCTCTGGCGATAAGGAGCATACTCTGGCGCGGCAAACCAGGAACGATCCACAATACCGCCCGTCCAGACGGTATTGGTGGTCACCGGGTCGCCAATCCCCTGCCCCGGCAGCGAGCCGGGCAGCGCAATTTTGCCGGTTAGCGCCTGCTTGAACCAACGCTCACTGATGCCGGTATCGTGTCGATCCAGGGCAAACCGCCACTCGCCTTTCAATGACACAACATTGGCCGCTGGCAAGTTGATGGCGAGGAGGAGAACCCAATGTAAAACCAACCATTTGACTGAATTTTTCATGCGATCAAGTTATTAACGGATTCCGACAATGATCGGGCATTAATCCACCAATTCCCGTTCCAGCTCCTCCAGCGATTTGCCCTTGGTTTCCGGCAGCTTGCCCAGAATAAAAACGAAGCCCAGCGCACAGACTACCGCGTAGAGCCAAAATGTACCGGCGGCGCCCAGCGTGGCGTTGAGGATCGGAAAGGTGTAGGTAAGAATGAAACAGGCAATCCAGAGCGCACACACCGCCACTGACATAGCCGCGCCCCGGATGCGGTTGGGAAAAATCTCCGAAATGACCACCCAAGTCACTGGTGCCAGGGACATGGAATAGCAGGCAATCGCCGCCAGCACGAGCAACAGCACCGGCAAACCGGTCATCCCATGCGCGTAACAGGCCCCCATGATCGTGTAAATCACCGCCAGTCTGGCGGCCCCAAAAAGCATCAAAGGCCGCCGGCCCAGGCGGTCGACCGTGCCCAAAGCCACAAAGGTAAAGCCCAGGTTCACCGAACCGGTCCAGGCAATATTGCTCAGCACGCTGGCAATGTCGTAACCGGCCGCCTTGAAGATTTCTTCCGCGTAATTGAAGATGACATTGATGCCGCACCATTGTTGAAACACCGCCAGCGTCACCCCCAAAACCAAAACCCGGATAATTTTCGGTTCGAGCAACTCACGAAATTGAACCCGTTGAATTTCGCCGGCCGCCAGGGTGGACTGAATTTCCGCCATGGCGGCGCGACCGTAAGCGACACCGCCAATCTTCGTGAGAATGGCGAGCGCCTGCTCCGGCCGGTGATTTTTGGCCAGCCAGCGAGGGCTTTCTGGCACGCCAAGCATGCCCAGAAAAAAGAACACGGCCGGAACCGCGGTGAGCCCAAACATCCAGCGCCAGCCCGCCTGGCCAAACCAAGAGTTGCGAATAAATTCATCCGTCGCTCCCGCTGGCAGGCCGCGAACCAACGACCAATTGATGATTTGTGCCGCCAGCACGCCAATGACAATGGTGAGCTGGTTGACGGAAACCAGCCGGCCGCGCATGGCCGCCGGGGCTACTTCCGCGATATACATCGGTGAAAGGTTGGAAGCCAGGCCGATGCCCACGCCGCCGAGCATGCGCCAGAAAATAAAGATGGAGAAATTGGTGGCCAACGCATTGCCGACCGACGTGACGGCGAAGAGGCAGGCGGAAATAATCAGCAGGCGTTTGCGGCCAAACCGGTCGCTCAAAGTGCCAGCCACCATGGCTCCCACCAGGCAGCCGACGAGCGCGCAACTATTGGCCCAGCCAATCTGGGCCTGACTGGTGAGTTCAAAATACCGCTGAAAAAATGGCTTGGCCCCGCCGATGACCACCCAATCCCAGCCAAACAAAAGCCCTCCCAGAGCGGCCACTCCGGAAATGAGCCACAGATAGCGCCAATTTATATCCGCCTTAAAATTGGCGTCGCGGGAGGAGACAGGTGTGATCATAAAACATTTAATTTACGGGAAACCATTTTAACAATTCGGCCGCCACCAAAGTGTGGCCGGCAGCATTCGGGTGGTTGAATTGCGCCATTAAATCCACCAACTGGCCACCCTGGTGAACGTAATTTTTAAAGGCCGCCAGGCTATCCACGAGCCCCGTGTGATATTCACCCGCCAGGCGCCGGATCAGTTCAGCCTCCTGATTCAAGGGATCCTGGGGATCATCGAGTCGCGCCGATAGATCAGCGGTGGGGGTGAGCAAAATAATTTTTACCGATTGCTTTTGGGCGGCCGCAATCATCGACCGCCAAGCCTTTTCGGAGCGGGCCAAGCCAATGCGGCGGTCATTTAAACCATAATCCAAGGTCACCACATCCGGCTGCAAACTCAGCACATCCCGGGCAAACCGCACGGCCCCCTGCTCGGCATCTTCGCCACCGATGGCGGTGACGATGACATTGAGCACGGCATGCGGGAAGCTTCCGGCGAGGCCGCGACGGAGCAAGGCAGGGTAGGCCTCGAGCAGGTGGACCTCGGGGGTTTTGAA
The DNA here is from genome assembly GCA_903875465.1 of uncultured Verrucomicrobia subdivision 3 bacterium. Lineage (GTDB taxonomy): Bacteria > Verrucomicrobiota > Verrucomicrobiia > Limisphaerales > UBA11358 > UBA11358. The sequence continues at coordinate 46,632 of CAIQWB010000007.1, forward strand.
ATAGCCAGCGACCACGCTGTGTCCGTGGCAAACGACGTTAACCATATGATTTGTGGGCCAGGATTTTTCCAAAGCGGCGGTCACCCCGGCCAGGTAGGCATGGGGGTCGGCAACGTAGGGACTCTCCGCGGCGGCGGGCAATATCAGCAAGCCCCAAAGAGCCAGGAGCGCGGCGATGTCCCGCAGAAAACGAGTCGGAAAAAGGATGCTTGATCCCATGGGGAGATGCTTCATGAGATTAATGGTTTTGAGTCTGCACGCGCAGCAATTGCACGCCGTGCGGGGTAACTTCGGCTGTCAACAGGCCGTTGCACGGGCCAAGGTTCTGCTGCCGCCAGAGGTCACGAACGATCGGGTGGCCAGCCAATCCCAGTTCGCCCAAGGGGACGGCAACCGTGCGGGTTTGGCCGGAAAGGTTGAACAAACCGACAGCGCGGGAGCCATCCGCCAGTTGGCGCACCAGCACATATTCATCGGCCGTCTGGCGAAAAATGCGGCCCTGCCGTCCCAACGTGTCCTGATCCACATCAATTACCTCGGCATTGCACAGGACATTGAGGGTGAACGCATCCAACCGGTCCATGTCCCCGCTGAAAATAAGCGGCGCGGCCATCAGCGCCCAAAGACTCATGTAACTATACTGCTCATTACGCGTAAGGGTGGTGGGGTGGCTGCCATGCGAACCACCGACCCAGCCCAGGAGCAGGTAATCGGGATCATTCCATGCGCCCGGACGGGCATAGGCGGAGAGTTTGGCATTGCGAAAGGCAATGTGATAAAACCCCGGCAAATCAGTGTCGTGCTCATTCCCCAAATCCCCGGTGGTGCGCCAGCATTGCCCCATCTCGCCACCCCATTGCCAGACATCCGCCATGCCGTACTGGCAGAGATTGAAGACCAGATCACGCGGTTGCTTTTTTAATTCGGCGGACATCACCCGGTAAGGTTGCTGGAAATAGTCCAGGGTTTTCGTGCTGGCGTGATCCCCATAGCTGCACCAGTCGTATTTAAGAAAATCAAAACCCCAGCCGGCAAAGGTGCGGGCATCGGCCGCCTCGTGCCCCCGGCTGCCGGCAAAACCGGCGCAGGTGGTGGGGCCGGGGGAAATATAAATGCCGGCTTTTAGTCCCCGGCCGTGCAAGTAATCCACCATGCCTTGGATATCGGGGAAATTTTTGTTGGGGAGCAAATGGCCCTCCGCGTCGCGCGTGGGCAGGTCGGCGGGAGAGTTCTTGTTTCCAGGTTTGATATTCCAGCCATCATCAATATTCACATACTGGTAACCGAAGTCGGCCATGCCGCTGGCAATCATGGCATCGGCCGCATGCCGCATGGTCGCCTCCGTAACGTGGGAGAAATGAATATACCAGCTGTTCCAGCCCATGGGTGGGGTAAGCGCCAGTTGGTCGCCCACCTTGATACAAAAATTCCGCTGGTCGCCGCCACGCGCGTTGCGGGCAAACAAGGTCACCGGATAATCGCCGGGCTGCTGAATTTCGCCGGTCAGGATACCATTGGTGGGATTAAGCGTGAGGCCCGGCGGCAAATGCTCGGCACGGAATTCCACGGGGCGTTCGCCGGTACAGGGAATTCGGTACAGCAATGGCGACCCGGGCCGCACCCCGTAAACTAAGGGCCCGTGCAGACGCGCTTCCCGGGCGGGCGGCGGGGTTAGGAATTGGTCAAGACCAGCGGAGAGGTTGGTATCGGCGTGGGAAAAAACCACCGTGCCCGGCAACACGAGCAGGGCGAGCAGGACGTGGGCATAGTTACATTTCATGATTTAGAATTGTTATTGCACTGGTTTTGCGCGTTCAGCCGTCGGGGCAGAAAGGTGAGCTGGTAATAAATGAGTGTATTCATTTGCTGGCGGCAAAAGCAAAGGACATTTGCTGCCATTCCAGGGCAAGGGCATGGTTGGGATCGCGCTGGAGAACTTGGGCGAGCAGGGCGCGGGATTTTTTGACCTGGCCCCGACCCTGCCAGGCCTGGGCTTGCAAAAATAATGCGGTGGTTTGCTGCCGGGCATTCAGGTCATCGGCAAACAGCAGCATGGTGGGCAGTGAGGTGGCAAAAAACTCAATGGTGGCAGGAGTGCGGGCCAGGTTTTTGGCGTAAGCGAGCAGCGCTTGGAACAACTGGCTGGCTTTCTGCTTTTGACCTAGCCGGGCGAGGGCCAGGGCAGAATAAGCGGTCATTTCTGAAAAGTTGCGGACTTGCATGCCTTGAAAATCGCCTTTGAAATTCGCCGCAGCGCGCCACTGGGCCCGGGCCAATTCACGTTCCCTGCGTTGTGCCAGGGCGCACCCCAGCCAGTAGTGAACATCGCTCTGGTTGGCGAGCAAATGCCGGGCTTCTCCGAGATTGCACGGTGCGGCCAGTGCTTTTTCAAAGTGGCCGGAAGCACCGGTCGCATCCAACCGGGCGAGGGCGGCGCGGCCCAGGGCCAGCTGGGTGCGCACATGCTGGCCCAAAGCTGCCCCTTCCCCGCCCTCCCAAGGCTGGAAATGCCGCCGGGCCAGCAACGCCTCCGCCGCTTCAGGCTGGCCTGTTTGGTTGAACAAGGCGCACAATTCCACACTCAAATCATCCCGCTGCGCCACCAGGTGCGGATATTTTTGCAATTCCCGTAACCGCCGCGCAGGGCGTTCGCCCAGCCGTTTCCACAGCTGGTCGCGTTCATACAACAGTCGCGCATCGGCGGGATTGGCTTGGAAAGCCCGGTCGTAAGCCTGCCGGGCGCGGGCGGGTTTTTGTTGAATGTTAAAATAGGCAATCCCCAGATTACGCCAGACGATGGCAAAATTTTTGTCCAGCCGCGCCGCGCGCTCCCAGAGTTGGATGGCCTCGACCTGCCGGCGGCGGTCGTAAAGCAAATTCCCCAGGTAATAGGGTGCCCGCGCGTCCTGCGGGTTGGCGCGCCGAGCCGCTTCCAAGATAGCCACATCTTCCAGGCGGGATGGAAAACAGTAATCGGGCGGCAGCGCGGCGGCCCGCTGGCAGGCCTTGAGCGCCGCCGGGGCATTGCCGGCCTTTTCCTGCAACCAGCCAAGGGTATAATGCACCATGGGCATCACGCCCCAGCTTTGATCGGGCAAATCCCCTTGTTTCACGGCGATTTGTTCCAACAAGGCAATCGCCTCCCGTAGTAATCCCGCGCCCGCCAGGTCATGGGCCAAATCCAGCCCAGTGGGCAAATCACACGTCATTTCCCGGCCGGCCAGGTGCCGTGCCCACCAGTCGAGCGGATCCAGGGCGAGGGTGCCGGCCAGCAATGCGTTCGCTTCGACGTCACGCGCCAGCCGGCGCAACACCAGTACGAGCAAATTGCGCGCCCGCAAATTGTCGGTGTTTAAGCGCAAGGACCGCTCCAAATGATCCCGTGCCGTGGACCATTGGGATTTTTTACAATCCAACTCCGCCAGGGAATGATAGCCGGCGGCCTGCCAGGCTTGATTCCAGATGGCCTTGTAAAAAGCGCCATAAGCCTCGTCATCGCGTCCCAAATAACGCAAACACAGTCCCAAATTGTAATAGGCTTCCCCATCCGCAGGGTTCGCATTCCGGGCAGTCAGTCTGGCGATGGCCCGACGGAAATGGGTTTCCGCCAGGGCAAACTCACCGCGCCGGACATGCCACATACCGAGGGCATTGTTGCAGCGCGCATCGCCGGGATCGCGCCGCAATGCCTCGCGCCAATAGAGTGTCGGACAGCGGGTCGCATGCCGGTATTGGTCCAAATGCAACCCCGTAAGGTACAGTTCATCGGCACTGGCCAACTTTTCCGGCGGGCGGGGCTCGCTGGCGGGCGGCGGCACGGTCCCCTGCCCCCGGGGTTTTGGCTGATAGGCAATGACTTCCGCGCCGGGGGGATCGATCACCACCAACCGAAGATCGGTGTCCCCTGCCCCCGGCGGCAGGGAGATTTCCCGGAGGAGTGGCACCCCGGGGGCCAGATCCAAGGTGAGCGCCCACAGTTGCCTGCCCCGCACAGTGAGTTTCACTTCCGCTTGGGCAATGGCACGGGTAACTGCCACGCCCAGCCGAATCGTGCCGCGGGTGACCCGGAGACTGATGGCCGCGGATAGATTCGCTTGCTGGGCCGGACCGATCTTCTGGATGGGATACCAGTACTGGCTCCACGCCTTGGTTTCGCCCGGTTGTAGAAAACTGAAATCCGGCTGATTGTCCGTATAGACACCCGCCATGATTTCGATGTAAGGACTGGACTCTCCCCGGGCATCTGGATCCGTTAGATTCCGGTCCCAAGCATAACCAAACTCATGATTCCCCCAGGTCCACTGCTTTTTGCCGGGGGCGATATGATGATTGGCAATGTGCACCAACCCTGCTTGAGCGCGATAATCATAGCCGCCAAAAAAGTCCTCCTGGCTACCCATGCACATGTACGAGGTAGGCACGGGTATATTGGCGTAGAAGGACAGGTCATTGGGTGCATAATCCGGCAGGCCGGATAAAGCGCTTTTGGGTTGGTGCGGCTGGCAGTGAGCGGGGACAAACTGATCCGGAATTTCGTCGGTCGGAATGCCGTGCCGACCGCGTGAGCCATAATCCACCCCGTAATAATGGCCTTTGGCCAGGGGATATTCGCTCATGGAGCGCCGGGCGTGGTCAGCCACGTAGTAAACATCCGGCGGAAAAAAACTCTGGTAGGCCTCATGCACGCGCGTGGCCACATTGGCCCACCACAGAAAAGTCTGGGGCAGCTGGGTGCGGTTGTGCACACGCACTTTTAGTTCCACCAGCGACTGACCGGGATGCAGGCAGATGCCATGCATTCCCTTCATCCGCAGCATGGGATCATGGTCACCACACCAGATGGTCTTGGATCCATCCGCATGCTCCTCAATTTCAAAATCCACCGGCAAAAACGTGGCGGGACGGTGGTGTTGCGGCCAGTTGAATTCGATGCCGCCTGAAGCCCATGGACCGGCCAGCCCGACCAGTGCGGGCTTGATCACGGGCTGATTGTAAATCAAATCGTAGCCGTTCGTCCGGTCCTGGATCGCGTGGATGCGCCCGCCGAGTTCCGGCAGTACCAGCACGCGGATAAATTCATTCTCAATCCACACGGCCCGCCACGCCCGGTCCACCGGAGTTTCGGCAATGCGATCTGTGAACGGGAGCGGATACACCCGGCCGCTGCTGCCTTGATAAACCCGCTTCTCCAAGAACATGGGATTCTTGTCCGGCGTGGCGGGCAAGTAGGTGGGCAAGACCATCACCCCCACCCACGCGCGAACGGCGACAGTGGCGGGCGCGACAGGCTGGCTGGAGCCGATGGTGTTCATGCACCCATTGTTTCCGCTCCCCACCCGGATCGTCAATTGTCGTTTTTGCCAATTTGGTTGGCAAATTTAACACTAATTTCATCCGCTGGATAAGGATGCCGGTAAATTCCTGGATTGGTCAGCAGCCGGATAAATCCCAGCACGGCCACCCAAGACAAACTATTCATCGGCGAACCATTCAACTGGCTTTCCCAGCATTGCCGGGCCGGACCATGCCGCCGGGAGCTGGCGGCGCTGGCATAAACCAACAAATTCACTTCCAGCAAGATCATGTCACCGATAGGTTTCGGGCCTATTCTTCGGATTCCAATTCATCCACCAGTTGGTTGACTTTATCCGGATCATACCCCGGCTTCAGACCAAGTGGCTTGGCCACCACGGACACAGAGGGACGCCGGAGAGCCACCACACCATTCGCGGCAAGACCGGAGCGCCAAAGATCAATCACTAACTGTTTGAAGGAATGATATGCCCTGTTACTCGCCGGAGGCGGCTAAGATCCATTATTCATTGGCGGATTCCCAGCCGGCCCCCAAGGCTTTCACCAAATTGATCGTGGCCACCAATCGCGCCCCGCTGAGTTGCACCAGGGTGCTCTCGTGCGTCAGCGCATCGTTCTGGGCCGCGGCCACATCCAGGTAGATGACTAAACCAGCATGATAACGGTTATTGGCAATGACCAGGGCTTTTCGTGAGGAAGCCAGGGCGGCATTCTCCGCGGACCACTCCTCGGCCAGCCAATGCTCGGCGGCCAGTGCATCCTGCACCTGGGTAAACGCCGTCAGCACAGTCTGCCGGTAATTCGCGACGGCTTCGTTATAGGCATCGCGCGCGGCGGCAAGGTTCGCGCGGTTGAGACCGCCAGTGAGGATGGGCAAGGTTACGGACGGACCCACGGACCAGAAATGATTCGGCCAGTCAAACCACGTGGCGGCATCCACGGATTGGAAGCCAGCCACCCCGTTAATCCGCACCGTGGGGAAAAAAGCGGTTTTCGCCACCCCCACGCTGGCATTGGCGGCGGCCATACGGCGTTCGGCAGCAGCGATATCGGGCCGGTGTTCCAGTAATTCACCCGGCAGGCTGGCCGGCACCACCGGAAAGGCTGCGGGCGCAAATGCATTGGTGGCCACGGCAAAATTCATGGCGGGCTGGCCACACAACAACGCGAGGGCGTTTTGCAATTGCTCGCGTTCGAGTTCAATGACCGGCAAACGCGCCGCTGCCGAATGCAGTTGGGTGGCGGCCTGCGCCACGTCCAGATCGGTTACCACGCCACCGCGCCGACGGTTTTGCACGAGCTCGAGCGAGCGTTGATAAGTGGCAATGGTGTCGACCAACAAATTTCGCTGATTGTCCAGTGCCCGCAAGGTGAAATAGTCAGCGGCCGTTTCCGCGGCGAGAGCGAGCCGGGCGGAAGCCAGGTCATCGGCCGCAGCGGCATACCGGGCGCGGGCGGCACTGGACTGGTTGCGCAGGCGGCCCCACAAATCCGGTTCCCAGCCCAGGTACAGCGGGGCGGTAAAGGTATTGTAAGTATGCGTCACCCCGGCCCCGTGGCCGGATACCGGGGCGGCCGCACTGGTGCGCTGCCGGTTCACTTCCCCACCGGGCGTGCCACCGGCAGTGAGCGTGGGATAATATTCCGCGCGCGCGGCGGCGGCCAGGTCACGGGCCTGCTCCAAACGGGCGGCAGCGGCGACTAAATTTTGGTTGTTGGTAACCGCCAGAGATTCCAAGGAATTGAGTTTCGCATCTTGAAACAAGCGCCACCATTCCCCCCGGGGTTGGTGGGCGGCCGGCGAGGTAATTTTCCAGACCACGGCCCCGTGGTTCGTTACCGCCGGATCGGCAAAGGCTGCGGGTACCACTCCAGTGGCTTGCACCGGGGGACGTTGGTAGTCTGGTCCCATTTGGCAACCGGCCATGCCCAGGGCGCACAATGGCAGCAGTAATAAGGGAAGCTTGCTCATTTGACCGGGGTGGTTTCGGTTGGGGCCGCCACCTGCACCGTCATGCCTTCACTAATGGCGTCGGGAGGATTGACAATGACTCGATCAGAGGTGGTCAAACCCGCCAGGATCTCTACGTAATTCCCGAAATCACGGCCCAGCGTGAGGTTGCGCAAGTGCACCCGGCCATCGCTGTCCACCACCGCCGCCTGCACCCCCTGGGCCCGGGTGATAAGCACGTTGTCGGAAACGCGCAGGACCGAAGGACCGGCGGTGTCATTAAACCTAACCTGGGCATAACTTCCGGCGAAGATTTCCCCCCGGGGATTCTGCAACTGCAATTCCACCAACAGGGTCCGGGAAGCGGCATCCACGGCTCCGGCGGAACGGGTGACCACGGCGGTGAATTTGCGGCCGGGCATTTCCTGGAAAATCATTTCCGCCGTCTGGCCGGGCAACACGGTGTGAATCAGCGTTTGCGGCACCCGCACGTAAACCCGGAGCGGATCGGTTTGCGCCAGCCGGAACAACTCCCGGCCGGCGTCCGCGGTGATTAATTGTCCAATGTCGGTGTTGCGCACGGTGATGACCCCATCGAACGGCGCGGTGACCCGGTCGAAATTTTTTAAGGTGGACAACCGGTTAAGGTTGGCCTGCGCGGCATCCACCAGGGCTTTTTTCAGCGCCAGATCGGCCGATTTTTCCGCCGCATCCTGATCGCTGACACTGGCAGTTTTTAAGAGTTCCGCCCAACGTTCATCCGTGATTTTAGCCAGGTTCAGCGCTGCTTGGTTTTGTGCCAGTTCAGCCCGGGCTTGCTCCAGTTGTTGGTCTAGTTCCGGGGTAACAATTTCCGCCAGCACCTGGCCGTTGGTCACGTGATCGCCCAAGTCGGCCGACCAACTTTTTAAATAACCACTCGCCCGGGCATAGATGGGTGCTTCCACAAAAGCTTGCACCTCGGCCGGAATGGGTGCTCCCAGATCGGCCCGTGTCGGGACTGGTGAAACCACCGCCACCAGGGTGACGTCGTCGGCCGCCCGGGTTTCCGCCACCAACTGGCGGCGCGCCAGCCAGCGGGGCACAAAACCGATGGCCAGCCCGAGGACAATCAACAGGCAAATAATCCATACCGGACGACGCAAGTTGACGGCCGACGCTGGACTGGCGGGCGGAATAGAGGGAGGCGGGTTTGGGTTCATGGCAGTGCAACGGGTGGGGTTGGCACCGTCAAACTACGACGGTGCAGCAGACTAAATACAATCGGCACAAAAAACAATGTGGCCACGGTGGCAAAGATCAAACCGCCGATCACCGCCCGGCCCAGCGGGGCGTTTTGCTCGCCACCCTCGCCCCACCCGAGGCTGAGGGGGAGCATGCCGATTACCATGGCCAGGGCCGTCATTAAAATCGGCCGGATGCGACCGGCGCCGGCTTCCAGGGCGGCCGTAACCGGGTCCATTCCCCGCTGCAAATTTTCCCGGGCAAAGGTCACCACCAGCACGGAGTTGGCCGTGGCCACGCCCATGCTCATGATGGCGCCCATCAACGCCGGCACGCTCAAGGTGGTCTGGGAGAGCCACAAACCCCAAACCACACCGGCCAGCGCACCCGGCAGAGCGGTGATTATAATAAAGGGATCCAGCCAGCTTTGAAAATTAACCACGAGCAGAAAATAAATCAGCACAATGGCACCCACCAATCCCACACCCAGCCCCCAATAACTGGTGTACATCGTCTCGGCCTGCCCCCGCACGATAATACTATGGCCCCGGGGCAGTTGCTTTTGAATCCCCGCCACCAGCGGTTTTAGGTCGGCCAAGACACCGCCCAAGTCACGACCATCCACGTTGCCATAGACATCAATCACTGGCTGAATATTATAATGAGAAATCACGGGTGGAATATTGACGCGGTCCACCCGGGCGAGGTTTTCCAGAATTTGGGCACTGGTGTGCCCCGGTTGATTGACGCTAATCGGCATGGAGCGAAGCTGCTGGACCGAATCCAAGGCATATTCCGGCGCGCGCACGTTGATCAAATACTGCACCCCAATCGCGGGATTCAGCCAGTAGGCCGGTTGTACCTGGCCGCTGCCACTCAGTCCCAGCAGCACGGCATTCGCCACATCCCGGTCGGTCAAGCCCTGGTCGGCCGCCTTGGAACGGTCCACCGTGACGCGCAGTTGGGGCAGGTTGTCCGGTTGGTTTACGCGGAGATCGGTCGCGCCGGGAATGCGTTTGATGGCAGCGACCAGTTGGGTGGCCAGCGCCCGGTTCGTGGCCTGATTACGCCCTACAAATTGAATGTCAAACGGCGCCGGCAGCCCGAAGTTGAGTGTCTGGCTGACAATGTCCGCCGGCAGGAAATAAAACAGGGTGCCAGGAAAGTCATGATTCAATCGGGCGCGCAACCGGCGCACGTAATCGGCCGTGGGGGCATGCCCCGGCTTGAGGGAAACCATGACATCCGCATCCCCGGCGCCAATGACACC
>CAIQWB010000008.1 GCA_903875465.1 uncultured Verrucomicrobia subdivision 3 bacterium
AGATTGGTGATATTTGAGCGCTGGGCACCAGTGTCGTATCCGAAAGCCGAGAGGAGTCCGGCCACATCCACCGAATTTATCAAATATCCCGAACTGTCATAAACGAGTGTGTTTGTCCGGGCAAAAGGGTCCACAACGCTAAACACAGCGACATAAATAATTGCATATACTAGAGAATCCCACAAAGGCGCCGCAATGTGGCGTTGGGACGGGACCAGGTTTTAAATACAGGAGCCACTGCCGTGCTCACCTCCTCCAGAGTTGCGAAATAGCGGTTGTGCAGGCAGCGCCGCCGAGTCAGCTTCCAGACCCGTTCGATCGGATTGAGTTCCGGACTGTAGGGTGGCAGGAAGTGCAGGCAAAAACGCCCCGCGACCTTGCGTCGCCAAGCCGCGTGCAGTTTGGCATGGTGATAGCGAGCGTTGTCAATGATCCCCACCATTTTCCGGCCTGGGCGACGGTGGCGCGCCAGTTTCCGGTAAAAATCCCAGCACGTGCCGGCATCAAACATGCCGTTGGGCCGGGACATGACCAGCTTGCCATCGCTGAGGCGTACCGCCCCGAAAAAACTGATGCTTTTTCGCGTCGGGGCGTGCCGGCAAACCGGGTCTGCGACTTCGGGCGGAACCCACATCCGGCAACGCGAGCCATGCTGCTGGAAGTGAACCTCATCAATCGCCCACAAATCAATGTCCGCTCTTCGCGCCAGGGCGCGGAGTTTTTTTGTGCGTGGCTTGCAACAGTGGATCGGCTTGCGCCACTTGTGGGCGCGGCTTGCGCAGGCGAAAGCCCAATTGGCGGAACAACCGCTGACACTGACGCACCTTTAATTTCACCCCCAATTCCCGGTTCAGAAATTCTGACAGCGTGGGGCCGTCCCACATTTGGGTGTTCAGCCCGAACGTTTCGGGTGTGGTGCGCAAGGCCGCTGCAACGGCGGCGAGTTGCTTATCGTTCAGCCGGCTGGGGCGTCCGGTCCGCTGGCCTTCGGCCAGCCCGGCCAAACCCTCGGCTTCAAACCGTTGCACCCAGTTGACAACGGTATGATGGGAGTCACCGAGCAATTGCGCCACCTGTGGACAGGTCACGCCGTGAGCCACGAGCAAAACGCCGTGGAGACGATGGTCATAGCGGGAGGCGTCGTTGCGCCGAATCTCATCCTGAATGGCCAGGATCATGTTTTCTTTATCGGAGATGGTTAGCGCTTTCATCAAGCCAACGATATATTCGCTGGCTTACATATGCAATTATTTATGACGCTTTGTTTAGTAATCTGGTTGGGAAATGTGGGATTATCATAATAAATATGGGTCACATTACCAAGTGCATCGGTAATGGCTGCCAATTGAAATATGCCTGAATTGGTAGTATATGCATCGTTGATGCTGTTGCCGCTGGGGTCGGTTAAAGATGTCAAAAACAGATATACATCGCCCGCACTATTGGTGCACGGTGTCGCAAAATGGGCAATCGTGCCGTCCGCGCTCTCAATCGCATAGCCATCACTCACCGCAGCAAT
>CAIQWB010000009.1 GCA_903875465.1 uncultured Verrucomicrobia subdivision 3 bacterium
ATTAAAACGGCCGGTCTGCATCAATCTCTTGGGCATAAACGCTTTGGAAAATTGGCTTCCCAAGCCACTGCCAAGCAGTTGCCCATTTAAGGATGCGCGCTTCGCGCAGAGGCAGTCTCACCAGACCACTGCGGGTATGCCTGCGATTTTTCCAAAGTGTTTATGCTCCAACATCTTGACACATCCCAGCCATTTTAATTTCGGAGTTCGGGGTAAAACCAAGCCCGATTATAGCGCCTCCGGATCTGGGGCGGGCGGATGGGGCAGTTCCCGGTCAAACCAGGGGTACAAGATGGGCAACACCAAAAGGGTCACGAGCGTGGCGGTGGCCAGGCCGCCGATGATCACCACGGCAAAGGGTCGGGAGGTTTCGGCCCCGACCTCATGGGACAGGGCCATGGGGAGCAAGCCCAAGGCCGCCATGAGGGCGGTCATCAGCACGGGGCGAACCCGGGAAATGGCGCCCTCCCGGATGGCGGTGGCCTGAATTTCCCCATGCCGGGTTAGTTCGCGGATGCGCTCGACCAAAATCACCCCGTTCAACATGGCAATACCAAACAAAGCCATGAAACCCACGAGCGCCGACACCGACAGATTCAGCCCGGCCAGTGGCAGGGCAAAGATGCCTCCCACCGCAGCAAACGGGACGTTAATCAAAATGAGAAAGGCCAGTTTGCCGGAATCAAACATGAGGAAGAGCAGGAAGAAAATAGCAGTTAGCGTGATGGGGACAATGACCGCCAGCCGGCGGACGGCGCGTTGCTGGTTTTCAAAGGCCCCGGTCCATTCGAGGCGGTAACCGGCGGGCAGGTGCACTTGGGCGTCCACTTTTTGCCGGGCCTCGGCGACGAGAGAGCCAAGGTCGCGGCCGCGCGCGGAAAATTTCACCGCGGTGCGGCGGGCGTTTTCTTCGCGCCAGATTTGGGCGAAACCCAGCCGGACATTCACCGAGGCTACCGCTCCCAGGGTCAGTCGTTCGCCATTGGAACCAAACACCGGAATGCGGCGAATGGATTCCAAATCGGACACCGCCCGGGGCGCCACTTTTACCACCAGGTCAAAGCTGCGTTCGCCCTCCAGTACCTGCGTGGCGGTGGCCCCGCCCAGTGCGGTGGCGATGATCTGCTGCACATCACTTACCGCCAGGCCGTACCGGGCAATGGCATTGCGGTCGACGGTAATTTGAATTTGGGGCTGCCCGAGCAGTTCCTCGGCACTGACATCCGTGGCCCCAGGAATATCCCGCAACAAATTGACAATTTGGCTGGAGAGCATTTGCAATTGATTAGGATCCTCGCCATAAATTTTAATGCTCAACTCGCTTTTGACACCAGAAACGGCTTCGTTAACGTTATCTTCAATATTTTGGCTGAACTGGAATTTAACGCCCGGAATTACCGACAGCCGGTCGCCCATTACGCGGACTAACTCCTCCCGGCTATGGGCGGTGCGCCATTGCTCGCGGTGCGGATTCAACTCCACGTCCGATTCCACCACGTCAAAACCGTTGATATCCATGCCATCATCGGGCCGGCCCAACTGGGACACCACGGTGCGGACTTCCGGGAAGGTGCCGATGATCCGGCGGATTTCTGCGACCAGCCGGGCCGATTCGGTGGGCGAGATGGTTTCCGGCATGAAAGCACGCACCCACAGGGAGCCTTCATCCAGCTTGGGCAGAAATTCCGAGCCGAGACGCGTGAGCGTCACACCCGCCAGGAGCAGCAAGCTCACGGCCGCGCCGAGAAAGAGCCGGCGGCGGCGCAAGGCGGCAGCGAGCCAGCTACGGTAGATGTGCAGCAGTTGGCGGACGAGCCAGGATTCCTGCGAGGCAATGCGTTTGCGAAAGGCGAAGGTCACCAGCACCGGCACCGCCGTCAGGGCCAGAATGGTGCCCACAATGAGGGTGAAGGTCAGGGTGAGCGCCATGGGTTTGAAAATCTTGCCCTCCACGCGTTGCAGGGTGTACAGGGGAATGAAGGCGGTTAGCAGAATCGCCTTGGAAAACAGAATGGGCCGGCCCATTTGGGAAACTGCCTGCACAATGGTCTGGGGCAGGGATTTAATCCGTTGACGGTTTTCCTCCAGCAAATGCAGGACGTTTTCAATAATGACCACGGCGGAGTCCACGATGATGCCGAAATCTATCGCCCCCATGGAAATGAGGTTGGCGGGAATCCCGCGCAAATCTAGCAGCAGAAACGCCCCCAGAAAGGAGAGCGGCACGACCAGGGCGACCACCAGGGCGGAACGGAAATTACCCAGGCCGAGAAATAAAATCAGCACCAGCAGCACCAGGCTGATCCCTTCGGCCATGTTATGCTGCACGGTGCGCAGGGTGCGTTGAATCAAGTCCGTGCGGTCATAATACGGGACCAGTCTCACCCCGGCCGGCAGGTAATGCGCGTTAATCTCCGCCACCTTGGCCCGCACCCGTTGCAACACTTCCAGCGCGTTTTCGCCCTTGCGCAAAATTACGATCCCAGACACGGCGTCCTCCTCGTCCGGGCTGCCCGGCACGAGCCGGCCCACCCGGCCGAGCCGGAGTTGTTCCCCAATGCGCACCTCGCCCAGATCCCGGATTTTCACCGGGGTGCCACCCACACTGACCACGGCGATGTTGCGGATGTCATCCAGGTTTTGCACGAAGCCGAGGCCGCGGACAATGTACAATTCCGCACCGTGCTCAATGTAAGACCCGCCGGCGTTCTGGTTGCCATTGGCCAGCGCGGTGAACACCTGGCTGAGAGTAATGCCGTAAGCGCGCAATTTGATGGGGTCAATCAGCACTTGATATTGCTTGGTGGGGCCACCAAAGCCATTGACATCCACCACCCCGGGAACCGTGCGAAACTGGCGCTCCACCACCCAGTCTTCGATGGCCTTGAGTTCCACCTTGGGATACCCCCGGGGGGCCGCCAGGGTGTAACGGTAAATTTCGCCGACTGGGGTGGCATCCGGCGAGAGATTGGCCTGCGCCCCGGGCGGCAGGTTGACCAGGGATAGCAACTGGGCGGCCTTATTACGGACGAATTCGTTGTCCGCATCGTCGTCAAACACGAGGGTGACTTGGGACAAGCCAAAGAGGGACACCGAGCGGATGGAGGTCCGGTGCGGGATGCCGTTCATCTGACTTTCGATGGGAATCGTTACCAACCGCTCCACCTCCTCGGCCGCATGCCCGGGAAACAGGGTGATGATTTGGAACGAAACGTTGGTGACATCCGGGTAGGCCTCGATGGGCAGCCGGCGAAAGGAAATGAAGCTGGCGATGACAAAAATCGTCAGCAACGCCAGCACGATGGCGCGGTGGCGGAGCGCCCAGGCGGTGAGTGCGCCAATCATGAATTGTCCCCCTCCAAAATCGATTCCAAGAGCAAGCAACCGCCGGTTACCACCGGGGTGTCCGCTGACAATTCACCCAGGATGGCGGTTTGCCCGTTGCTTTCCAGGCCCAGCGTCACCCGGCGCCGCTCAAACTGGGCCGGCGCCGTCTGTACAAAGACATAATGCTGGTCATCCTTCAAAAACACGGCCTGGGTGGGCACGGTCACGCCGGTTGGTCCGCCGGTGGTCACATCGGCGGTTACATACATTTCCGCGCGCAATTTTTGGTCCGCATTGTCCACCAGGCAGCGGGCCTTGATGGTGCGGGTGCTGGGATCCAGTTCCTGGCCAATCATTTCCAGTTGCCCATGAAATACCTGGTCCGGCCAGGCTTTCGTATGAATGGCCACTGCCTGGCCGGCTTGGAGCGAGGTCACCGCCACTTCATCCAAATCCAGGAACAACCAGAGTTTTTTGGGATCAGTGACCACAAATTGCGGATTGGTAAATTGCGGGGCGTTGGCGAGCATCAGGTCAGGCCGGATTTCCTGGCCAATGGTGATGTTTTTCTCCACCAGCCAGCCGGCCAGCGGCGAGCACAAGCGATAGGCGGAGTTGGTGGCCGTGAGCGTGCCGCCATAATTGGCGAGTTTGGCGAGCGCCCGGTCGCACTCGGCGTGGGCCGCCACGGCAGCGGCGGCGGCGGCCTCGACGTCCTTTTCTGCCGCCGCTCCGTGCGCAAACAGTTCCCGGGTGCGGTGATCCGCCTGGTCCGCCGCGCGGTCATTGCCAGTGGCGGTGCGGGCATCCGCCAGTGCCTGTGAATAATCTGGTGAATCCAGCAGCGCCAGGGTGTCGCCTGCGGCCACCGGGTGATTGACTTCCACCGGCAGGCGCAGCACGCGCCCGGCCACGGGGGCGAACACCCGCACCGTGAGGTCATCATCCCACGCCAGCCGGCCATACAAGGCCACGGCGGCGGCCGATTGCTTTTGGGCGGGCGCAAGCTTCAGGTAAGTTAATTGCGGAGCATTGGTGGCAAAGCTGATCTGGTCGCCGTGAAGGATGGGAGCAGGGAGTTCAGGGGCGGCGGGTGGCACGGGCTGGCAACCCGCCAGTGGCAGGGCCAGCAGGCCGGTCCAAAGGCCAAATCGCCAGGATCGCCGGGGTTGGCTGGTCGGTTCAGGCGCAGGGAAGGGAGTCAGGAAGTTATTCATGGTTCCAAGGCAAGTCGGCTTCGGTTAAAACAGTTTGGGCAGCCACCAAATCGGCGGTGGCAGTGAGGGTGTCGGCCAGAGCCTGGGCCGTGGCGATGCGCACATCATTGTCGGTGCGCTCGGCTTCCAGTAAATCCACGAGGGCGGCCCCGCCTTTTTCATACTTGAAACCGACGGCGTTCCGGGCGGCGGCGGATTGGGGCCCGATTTGATCGTGATAACGCTGCCAGCGCGCGGTTGCTTCTGCGCTTTCCGCCCGGGCATTGGCCAGGTCGCCCAAGGCCTGGGCCCGGGCTTTTTCCAGTGCCAGCCGGCTTTGTTCGCGGGCGGCGCGCGCCTGCGCGATGGCCCCCTGATTCAAATTCCAAAGGGGCAGGGGAAAGGACACGCCCAAACCGATGGTATCGGTGGGCGGTCCGCCGCCGGGTGGGTTGTGCTCCAATTGCACGGCCACCGTGGGGTCGGGTATCCGCAGGGCGCGCTGGAGTTGGAGGCTGGCTTCGGCGCTCTGGAGATCGGCCTCGGCGGCACGCACATCCGGACGCTGGTTGGAAATATTGGTATTCGCCAGCAGAGGCGCGGGGGCCGCCAGTCCCACCCGCAGCTGTTCCAGGGTCTCCGCCGGCTGCCAGTTGCCCTCCGGCTGGCGGGCGCCCAACAGAATTTCCACGGCAATGCGGGCCTGCCGGGCGGCGGTTTCGGCGGCAGTGGCTTGCAACTCGTACTGCCCCGCTGCCACGGCAATTTGCTGGTAATCCGAGCGGGCCAGATCCCCGGCATGCCAGCGAAACTCCGCCAATTGCGCTTCATGCTGCAAATAGCCTGCGGATTCACGCAAAATACCCGCATTGGTGCCGGCCAGCGCGGCGGCGATGTAGGCGCGGGTCACGCCCTGCTCGAGCAACCGGCGGGCATCGGCCAGCCGGGCCTTCGCCCCCATTACCCCGGCTTGCGCGGCGAGTTGCCGGTCCCGCCGTTTGCCCCCGATTTCCAGCAGTTGGTTGACTGCGAAAATGGTGTCATAACTGCGCGCCCAAATGCCGTTGCCGGCCGGCGTGGCATTTTCCCGATTGCCAATTTTGGCGGTGCTGGCCGAAAGGTTGGGATTGGGAAATTCACGGGCCATGAATGCGGCGGCGGTGGCGGCATCCACCCCGCTGCGGGCGGCCAGAAAATCCCAATTACGCTCCAGCGCCTGCCGCCGGGCCTCCGCCAGCGTCAGCCAGTTCGTCTGGGCACGCAATTCCGTGGCCGCGCCCCCGGCTAGAAGTAAAATAAGGATGAACCAAGCTTTCACTCCCCCAACAATAGGGAGGACAAGGCGGCTTGTCTGTGGAGTGCGGCCTATACTTTTTGTAGGGCGGCATCCTACGGCGGGCGGGCTACTTCACCGTCTGGTTTTCCTGCCAGCGCACCGCTTCGCGCAATAATTCGTTCACATTATTCAATTGCAGCTTGTCCTTGATGCGGGCACAAAACGCCTGGACCGTCTTGAAACTGATATGCAACTGGTCGGCAATTTGCCGGGTGCCCAGGCCCCGGCCCAGGAGTTGAAACACTTCGAGTTCCCGGTCGCTCAATAATTCGATGGGCGAAGCTGCCGGACGCGGTTGGTCGACAAACTTCTCCGCCAGCAAGGACGAAACCCGGTCGCTCACATACATCCGCCCCTCCAGCACGGTGCGAATGGCTTGAATGATCCGGGTGGTGGCCTCGCATTTCATGATGTACCCGCGCGCGCCCGCGCGGAGCGCCCGCAGGGCGTAGACGGTTTCGTCGTGCATGGTCAGCACCAGCACGCGCACCGCGGGATGCTGGGCATGCAGATCCTTGATCAACTCAATACCCGATCCGCTGGCGAGCGTGATGTCCACAATCGCGATATCCGGCTGGAGGGAGGCGATGCGTTGCAACGCCTCGGGCGCGCTCCCCGCTTCACCGCACACCTGCAGGTCCTGGCGTTTGTTGATCAAATTGGTGAGCCATTCCCGCACCAGCGGGTGGTCGTCCACCAAGAACACTTGTTTATGATTTGACATGTGCCTCCGGTGATGAAACTCCGCCCAATGGCAGTTTGCAAGCCACCCGGGCCCCGCCCCCCGGCAATGACTCAATGCCAAATTTCGCACCGATCATCACCGCCCGGTGGGCCATGATGCGCAGACCCAGACCAGTGCTGGTGGTGAGGGGCTGGGCGGGCAGGCCGGTGCCGTCATCCGTGATTTTTAAATAAAGCGCCTCCGGATCGGCCACCAGGCTGATGATTACCTTTTTGGCCTGGCCGTGCTTGATGGCATTGGTCACGGCCTCCTGGGCGATCCGGTATAAATGCAGGCTGGCGGCGGGATCGGGCAGCAGCACCGGATGGTGGCATTCAAATTCGCAGGCAATTTTAAATTTTCGACGGATGCTGGCTGCCAGTTCCGCAAACCCATCCATCAAGCCCTCGGCCTCCATTTCCACTGGAATGAGGCCCCGCGCAAAGGTGCGCGACAAATTGATGGCTTCCTCAATCATGGTCACCAGATGATTGGCGGCTGCGGCATCCAAGGGTGATTTGGTCTCCAAATGCTCCGCCAGATCCTGACAGGCAAACGCCGTGGCGGTCAGGTGCTGGCCCAGGCTGTCGTGCAAATCATGGCCGATCTGCCGCTGGCCCCGCTCGCTCACTTCCAGAATTTCCTTTTCCAGGCGGGCGCGTTCCAGGATTTCCTGGGTGAGGGCCTGGGTTCGCTGGCGCACACGCGATTCCAATTCCTCCTGCAGACGGTGAAGCTTGTCCAGAATAACCACCACGATAAGGTAAAAGGCGAGCGTTAGCGTCGCATTCCAAACTAGGATCAGGGGGTTGGCGTAATGTTGGCCGTTGGCATAATCACCCACCAGCCAGACCCCGACGCTCAGGATGGAAATCACCACCCCGCCCATCCTCCGGGCAAACCACACCGCCACCGCCACCGGAAACAAATAAAAGGTGGCAAACGTCATTTCATAACCGGTGGTATAATCCCCGAGACCGATGACCGCCACGGAGACCACGGCGAAGGCCAGATAAAGGGCCGGGGACCGTTGCTCGAATTGTTTCATTGCCAAGCTCATGCCAGCGGAACCCTGACGAGCAGTTCCAAGGCCAAAGCATGCTTTCTTGGCGGGGTTCCGGCAAGGGGCAATCTGGCCACGGTCCGCCGGTGGGGCCGCTCCCTTGGTCTCAAGCATGCAATTTTGATGCCAAATTGCATTTATTTTCACTAATTACGGAGCGGTGACTTGACACCCCAAATACTTGCGTGCTACATAAAAGTGACCACTATTACATGTGGTTTTATGCGTTGTCCCAATTGCGGTTGTCAGGAAGACAAAGTTGTTGATTCACGTGCCTCCCGGGAAGGCGCGACCATCCGCCGCCGCCGTGAATGTATTTCCTGCCAGCATCGGTTTACCACCTACGAGGAAATTGAGCGGGACGGATTGATGGTGCTCAAGCGGGATGGCCGGCATGAGGAATTTTCCCGGGACAAATTGATCTCGGGCATTCGCAAAGCCTGCCAAAAGCGCCCGGTATCGCCCAAGGCGATGGAAGATTTGGTGGACCATATCGTGGCAAAAGTCACCGACGAACACGAAAACGAGGTGCCCGGGGAATTTATTGGCACCCTGGTCATGGAAGGCCTGCGCGGCATTGATGATGTGGCCTATGTGCGCTTTGCGAGCGTTTACCGTCGTTTTCAGGAAGCCACCGACTTCGTGCATGAGGTCAAAAAACTAGAGGCCCAACAATGATTGCATTATTAAATGATTGTTTGTTGTTTCAGCTCGCCAGCGGGGAGACGGTGCCCTGCTCGGCGGAAATGATTTCCGTGGAAATTGTCGGCGGCCAGGACCGTGAACTGGATCCCGAGGTGCTGCGCCATGCGGCCGCCTCCGTCTTCCACTATTTCAAAAACGAACTCCACCGGGAATCCGTTTCGGTGGGCGAATTTGCGGTGGCCTTGGAGAAAGTACTGCGCCAGCTTGGCCTGACCTTGCAAGAGGAACTGCCCGCCGCAGCTGCCGCCGCCGGTGAAATTGTTGAGTCCGATCTCCGGATCATTGCCTGCCAGTCGGCCGGCAGTCTGGAACTATTCTTCTATCCCGCCTTGCGTGTCGAACTGCAAAGCCGGTTGCGCCAGTCGCCCAAAGTGTTGCGTTTTCATGGCTTGCGCGGCTGTGTGAAACAATTGACCGGTGCCCGCCGCTGGACCCAGCGCTGCGAAGTGTTGCAGGACCAGATTGTGACTTACTTGCGCGAATGCCTGACCGCTGACCGCGAGCAGACCCAATGCGCCCTAGTGGTGGACTAAGGACCGGGCCATGAGCGAGACCCTGTTTCAAAAAATTGCCGCCCGGCAGATTCCGGCCGCCATCGTTTATGAGGATGATCAGGTGCTCGCCTTCCGCGACATCCATCCCCAGGCACCGGTGCATGTGCTGATCGTTCCCAAACGGGTGATCCCGCGCATTGCCGAGGCCGGCCCGCAAGACCAGGCGCTGCTCGGACAGTTATTGCTCAAAGCCGCCGAAGTCGCCCAAATACTGGGTCTCGCCAATGGCTACCGCCTGGTGATCAACAACGGCCCGGATGGTGGCGAAACCGTGCCGCACCTGCATTGTCACATTCTGGGTGGACGGCATATGGCGTGGCCGCCGGGCTAGAGTAGCTTGTGCAGCACTGCGCCCAGGCGCTTGATGCCTTCGCGGATGTTCGCCTCGCTGGCAGTGCCGAAACTGATGCGCATTTCATCCTGAATGCCAAAGAACACTTGTTCCAATTTTGCAAAAACCGCTATTCTTTTGTGCTTGATTTTGTCAACATTCAGTTGATAAAATTCTCCTTAATTCAATATATTAAAAAAATTTTTATTAAAAAGGTTTGATTATTAAAATCCAAAATTCAAAGCCACTAATCGCAACTTAATGAACGCCTGGATAAAACTGGCTGATGGTATCGTCCAAGTAAAAGTGCTAGGACCGAAAGTTCTCATAGCTCATCGGAGTGAATCTACTCAGGCACATGGATATTTTCGTTTTGCTAATATTGTG
Organism: uncultured Verrucomicrobia subdivision 3 bacterium; assembly: GCA_903875465.1. Lineage (GTDB taxonomy): Bacteria > Verrucomicrobiota > Verrucomicrobiia > Limisphaerales > UBA11358 > UBA11358. The sequence goes on from CAIQWB010000009.1 coordinate 9,624, forward strand.
CTTGGAGTCATTGATTCTCAAAGTCATGATGATTCTGGCAGGGAAAGGGACAACGGTTTTGCTTACGATGCTATTAAAATTTTTAGCAGAAAAATTGAACAGGATCGTGCTGGATTATCTGTGCTTTTTGCTATTGCCACCAAAACAACGCCTTATCAATTCAATTATCGATTTGCTGGAGCGACCTGTTTGAGCTGTTTCGATCCTGAGATTCTTTCTGCTTTCAATGAGCAAATTCCAGAAATAAGTGCCTTGGCTGAGCAAGGAGTGCGACTGTTTCAATTTAAAACCGAATCTGTTCAAGATTCGAATTTGAGTTGGAGTGTAGATTACCCATTATCACTTTTAAGTAAAGAACCCGAAGATTTGAGAATTTTTGCGGATTTTCAAACGAAGCGGGACCTTGAGCCAACCCTCGCTTTTTGGCAGCCAATCCAGTTGTATACCACCTTTTCCGGATATCCCTGGATTCGCACATATTTGTCGAAGGTTCTTGAATTGGTAAAACAACCACTGCTTGATGCATCAATTCTTATCGCACCATGTGGCTCGGGAGATTTTATTCGATTTATGCCAACCAAACTTGCAAGTTCTGCCCGGAAAATTACTGGTTGTGACATTAGGACGGATTTTCTAGATCTCGCAAAAATTCGCTATCATTACGAGGAAATTGATCATTTCAATTTATTACTATGCCGCCATCTATATTACGTTGCCAATGGAGATAGCCCCAGCTCACTGCGATTCCTAAAGCTGTGTTTTCAAAATTTAGACGATACTAATCACTTCCCTACTTTTATACGCATGTTAGCAGGATTGCTTGATCAAGCTTTAAACCACCATGCGGTACCAGACTGGTATTTGCCAACAAAGTTTTATTTGGCTGGCCAAGGTTGCAGCCGAGCCTTGCTTGCTGTAAATTTAAGCCAATGTTTAAAATCAAACATCGATAATATCAGGCGGATTCTTTTGGCGGCCGAAAAAACTGAATTGGCCGATGAAATTAAAGAAATTAGGCAAAATTACGCTTCAGGAATTTTTCCGCATAAAGTCGATTTGAAACGCAAAGACTTGCTTGAAACAGAAGGAATCCCAAGTGGTCACTTTGACTTGGTTTTGTCTTGGGAGTTTATTCATGTAGCTCGCAAGCCTGGTCAATTGCGAAAATTTCTCCTTGGTGTCGTGCGCCAACTAAACAATTCAGGAACAATTATCCTTTCATCAATCCGCGAGAAAGAAAAGCGATTTCCTGCGGAGCATGAGTACGCAAAAACTTTTTTAAAGGAGCAGGGGTTTACAATTCAGGAAGAACTGCTCACACCCGAAAGCAAAAATTTGCCATTCTATAAACAACTAAGCTGTAATTATCCGGTGCTTATTGCCTCTAGGGATTTATGAGTATTAATCGTGCTTGGCACCGAGCCAAAATGCTATGGTTGCCTTGGTTGATTGTTATCTTTTTGCATTTGGTAATCGGACTATCAGTGCACAAATTTTTACTGGAGGAAAATCCCGAAA
>CAIQWB010000010.1 GCA_903875465.1 uncultured Verrucomicrobia subdivision 3 bacterium
CCACCACCCAAAGCCCACCGCCCAAAGCCCAATTTTAACCCTTTCGTGCCCCAAAGGGATAAGGCTATGATAAGGCATGTCGCCTGTCATTCGCTTGAAAGATTGCCTGTGGATTCGCACCCAGCATGGGGAGGATCAGCCAGTCATGCGTCCCATGATACGCTCGCTCAAACAGCGTGGTGCCCAGATCTTGGTCGTGAATGTCTCGTCCCCCGTGGAAATGGCGCAACTCCGCGAACGGCTCTGGAAATCCGACCAGCACGTCATTTTGCAAGGCATGCTACCGAAGGAATTGAATGCCCTCCAACCGATCTTTGAACGGCGCAAGAATTTTTCCATCATGCCGATTGACTGGTGGGTGAGCCCTTTTTGGTACGCCCGGCACGCCACCTATAACATCTTCCACACCTACAATGGCATCATGGTGCACACCCGGCGGGCCCCGTTCCTCAGCGGGGCCTATCCCCCGTGGTTTTACGTGCCCCAGCGGCGGGTCGCCTATGAGTATCAATCCGCCCTCTTGCGGCCAGCCGGTCTGCTGACCGCGCCGGTCCTGGATGTGTACAAGGCCTGGCAACGCACAACGATTTCGCCGGACCCCGGTCGTTATCTGTATTTCCCCTACCCCATCGCCGAGGCGGACGTACCATTGCACGCGGACGCCCCGCAGTATGATTTCACCAATCTGGGGGCGATCATGGGCACCTGGTTCATGCGGGATCCATATGTGCCCGCAGCCCTAAATTTTTCGAACTTGTATGCGGACCGCCAGCGATTGATTAAGTTGATCGCCGGGTTTCAGGGCCAGCCATTCAGTGTCTATGACCGCCGGCAGCATAAGGCCTTTGTGCCTTGGGACGAGCTGACACGAATTATCCGCCAAAGCCGTTTCGTGGTCTGCACCGGGGGCATTCACTTGAATGCGGTGCCCAAGTTTTTGGAGTATGCCTGCTTGGGAATACCCATGTTTGGCACCGGGCTGCCGTTTGAGCATCCCTGGCTGGACGATTGCCTGGTGCCAGTGGATCCAATGCGGATTACCCCGGCGGAGTTGAAGGTGAAATTGACGGAGGCGCTGGACCGGCATGTGCAGTTAAGGCAAAATTGCCTGGCCATGCGCGAGCCGTTGCTGCGCTTATTTCACCCGGACACGTTGCTGGATCTCCTGGATGCCCAAATGGCGGGCAAGGCGATCCCACCGGGTTACTTGAGGGTATAGGGAATCAAGGCGCGGGGAAAGTGACGGGATATTTCGCCTTTCTTTCGCAAAACATATCTTCATATCAAGATGCATTGATTTTTGATTTGATAATTGGGTTGGCTGGGGGTAGAATAAATCTATCAATTTTCGATGAATACCGCAATTGTGGCCAATAAAAAGAACCGGGTGCCGGCTTTGCAACGTCTGCTGCGTGAGCGGCTGGTGATTATTGACGGGGCGATGGGCACGATGATCCAGCGGTACAAGCTGGCGGAGGGGGATTACCGGGGCGAGCGTTTCGCGGATTGGCCGCGGGATTTGAAGGGTTTGAATGATTTGCTGAATGTGACCAAGCCGGAGGTCATCGAGGAGATTCACCGACAATATCTGGAGGCGGGGGCTGACATCATTGAGACGAACACGTTTAACGCGCAGTCGATCTCGCTGGCGGATTATGGTATGGAGGGGCTGGCTTATGAGCTGGCGCGGGCGGGGGCGGAGTGCGCACGGCGCGCGGCGGATGCGGTGGAGAAGGCACAGCCGAGCCGGGTGTGTTTCGTGGCGGGAGCGATCGGGCCGACGACCAAGACGTCGTCGATCTCGACGGATGTGAATAATCCGGGGGCGCGGGGTTGCACGTACGACGAGCTGGTGGCGTCGTACAGTGAGCAAATCCGGGGGATGCTGGACGGGGGGGTGGATCTGTTATTGGTGGAGACGATTTTTGACACATTAAACGCGCGGGCCGCGTTTTTCGCGATTGAAACGATTTTTGCGGAACGGGGGATCAGTCCCCTGCCCTATGGCACGGAAGCGGATCCCCATAAGCACGTAGTACCGATTCTGGCGTCGGTGACGTTTATTCAGGCGGGGAGCAACCGAGGGGTGACCGGGCAGACGGTGGAGGCGTTTTGGAACAGTATTGCGCATGTGCCATTGCTGTCGGTGGGGATGAATTGTGCGCTGGGGCCGAAGGAGATGCGGCCGTTGATTGAGGAACTGGCGGGGTTGGCGCCGATTTACCTGAGTTGTTATCCGAACGCGGGATTGCCGAATCCGTTGTTGCCGACGGGGTTTCCCGAGACGCCGGAGACGCTGGCACCGCAGTTGCTGGAGTGGGCGCAGAATGGGTGGCTGAATATTGTGGGGGGGTGTTGCGGGACAACACCACCGCATATCCAGGCGATTGCGGCGGCGGCGCAGGGGCTGAAACCACGCGTGGTGCCGTTGGTTGAGCCGTTTTTGCGTTTGAGCGGGCTGGATGCGCTGACAGTGCGGCCGCAGACGAATTTCCTCAACATTGGGGAGCGGACGAATGTGGCGGGGTCGCCGAAGTTCGCGCAGTTGATCAAGTCAGGGGATTATGAGTCGGCACTGGCCATCGCGCGGCAGCAGGTGGAGAACGGGGCGCAGGTGATTGATGTGTGCATGGATGAGGGAATGATCGATGGGGTGCCGGCGATGACCCGCTTCCTGAATGTGATCGCGTCGGAGCCGGACATTTGCAAGGTGCCGGTGATGGTGGATTCCTCGAAATGGGAAGTCATCGAGGCGGGCTTGAAGTGTCTCCAAGGCAAGGGGATTGTGAATTCCATTTCGCTGAAGGAGGGGGAGGAGAAGTTTCTGCATCAAGCGCGGCTGGTGCGGCGTTATGGCGCGGCGGTGGTGGTGATGGCATTTGATGAACGAGGCCAGGCGGATAGCTTTGAGCGAAAGGCAGAGGTGTGCGGTCGGGCGTACAAGTTGCTGGTGGAGCAAGTGGGGTTCCCGCCGCAGGACATCATTTTCGATCCGAACGTACTCACCGTGGGGACGGGGATGGAGGAGCATGCGAACTACGCGGTGGATTTCATCCGGGCGACGGAGTGGATTAAGAATAACCTGCCCCACGCGAAGGTGAGCGGAGGAATCAGTAATATTTCGTTTTCGTTCCGCGGGAACAATGCGGTGCGGGAGGCAATGCACAGCGCGTTCCTATATCATGCGATTCGCGCGGGGCTGGACATGGGCATCGTGAACGCTGGGATGCTGGCGGTATACGAGGAGGTGCCAAAGGATTTATTGGAGCTCGTGGAGGATGTGCTGTTGAACCGCCGGGCAGATGCGACGGAGCGGCTGATCCGTTTCGCCGAGTCGGTGAAGCAAAAGGGCAAGACGGAGGTGGTGGAGGATGCCTGGCGTTCGGCACCGGTAGAGGAGCGGCTGACGCACGCGCTGGTGAAGGGGATCGTGGATTTTATCGATGCGGATGTGGAGGAGGCACGGCAGAAGTTTGCGAAGCCGTTGCAGGTGATTGAGGGGCCGCTGATGGCGGGGATGAATGTGGTGGGGGATTTGTTCGGCTCGGGCAAGATGTTCCTGCCGCAAGTGGTTAAATCCGCCCGGGTGATGAAAAAAGCGGTGGCGTATCTCATGCCATACATGGAGGCGGAGAAGAAGCTGAGCGGGGACACGGCAAAGAACGCGGGCAAGGTGCTGATGGCCACGGTGAAGGGCGATGTGCATGACATTGGCAAGAACATCGTGGGGGTGGTGCTGGCGTGCAATAACTACGAGGTGATTGATCTCGGGGTGATGGTGTCATGCGAAAAGATTCTGGCGGCGGCACGGGAGCATAATGTGGATGTGATTGGACTGAGCGGCTTGATCACGCCCTCACTGGATGAAATGGCTCATGTGGCACGGGAGATGGAGCGCCAAGGGATGAAGCTGCCGCTTTTGATTGGCGGGGCGACGACGAGCAAGGCGCACACGGCGGTGAAGATTGCGCAGGCGTACAGCGAACCGGTGGTGCATGTGCTGGATGCGAGCCGGGCGGTGCCGGTGGTGAGCAGCTTGATCAGCGTGGAGCAGAAGTCGAATTTCACACGGGATTTGCGGGCGGAGTACGACCGGATCCGGTCGCAGCACGGGGGCCAGACGGCGAAATTGATCATGCTGGCGGAGGCACGGGCGCGGAAGGCGAACTTTGATTTCACGGATTTGGCGAAACCGGAGTTCACGGGCACGCGGTTGCTGTCGGCGGCGACGACGACGTTGAACACACAGCATTCGGCGCGCGTGACGCTGGCGGACCTGGTGCCGCTCATTGACTGGTCGCCGTTTTTTCACACATGGGAGTTGCGCGGGCGTTACCCGGCGATTTTGCAGCATGAAAAACATGGTGAGGAGGCGCGCAAACTGTTCGCGGACGCGCAGGTTTTACTGGAGAAGATCGTGACGCAGAAGTTGCTGCAACCGCAGGCGGTTTACGGGTTGTTCCCGGCGAATTCGGTGGGGGATGACGTGGAGTTGTATGTGGACGAGAAACGCACGGCGATCCGCACGAAGTTCCATTTCCTGCGGCAGCAAATCATCAAGGACGATGGCACGCCGAACTGGTGCCTGGCGGATTTTATCGCACCGCGCGAGGGGGCGGCGGTGGATTATATCGGGGGCTTTGCCGTGACGACGGGCCACGGGCTGGACGAGCTCGTGAAGCAGTACAAGGCGGACCATGATGATTACAACGCGATCATGGCGGAGGCACTTGCGGACCGGCTGGCGGAGGCATTTGCCGAATACCTGCACAAGCGGGTGCGTGAGGAATGGGGTTTTGGCCGGCTGGAAAAACTGACGACGAGCGAGCTGATTGCCGAGCAATACCGGGGCATTCGCCCGGCGGCAGGTTATCCGGCGAGCCCGGATCACACGGAAAAAGGCGCACTCTGGCAGCTGCTGGAGGTTGAAAAGCATGCCGGGATCAAGCTGACGGAAAGTTATGCCATGTGGCCAGGCAGTTCGGTGAGCGGGCTGTACTTTGCCCATCCGGAGTCCAAATACTTTGCCGTGGGCAAGCTGGGCCGGGACCAGTTGCTGGACTATCACCGGCGCAAAGGCATGACCTTGCAGGAAGTGGAACGCTGGCTGGGTCCTTACTTAAACTATGAGCCAGGCAAGGCGACTATTGGTTGCGCCTGCGGGGCATCGCACTGACAGGGAGGTGCGATGCCAAAAAACCCAAGTTCTAGAGGCAACCGGAGAATGAGCCCGCCCGTCGGTCCAGCCAATGACGTAATTTGGCCAGGGCGTGGGCCCGGTGACTGAGCTGGTTTTTGGTGAGCTCCCCAAGCTCCGCAAAGGACTGGTCACACCCGTTGGGGATGAAAAGGGGATCGTAGCCGAAGCCCCCCTGCCCGCGCAGGGCAACATCAATACGGCCTTCACAGGCACCATCGAAGAGCAAGGTGGCCGGTTCACCAGGAGCCTGGCCAGCGGGCAAAATATTCGGTGCCACTGCCACCTGAGTAAGGGCAATCACACAACGAAAGCGCGCGGTGCGTTGGGCATCGGGCACGTCACGCAACAAGCGGAGTAGTTTGGCGTTGTTGTCCGCATCAGGGGCATTGCCATCTTTGAATTTATCCTCGGCAGCAAACCGCGCGGAGTGCACACCGGGTGCACCACTCAAGGCGTCGACTTCCAAGCCAGAATCATCGGCGAGGACAACCAGTCGCTCGGAGCGGGCAGCCAGCCAGGTGGCCAGGGCCACCGATTTCTTGGTGGCGTTGCCGGCAAAGGTGTCGGCGTCCTCCACCACAGCGGGCGCGCCGGGAAAATCGTTGAGCGTAAGGAAGGTAAATTCAGCGCCGAGAATGGCGCGGATTTCCCCCACCTTGTGGGCATTGCGGGTGGCGATGAGAAACGTTTTCACCAGTCAGTAGGTTTATAATCTTTTAAAAACTTGCCCCAGACATGCGCGCCGGTGTTGAGGCCGGCAATAATGGGGTCGACGATCCGTGCCGCGCCATCCACGATGTCCAAGGGGGGATGAAACCGGTGCTCGCGGACTTTGCGTTCGGCGATATGACGGGGATCTTCGTCGGTAACCCAGCCGGTGTCCACAGCATTCATGTGGATGCCATCGGCGTGGTAATCGGCGGCGGCCGTGCGGGTCATCATGTTCAGGGCGGCCTTCGCCATGTTGGTATGGGGATGCCGGGTGGTTTTGAATTTACGGTAAAACTGGCCCTCCACGGCGCTGACATTGACGATGTGCTTGTCACGCGACGCCGTGCGCAGCATCAGCGGCTTGAGGCGGGCATTGAGCAAAAACGGGGCGATGGCATTGACGAGCTGCACCTCCAGCAATTCCACGGCCGGCACCTCGGCCATGAGCATGCGCCAGGAATTACGTTCGCGCAAATCCACCTGTTGCAAATCCTGGTCCAGGCGGCCCTGCGGAAAGAGATCGCGTTGGGCGGCAAGTTCCTCCGGCAAAAGCGCCACCTGGGACAATTGCGCAGCGTGGGTTAAACCGGCCACACCGGCGAGCGGACCCGCGGGAAGATCCGGGGCGGCATCGGCCTCGGGCAAAATATGGTACCCGCGCAAACCCTCGTAAGCCCCCAACAAGCTCCGTACCGGTTCCGGCTGCGTGGTCAGGGAAGCATTCTCCAGCGCCATCATGTGTTGGTAAAAATCCGGCGGCCGGCGCACGGTTTGACAGGCATTATTGATAATGAAATCAAGTTGGTCGCGGGTGTTCAACAAATGCCGGCAAAAAGCCTCCACACTGGGCGTGTGCCGCAAATCGAGCCCGAAAATTTCCAAGCGGTGGCCCCAGGCGGCAAAATCCGCCTCGGCCGCATAGCGGGCGGCGGAATCGCGTGGAAAGCGCGTGGTGACAATCAGGTGTGCGCCCGCCCGCAGCAGTTTGATGCCAGCTTGATAACCAATCTTTACCCGTCCACCCGTGAGCAGGGCCACGCGCCCGGTCAGATCGGCCAGCTCGGTGCGCTTTTGGAAATTAAAATCGGCACAGGCCGGACAGAGCTGGTCGTAAAAATGGTGGATGGTTGTGTAATCCTTCTTGCAAACGTAACAATTTTGCTCTTCCACCGCCTCATGGAAATCGGGATCGTCCGTGATTTCGATGGGGTCGGCGATCTGCGGAGCACTGACGTTGGGCGTGGTAATCACCGGCTTTTGCCGCAACTGGCGGATGCCCGTCTGGTTGAGCACGCGTTCGGCCCGTTCGGCCTTGGTGGCCTTGCGCTGGCGTTTGGTGGCCTTGACGAACTGACGGCGGTCGACAGCATCCGGCCGGGAGACCTGCCCAGCGGCCCTGAGCAGCCGCATGCGCTCCTCGGCAGACAGACCACTGAGCAAGGCGCGGTTCTCCGCTACTGATTCGAGCAAGACCGCGGCGGCGCGGAGTTGTTCGGCGAAGCCGGGTTCGGGATTGGCGGCGGCGACGGCACTGGTATTATGACTGGCTGACATGGCTATAAATGGGTTAGACCGGGGGGAAAATAGCAGAAATCATGCATGGGGAGGAATGAAAATTTCAGAATTCAAAGACCAGATCGATCCCTAGAAAATAGTTTTACCCAAAATCATATTTTTGGGTTATAGTAAACTCATGTTTTGGCGAAAATCGTGGCTAGAGTTAATCATTTTAATTTTCCTAGGAAATTCCAGCCTGGCTGGACCGGTCATTGATCCATTGGCCAACCTTACCCTGCCGGCCGGCAATTCTTATATTTTGCCGATTACGGCCGTATCCACCAACGGCCGGCCCCTGACCTATACCATTACGAGCAGCACCAATGCGATTGCGGTGGTCATGCACACCAACAACCCTTTCTGGCAACTTACCATCGCCCAGACAGCCGCCACGAATGCGCCGGGCGCCTATCGGACGCCTTACCGGGGAGGGCTCGTAACCGTGACCAATGTCGGCACCCTAACCTTCATGCTGTTTCCGGAATATGCCCCGCACACGGTCAATATATTTCAAGGCCTGACCAGCTCGGGCTTTTATAATAGCAACACGATCTTCCACAGGGTGATTTCCAATTTTATCATCCAAGGGGGTGATCCTCTGACCAACGGAATGGGGGGCCTCGTGTTCAACTATGACGATGAGTATCATCCCCAGGCAACCTTCAGCGGCACTGGCCAGCTCGCCCTCGCCAATTCCGGGAAGGACACCGATGGTTCACAGTTTTTTGTTACCTTGGGGCCCCAGCGCTTTTTGGATTTTGGGTACCCCATCTTTGGCCAGTTGGTGCGAGGATTTAACGTGTTGACCAACATCAGCAACACCACTGTGGATGCCAACAGCCGGCCATTGGCCGACGAAATCATCCAGACAACAGCCTATGCAACCAACACAAGCGATACTGTGGTGACGCTTACCGCCACCAATATTTCCGGTGTCACCGGCAAAATCACAGTGATAGCCGATGACGGCATAGGTGGGCGGACGACCAACACATTTAACGCCACCACAGTAACTGACATCGAGGCCAACTACAATGCTTTCATCTACCCGGGCAATAGCGTGACAAATCTGGTGGCCCCAATCAACACCACCATTACCAATTTCTTAACTGCCGTGGAATTGACTGGAAAGCCACTTTATTGGTATGGGAAATTTCCGGATAAGCAATCGTTAAATGCCGCCAGGAATTCTGGACTTTATTTTACCAACGGTAATTACCGAGCCGGGACCTATAATGTCACAAATCTGAACGGCCGCATGCAATTAAACATTGTGCCAGCCACGAATTATGTGGGGCCAGTATATATTTATTTCGATGTTAGCTACAGTACCAATTTGGATACTTACGATGAGCAGGCATATCTATTTGTCATCGGGGACACTTTAATCGTTGGTCAATCCAACAATGTCTCGACCCTGGTCGGGGTCCCCACGGCCAACGCCATCCTGGCAACTTTTACCAACGGCGTGCCAGCCAGTGCTGCGACGAATTTCGCGGCCTACATCAACTGGGGGGACAACTCCATTACCGATGGCAACGTAACCGCCAGCACGAATGGATTCAAAGCAGTGCTGGGATCGCACACTTACACCTACCCGGGTAGTTATCCGGTATATGTCACGGTGCAAAGCACGATCGGGGCGATCGCCACAATCCTTTCCTATGTTAATGTCACAAATACCACCACGCCTGCCACCAACCTGCTGACCACCCGGGTGACGGGCCTGGGGACGGTGTCTCCGGCGTTCACGAACGCACCGTTGGCGGTGGGCGGCAATTATAATATCAGTGCCAGTCCGGCCACGTTTTGGGTGTTTTCAAACTGGACGGACGGCAATGGATTTATTTTGGGCAATAGCCCCAACCTAAATTTCACCATGTCGCCAGGACTGTCCCTGACGGCTAATTTTGTCCCAGCCGTTGCCCCCGCCCTGACAGTGCTCACCCCGGCCAACGGTCAATTGTTAACCAATTTGTACTCCAACCCGGCAATCATGACCGGCACGGCGGCAAACAATGCCACCGTGACGAACGTCTGGTTTCAATTGAATGGTGGCACCTGGCAATCGGCCACGGGCACCACCAATTGGACTGCCAGTTTTACTCCCGCTTATGGGACCAGCAATATCCTGCGAGCCTACGCCGTAAATAATTACGGCTACCTCTCCCCTACCAGCACGGTGCAGGTCAAGTATCTGGCCGGCGATGTATTGAATTATAAAATTTCCGGCCTGGGCTCCATCGCGCCCAATTTAAACCAAGCTCTCCTACCTCTTGGCTCCAATTATGTCCTCACCGCCACGCCGGCCAGTGGTTTTACCTTCACCAGTTGGACCGGGCGTTTTCCGACCAACCAGCCCGTCTTGAGTTTCAACATGACCACTAATGTTACCGTGTCGGCGAATTTTGCCAATAAAACCGCCCCCACGGTAACCATTACCACCCCAACGAGTGGCCAGCGCACCAGCAACGGTGTATTTACCCTCACCGGAACGGCCACTAACAATTGGGCCGTAAGCAACGTGCTATTTTCGCTCAACAACTCCGGCTGGACCAATGCCACCACCACCAATTCCTGGGCAAACTGGACTGCCCAAACTGCCTTGGTGCCAGGCACGAACACGGTGGCCGTTTATGGTGTGGACCCCAATGGTCTGGCGTCCCTGACGAACATAGTTGCGTTTCAATTTGTGGTCACGAATCTCCTGCAAATTCGCGCCACCGGTCTGGGAACACTAGCTCCCAATTATGTTAATGCCTGGCTGGAAGCCGGCCGTAATTACACCATCACGGCCACGCCCGCAGCTGGCTTTGCGGCCACGAGTTGGCAGGTAGCCACCAATTTTACTGGTGGTTATGCGACAAATAATGCCACCGTGCAGTTTCTTATGGCCTCGAATTTAACCCTTCAGATTAATTTCACCGAAACTAACCGGCCGACACTGGCAATTGTCTGGCCCACCGCCGGGCTGGTCCTGAGCAATGCCCTGCCCGCGGTTATCGGCACGGCCAGTGACGCTTGGGGCGTGACTGGCGTGTGGTACCAACTCAACAAGGGTCCGTGGACGGCGCCGGTCACAACCAATGCGTGGACCAATTGGAATGTCACCCTTAAAATGGTCGCGGGCAGCAACACCGTAAGCGCGTATGCGCTGAATCTGGGGGGCATTTATTCGCTCACCAATACCGTAAGTGTGTTCTCGAGCAATACCTTCAAACTCCTCCTGAATATGGCTAATAGCAATCCCACATTAGCCAATGGTTTTACTTTCAGCCTTCTGCCATCCACCAACCTTTATGGACATATTGAGTATTCCACCAACCTGTCCGCCTGGAATTTCCTCACCAACTTTGCGGGCACCAATTCCACCCTTAATTTCCGTGACCCGGCGGCGACCAACACCGGCGGCCGGTATTACCGTGCGGTAATTCCGTAAGGTCCAGCTTGCGAAACAGCGAGGGGCTGGCCATGACTGCCACACACCCCCATTCAGGTCGGAGGCATGTAAAATTCAAAAAATCCAGGGCAAGCCAAGTTTCACCCCGAAATTAGCCGTTAAATGGCCTATGGTTGGTCTTCGCCTTGCTCTCAGCCTTGAGCCGAGCTGAGGAATCATCGGCAGCCCCAACAGTTGGCCGAAGCAATTATGCAAGGGCCCGGGTCAAGGCGATGGGGCTCAATTCAAGCTAAGTCGTTTGAATTTTCCGATCGGACACCATTTCCCTTTGCCAAGCCAAGCCGCCATTGTTATGAATTCCCCATGAAGGAATTAATTGCCCTGGCCGCCGGTCTCGCATTTGCCTGGGAAGCGTCGGCGACCAACTACGATGTCATCATCCATGGCGGCCGGATCGTGGATGGCACCGGCAATCCCGCCCATTTTGCAGACATCGCTGTGGCCGATGGCAAAATCGCTAAGATCGGCCATCTGACGGACGCGGCCCGCACCATGATCGACGCCACCCACTTGGTCGTGGCCCCGGGGTTCATTGACGTGCACACCCATGCCGACGACGTGGCGGAGCATCCCGCCGCGGAAAATTTTGTGCGGCTGGGCGTGACCAGCATCGTGGTGGGCAATTGCGGCGACTCCAAACTGGATATTGACACCCTATTCAAGACCATCACCGCCACGGGGGTAACGGTAAATGTGGCCTCTTTGATTGGCCATAACACAGTGCGCGAGGCGGCCATGGGCGGGGTCTTTAACCGGCCCCCCACCGAAACCGAAATGATGCGGATGAAGTCATTGGTAGACCGCGCGATGCAGGCGGGCGCGGTGGGGTTTTCCACCGGCCTGATTTATTTGCCCGGGGTTTACGCCCAAACGGATGAAATCGTGGAACTGGCCCGGGTCATCGCGCCTTACCAGGGCATTTATACCAGCCACATGCGCCATGAGGACATCCGGATCTATACCGCCTTGGACGAGGTATTTCAAGTTGCCCGCCGGGCGGGCGTGCGGGCGGAGGTTTCCCATATTAAATTATCCGGCGAAAATTGCTGGGGCCAGGCAGACCAGGTACTTGCGTATATTGAAAAAGCTCGCGCCGAGGGGCTGGACATCACTCAAGACCAGTATGCCTACACTGCCTCCAGCACCACCCTGCGGCAGTTGATACCGGACGAGGCCTTTGATGGCGGGGAGGGGAAATTTTTCAAATACCTGTCGGACCCCGACCAAAAGGCCCAATTAGTGGCCGAGATGAAGGCGTCCTTACAAAAGCGCCACCGTTCTGACTATGCCTATGCAGTGATTGCCGACTACCCGCACGACCCCTCCCTGAATGGCCTGAACTTGGTGCAAGCCGCCCAAAAACGCCAGCATTCCGACTCCCTCGAGGCACAGATTGAAACCATTTTCGAGATTCAAACCAATGGCAGCGGCAGCGGGGTGTTCCACGGAATGGACGAAGCGGATTTGCAGAAATTTATGCAGCATCCCAACACAATGATTGCCAGTGACAGCGGCATCCGGGTTTTTGGCGAGGGCGTCCCGCATCCACGCGGCTATGGCAACAACGCCCGGGTGCTGGGGCGTTATGTGCGGGACCTCCATGTGTTGAAACTTGAAGATGCCATCCGCAAAATGACCAGCCTGCCCGCCACCACCTTCCAATTCGATCACCGCGGCGAATTGCGACAGGGTAACTGTGCGGACATCGTCGTGTTCGATCCTGCCCGCATCCTGGACACGGCGACTTACACCGAACCACACCACTACGCCATCGGCATCACGACCGTACTGATCAATGGCCAGGTGGTGCTCAAGAACGGTGAACTCACTGACGCGCGGCCGGGCCAGGTGCTCCGCCACGCGGCGAATTAAACCCAACAATAATGCCACAAAAATTCTCGACACAAAAGTGGGGAAGCACCAACTTACTAACCTTGGCAGGCGGTTCCAACTCGTATGTCGTCCAACACTGGCTGGCTTAGTTCCAGTCTTAGAATGCTCATGGCCAACCGGCTCGCAGGAGTCGGGGCGGTGATAATCCTGATTTTCGCTTTACTGGCGGTGGCCGCCCCCACCCTCACCCGCTGGCATCTGCTGCACACCCCGGACCAGCAGGATGAGCAGGGGTTGGATGCGGATGGCTTGCCGCGTCCGGCGGGGGGTGCGTACCTGGCGGGGACGGACAATCTTGGGCGGGACATGCTCTCCCGTGTGGTGTATGGCGCGCGCGTTTCGCTGCCAGTGGGGGTGGGGGCTATGCTCACCGCCATGGTGATTGGCGTGACGGTGGGGCTGCTGGCAGGTTTTTTTGGCGGCAAGCTCGACCTGGTGCTGATGCGCATCACGGAGATTTTCATGACCATTCCTGCCATCTTGTTGGCCATTGCCTTTGCCGGGTTGCTGGATGTCAGTGGCCGGACTATTCACCTGCACCCGGCGTGGTTGCACTGGTCCTGGCTTGATGTCACCCTGAAACGCGGGGCCGTGAGCGTGTTTTTTATTGTGGGGCTGGTCTCTTGGCCAGGCATGGTGCGCGTGGTCCGCGCCCAGGTGCTGGCCCTCAAGGAACGGGAATTCGTGCTGGCCGCCCGCACCTTGGGAGCATCTGATGCACGAATTATTCTCCGGGCGGTTTTACCCAACCTGCTGCCCACCGTAATTGTCCTTTCGGTGATGAGCATCGCCAACACCATTCTACTGGAAGCGGGACTGGGTTATCTGGGCATTGGGGTACCCCCACCGGCTCCGACTTGGGGATCCATGATTTCCGAGGGGCAGCCTTATTTCATCACCTACCCGCATCTGGTCATCGTGCCCGGGCTGGCCATCGTGCTAACGGTGCTGGCTTTCAACCTGCTGGGCCAGGGCTTGCAGGAAATCGTGAATCCCAAACGGTGATGAAGGTGCTCTCGTTCCTCCGCACACTGGTCTTTCCGGGAACGATCCTGGGGCTCTGGCTGCTTTTATTGACGACTGGTCAGTCGGCCACGGCATCAAGTCCGGCCGCCACCAGCACTGTCCAACCCAGACGAGGCGGGACTTTGCGCCTGGCCTTGCCCGCTGATGTGAGTTCGCTGGACCCTGCCCGGGGTTTTGACACTATCTCCTTCCAATTCCTATTGTTATTATACCAAGGATTGGTGGAATACGGTGACGGCGCAGAGTTGGTGCCGGCACTGGCCACCGACTGGCATTTGTCCACCGACCGGCGGACCTACACATTTCATCTGCGCCCGGGCGCGCGGTTTTCCAACGGCCGGGCCGTGGTGGCGGCGGATTTTGTGTATTCCATGGAACGCACCCTCGATCCCAAAATCGCGGCCCCCACAGAGAGTTATTTTGAGGAAATCGCCGGCGCACCCGAGTTTCGTGCGGGCAAGACCCCCCATGTGCGGGGCCTCCGCGCGCCCGCACCGGAAACATTGGAAATCGAACTTGCGGCACCCGATCCCACGTTTCTGTTCATCCTCACCCTGCCGGGGGCGCTGGTGGTGCCACAGGAAGCGGTGGCACAATTCGGGGCTAACTTCACGGCCCACCCCGTGGGCTCGGGCCCTTATATCCTGACGGAATGGCAGCGGGGTACCGTGATGCGGTTTGCGCGCAATCCGCTGTCGCCCCAAACCAACCGCCAGCACCTGGACGCCATTGAAGTACGGGTGGGCGGCGACCGCACCCTGCACTTGATGATGTTCGAGCAGGGCGAACTGGATATCGCCGAGGTGGATGATTTTCCAGGCATCCCGATCCCGGATTTTTTGCGCATTGAGCAGAGTCCCCGCTGGCACCTTTTGATTGAGCGCATTCCGACCGGCTCCGCCAATTATTTATCGATGAACACCGAGATGCCGCCGTTCGATAATCTCAAGGTGCGCCAGGCCGTGAATTATGCGATCAACAAGGAAAAGCTCATCCGCCTGTTGCATGGCATGGCCGCCACGGCAGCCGGCATCCTGCCCGTCACCATGCCCGGCTTTAACACGAATCTTCAGAGCTATCCGTATGATCCCGCCAAGGCGCGCCAATTGCTGGCAGAATCCGGTTTTGCGGGCGGTTTGACCGTGGAACTCTGGTGTGAAGTGGATCCCTCCCCCATTCCGGCGTCGCTGCAGTATGACCTCAAGCAGGTGGGCATTAATGCCCAATTGAACCCGGTCACCTTCCCCACGCTCTTGCACAGCCAGGAGCAGCGCAAAACCGCGCAATGCTGCACCTCGGCGTGGTCGCAGGATTATCCGGACCCCAGCGATTTCCTGGATGTCATGTTCAATGGCAACCGCATCACCGAATCGGGCTGCCAGAACACCTCGTTCTACAATAATCCCCAGGTGAATCAATTACTGGCGGCCGCAGCCACCTGCCCGGATCCGAGCCAGCGCCTGCACTTGTATCAACAAGCGGAACAGATCATCGTGACGGACGCACCGTGCGTGCCCCTTTATCAACCCTATTCCTACGCCTTGCACCAGCCCTGGGTGCACGGGGTAGCCCTGCATCCGGTGGTTTACTTCCGCTTTGAAAGGATGTGGCTCGACCGATGAAAACATTGTTTCATCAGCGATGTCAACCTTGGGGACCATGCCTGCGCGCCGGCCATGCCCTGTTTCATTTATCGTTTATCCTGTTACTTTTCGTGACCGCGGCCGCCCCGGCTGAGCCCGTGCCACAACGCGGCGGCACATTGCGGCTCGCCCTGCCGACGGATATCAGTTCGCTCGACCCGACGCTGGCCTTTGACACTATTTCCGCGCCCTTCCTAATGCTGGTGTACCAGGGCTTGGTGGAGTACGACGACGGTGTGAAGCTCCGGCCCGCCCTTGCCACAGGCTGGCATTTATCGGCGGACCGCAAAACATATACGTTTCACCTCCGAAGCGGAACGAGGTTTTCCAGCGGGCGCGAACTGGTGGCCGGCGATTTCGTCTATTCGCTGGAGCGCAACCTGGACCCCAAGACGGATGGCCTGAGCGAGGCTTATTTTGAGGGCATCGCCGGGGCCAAAGACTTTCGCGCAGGCAAGGCTCCGCACGTGCGTGGATTGCGGGCCCCGCGCCCCGACACCCTGGAAATTGAACTGACCGCCCCGGACCCGACGTTTCTCTTTCTACTCACACTTCCGGGGGGGCTGGTCCTGCCCCGCGAGGCGGTGGAATCGGGCGGGGCCTGCTTCGCCTCGCATCCCGTGGGCACCGGCCCTTATGTGCTGGCCGGCTGGCAGCGCGGGGTGAAAATGCGCTTTGAACGCAACCCTTTTTACCCGCGCGCGGAGCGGCAGAACTTGGATGCCATTGAGGTCCGGGAGGGCGGGGACGCAGCGCTGCACCTCATGATGTTCGAGCGCGGGGAACTGGATATCGCCGATGTCACCATGTCACCCGGCGTGCCGATTCCCGATTTTTTACGCATCCAGCGCACCCCGCGCTGGCAGGGATTGGTGGAAAGCATGCCGGCCTCCTTCACCTGGTTCCTGGCCTTAAACACCGAAATGCCACCCTTTGACGAACTCAAGGTGCGCCAGGCGGTGAATTACGCCATCGACAAGGACAAGATCGTTCACATGTTGCATAACACGATCATGGCGGCACCGGGCATCCTGCCGCCCCCGATGCCCGGGTTCAATCCGCACCTCGCGGGCATTCCGTACGATCCCGCGAAAGCCCGCCAGTTGCTGGCCGCGTCCGGCCATGCCGGCGGCTTTACCTGCAAACTCTGGTTTGAAGCCGCAAATGCCATCCTCATTTCGGCCGCCGCCTCAATTCAATACGACCTCAAACAAGTCGGGATCGACGTGCAGCTAAACCCAGTCACGCTGCCCGCCTTTCTTAATGTCTCAGAGAGGCGCAAAGCCATGCAGTGCGGCCTCACTGGCTGGTCACAGGATTATCCCGACCCGAGCGATTTCCTCGACACCCTGTTCAATGGCACTCTCATCACCGAAGAGGGCTGCCAAAACACCGCCTTTTATAACAACCCGCAGGTAAACCAATGGCTGGGCAACGCCGCCGCCTGCGCGGATCCGGACCAGCGCATCGCCATTTACCAGAAGGTGGAACAAACCTTGGTGAATGAGGCCCCGTTCGTGCCCCTGTTTTACCAGCGCGTATTCCTCCTGCATCAACCGCGGTTGCACGGGGCAAAAATCCATCCGGTTTTGTATTTCCGCTTCGAACGCATGTGGCTTGAACACTAATATGTTGCACCGCTTATTACGCCGCCTCGGTTTGTCCGTGGTTACCCTGCTCGGGACCGCTTTCCTCACTTTCATGCTGCTGAATGCCGTGCCCGGCGATGTCGCCCGCGTCATCGCCGGGGCCAAGGCCTCGCCGGAAGTCATCAAGGAAATTCATGCCAAATACCATCTGGACGATCCGCTCTGGCAGCGTTTTTTTCTCTACCTTAACCAGCTTGCACACGGGGACCTCGGCCATTCGTACGTCACCGACCAGTCCGTGGCGGAGGCCTTGATCACGCGGCTCCCCACCACCGCCGCATTGAGCGCATTGGCCGTGGTTATGTGGATTGCCCTGGCCGTGCCACTGGGTGCCCTTACCGCCCGGTTTCGCGATTCCTGGTTTGATCGTTCTACCCTGGTGGTGGCCACTATCACGCTTTCCCTGCCCGCCTTCTGGCTGGCCCGGATGCTGCAATACTGGCTAGGCTACCAATTGGGTTGGTTTCCCATCGGCTTTTTTCGCAGTCTGGGCGACCTGCTCCTGCCCGCCGCGGCGCTGGCAATCCTTTTTGTGGGCTACTATGCTCGCTTGATTCACACCAATATGGTGGATGTGCTGGAGAGCCCTTATATTCAGGCGGCGCGCGCCAAGGGACTTTCTGAAACCCGTATTCTTTTCAAGCACGCCCTGCGCAATGCCATGATTCCGGTCATCACCATTCTGGGCATGGACGTGGCGGGCCTGCTCGGCGGGGTGCTGTTTATCGAGAACGTCTTTGCCCTGCCCGGTATCGGCACGCTGGCCGTGCAAAGTGTGTTCAATCTCGATCCCCCCGTGATCATGGGCACCGTCCTGTTCAGCGCCACCATGGTGGTGGGTGCAAATTGGGTGGTGGATTTACTGTACGGTTTGATTGATCCCCGTATTAAATCAGCCGTTTGAGAACCTTGACGCCCTGCCCTGCCTCCCGGCACTATAACTCTTACCAAAATTTATGAAAAAATCTCTCTACCTACTCGCGATGGGCTGCTCGCTCGTCCTCGCGGCCCTGCCCCTCAACGCCTCGGCCCAACAACATCGCCTGAGCCCCCATGAAACCATCAGCACTGTGGTCGGCGGCGACCGCGTGATGATTGTGTATGGTCGGCCCTATACCAAAAAGCCCAACACTGAAATCGTCCGCAAAATCTGGGGTGGCCTGATCCCCTACGGCAAAGTGTGGCGCATGGGAGCCGATGAAGCCACCCTACTCGTTGCCCAAAAAGCCATTAAACTTGGCGACACCACCCTCCCCGCAGGGGCTTACACACTGTTCCTTTTACCGCTTGAAGATGGCACGGCCAAATTGATCATTAGCAAGCAAATCGGCCAATGGGGCGAGGAATATTCCGAGGCTGACGACGCCGCCCGCGTCGACCTCACCAAAACCACCCTCGACACCCCGGTAGATCAATTCACCATGGCCATTACCAAAGGCGCCGGCAGCGGCACCCTCAAACTCTCCTGGGAAAACACCGCCTATTCCGTCGCCTTCACCACGGCGCCCTAAAATAATTGCCCTCGGAGCGGCGTCTCGGCAGCGCGAGCTCCGCTCTTTTTTTTGGGTTTGTTCATTCTCCCAGCTTCGTTCCCCTGACAAACTCCACCATCGCCACCCGCGCCGGATCCCCCGCCTCCACCATCCGGCTGGCAATGCTACCATGGTCGCGACCGCTGATTTGCCGCCCGGTCACCCGATCATTTCCCGCCCAATGCATGACCGCTACCAGGTATTGGTTCTCCTCCTCCCGCGCCGGCATGTCGTGATCCGCATATAACACCAGCATAGGCGGCGTTTCCTTACGACAATAAAACACCGGCGCCGCCGCGTCCGCCGTGATCGTCGTTTGCGCCAGTCCTCGCTCAGCCCGCACCGTGTAATGAGTCATCGTCTGCCCGCTCACCGGAATTACCCCGGCAATGTTCGTCGGGTCCAGCCCTTCAGCCTGGAGATAATGCGCATCCAGCCCCACCATTAAAACCAGATATCCTCCGGCCGAATGCCCGGCCAAATACACCCGGTCCGCCCGCCCACCCAGACCCGCGATATGCCAGTGCGTCCACGCAAACGCCGCCGCCGCATCCTCAATGTATGCCGGATACTTCGCCCGCGGACTCAGCCGGTAGTCCGGCAGCACCACCGCCACCCCCTCCCGGGCCAGACTCGCGGCAAGCGCTTTGGGTCCGGCCTTGCTCCCGGATGTCAAATTACCGCCATAAAACCACACTATCGTAGGAAACCTATTTGAGCCTGCCACGGCTGGCAAATAAACGTCCAGCTTGCACCGCTCCAACTCGTACGCATCCAAATGGCCGCCGGATCGATACGGAATGTCCGACATCACCTTTACCCCGGAAGCCCCATCCTCTGCCGCCCGCAGACCTGCCGGCTGGACCAAAAGCAAAAGAACCAGGACAAGAAAGGCCACGCTGAAAACCAAATTTTTCATAAGTTTGCTGAATGATTGATGGATGAACTACCGGCATCTCTTGGCCCACGTGCCAAATGCGCAAAACTCCGAAATTTTCCAGACCTCATGAATTCGATAAATATTGCGTCATTTGTGAAATCTAGGCCGAACCATGCTGGGATGCAAACTTTGGCGGAGGCCGAAGCAAAATGAAACTGGCCCCGAGTTGACTCAGATTAGTTGTTACTGGCGCTGGGAGGTAGACGAGTGGTCAGTTGGATTGTTAGTTCATGTTTATGTTACCTAAGCCCCGACCATGAGTCTATCAGCCAAACGCGAACCCCCTGGCTCAGCTTCTTCACCCGATCCTCCGAAAAGCACAAACGGCACCCGCTTGCGCGGGTGCCGTCAGGTGCATTGTTGAAACATTACCAACCAACCATCAAACCACCCAAATCCGACTTAGGCCTGGGGAACCATGCGGTCCATGCGGCGCTTGGCCCAGACGCCCAGGGTGAGGAAACCGCCGAGGGTCAGGTACATCGAGGGTTCCGGGGTGGCCAGCAGGGAGTTGATCGTCTTGGCCCCGACATTGATCGCGATCACCGCGTCATTGTAGTCCTTATCGCCACCACCCCACCAATCTTTGAAATCAATGAACAGGTAGGGGCTGTTGAGTTGCGGCACCGCGAACACCGAGGCGGTGAAACCACCGGTATGCGCCAGACCGTCCGGATTGGCGGAGGCGCCACCGCTGTTGAACACCGTGTCCCCACCATTCGCCCCGTTGGCAATCAAGAAGAAATCCAGCGGCGTGCCCTTGGCATACGTGCCGATATTGACAAAGTCACCGGGCAGCAACGGCTGCCATTCCGTGCGCGGTCCATAGTTGTTCGCCGGGTTGGGATTGAAATCTTCCGGGCTCGACACATTCGGGAAAATCAATTCCGGGTTGCCGCTCTTCACACCCACCCCCGTGGTGTTGAAACCCAGGGTGCTGCTAAAGCCCGCGCTCTGGGACACGAAGAACGCTTGCAAATTGACTTTTTCCGCCAATTTGAGCTTGGCGGGATCGATCGAGAACACCTTCTCGTTGCCGCTGTTGTTCTGGCCTTCGGGCAGGTTCTTCTGGACGAAACCCAGGGCTTGGGAAAGCGTCGTCTTGTTAAACTGGGCGCCGGCCGTGCCCGAACCGGATTCCATCACCTTGCCCACGATCGGCAGGCCCAGCGGATCTGCTTTGGACTGGATGGCGGAAACTTTGCCATTGTTGGAATCATCGCCCGACTTGCTATCCGAGGATTCTTTTTCGCTGCTGGATTTGTCGCTGCCGGACTTGTTGTCACCGGAATTCTTGTCGTCCAGGCTGGCCGATTGAGACTGCTTGTCACCGGACTGGTCATCACTGCTCTTGGAGGAATCATCGGCATAGGCACCGGCCAGGGAGGCGCTCAGCACGATGGCGGCCAGGGAGGTTAAACGGAGGGCTTTGGTTTTCATATTCGTTTTTGTTTTTAAGGTTTTTAATGTTTCAAACTGCACGAATCTACTTTAGCAATCACCGTGCCAAGTTTTAAAACCATGGAAATGTCCGTTTTCATGGGTTTAAATCACAATAACCCAAGATCAC
>CAIQWB010000011.1 GCA_903875465.1 uncultured Verrucomicrobia subdivision 3 bacterium
CAAACACTGTCTTGCCAATGGTAGTGGTTGTATAGCTTCCGCGAGAGTAGGTTGCCGCCAGTCCTTTCCTCATATTCCCGTCCCTTAAGCCAATTCTTAAAGGACGGGATTTTTTTTGCCCTTAACCTTGCCAGCACGGCCAGCGATTGCTCCCGCATCAAACTCAAAAAACTATCGGCTCATTCATCCGCCCGCAGTGCGCGCAGCGCGAACGGTCCACATCGGCATCGTCCGTATAAACCGAACCGCAATTTTTACAACGGAAAATCGTGTCTTCCGAATGGGTGGGACCAAAACGCCGCCGGCGCATTTCCGAATGGATGCCCAAAGCGCAGAGTGCTCCCAAAGTGATCGCGACATACAAAATGAGTAAATGGGAAACGCTCATGGCTGGGCAGGTGGAAGATTAGTTTCGCCAACCGCCAGCGGAACCGCATGCCAGTTGAAGATGATTTGGCCCACGGTGAGTTCGCGGGCAGGGGAAAAACGGGCCGCGCGCGCCAGGTTTAAGGCCTCCTGGTCAGCGCCGTCATCCCGGTTGGCGGATTCAAATCCATAATCGGCCGGCAACAGCACCGCTGAAATAACCTTGCCGCTGGCATTAACGAGCACCTGCACCTTGCTTGGGGCAATGACATCCGCATTGGGCCAGTTCCTCAAGACCAGCGGGGTAAGCAACGCTCGACGGGTCAATTCTCCACGCAGCCGAAAACTGGAAGTTTGGGTGTGCGTCCCCGGCGATGAAATGGCCGTTTGGTTAAATTGCGGCTCGGGCTGGAAATTCAACTCCCATGGAATGTTCTGATTCGTGTTAAGAAATTGGCGGAGCGATTGCCCCACATTGGTACTGGAAAGCGCGAGCCAATGCGGCGGGGTCGTCCACCGAAGGGGGGCCGGCGCCATTAAGGGCCACGTCGTGACCGTGGCCGCGGCGAAATCGTGCGGGTGGGGCAGCGCAAACAAGGTGGGATCCTCAAGGCCAATCAATTCATCATTTGGCCGGGCAAGTTGCAGAAAAGGCACTCGCGCCACCGGGCGCACCGGCCGGCCATTTTTGGCACCAAAGATGAAAACCAGGGCGAAATGCGCCGCCACTGCCAGGGCAATCACACTCCACCAATGACGGCTGCTCCAAGCTTGCGGTTCCTGGGGGGCGGCTGCGCTCATGGCAACTGCACGCGATTCCCGCGATCGGCGGGCAGTGTGGCCAGGAGGGTGTTGGTGATGCCCGCACTTTGCGCCAGCAACGTTACCTGAACCAGGGAATCGTAAGTGACCGCGCGGTCGGCGTGAATCACCAGGGTCAGCGGCTCGGGACTTGCTTTACTGGCCGCTTGCAACGCTTTGCCCAAGGCTTCGCGAGCCACCATTTGGTTGGCGTAAAAATACCGTCCGGACTGGTCGATCGCCATCGCCACGGTGGGGCCGTCTGTACCCGGCAGATCCCCAGCCACCGGCACCTGCAAACGCAGCCCCGGCGTGGGCAGCAGCGCCCCCAGCAGGAGGAAGATCACCAGTAAAAAGAATACCGCCGCGAACGGAGCCGCGTCAAAAGGGCTGCGCAACAGCTTGGAATTGCGCGGAAATTTCATTGCGGTTTGCCGTGATTACCGGGTTCAGTGACAATATGCACAATTTCCGCCGCCGCGCGTTCCATGTCCAAAACGATTTTGTTGATGCGGCTGATCAAATAATTATAACCCGCATGCGCCGGGATGGCCACGCCAATGCCCGCGGCCGCGCAAATCAACGCCTCCCACACGCCGGTCGCCAGGTCCTGGATATGCGCATACATGCCATCACTGCCGAGTTGGGCAAAAATATGAATGAACCCAATGACGGTTCCAAAAAGTCCGAGCAACGGGGCGATTTGGGCAATCGTGGCGAGCAGGTTCAGTTTTTCCTCCAGCCGGGGGACTTCCGTCAGCCCCGCCTCCTCCACGGCTTCGCGCACCCGATCGCGACCTTTTTCGCGGTTGATGATCGCGGCTTTAACGAGGCGGGCGACCGGCCCGGGCGTGGCATCGCAAATGGAAATGGCCTCCACGACATTTTCACGTTTGAGCACGGTGCGGATGCCGTTGAGAAATTCCGCCGAATTGATCTGCGAGGAATGGCAGTAAAGCGCGCGCTCCACAAACACCACCAGGGCAATGGCCGCGGCAATCAAGATCAGCCAGATTACCGGTCCACCGTGAGTTATCAGAAAAGGCATAAGGTTTTATAGGCGGTTGGCCGCACGGTTCAAAGCGTAAAATCTGCCTGTTGGCGCCGCCCAGGTCAACCCGGATGGTGGCCGCCGGAAAATTTGTCTTGGCCTCCAGCCTCGCATCACAGTTAATTCTCCCATGGAAAAACCATTTCAGTGGCCGGAAATTGCCCGGCCATCAGGTGCCCCTAGGATTGCTCCGGGCCAATTAATTATCGTGTGCACGCTGGCCAGCGCATCCTCACACTGTGGGGCCACCAGTTTCCCCGGATGTTCCTTGTGAGCTCTAACGCGATGATTCCTTCCGCTCCGGACAAGTTTAGCCCCCGCCGCGCCAAGCTGTTTGCCAGCCCGTTTATAGTGATGGGCGCCGTGGCCCTGGTGCTCGCACTTTACGGCGTGGTGACCCGCCAATTGAACCTCAATGCCGCCAAGCACTTGCTCACCATCGTCGTCGTTTGTGCAGGCGCCGCCCTCCTGATCATCGGCTGGTTTGCCACCAAACGGACGAAACCGGCGGTGCTGCTCAAAGCGCGTCACGCTGACAAACCCTGGATGTGGCGGGAGGATTGGGCCGCCGGCCGGGTGGACAATGACCTGCATCGCAGCATTTTCTTTTTATGGATCTTTGTCATTTTTTTCAATTTGGTTGCCTTGGGGGTGGGTGGTTTGGTCGTGCTCCGGGCAGTGAATTTCGGTAATGGGCTGGCCTGGCTGGGCCTGTTAATCCCAGGCATTGGATTTGCCGTTCTGGGCTTTGCCCTGCGCACCACCCGTGCCTGGCAGAAGTTCGGCCGCACCGTGTTGCAAATGACCACCCTGCCGGTTGCCCCGGGAACTGTATTGAGCGGAACTATTCGCGTGCCAGTGCGCTTGCAACCCGAACATGCCTTTTATTTGCGGCTCAGTTGCGTGCGCAGCACCACCGCCATGCGGGGTAAAACCCGCGTGACCACCGAGCGCATCCTGTGGCAGGAGGAAAAATGGTTTCAACCCAACCTGCCGCAAACCGTGGCCCGGGCCACCTGCCTGCCGGTGCATTTTTCATTGCCCGCCACTCTGCCGGAAACGGCTGGGGCTCACGGCGACGGCGTGCAGTGGCGGCTGGAAGCGTCTGCGAAGGTCAGCGGACCCGATTTTCATGCCCATTTCGAGGTTCCGGTCTACCTGCCAGTGGCGGTTTCCGCCCCGGTCGAAAACGCTGGTGCCGCTGGCAGTGCCCCTGTCGTCGCCCCCATGCCGGTCGCCGTGGATCCTGCGGCACCCGATCCCTCGCTCCCGTGGCAATTAACGCTCGACCAGATTCGCCAGGAAATCCAATCCCGGATCACCGTGACGGACACTGCTGAAGGCCGGGAGCTAATATTCCCGGCCGGGCGCAATCCCGGTTTTGCCAGCGGTGCGGCGACGCTCTGGGTGGTCTGGACTGCCGCCGTGGTGGCCATGATTTGTTTTCGTGCACCGCTTGTGTTTCCCCTGGTCTTCGCGGCCGTGGATGCCCTCATGAGCATTTTCGTCGTTGACCTGTGGTTTCGCCGCAGCCACGTGTTGGTTACGCCCACGCAGGTGAAATTGCTCACCGCCTGGCTGATGCTCAAAAAGGAGCAGGTGATTCCGGTGGCGGAGGTCGCCACGCTGAAGGCCGAGATCGGCGCCACCGCCGGCCATGCCGTTTATTACGACCTTAAGATTAAGACCCGCTCCGGCCAGGAGTATGTCGCGGCCAAGAATCTGAGCCACCAACCGGAGGCCGACTGGCTGATTCGCCAGTTGGCGGCTGCGTTAAAACGGTGAAGGATCAGCCGGTGCTTTTCATGCCCGAGGCGATGCCTTTGACGGTGAGGGCGAGCAGGCGGCGCAGGTGCTCCGTGCGGCCCGACTCACTGGCCTGCCGCCAGCTCGCGAGGTGGCGGATTTGCAAATAGTTCAGCGGATCAATGTAGGGATTCCGCATCTGGATGGACTGGGCCAGCACCGGCTGGTTTTCCAACAGGACCTTGCGCTCCGTCACCGCCAGCACCATGGCCACCGAGAGCTGATACTCCGTCTGAATCAGACCAAACACTTTGGTCCGCACGGCATCAGATTTGACCAGGCTGGCATATTGCCGGGCAATGCCGAGGTCGGTTTTGGCGAGGGACATTTCGGCGTTATCGAGCACCGAGCGGAAGAACGGCCAGCGCCGGTACATTTTCCGTAATTTTTCCAATCCATCTGGTTCCGTTTCCGCAAACTGTTCCAAGGCGTGGCCCACGCCATACCACGCCGAGATGAGGTGCCGGGACTGGGTCCAGGAGAAAACCCAGGGAATCGCCCGCAACTGGCGGATGTCCGCCGTGGCGGCCCGCCGGGCCGGGCGGGAACCCAGGCGGAGATGCTCCACGAGGTCGATCGGCGTGGCCTGCCAGAAATATTCCGCAAATTCAGGTGTGCCATAGACCAGCTTTTGATAATGGGCGAAGGATGATTTTGCCAGCTGGTCGGCCTGCCGTTCCCAGCCCGGCAGGTCGGCGGCCTCGGTGGGCGGCAGGCAGTATACGGAAACTACCGCAGCGGTCAGCTGCTCGAGGTTGCGCTGTGCGATCACCGGGTTGGAATATTTGAGGGAAATCACCTCGCCCTGCTCGGTGATGCGCAACCGGCCGCCGTGCGCCGCATGGGGTTGCGCGCGCAGGCTGCGATAGCTCGCCCCGCCGCCGCGGTCAATCGTGCCGCCCTTGCCGTGGAAAAAGCGCAGTTTAACCCCGCATTCATCCGCCACGCGGGCCATTTCTTTTTGCGCCTGGTATAGGAACCAATTGGCCGCGAGGTAGCCGCCGTCCTTGTTGGAATCCGAATAACCCACCATCACCTCCTGCACTTTGCCGCGCTGGCGCAAATGCCGGCGGTAATCATGGTCCGCCCACAATTCACCCAGGATTTTGGCCGAATTTTCCAAATCCTCAATCGTTTCAAACAAGGGCACGATGTCCAGGTCGTATACTTCCGCCTGGCGGGACAGCTTGAACATCCGCAGCAGATCACTGGCATTGCGGGTCATGCTTAAAATAAAATGACTGGCCGCCGCCGGACCGTGCGTCTTTTGAATGTCCGCAATCGCCGCCAGTTCCGCCAGCAGCTCAGGCTCGGCCGAGTCGAGTTTGCCGGTGTGGTCGCGAAAATCCAGTTCCGCCAGGTGCGGTCCGAAGGTTTCCGCCTGGAGCAGCAGCCGCCGGATGCGCCCATTCGCCGCGCGGGTGGCCTTTTGTTTGAGCAAGCCTTTGCGGACGCTCTCCAGGGTGCTCACCAGTTCCGCGTGCGTGGCTTCCTTGGCGCTCAATTTGCGGCGCAGGGTGCCAATCCGGGCGCGAAAGACCTCATACGGCTGCCAGATTTGCACTTCCCGGGTGAGGTGGTGCGGCCGGGACAAGTCCTCGCTGGCGTCGGCGTGCGAAAGTTCCCGTTCCAGTTTCCGGCATTCCTGCTCGTAAAAGTTCCGCGCCATTTCCCGGTGCCGCTCCAGCGTGGTCCGGCTGACTTCCGGGGTCACAAACGGATTGCCATCCCGGTCGCCGCCCACCCAGCTCGCGAAGGTCAGAAAGGGCCGGGTGCGCTTCACGGTCGGATAATGCGCCGCCAGTTCCGCGTCGAAGGTTTCGTAAAAATTGGCGGCGGTTTCGAAAATCGTGCGGTCGAAGTAAAACAGCGTGCTCTGCACCTCCTGCAGGGGCCCAACTTTTTGCTCGCGAATCTCCTCCGTTTGCCACAGGGCTTCCAATACTTCCGCGGGCTCCTCCCATTGGTTGGTGAGCCGCCAGATTTGGTTCAGCACCGCCCGGCGTTTGGCCTCGGTGGGATGGGCCGTCAGCACCGGCTGGATTTCGAGTTCCGCCAGGCAGGCCTGGACGGTTTCCGCCGGCACCCCTGCGTGCTTGAGTTCCGCGAACATATGGCGCAGGGACATCACTGGCGATTTTTTCGTCTGGAGATGGCGTTCGCGGGCGCGTTCCTCACAGAGATTCACCAGTTGGAAGTGCAGGCTGAAGGCGTGGGCGATCTGGTAGGCCTCGGCAACGTCCAGCCGGTCGAGCAGGGAATGCTTGGTCTGGCGGCTGGTTTCGCTCCCAAACCGGCGGGCGCGGGTGGCCAGCTTCCGGATGTCCTCCAGATGCCGCAGTACTTTTTTGCCGGCCTGCTCGCCAATGATTTCATCGAGCCCCGCCACCATTTTCCTTATTTCCGCCTTCAGCAATGTGCTCATGCCGCGCTTTTGAATAATCGAACCGGAGTCCGGTGGCAAGCCAAGATTGGGTGAGTGGACGGCCAGCCATGGTAACTTAACTCGCGAAATTCCGGCAAATTCCATCTGCCCTGGCCACCCGTGGACCAGCCCGCCGGGGCTCACCGTGGTGGATGCAAAGGGATCTCACGATACACATTGCCGTCGCATAGGTGTTTCAATTTGCCGGCCTCAACGTTAATCTCGCGGTTGCCGAACTGGTGGTCGTTCGGATGGTCGAGGGACACTGCGTCCAGGACCCGGCGGCACGAGCCGTCTGGCTCAATCCGATAAAGTAACGTTCACTGCTCCAGCGTTTGGGGGATTTGCTATTCGTTCAAATGGTTCCACCCGCGCCGCCTCATTCGTGGCCAGCGGGTCGCGGTCCTCCTGGTAGGCTTCGTAGTCGAGGTATTTCTGTTTGAGTTTGAACTTCTCCCCCCGCCACTCCACTTCATCGAACCCCTGAATCTTTGGGCAGACGGGTTCAACCAAGCATTGCCCGGCGGCCAGCGCAATGAATGCTGGCGGTGGCGGATGGTCGCGGCTAGCAACTGACCGCTTGTGCCGGACGACAGGGGCGTTGCGGTCGCTGGTGGCCCACAAAAAGTAAGGCTGCCATGAATTACGGAATCTTGACTTCCGAGTGCGTAATAATCCGCCACTGGCCGCCGGTTAAATGCCACGTGCTCATGGCCCAGTAGTCACCGGAAAAATCGGTGCCGCCAAAATCGCCCTGCTCGTGGATCTTATAAGTGATTACCCGGATTGGCCCATCCAGTTGCCGGGCCACGATGTTGCTCAAGGCGAACCCACGGAGGTGCTCCTGGCGGACCGCCTCGATTTCGGTGGTGCGTGAATGGATGCCGTCCGCATAGATGCCGGAATAGTCGGGGTCGAGGAGCGACCCGAAGACATCGGCCTGCGCGTCCCGGGCCGCCTGCCAAACAGCGGTTTCCTGTTGGATCAGGTCGTCGCCCGCCGGAGCGGGCGGGGTCGTGGCGCAACCCGCAGTCAGCAACAATAATGTTCCGGGGAGGAGCAGACTTGGTCCGGTTGCTTTAGGCAGTAATGTTGTCATCATACGGTTCCATGTGCCAGCCGGGGCGACCCGGGTACTTGCGCCAAACTCAGGGACCTTTAATCACCTGGGTGCCGGCAATCATTTGCGTCAAACGTTGGTTTTTATGGCCCGATAACAGCGCCCCCACAATAAAGTCAATGGGCCAGATGAGATAGCCGAGGCAGTCCACCACTGCCTGCCAGAATTTAAGCGCCTCCCCATTCGCCGCCACGCAGCGCAGGCCCAGCACGCGTTTGCCCAGGGTTTGGCCATTCCACCAGGCGCGCAAGCCCACAAAATAGGCCGGTGCCAGAAGATATTTCTCCCCACGGCTAAGGGTTTCAAACACGGCATTTTTGAAATCGTCGGGCAGAATTTGGTGATACAGGATGGTAAAGGGCAGGACCTGGGCGAGCAGCCGGAGGATAATCAAATCAATGATGATGGCCACCAAACGGTCCATCCAAGGTGCGGTTTTCATAATGCCATGGCGGCGTTAACGGCGGTTAAACGTCAATCGCGTGTGTCCGTCCATGCTCAAAACAATGACCTGATTTTCATAAACCCGCAACACTTGGTTGCGCTCGACCATCCGGCCGCCTATGTCGGCGATAACATATCCGCCCTTAAACTGCCACTTCCCATGGGCGGTCTCGACGCCGTTGCTGCGCACCTTGAAAGTGCCATCCGGCCGATTTTCAATGACTTTCCCGGGCGGCGAAACGGCCGACCACGTGCCAACGAACTGCTGTGCCAGCGCGGCATCGCTCATCCGGGTGGCACATCCGGTCAGCCACCCGGCCGCCATCATTAATGGAATGAAGAATTTCATAAGTCTGCCATGTGCCGCCTGCCCGGGCAGGTTTAACTTGGAGCCGCCCCCGCGCCCGGCCCTTGGTCCCAATCTTTTAACCGCGCCTGGGCCAGTTCCAAGCCCTTGTCCGCCGCTTGTTTGATCAATGCCTGCGCCCTTTCCCGGTCCATGGCAACCCCCTTGCCTTCGCGCAGCAGCTCGCCCAGGCTGTACATGGCATTCGGCAGCCCTTTCGCGGCGGCCTGCTGGTAAAAACGGGCTGCCTCGGCCAGGTCCTGCGGCACGCCTTTGCCGGTTTCGTAACAGTCGCCGAGATTATGGAGGCTGATGGCATGCCCCTTTTCCGCTCCCCGGCGGAACCACCGCACTGCCTCTGTATAATCCTGCGGCACGCCTTTTCCGTGCAACAAGCTATGGCCAAGGTTGCACTGGGCGGCCGCATAGCCCTGATCGGCCGCGCGGCGATACCACGCGGCGGCCTCCGTGTCACTGGCCGGCACGCCCGCTCCCTTCGCATAGAGCAGTCCCAGATTGTAGGCCCCTTCCACACTGCCCGCCGCCGCCGCCTGCCGGTGCAGTTCCGCCGCCTTCGCCCAGTCCTGGGCCACGCCCAAGCCTTGTTGATACAGCAAGCCCAGATTATTGATGCATGTGGCCTGGCCCTGCGCCTGGCCGAGTTCGTAGTGCTCCCGGGCCCGGGCGTAATCCTGCGGCACTCCCTTGCCATGGTGATATAACCAGCCCAGATTCACCCGCGAGGCGGCCACCCCCTTCGCGGCGGATTGGGTAAAGAGCTCCAAGGCTTTGGCATAATCCTGTTTTACGTGCCGTCCCTGTTGGTGCCAAAAACCCAGGTTGTGCCGGGCCCCGCCATGGCCTTGTTGCGCGGCCCGGGTGTAATAATCAAAAGCCCGTGCCAGCGAGTGTCCTGCAAACTCTTTTTTCTCATACAACACCCCCAGATTATGCAGTGCCTGGGGGTAGCCCAGCGCGGCCGACTTCTCAAACCAGTCCGCCGCCGCGCCGTAATCCTGCGGCCCGCCCTCGCCTTTTAAATCCAGCATCCCCAGGTCATTAAAACCATCCGCATTGCCGCCTTCGCCCGCTGCCTGAAACCACTTCCTGGCCTGGGCATAATCGCGCGGCACTCCCTGGCCCCGGCGGTAAAGCTGGCCTAATTCCCGCTGCGCCGCCGCCAGACCCTGGGTCGCGGCTTCCCGATACCAATCGGCGGCCGCCCGATAATCCTGCGGCACCCCCTGGCCGAGGGCGTAAATGGCCCCCAGGCAACCCTGGGCGGTCAAATTATTTTGATAGGCCGCGCTGCGCAGATGGCGGATGGCTTTCTCCATGTCCCGTTCCACCTTGGTGCCCAGCCAGTAGGTGCATCCCAAATAAAGCTGGCTGCGGACATTCCCTTCCGCCGCCCATTTTTCATGAAGGGGAATGATCTTTTGGGTCAGTTCCAGCTCTTTGGGGCGGGCGAGTTCCGGCTGCCAGAAGCGGTTTTGCAAATCCTCCATGCGCGGCAGCTGGCGCATCGCCGGCAGGCTCGCCGCAAAGTCCCTAAACTGCGCGCGCAGTGCCTGCCCCTGGCGCACCACGCGCCGGGCCTCCGCCGCCCGCACCGGCACCTTGTCCTGGCCGGTCCGCCGTTGCCACGCCCGCCGCGCGAGATCGCGCAAAAGTTCCCCTCCTACTGCGGCGGGCAATTTTAATTCCCCCAGGGTTTCCGGGGCCTGCCGCACGCGGGCCAGTGTTTCCCGCCCGCTCAGCACCAGCCAGCCTTTCACGGTCAGATAAGGGCACGTGGCAAAATTGCTGGTGATGATGCGCGCCACGTACCAGATCTCCGGCCGGCTGGCGTGGAGGAATTGTTCCGTGTAAAAAAGGGCGAAGTGCTTGAGCTGGCGTTTGGAGAGCCGGTCGAGTAACTGGCCCAGCGCGGCCGCTTGCGCCGCCACGTCCGCCGGATGCGCCGCCTTGGTTGCGGCGATCATCGCCCACCAGCGGCGGTCACGCCACTGCCGCCAGGCCGCCCCCAATGTCTCCCACCAGTTCATGTAAAGTAATGCCAAACTACCGGTGCCGGCGGCCGGGCGTCGAGTTTTTTTGGGGCTCCCCGCCGGTCCGCCAAAAATAATGCTCGGCAAATTTAGCGGAATTGTCCACCTTGACCCGGGATGTCTCTCGTGCATTCCAAGTTTAACAAGGTAAACGCAAACAAAGTTCCGCCGCGCTGGCGCAGTGATGTGGAGCGGGTGCTCATCACCCAGCCGCAACTGGCCCGGCGGATCAAACAAATGGCTCGGGAAATTGAAGCCGACTTTGCCGGGCGCGAAACCGTCGTGGTGGCGCTGCTCAATGGCACCGTCATGTTCCTCGCCGACCTCATGCGGCACCTGAACCTGCCCATGCGCATGGATTTCATGGGTGTCTCCAGCTACGGCGCGGGCACCGAGTCCGGTGAGCTGGTCATCACCAAAGACCTGCGCATCGATGTGCGCGGCCGCGATGTCCTGCTGGTCGATGATATTCTGGACACCGGCAAAACCCTCAGTCGCGTCCTCCCCCTGTTGCGTACCCTCAAACCCCGCCGCCTCAAAACCTGCGTGCTGCTCAACAAGGCCGCCCGGCGCGTGGAGAAAATCAAGGCCGATTACGTGGGCTTTGAAATCCCCGACTTTTTCGTGATTGGCTACGGTCTGGATTACGCCGAACGCTACCGGCAGCTGCCCTTCGTGGGCGTGCTGCATCCGCACATTTATCAGGAACCCATAAAGCAACCCTCCAAGAAATAACATGCCCCTTCACCTCATCAGCTTGCTCGGTTGGTTCACCATGATTTTGCTGGCCTGGACAATTTCCTATAACCGGAAGTTGTTTCCCTGGCGCACCGTGATCTGGGGGATTGGCCTGCAATTCACCCTCGCGCTGCTGATTTTGAAAACGCCGTGGGGCAAAAAGGTTTTCGAAGTCTCCGGCAAGGTCATTCAGCACCTCACGGCCTTTGCCAATGAGGGGTGCAAATTTGTTTTTGGACCCCTGGCCGATTCGGAATTGCTCGCCAAAAGTTTTGGCCCCAACAACTCCGTGATCTTCGCCGTGCTCATCATGGGCACCATCATCATTGTGGCCGCCCTTTCCGCGCTGCTCTACCACTGGGGCATCCTGCAAAAGGTCGTGCATGCCGCCGCCTGGGTGATGCGCAAAATCATGCGCACCAGCGGCAGTGAAACCCTCTCCGCCTGCGCCAATATTTTCATGGGCCAGACCGAGGCTCCCTTGATGATCCGGCCCTATGTGCCGCGCATGACCAAGAGCGAAATCATGACCATCATGGTCTGCGGCATGGCCCACATCGCCGGCGGGGTGGCCGCCGTCTACGCCACCTTCGGCATGAACGCCGGTTACCCGAACACCGCCGGCCATTTGCTCGCCGCCTCCGTGCTCAATTGCCCGGCCGCGCTGCTCATCGCCAAAATCCTCCTGCCCGAAACCCAGCAAAGCGAAACCGCCGCCTCCATGCCCGCCACCGTGCCGCGCACCACCGCCAATTCCATCGACGCCATCTGCCGCGGGGCGGGGGACGGTTTCAATCTGGCCCTGAATGTCACCGCCATGCTCATCGCCTTCATTGCCATGATTGCCATGGCCAATTACCTCGTCACCTGGCCGCAACTCCATCTCGGCAGCACCCACCCGGCCACCTTGCAAAACATCTTCGGCTGGCTCAACGCCCCCTTCGCCTGGCTCATGGGCGTGCCCGTGCAGGACTGCGTGAACATCGGCCAGATTTTGGGCGAGCGCGTGGTGTTGAATGAATTCGTGGGCTACCTGGACCTCACCACCCATGTCAAGGAGCTGGCCCTCGATCCCCGCAGCTTTACCATTGCCACCTACGCCCTGTGCGGCTTTGCCAATTTCTCCAGTATTGCCATTCAAGTCGGCGGCATCGGTTCCCTCGCCCCCGAGCGCCGTAGTGAAATGGCCAAAATCGGCTTTCGCGCCATGATCGGTGGCCTGCTCGCCGCCTACATGACCGCCTCGCTCGCCGGTTTCCTGTTGTGAAATATCAGGGTCTGGCCGTGCGTATGGCGAAAATGCTGCCGCTCTGCCAGCTCCCTTGATGGAAGTTTGAAATTTGCATAAGCTCGGAAGTATGGATTTTGCAATTTGCAGTTTTCCCCGCCTAATTCCCTTGCTCCTGCCCCGCCTCTGATATATCAGTAGTCATCACGATGAATTTCCATTTGCTTGCCCGGCGGTTCGGTCCTGCATGGCTCGCCTGCCTGTGCCTGGCCGCCGGTGCGGATACTGCCACGAACGCCCTTGCCCCCACCGCTCCCTTTCCCGTGACCATCACCGTGGCTGCCGCGCAGCCATTGGGGGAATTAAGCCCCATCTGGCGGTTCTTCGGCGCGGACGAGCCGAATTACGCCTACCTGAAGGACGGCGAGAAACTCCTCGGCGAACTCGGCCAGCTCGGCAGCCCGCAGGTATATTTTCGCTGCCACCATCTCCTCACCAGTGGCGATGGCGCGTACGCCTTGAAATGGGGTTCCACCAGCGCCTACAAGGAGGATGCCGCCGGCCATCCGGTTTACGACTGGACCATCAACGACCGAATTTTTGACACGTACCTCAAACATGGCATCAAACCCTATGTCCAGCTTGGCTTCATGCCCGAGGCCCTGAGCACGCATCCCCAAAATTACCCGCATCATCCGCCCGTGAACCAGCGGGCCGATCCCGCCGCCGGGCAGGCCTATCCGCCCAAGGACTATGCCAGGTGGGGCGAACTGGCCCATCAATGGGCGCGGCATTGCGTGGACCGTTACGGCCGGGCCGAGGTGGCCCAATGGTATTGGGAAGTCTGGAATGAGCCGAACATCAGTTACTGGCACGGTTCCGTGGCCGACTATTGCAAGCTCTACGATTACGCGGTCGCCGGTGTCCGCCAGGCCCTGCCGGAAGCCCGCGTCGGCGGACCCGAAACCGCCGGGGGCCCGGGCGGCAAATTCCTGCACACCTTTCTGGAGCATTGCGCGCACGGCACCAATTACGTCACCGGGGCCGTGGGCTCCCCGCTGGACTTCGTGTCCTTCCATGCCAAGGGCTCGCCCGTGTTTGCCACCAACCATGTGCGCATGGGCATGGCCAGCCAGTTCCGCAACATGAACGATGCCTTTGCCGTCATCGCCGCCTTTCCCCAATTCAAAAGCCTGCCCATTGTCATCGGCGAATCCGATCCCGAAGGCTGCGCTGCCTGCCGGGAACCGCGCGATGCCTATCGCAATGGCACCATGTACTCGAGCTATACCGCCGCCAGTTTCGCCCGCGAGTACGAGCTGGCCGCGCAATCGGGCGTGAATCTTCTGGGGGCGCTGACCTGGGCCTTTGAATTTGAAGACCAGCCGCCCTTCGCGGGCTTCCGCCAGCTTGCCGGTGCCGGCATTGACCTCCCCGTGCTGAATGTCTTCCGCATGTTCGGCAAGATGAGCGGTCAGCGGGTCGGCGTGACCAGCACCGCCGGCCTGAATGCCCAGGCCATTCTCCACGACGGCGTGCGCGCTCAGCCCGATGTCTCCGCCCTCGCCAGTCTGGATGCCCACCAGCTCGCCGTCCTCGTCTGGCATTACCATGATGACGACATCGCCGGCCCCGATGCCGCTGTGGACTTGCAATTAAGCGGCCTGCCCCCCGGTCACGATGCCGCCACCCTGACCCACTACCGCATCGATCGCGCCCACAGCAACTCCTACCAGATGTGGCTGGATGCCGGCTCCCCGCTGCCCCTCTCCCCCGACCAATACGCGCAACTCGAAACCGCCGGCCACCTCGCCGAACTCGCACCCCCCCAGAGTCTGGTAATTGCCGATGGGAAGGCGGAAGTGAAAATGACCTTGCCCCGCCAGGGGGTATCTTTGTTGGTCCTGACCTGGCAGTGATTTTAACCCGAACTCCGAAATTAAAATGGCTGGGATGCGTCCAGATGTTGGAGCCGAAACACTTTGGAAAAATCGCCGGCATACCCGCAGTGGTCTGGTGAGACTGCCTCTGCGCGCAGCGCACACCCTTAAATGGGCAATTGATTGGCAGCGGCTTGGGAAGCCAATTTTCCAAAGCGTTTAGGCCCAAGAGATTGATGCAGACCGGCCGTTTTAATTTCGGAGTTCGGGATTAATGAACCTGATTTTGCGGCAAACCAGAGGATAATCACCACTTGGAAGAAATTTGTCTCATGCCCTTCTGAGGGCCAACGGCCCGGCCCATACCAGCCCAGGGCAGTCGCCCTGGGTTTCCGGCCCTGTGAAAACCAAGGGCTGAAAGCCCGACCCAATGCTATCTCCAGCCGAGCTGGTTTTCCCGACCACAACCTCCAAAAAACTTCCGGCAAATAATGCCCCGACGGTCTGGGAGAACGCCACCCTCATTCACCCACGGTCACCCATCGCAGGTTCAACGCATTATCGTTTTCGAGTTCGGGCGGGCTGGGGATTATTTTTAGTGTGTCATGTTCCAAATCCCCCATAAAAAACCGGCTGCAATTGGGACCCTGCCACCATTTTAATAAAAACCGCTTTTTGTCCGCCGCGAAGGCCACCTTCACGGCGTCCCAAACTTCGGGGGCAGTGAAGGACACCTCCTTATGCTTGAGAAACGCCAGCGCCAAATCTTGCTCCGGGTCCATTCTGATATGAACCTGCCCCAAGTAGGCTGGTACGAAATAGCCAGCCAGCTTGTCCGGTTCCGGGTGCAGGTCACCGACTATGTTCTCGTCCCGGCGGCCGCTGGTTAAATCTATCGTTGTCTCGGTTATCTTCTGAAATCCCAGCAGGGTGGGAATGCCCGACTGGAACTTCAAAGTATCCGGGCTGGGAAACCAAAGTCGGAAATGGGGGGGACGAAACAACCCGACTCCCCGGACAAACTCTACGTAAACTGCGCTGGGATACTCCCGTACCGCGTCCGTTTTTAAGTCGTGGACCAAGACCCGCGTCGTTATGATTCCTGGGTGATCATGCGGCTGCGGGTCGGGCATCCGCACATACGCAAGGTAGTTGTGATTTGGGCTTAACGTCAGTTGGTAATGCCACCAACGGGCCTGTGTGGCATCCCCAAAATGCAACTTGGGTCCAAATTGATTCGCTGCCGGCTCAAACATCCGCATTTCCGTGGGCGGAGTACCATCCAAATGAACCAGCCATGATGCGTCGTATCGGGTGTTGAAATCACCTTCATATTCAAATCGAGGTTCCGCCTGAATTGCGCTCGTCGGCCGTTGCAGTCGTAGCACCTGGTCAGTCGTCCACAGGTAAATATTCTGACCGCCCATGGCATAATCCCTCACCCAGGTGTTTGTCAAAATCACCGCCACGTCCCAATTCCGAAAATTAACCCGGTAGAGATTCATGGAGCTGTGCTGGGCGAGCTCCAAATATTCGTCGGCCTGGTGCGGCTCGATAAACGGAAGGAAATCCGGACTGCTGCCGGAATGTTCGAAAACCACCCGTTTGGTCATCGGTTTTTGCGGTTGCGACGGTAGGAACTCCCACGCGCAGGCCAGGAAATCCCAAGTGCCCGGTCCGCCAACGTCCTCCCGGCTTAAAAGAATCACCTTTTCTTTGGCCTTCAAACTATCCTCCCCCGGGCCGGGCCGGAAAATAGTTTGCAGTGGCGGTTGCACGCGGGGGATGACATCGACTGGCTGTGGTAAACTGGCCCGGGCTTTTGCCGAGGCCAAGCTGGCGCTGAGCACGCCCAGGGCCAGCCATTGACCCCATCCCCAGGCGCTCTGCGCCCGCATCTGCCGCCGCTTGCAATGAGCGTTCACATGAAATGCCTGCCGCGATTCCCATCCATGACCAGCGAAAAATCCAATCATCAAAACCGCCGCTGCTGCCATTCTAAAAGGGGCCCAACCAGAACCAAGCACCAATTATCGCCCACGGAAATGTCAGCTCACCCCGCCCGAGCGGCTGGCCATCGCCGCTGGCGAAGCCGCTGCCCCAATGACCCTGCCGCCTCAGCCGGAACCATGCCGTAGCCATGCCAGTGGTGGCGCCATGGATGTTTGCGCCGAGCTTCGTCCCGGAGCGCCCCCAGATCCGTAACGAACCGGCTGCTCTTTGCCCTGTAAAAAATTCATAACAACTTAATAAACAGTTACTTACACAACTATATTCCTGCCGCCCCGGGTCGTTGGTCATGAGTCACCCGGCCGGCCACCCCAAGCGCGATGTGCGTCCAATCCGGCCTATTCCAGCCCCCCGCTGGCACCCCAACGATGCCCGGCTCGTGACAATATCATCGAAAAACGGGCAATTTCACGATCTTTATGGCTATTTAATGGTTTTGCCATCCCGCGGCCGCGCCTTGGCTCGTGGCTTGGGAACCCAGGAAGCATCCCGCCCCTCTCTTCTCTCCAATTCTCCCAAATAAACCACTGGCCATCCGCCGCCGGGTCTGTTATAAAGACACTCCGCTTTGTAATGAGGCGGTCAACGTTAACCCGATCACATACATTATATGTCACAGCACCGCAGCCTGCGCGCAGCGTCCACCTTGGGCGGCAAACGCAACGTTCTCAAGCGTTTCGAACGCACCGAACTCCTCAAGAAACGCGGCCAGCGCAAGGACGGCGACCGCATTACCGGTCTCCGGAAGACCAAACCCGAAGCCTAAGTCGTTGTCTGGTTGCTGATGGCCCCGCCGGCCTCCGCTGGCGGTGCTCCAGGCAGTTGGACGACGGCCATTCTCGTGGTTCGCCTTCAAAAATATCTGGCCGATGCCGGGGTGGCTTCGCGCCGGGCTGGTGAGGGACTGATCCTGGAAGGCCGGGTCTCCGTCAATGGCCATGTCATCCGCGTGCTGGGTAGCAAAGTGGATCCCGTCCATGATCGGG
Source organism: uncultured Verrucomicrobia subdivision 3 bacterium (assembly GCA_903875465.1). GTDB lineage: Bacteria > Verrucomicrobiota > Verrucomicrobiia > Limisphaerales > UBA11358 > UBA11358. The sequence goes on from CAIQWB010000011.1 coordinate 17,253, forward strand.
TGCTCCTCGACGGCAAGCCCGTTCGCGAGCGCAAAAAAATCTATCTGGCCCTGCACAAGCCCGCCGGCTGCGTTTGTTCCCACCAGGACGAACTCGGTCGTCCCACCATTTACGAACTCGTTCCCAAGGAATGGCAGATCGTCAATACCGTCGGCCGGCTCGATTTTAACAGCGAAGGATTGATTTTTCTCACCAATGACGGACAATTCGCCCTGCACTTGACGCATCCGCGTTACGGCATCCGGAAAAAGTACGTGGTGACCACCGAAGGTCCCGTTACCCCCGAGATGCTGGCGTTATTCACGCGCGGCGTGTTTACCGGTGGTGAGAAGCTGAAGGCGGAAAAAGCCCGCCTCATGGGCACCAGCCGCTCCAAGAGCATTGTGGAATTGGAGCTGAGCGAAGGCAAAAACCGCGAGGTGCGCCGGATGTTTGAGTCGCAAAATGTAGTGGTGCGGCGGTTGCAACGGGTGCAAATTGGCAAAATCAAGCTGGGCGAGCTGAAACCCGGCAAATGGCGGGCATTGACAGCGGCCGAGATTAAAACTTTACTAGCGGAAACATGAAAACGAATTCTTGGTTATTGATGGGCCTGATGGTTGCCACCAGCGCGGTGGCTCAGAGCAATACAAACACCCCGCCGGCCACTCCGGCACCTGCCACGCCGACTCCGGTCATCGTGGCCCCGGTGGTCTCGGCTTCCGCCGCCACCAATGAGCCGGTGAAGCTCAAGAAAAAGAAGGTGGCCAAGCATAAAAAGGCCCCCGCCGCTGAGCCCAAGCGCGTCGCCATTCAAGAACCCACCGTCACTCTCGCCCCCGGTGCCGCCGAAGTCGCCGCTGACAATGTTAATGTGCGCGGCCAGGCTGGCCTCAAAGGCGAATTCGTCACCCATCTGAACAAAGGGGACGCCGTGGTCGTGTTGAGCCAGATCAATTTGGACAAACATCAAATCGACGAACCCGCCCAATGGGCCAAGATCGCTTTCCCCACCAATGCCCACGTCTGGGTGAATACGGCTTTCATTGATGCCACAAACAAAACCGTGCTGCCCAAGAAGCTCAATTTGCGCGCCGGTCCCGGTGAAAATTACAGTGTGCTCGGCGTTGTGGAACGCGGCACCCCCGTCAATCCCGGCACGGTCCGGGGCGAGTGGACCCAAATCGATCCGCCCACCACTGCTTATGCCTTCATTGCGGCGATGTATTTGAAACAGGAAGCCACTGGCAACCTCGCTGCCAATCCGGCTCCTTCCACCGAAACCCAGCCGGTCGCTCCCGTGGCCCCGGTGGAAACCCAACCGGCTCCAGTACCCGCGCCCGTGCCTGTGCCGGCTCCTGAACCCGCTCCGGCCCCAGCTCCCACGCCGACCCCGGTTCCCGAACCGCAACCCATCGTGGCCGAGGCGACCAATGCCCCGGTTCCCGCGCCTGCGCCCACCCCGGTGCCGCCTCCGGTGGCCCCCGTCGCGACGACACCCGCTCCCGCTCCGACCCCGGAAACGACCGCTCCCGCTCCGTTGCCCGCTCAAGTTGAAACGAATGACGTCGGCACGGTGTCCACCAATCCGCCTCCCCCCCGCATCGTCACCCACGAAGGTGTCGTCAAGCATGTCACTAGTATCATCGAGCCGACCGCTTACGAATTGTACGATCCGAAGACGGGCACCGATATTAACTATCTCTACACCACCTCCACCAACCTGGACGTGAGCGTGTACAAGGGCCTGCGCATTATTGTCACCGGCGAGGAAAAGCTGGCCGACCGCTGGCCGCACACGCCCGTTCTGACCGTGGAGCGCATTCAAGTCGTCAAATAATGGCGCTGGATAACCTCATTGACGGCCGCGCCATCGCCGCCCAGATCCAGCAAGAGCTGGCGGGTCGCGTGGCCGGCCTGAAGCAACGAGGTGTCACCCCTGGACTGGCCTTTGTTCGGGTGGGCGAGGACCCCGCCTCCAAGGTGTATGTGGGCCGCAAGGAAAAATGTTGCGCCGAAGTCGGCATGCTTTCCGAGACTCACGTCCTGCCGGAAGCCACCACCGAGGCGGAATTACTGGCCCTGCTGGCCCGGCTCAATGCCACCCCGCACGTCCATGGCATCCTCGTCCAGGCCCCCCTGCCCAAACACATCCGCGAATCCGTCATTTTTTCCTTCGTCTCGCCGGCCAAGGATGTCGACGGTTTTAATCCGGTCAACGTCGGCAAGCTGATGCTGGGCGACCCCACCGGTTTCCGTCCCTGCACTCCGGCCGGCATCATGGAATTGCTCGCTCGTTCCGAAGTCAACACCAGCGGCGCGGAAGTCGTCGTGCTGGGGCGGGGGAACATTGTGGGCAAACCCATGGCGGCCATGCTCTGCCAGAAAGGTGCCGGTGCCAATGCCACCGTTACTTTGTGCCATTCCGCCACGCGCGACATCGCCGCCCATTGCCGCCGGGCCGATATTCTGATTGCCGCGCTGGGCGTGCCCGAATTTGTAAAGGCGGATTTTGTGAAGCCGGATGCCGTGGTGATTGATGTCGGCGTCAATCGCGTGCCCGATGCCACCTCCAAAACCGGCACCAAGCTGGTGGGCGATGTCGCCTTTGCCGCCGTGCAACCGCTCGTTCGTCTGATCACCCCGAATCCCGGTGGCGTTGGCCCCATGACCATTGCCATGCTCATGCAAAATACCGTGCGCGCCGCCGAAATGGCCGCCAGTTAACCGCACCCCTTTTCCTCGCTCATCTCCCTTTCCATCAACCACTGTTTGTTTTATTTTAAATTAATCTATGCAAGCCACCCGAATTCTCCCCGATCTCCAATGCTCGCTTCTGTGTGAGGAAGTCCGGCAGGAAGCCAATGGCAACCTGTTCCTCATCGGCGTGATCACCATTATCCGCGTGCCCGAACTCCCCATCGTGGCCGGCCGCCTCTGCCTCTTTAACCGCTGGACCGCTGGCGTCGGTCAGTTTACCGAAAGCGTCCGCCTCGTCGCCCCAGACCAGACCACCGTCATCAGCCGCGGCGAATCCAAATTTGAATTGCGCGACCCCGCCGTCTCCGCCACCAACGTCATGGTCTTCACCCAGGTCGAATTCAAGACCCCCGGCGTCTATTACGTGGAAGTGCTCGTGGACGAAGTCATGAAACTCCGTTACCCCCTGCCGCTGGTACACGCCCCGATGCCGAATCAGAACCCCGGCACCCCCTCCAGCGCCCGCACCGCCTAATCCGTTTTCATGGCCGGGATGGCGCTTCGCGTCGCGCCATCCCGCCTGTGGCCCAAAGGACCGTAATTCTTCAGCCCAGCCCATCGGACTGGAATCCGGCTTTTTCAGTTTGCGTCCCCTCCGTTTATCCTTTCCGAATGGCTCCTCAACCCTGGAGTTAGGGCTGAATGCAGGTTTTACTTCCCCGCGCCATGTGGCACTCTATGGCCATGAGCGGCCCGGCAGCCAGATTTACCACCGAGCCCATCACGCCCCGCGGCGTGGTGGGATTCGCCCATGCCAGCGTGGCCTGGCTCTGGCTGGGCCAGTTGGTGACGGCTTTGCTCGTTGGTTTGGCATTGCTCTGGTTTATCAATAGCAGTTGTGTGCCCGCTGTTGACAAGGCGATCCACAATCTCGGCAGCACCGGTGAAATCCTTTCCGGCGAACTCGTCTGGCCCGACGACACCCCCCGCGTACTGGCCGAGGAACGCTTCCTGGGCCTCGTGATCGACCTCAACCACACCGGCCACATTCATTGCACCTCCGATGTCCAGGTCGAATTTGGTCGTGACTCCATCCGTGTCTTCTGCCTGCTTGGCTACGCCGACTTTTATTATCCCTACAATCCCCCCAACCAGACCATTCCCGTGTCCCGCGAAGCCCTCGAACCCCTCTGGGGTGCCTGGCTCCCCGAAATTCAAGCTGTCCTGGTGGCACTCGTGGTATCGGCACTCATGCTCCTTTGGAACGTCCTGGCCGCCATATATTGGATCCCCGTCTGGATCCTCGGATTCCTGACCGGACGGGAACTCGGTTTCTTCGCCAGTTGGCGCTTTTCCGGTGCCTCGATGCTCCCCTGCGGCCTGCTCCTGGCTCTAGGCGTTTTTCTCTACGATTTCGGCGTCCTGGACCTGGTGCAAATCAGCTTTGTCATTGGCACCCACCTCCTCCTCGGCTGGATCTACCTCTTCGTCGGGCTCCTCTTTCTCCCCTCCCGCAATACGAGCGCGGCCAGGCAAAACCCCTTCGGTCAGAAGTAAGTCCGGTCGACTGCCGCCTGAAAAACAGTTGAATTTTTTGGCCCCTGGACCGCGGATGTCCTCGGTCCCTTGCTAAAATGGTGCGTGTTGAAGCTCAAAACAACATTGTATGGCGAATTGCCAGTTAAAAACTGGCGGTCCCGCCACACCAAATACATTTGCCACCCGCCCGCATCCAAACTAGCCTGCCGCTCATGTCGAAACTGCCGTTTGAACTGCTCCTGGCGCTGCGTTACCTGCGCCCCAAACGGTCTTTTGTGTCCATCATCACTCTGATTTCCGTCATCGGCGTCGCCCTCGGGGTGGCTGTGCTCATCATCGTCATCAGCGTTATGAGCGGATTCGACCATGACCTGCGCGGCAAAATCCTCGGCTTCAACGCCCACCTCACCGTCAGCCAGGCTGGTCGCCCCATGAAGGACTACGCCCGCGTGGCCAAGCTCATCGCCGCCGACCCCCGGGTCCAGGGAGTTTCCCCCTTCGTGCTCGGCCCCGTCGTCGTCCAGACCCCGGCCGATGCCAATCGATCCTCCCAGGCCGACACCCCCATCTTGCGCGGCGTGGATGTCGCCACCGAGGGCAAGGTGAGTGTCCTCCAGAGCAATCTCACCGAGGGTAAATTCGATGTGAGTGGGCGCGGCTTGGTGGTTGGTTGCGACTTTGCCGCCAATCTACGGTTGCATGTGGGGGACACCCTTTCGGTCTTTTCGCCCGGGCAAATCAAAAAAATGAAGGCTGCCTATGACCAACACGAGCAATACGCCGCCATCCCGGATGATTACGTCATCCGCGGCATTTTTGACACCGGTTATTACGAATACAACGCCCGTTTCATTGTCGCCTCCCTCGACAATGCCGAGGACTTATACGATCTGAATGATGCCGTCCATGGCTTGTTTGTGACCCTCCACGATCCGGAGCAGGCCACCGCCATCCAGTCCAAATTGGATATTCAACTTGGCCCGGAATACAATGTCAGCACTTGGATGGATCAAAATTCCGCGATGTTGGATACCATTCTGGTGGAGAAAAACCTCATGTTTTACATCATGTTTTTCATTGTTATTGTGGCCGCCTTCGGTATCACCTGCACGCTTATCACCTTTGTGGTGATGAAAACCCGGGAGATCGGCCTCCTCAAGGCCGTGGGGGCATCCAACCGCCAGGTGATGGTGGTTTTCGTGCTGCAGAGCGTGATTGTGAGTGTGTTTGGCGTGGCGGCCGGTGTTTCCCTGGGCCTATTGGCCATCTATGTGCGCAACGATTTCCTGCGTTTCATGAATCATCTGACCGGGTTTGAGCTGTTCCCCGCCAAAATTTATGGCTTTGGCGAATTACCCGCGTTGATCAACCCCAGCGACATCGTCATTATCTGTGGTGGTTCGCTCTTTATTTGCCTCTTGGCGGCGATCCTGCCTTCCTGGCATGCCAGTAAAATGAACACCGTGCAGGCCCTCCATCATGAATGATCCCATCCTTAGCGTGCGCGGCCTGACCAAGGACTACGTTATGGTCCGCCGCACCTTGCAAGTGTTGCGCGGAGTGGATCTCGAAGTGGCGCGCGGCGAATTTTTGGCCCTGCGCGGGGCCTCGGGTGCGGGCAAAAGCACCCTCCTGCATTTGATGGGGGGGCTGGACGTGCCTAACGCAGGCGAGATTATTTTCGCGGGCAAGAATTTGGCGCAATTTTCTGAGGCCCAGCTCACCAGTTTTCGTAATCATCAGGTCGGATTTGTTTTTCAATCTTACCACTTGTTGCCCGAGTTGGACGCCTTGGAAAACGCCTGCCTGCCGGCCCGCATCGCCCGCACTCCGGTCGCCACGGCGGCCCGGCGCGGGCGGGAATTACTGGAGCGGGTTGGTCTGGCTGACCGCTTGGATCATCACCCTTCCGAGTTATCCGGTGGCGAACAACAGCGGGTGGCGATTGCGCGGGCCTTAATCAATGGCCCGGAGTTATTGCTGGCGGACGAACCCACGGGCAACCTCGATTCCCGTAATGGCGGGGAGATTATTGAGCTTCTCAAAGCCCTCTGTGCCGAGCGTGACATGACGCTGATTATTGCCACGCACGATGCCCGGGTGGCTGCCCAGGCGGGGCGGGTCATTGAACTAATTGACGGCCGGATGGTCAAAGGTGGGTGAGACGGAACGAAATAGTCCGTTGTAATTCTGCTGCGAGGCGTTAAGCTTTAATTGGTATGCTTGAAGATCGTGATTATATGCGTCAACCGGCCTATGATGATGGGCCGGGGATTGGTCGCCTGCTAAAAGTGCACAACTGGTCTTGGACGGTGGTGCTGCTGGCGGTTAATCTTTTGGTGTTTATCGTGCAGTGCGCGCTGTCGCAGCAACACCTGACGCTTTCCTTGGAGCCACAGAACGAATTTCTCGACAAGTATTTTGCCTTAAGCTTGGAAGGGCTGAAACACGGCTGTCTCTGGCAATTGTTTACTTACCAGTTCATGCACGGCTCCTTGATGCACATCCTGCTGAATGGCTGGGCCATTTATGTTTTTGGCCGCATTTTGGAAGATGTGGTGGGCGGGCGAAACTTGCTCTACATCATGCTTTCCAGCGGGGTGCTGGGCGGACTGTTCCAAGTGGCGGTGGCGGCTTACTGGCCGCAGTTTGATGGTCCAGTGGTTGGGGCTTCGGCCGGTGCCTTTGGCTTGGTGGCGGCATTTGCCACCCTGTTTCCCGAGCGGCAACTTACCATGCTCTTGTATTTTATCATTCCCTTGCGTTTGCGGGCCAAAACCCTGCTCCATGTTTCCGTCGGGATTGCACTCGGCGGCCTGGTTCTCCCCAATTTATTTGACCATTTGATGGGGGCTCACGTGGCCAATGCCGCGCACCTGGGGGGCATGGTTATGGGGGTGATTTACGTGCGCAAAATTATTTTGGGCCGGTGGTTTCGTGGCCAGGGGCTCGCTTACCGCCACCAGTCCGGTTATCCGGTGGCACCCGCCACCCCTGATTTTCAACCGGAACCACCCAAATTCTGGCGGGCCCGGCCGGTGGTTCCGGAGGCGGAACTTTCGGCGGATGAATTGCTCAAGCACCAGGTGGATCCCATTCTGGACAAGATCTCCGCCCACGGTCTGCAGAGCCTCACCGCCCGGGAACGGGAGATATTGGAGTTGGCCAGTGGCAAACTGGCCAAACGCTGATTGTGACCCTGGCGTCTCCCGATCTCGTTCGCCGGCAAAAAGCTCTGCGCGCGCTGACCTTTGCCACGCTATTCTGGGCCCTGAGTTTCCCCGTGATGAAAACCCTGGTGCTGGCGCAGGCCGGCCTTGTCCCCGGAGCCGGCAGCTGGTTTCTCACATCCTTGAGCGTGGCGGCGCGCTTTGGCTGCGCCGGTCTGGTTCTCATCCTCTTTACTTTCCGGCAGTTGGGCAGCCTCACCCCGCGGGAATGGGAGCAGGGGCTGGTGCTGGCCGGTTTCGGCGGGCTGGGCATTCTGTTTCAGATGGATGGACTTACGTATACGGCCGCCTCGACCTCCGCGTTTCTCACCCAGGCTTATTGCGTGTTCATTCCGGTCTGGGTGGCGCTGGTTGGTCGCCGGCTGCCACCCCTTAAACAGGGTTTTTGCATTGTCCTGGTGGTGGGCGGGGTAGCCGTGCTGGCGGGGGTGAACTGGCGGATGATGGAACTGGGGCGCGGTGAATTTGAGACTCTGATCAGTTCCCTGCTTTTTACGGGGCAAATCATCACCCTGGAGCGAACCCGCTATGCCGGCAACCGGCCCCTGATGATCTCCACGGTAATGTTCCCCGCCATGGCGCTGGTTTGTTTGCCGGTGCTGTGGGTCACCGCCCCCTCAATGGCTGCCTGCGTGCGCGCCATTGCCGCCCCCGTTCCTGCGGCGCTATTGGCGGTCCTCGTGGTGTTTTGCACCCTCGGGGCCTATTTGTTTATGAATTTCTGGCAGCGTTTTGTAACTTCCACCGAGGCTGGCCTGATTTACTGCCTGGAACCGGTGCTGGCCAGTCTGCTGGCGCTTTTTGTGCCCGTCTGGCTGTCGCAGTGGGCGGGCGTTGATTATCCCAATGAACAACTGACTTTCCGTTTGGTCCTCGGGGGCGGCTTGATCACCGCCGCCAATATATTGCTGCAATCCTCCTGGGGCGAGTCGCGGGGCTAATGGCTAACCCGGCCAGCCCGCGCCTGGCGCCCACTGGAAAATTGATTGCGAATCAGGGTTGAAACTGGCAAACAAAACCGGCACTGTTTCCGCTGTTCCCATTATTAATCGCCGGCAGGCGATGGCTGCCGGCAGCCCTGGTGTAATCCAGGCAATGATTTACGAAAGTGCTTATGCCCAACCCGAATGCATCCGCCGACTGGTCGCAATATTCCCGTGCCGAACTGGAAGCCCGCCTCCAGGAATTGACGCAGCGCAATGTGGAACTGGAGCGCCAGGCCAGCCAGCCGCACAACCCACAATTTCTGTTTGAAGCCATGCTGGCCGCCAGTCCCGACCGGATTTATTTCAAGGATGCCCAGTCGCGCTTTATCACGTGCAGCCAGGCCGCCCTCCGGCGATTAGGGGTGGCTGGTGTGGAACAAATTGCGGGCCGGACGGATTTTGATTTTATCCCGCCTGAACGAGCCCGGGTTTATTTTGAAAATGAACAACACATCTTGCAAACGGGCGAGCCGTTAATCAATGAGCCCCAAAAGCAAATCAAGGCAGACGGGGAAGTTGTGTGGTCTTCCGTGACCAAGATGCCTTTGCGCGATGCCCGGGGGGAAATTGTGGGGCTGGTGGGGATTAACCGGGATATCACCGAACACAAACAAGAAACCGAGGCATTGCAGCGATCCCGCGATGAACTGGAGCAATTGGTGGCGGCGCGCACCGCGGAACTATCCCGGGAAAGGCGTTTGTTGCGAACGTTGATTGACCATCTGCCGGATGCCATTTACGTCAAGGATTTGCAGGGTCGCAAGCTCCTGGCCAACGCGGCCGATTTGAAAAATATGCGCTGCCCAGGCGAGGCCGAAGCCCTGGGTAAAAGCGATTTTGATTTTTTCTCCCGCGAGCTGGCGGAAAAGTTTTGGGCGGATGACCAACTCGTGTTGCAGGGCCAGCCGGTCATTGATCGCGAGGAGTATCTCATTGACGAATCTGGACAGAAACGTTGGCTATTGACCAGTAAACTGCCATTCCGGGATGCGGACGGCGACATCATCGGGTTGGTGGGGATTGGCCGGCTGATTACCCGGCGCAAACTGGCCGAGGAGGCCCTTGACCGCGAGCGCCGGTTGTTGCGGACACTCATTGATAATTTGCCGGACTGCATTTATGCCAAGGACACCGCCGGCCGCAAAACACTGGCGAATCCGGCCGACCTGAAAAATCTCCGCTGTAAAACCGAGGCCGACGCCATTGGTAAAAATGATTTCGACCTGTTCCCCCCGGCCCAGGCGGAAAAATTTTGGGCGGATGACCAGCGCGTGTTGCACGGTGAGGCGGTGATCAACCGGGAGGAATTCTTCTTTGATGAAACCGGGGAGAAACGCTGGCTGCTCACGAGCAAACTGCCCCTGCCGGATCAAAACGGGAACATCGTCGGCCTGATCGGGATCGCGCGAGATATCACCGTGGTTAAAAAAGCCGAGGAAAAGCTGGCGGAACACATGCGGGAACTGGAGCAGCGGGACCACCAAACCCGGGAGGAGTTGAACATGGCCCGCGAACTGCAACTGGCGATGCTGCCGCAGAATTTTCCCTCGCTGCCGCGGCATAAACCGGCCTCCGAAAGTCACCTGGAATTCTTTAGTTTTTATTGTCCCTCCGGTGCGGTAAGCGGGGACTTTTTCGACGTGGTGCCCTTGTCGGACAACGCGGTTGGGCTCTTTATTTGCGATGCCATGGGGCATGATGTGCGCGCCGCCCTGGTCACGGCCATGATGCGGGCATTGGTGGCCGATTTGTGCGTCACCCTAAATGATCCGGGCGAATTGCTCACCCAGATGAACCGGGAACTGGCGGGTATATTCAAGCAAAGTGGATCCATCATGTACGCCACGGCCTTCTATCTGATTGTCGACCTGGCCCGCGGGGAATTTCGTTTCGCCAGTGCGGCCCATCCGGACCCGATTCTGCTGCGGCGTGGCACCGGCACCGTGGATTGGTTGAAAGTGGATGCCGGCGCGAAAAAAGGGCCGGCGCTCGGGCTGTTTCTGGACGGCCGGTTTCCCACTTTCCGGCGGCCCATGGCCGCAGGGGATCTGATTGCGTTGTATACGGATGGATTAGTGGAAGTGGAAGGCCCCACCGGGGAGATGTTCACGGCCGCACACCTGCTGCAGGCGGTCCGCGAGCGGGCCCGGCGTCCGGCCAATGAGTTGTTCACCGGCGTGCTGGACGAAATCAAACGCTTCGCGGCGCGGCCGCAATTTGATGATGACATTTGCCTGGCCAGCGTGGAGGTGAAACGGCTGGTTGCCAATGAGGGCGTGAGCCTCAATGAAATGGCAATTGTGCCCGAGCAGGTATGAGTATCGTGCCGTGGCAACAATTCAGGCGGGTGCCTTAATGGTAAGTTGGCCAGTAGTTCAGCATGGTTAAACAAGCCATGACGGCGGTGCCGGCCAGGAATAACAGCGCAATTCCCATGCGGGCGCCGACGACGCCCCAGAACTGGTAGCGATAAGCCGGGTTCCAATTTCCGGCGCGCAGTTGGTTGATGCGGCGGTTGTGGCCCAAAGCGGCCACCGCCAGCGGCAGGCCGAGGAGCGGGATCAAACCCAGCACCCCCATGACGAAGCATTTGAACGAACGCTGGATGATTTCAATTTTGATCTGGGGAGTCATGGCTTTCAGGGCGTGGGTACCGCGGTGGTGTTGGTGCCGGTCGGGTGCTCCGGAGTGGCGGCGCCAGCGGCAAGGCGCACGGTCTGGCGCTGGTCCACCAAATGCACTTCGGTCCGCAGCGAGTTAATGGTGCGGGTGTTGGAGGCCACGAGCAGGGCCATCACTGCGAGCATCGCCAGCATGACAATCACGGCGGAACCGGCCTGGCTGGCCCCGTGTGGGGAGGTGCGCGATAGACAAGTTTTCATGGGTGCGGGAATTGCGGGGGCACGGATTCAAAGCTAAACCAGGGCCGGAGGCCCACTTTTTTTCGGGCGTTGACCAGCTCCAGTTCCCACCGCCAGGCAGTCACCTGGGAGCGGGCATCGGCCTGCATGTGCGAACTATTAACATGAGCCAATAACAGTTTGCGCGGGGCCTGTTTGCCCGCCTGGCGTTGCAGTGTCCCCTCGCCAAAGGAATAATAAATGGTGTAACCCGGATGCGGAATAATGCATTGCTCAGTGTTACCGGCTGCCACCACCTGGATGGGGCCGCTGGCGGTCCGGATGTCCGCCCGCCATTGCTCCCCGGCGTGCAAGGCCCGGACAATGTCGTCCGCGTTGCGCCGCAGATGTTTGTTATCGTCCCAGCAACGGTTAAATCCGAACAGCGCCACGGTGAGGACCACGCCGAGCACGGCAATATAAACGAGACATTCAATGAGCGAAATGCCCTGCTCGGTTTTGGGCCCTGCGTGAAAGGGGTTTAAGCGGATGTTCATTTTAAGGTGACCTCCCGGACCACGGTGCCAATGCCGGATTTTTCGGAGGCGGACCAGGCCAGCCGCAAATGCCTGCCGGTGCGGGTCAATTCAAACTGGCCGGCTGGCAGATTCGCCGCCGCGTTCGCTGTGACCGCATAGGCATGCGTACCCTCCGGGCAGGACTGCCATTCACCAGCAGCGAGGATTTCCATTTCCCCATCCACGATTTCCATGGCGAGGGCGCGCTGGTAGGTGGCGCGGAAGAGACGGGACTCCGAATTTACGGTGTAAGCGAGGGGAAAGATCGCCAGCACCAGCAGGCCCATGCCCACCACCAAATCCAGCATGAGAAAACCGCGGGCGGATGAAAGGCGACGGGGGTTGATTACCATAGAACCCCCTGATTGATGGATGCCACAAAGAACATAAATACCGAGACGGCAATCGCGCCCACAAATAACCCGCTCAACAATACCACGGCCGTGGTGATGGCATGCGCAGCGGCTTGTTCCAGTTGAAAGGCCCGCGCATCGAGCGATTCCTGCCAGCCGGTCAGCGCGCGGAGGAATCCCCCGTGACTGGCCACCGCATTGCGCAAGCGCCAGCGAAATTCGCCCGAGTCATCGAGTTGCTGAACGGCCTCCGCCAGGCTCCGACCCTGAGCCAAGGCCGCCATGGCTTTGGCCGTACGGCCGTTAAAGACCGCATTGGCAGCGCCCGTGCCGGCCAGTTTCAGGGCCTCAGCCTCCGGCACCCCGGCATCCAATAATACCGCCAGCAAGCTGGAAAAATCCCGCTGCATGCGCCGTCGCCGCCAGGGCAGCCAGAAATGCACCCGTTCCAAAAAAGGCCACCAGCCGACCAGGCGGGGGCCGGCGATGTAAATAAACACCAGCAGCCACACCAGCAGCAAGGCGGCGCATTGTGCGGCGATTACCAAGTTGAAATTGTCATGAATGTAGCGCAGAAAATTCATCCCGATGGGAGCCCCGGCGAAGCCCGTCCCGGCGAAAACGTCCAGATATTTGGGGATCACAAAAATCATAAACATGCCAAACATGATGAATCCCACGGGAGTAATCACAAAGGTAAGGATGAGCAGGTAATGGAAGGCACCCTGGGTCTGGCTGGAGCCATCCTTGAGGATTTGGCGGCAGGCGGGTAAAACCCTGGCAAGATTCCCCAAACGCCGTCCGGCCCGCAACATGGCGGTGATTTGGGGCGGTAGAAAATTCGGCACACGGGCCAGGGCCGCTTCCAGATTCAACCCGGTTTCGAGCCAGGCCGCCAGCAGATGAAAATCCAGTCCCATGGACAGGTCGCGACTTTGGGCGAGTGAAATCAGAGTTTCCTCCACCGGTTGGCCTTGTTGCAGGGTGTTTTCGAGCAGGTTCAAAAACAGGCGCGCGCGTTCGGACCGCCGCATGGGCAGGCTCAGGCAAAAATGCGCCAGGCAAAGCAGCCCAAACAACCCGCCCAGCACCAGGAAAATCAGCGCGGCCACGCCGCTGACTTTAAAGATCGTGAGGGTGACCTCCAGCAAGGATTCAGAAATATCGGCCATAATCACATCTCTCCACTGAGACTGTTAATAAATGAGGTGAACACCGAAATCACCGGTTGGATCTGGAGAATGATCATGAAGCCCAAACCCAGCACGGCGCAGGGCAGGGCGGAGTACAACAGCAAATCGCTGCGGTACGCCGCCCGGGCCTGATAAACCTCGGCCACCCGTTGAAAACCAGCCCCCAAGTCTTCGCCGGAATGGGCCATCATCCAGACAAAGAGCGGGGGAAATACTTTGCTGCCGGCGGCCATTTCGGAAAACTTTCCCCGGCCGGACGACAGATTTTGGCGCCAGCGGGTCAGTTCGGCACCGGCGGGTGTGCCGGCTTCCAGTTGGGCCACCAACCCCAATGCCTCCGCCAACGGCACACCGCTTTTGAGCATCAGGGCCAGGGTGGAGGCAATCCCAGCCAGACTGGCTTCGCGGAAGGCGGGCAACCGCCAGCGCACGAACCGGCGTACGTTGCCGGTGCTGACCGCCACGGCCACCACCACGATGAGCAAACCCAAAATCGCCGGCGAAATGATATAACCGAATTGCAGGCCAAACCAGGCTGTATCGGTCAACCGCACCCAGGCTCCGGCGAGGATGCCCAGCAAAAATTGATGCACGATGAAGGACAAAAAGCCGGCGAGTAGAAACGCCACCCCCAGCACCAGAACGGGATAAACCATCAGGCCTTTCAGGCGCGCCCAGAGGGCATTGGTGCGCTGGTAATGGTCGGCTAGCAAGGTTAGGATGCCGGGCAAGTCATGGCTTTGCGCGCCCACTTCCAGCATGCGTTTGTAAAGCTCCGGCAACTGGCGGGGACGGATGGCCTCCGCCAGCGGGGTGCCTCGCGCCAGATCGGCCTCCAGGGTTTGGATTTCGGTGCGGAGAGAGCCCTGGCGCATTTCGGCGCACAGGCGTTGCAACGCTCCTTCCAGGGGGATGCCGTCCCGCAACAGGGCGGCTAGTTGCTGGTTAAAAAAAGCAAATTCGTCATTTTTCATAAGCCAAAAATTCGGCGGTATTCAGTCTGGTTGGTGACCCCGTTTTGCAACAGTAATTGCGCGGCTTGCTCCAGGGTGTGGCCGGTCGCGACGCTCGCGACGTCATGCGCTCGAATCTGTGCCTGCACGGCGGCATCCACCCGCAGCCATTCCACCAGCGGTACCCGGCCGGCATAACCCGTTTGCAGGCAGGCGGCGCAGCCGTTGCCGGCGCAGGCGCGGCAGAGCTTGCGCATCAAGCGCTGGTTCAGGATTAATTCGGTGGCGGAGGCAATGGCCGAGCGGTCAGCACACATGACCAGCAGCCGTTCCAGCACGCCGCGACAGGAGCCGGCGTGGAGTGTGGAAATCACCAGATGCCCGGTGAGCGCGGCGCGCACGGCAATGTTGGCCGTCTCCTCGTCGCGAATTTCACCAATTACCAGGGCCTGTGGATCCTGTCGCAACAAATGCCGCGCCGCGCGGGCAAAATCCAGGCCGCGGACCTCATTGGCCTCGGTCTGCATGACGCCCGGCACGATTTGTTCCACGGGGTCTTCAATGGTAATAATGTGGCGTCCACCCATTTCGGCAAGGGCGCGGAGACACGCATAAATGGTGGTGGTCTTGCCACTGCCGGCCGGACCCGTGAGCAGGAGCAGGCCAGCGGTCTGGCGGAGAAAGGTGTGCAATTCCGCCGTCACCGGGGCCGGAAATTCCAATTCGGCCAGGCCTCTCGCCGAACCGGGATGGAACAGCCGGAGGACAATTTTCTCACCGGTAACGGTTGGATAGGTCGCCACCCGCAGATCGCTCCGGGCTTTAACCGTGTGTTTATCAATCCGACCGTCCTGCGGCAGCGAATCCTGGTACGTTTTAAGTTGGGCCAGGAATTTGATGCGCCCGAAAACCCGCTCGGCCAGTTCGGGGGCAAAGGTGGTAGCCGGGGTCATGAGGCCATCCAACCGAAAGGCGACGGTTGCGCCGTTACCCGTCATTTGCAGATGGATGTCACTGGCGGCCGCGGCTTCCGCCTGTTGAATTAATGCCTCGACTGCTTCCGGAGCAGAGACGGTGCCGGGTTCGGTGGGCAAGGCTTGTAATTTTCCAGCGATCATAGCCAGGGTCAGGGTTGTTCGGGCAGTAGTTTTTTCAGGCCGTGTTCATTCAGCATTAAACTGCGGACCTGGTCGGGGATTTTGGTGAGAGACACCCGGAATTCCCTTTGGTTTTCCATCATAGCATGGGTCAGACCCCGGGGTACATCATTGTGGCCAATAAAGTAACCGAGGGTAAAGCAACCAAATGCGAGGCTAAAGCCCCAGGCTAATTGTGGCAGCCAGGAGGAGGGCGCGGGGCGCGGTAGTGGCCGGGTGCGCAAATCATTGGTGATTCGCCGGGGGAAATCCGCCCAATATTCCCCGCTCCGTTCCGGGGCTTGGAGCGCACGCAACTGGGCTTCGAGATCGGAATCGTTCATGGCATCACTCGTGGTTTTTCAGCCATTTTTTCAACTTCCGGCGCGCGGCAAATATGCGCCAGGAAACCGTGGTTTCGGAGCAACCCAGGGCTTTCGCGGCTTCCGCGTGGTTCAGCCCATCGTACACGGTCAGCACGATGGCTGCCCGTTGCCGGGCCGGGAGTTTCAGCAGCGCGGCCTGCACACGGCCGCTTTGCTCCGGGTGGCTTTCAGTAAATTCCGCATGGTTTGTGGCGGCCTCCGTGGCCCACTGGGTATGAACTTCCAGGCGGCGAGTCTCCCGCTGGCGCCAGTTCAGACAAGCGTTAATGGCAATGCGATACAGCCAGGTGGAGAATTTGGCACCACCCTGATACTGGCCGATCTGCTCATAGGCGCGGACAAAGGCTTCCTGGGCGAGATCCTCGGCATCGGCCAGGGAGCCCGTCATTCGGTAGGTCAAGGAATGGATCATGCGTTGATGCTGGCGAACCAGCGCTTCAAAGGCCGCCGGATCACCATTTTGACTGGCCCTCACCAAGGATTCATCAGGGTCGCCCATGCGGCTTGCTTTTAACCTGTCTGACCAGTGGGACGGGGAAATCCTTTGAATTATTTTTTGCGCCCCGCCCGCCGGGCTGTCCGGGAGGTCGCCGCCGAAAGGGATTTGGGCGGGCAGGGGGTTCATGGAACGGGGGTGTTCATGGGTGCGCCGGAAGGGTTAGCAGCTTTGGGCGGACCTGGCAACTGGGTTTCGGGATAGTTCAAATTTTAGGGTCCGGAGGGGGGGGGCTTGACGCGCCTTGACGGGTTTTTATTTGGTTTTATTGTAAATGCTTCATGAACAATGGTTTGAATTGATTTAAGCCGGTTTTACGGGGGTTGACAGAACCCGACAGACCGGGCTGTTTTGCCGCCTCCCCCAACCGGCCCTGATTTAAAATCTGGTGGCAAGGGGCAGGAATTCAGCCGGGCAAATTCGATGGAAAGGCACGATTAGGCACGATTGGGCACGATTAGGCACGATTAGGCACGATTAGGCACGATTAGGCACGATTAGGCACGATTAGGCACGATTAGGTACGATTAGGTACGATTGGGGGCAAATCGCTTGGAGCGGCATGGAATTGTGCGGGTGCCGTGGGCAACCCCAGTCAATGAAGGATGTCAAAGAGCCGCTTTTCGCCAAGAGAATGTGGCTTAAACCGGTGAGCTACCTTGCCGGAGCAAATAGAAAAACTGCTCTGAAGAGTAGTATAACGCGGGTGGTTGTGCCCGTCAAGTGGCGGTGGCAGGGAAGGACACGGTTACTTGGGGATGGTGGTTTGGGCCACTGGCTCGGCGAACACACCCAGTTCGGCGAGGGCGGGGCAGACGGGGCATTGGGTGATGCGAAGGCGGATTTGGGTGGTGTTTAAATAGGGGCCACGAATCAAGCGGTGATTGCCAATACTGGTGCCGCTGGCAAAAGGCACCCATTGCCCGTGCTGCCAGCTATCCAAGGCAAAGGCGGCCACTCGTTGCCCCAGTGGCAGGTATTCCCGCAGGCTGATAACGTTAAAGGTGGTCGGCTTTGGGAAGTTCAGGATGACTTCCGGCGTGTTTACCGCATCATCGGTGGCCCAGTACGCACCGGGACGATGGTGGACGAGGTTGGTGGGGGCAAATTGTTTGGCGCCGCCTCGGGTGTTGCTGGCGCTGATGGTGGCCTCGTCGGCGAGGTCATGGGCGAAGGTGGCGTCCAACCGCCGCCGAAATTCACGCAACGATTGAACATCTGCATCGGCAATGCGGCCTCGGCGGTCGGGCGGAAGATTCAAGTTCAAATTGGCACCACGGCCGACGGAAGTGTAGTAAATATCCAGTAATTGCCCCGGGGTTTTCACCTGCTGATCCTCTTCGGGATGATAAAACCAACCGGGGCGGATGGAGACATCGCACTCGGCGGGCAACCAATTGGTACCGAAGCGGTCACCGGAATTCAGGCGGGCGGCGTCGGCGTCGCCGGGGATGAAATCAGCGACATTTAAAGTGGCCCAGCAGGGATCCCCGGCGAGCCCACGCTCGTTGCCCACCCAGCGAACGTCCGGTCCGGCGTCGCTGAACATAACGGCATCCGGCATCAATTCCCGGACAATGGACCAGGTTTCGGGCCAGTGGTAAAACGTGGCGCGATCGATATGCCGGGTTTCCCGGGCGCCACCATAATAACCGTCGCCGCCATTGGCGCCGTCAAACCACACCTCAAACACGGGACCGTAATGGGTCAGCAATTCGCGCAGTTGCTGCCGGTAATAGGTGAGGTAGGCGGGCTGGCCGTAGACGGCGCTGTGGCGATCCCACGGCGACAAGTAGATGCCGAATTTCAGGCCGGCCTGACGGCAGGCGTCGGACAGTTCGCGCACCACGTCGCCCTGGCCATTTTTCCAGGGCGAATTTTTCACGGAATGGTCCGTGTATTGGGAGGGCCACAGGCAGAAACCATCATGGTGTTTGCAGGTCAGGATTAAACCGCGCATGCCGGCGTCCCTGGCGGTTTGCGCGATCTGGCGGGCGCTGAAATCTGTGGGATTAAAGAGGCTTTCAGGCTCGTCTCCGGCACCCCATTCCCGACCGGTGAAGGTATTCACCGTGAAGTGAATGAAACCAAAAAACTCCCGGGCTTGGGCCGCGCGCTGGCGATCCGAGGGTACCGGGCCAAACGGCTGGGGCGGCGCCACCCCGGCCCCTGGAACATTGGCCACCAGACCGGCGATGACCAGGCAGCCAAGCCACCAAGTGGCGAGCCAGCTTCGGCGCCACCCGTTGCCACCAAGGGGAGTACGGGCATTGCCAGTGCCAAGGTTGGGGGCGTTATGGCCGCAGGATTTCATGCCAGGCAGCATGGCGAACGGGTTCCGGGCTGGCAATGGGAAAAGCGGTGACGGGGCAGGGTTCCCCAGTTGGCTTGGGCAAGCGCCTGTGATATTATTTGAGCAGATGAAAACTCCTCCGTCCGAAGCGGGTCGCACGGCGAATCGCCCGGCAAGTTTTTCCAGATGGCTGGTCTTGCTCGCCCTCATGCTGGGCACCGGTTCCCTTGACGCAACGACCTTGGACACCATCGGGTTGACTCTGTTAAACACGCTGGCCACCAATGCGAATGGCACCGGAGTGCGGGTGGCGCAAGTGGAGGCATACGCGACCGGCACGGGGGATTTTGAGGTTAATCCCAACGCCGCCAGCCAGCCAGCATCCCGGTTTACCTATTATTCGAGCAGTGGCACGGCCTCCGCCTTTCCCAACTCCGTCGGCACGGAGTCGGCCCACGCGGATGAGGTGGCCGACTATTTTTACGGGTTGGCCCAGGGAGTGGCCACCAATGCCGCCCATGTGGACAATTATGACGCCAGCTATTTCGTCACCGGCGGCAGCATTGCTGGTACTTACGTGGTGTACTTGCCGAATGCGAATCTCAATGATCCAGTGGTAAATCAGAGTTTCAATCTGGTGGTGGCCACGACCAACGAGCAAAAGGCGGTAGACACCGCTTATGACAATTACGCGGCACAGTATAAAACACTTTTTGTCACGGCGATTGGCAACGGCGGGGCGGTCAATCCGCCGGCAACCAGTTATAATGGCCTGGGCGTGGGGGCCTACGGGGGTAATTCGAGCACGGGTCCCACCCCGGACAATGGCCGGGCCAAGCCGGATTTGGTGGCCCCGGAGCAGGAAACCAGTTTTGCCGCGCCGTATGTTTCCGGGGCGGCGGCGCTGTTGATCCAGGCAGGTTTGCGCGGTGACGGGGGCAGTGACACCAATTCCGCCGTGAATATTGCCACCTTGCGCGCCTTGTTGATCAACGGCGCACTCAAGCCGCTGGGTTGGACGAACGCCAGTCCGTCGCCACTGGATCCACGTTACGGTTCCGGGGTGCTGAATGTTTTTAATTCTTACAAACAACTCACAGGCGGAAAGCATGGGTACAGTGTGTCGGCGACTTTGTCCACAGGGTCAGCACATCCCCCCACTGGGTCCAGCGCCGCCGTGAGCACCCTGAGCGGCTGGGATTTTAACACCAATACCAGCACGACCACCCTCGATGGGGTGAACCATTATTATTTTAATGTCACCAACGGAGTCGCCGGCGCACCGTTCACCGTCACAGCCACCCTGGCCTGGAACCGGCACCAGAATAAATCGGCCATCAACGTCTTGAAATTATTTTTGTACAACACTGCCAATAGCAACCTGGTGGCGGCCAGCGTCAGCACCGTGGACAATCTCCAGCATGTCTGGGTGCCGCGGCTGCCGGCCGGCCGGTATGACTTGCAAGTTTGGAAGACCGGCGGCCCCACCGTGGTCACCGGTATGGAGCCTTACGCGCTGGCCTTTGAGTTCTTTACCATGCCTTTGCGTCTGGCAAAAAGCACCAACAATGTCACCTTGTCTTGGCCGGTCTATCCGGCGGGGTTTGCGCTGCAAGGCGCCAAGGATCTGACGGGCGCCTCATCCTGGAATACCAGTTTGCCCGCACCAGTGGTGAATGGTGCACTGAACCTCAATCAAGTCACCGTAGGGCTGACGAATGACGGTCAATTTTTTCGGTTGAGCCGGCCTTGAAGAAAAACGGCAAAATCCGGGCGTCACCCTTGAAGCTTCAAACCATCGATTCATCCAGAAATGATTTGCTCAGGTGAGGTGATTGAGAATGGTGTGGCCATGGGAACGATAACTCTGGGCAATGGCGCCGGTGATGTAATGTTTGGCAGTACTGACGGCGTCCGGCAGAGTGTGGCCGGTGGCCAAACCGGCGGTGATGGCAGCGGAGTAGGTGCAGCCGGTGCCGTGGGTAACCAGGCCCTTGATAAACGGCGCACTCAGGAACAGTTCGGTCTCGCCGTCAAAAAAAATGTCCACGGCGGTGCGGGTGTTGGGCAAATGGCCGCCTTTTACCAGGGCGGCACAGCCGTAAAGCGCGTGAATTTGGCGCGCCGCTTCCCGCAATTCCTCCACCGTTCCGGGTTTGCGTCCGGTTAAAATCGCGGTTTCATCCACATTCGGGGTCACCAGGGTGGCCAGCGGCAACAAGTCTTGGAGCAAGGCCCGGGTGGCTGCCGGTTGCAGCAACCGCGTGCCGCTAGTCGACACCAGCACCGGGTCAATCACTAATGGGATTCCAGAATGATCCCGGAAGAATTTCGCCAGCAGGCGGACATTGGCGAGGTTGAAAAACATGCCGATTTTAACGGCAGCCGGGGGGAGTTCTTCCCAGATGGCCGTGATTTGGGCGAGGAGCTGCGCGGGCGGGCAGGCTGTGACCGCCAGTACGCGGCGGGGATTTTGCGCCGTCAGGCAGGTGATGGCACTCGTGCCGTGAACCCGCAAGGCGGTAAAGGTTTTCAGGTCGGCCTGGATGCCCGCGCCGCCGCCGCTGTCCGAGCCGGCGATCGTGAGCGCGACCGGCAGATTTTTTATTTTTGACATGCTGCCAGGGTGCCACAAAAAACCGCCGCTTGAAACTTGGAAGTTTCACCCGCATGTTGGAGGGATGGATAAAGAGCAGGTGGCGGAAATTTTATTGCAAATCGGGACGTTACTCGAATTGAGCGGGGAAAACCCCTTCAAAACGCGGGCCTATGGCAATGCGGCGCGCACCTTGGAGGGCTTGGGCGAACCACTGGCCACGCTGGTGGCGGAAAAACGCCTGGGGGAAATCAAGGGCATCGGCGCGGCGCTGGAGCAAAAGATTACTGAACTGGTGGAAACGGGACGGCTCAAATACTACGAGGAACTCAAGGCATCCATCCCCGCCGGCCTCATTGCCATGCTGGAAATTCCGGGTTTGGGTCCCAAAAAAATTCAGGCCCTCCGCAAGCATCTGAATGTGGATTCCGTGGAAAAGTTGGAGGCCGCCTGCAAAGCTGGAAAAGTGGCTGATTTGGAGGGCTTTGGAGAGAAAACCCAGACGAACCTATTGGAAGGCATCGAACGCCACCGGACTTATGCATCCAAACATTTGTTATCCGACTCCCTCAACGTCGCGGAGCCGCTTCTGGCAGCCTTGCGCGCGTGCGAGGCGGTGATTCGGTGCAGTACCGCCGGCAGCTTGCGGCGGTTCAAGGAAGTGGTGGGCGACATCGATTTGCTGGCTTCGTCCAAAACCCCGGTGGAAGTGATTGCCTTTTTTGTGGCCCAGCCTGGCATCATCAAGGTGATCGCCCAAGGGGATACCAAGGCCAGCGTGATTCTGGATGGGGGCATTCAATGCGACCTGCGGGTGGTGAGCGACACTGAATTCCCTTTTGCCCTGGCTTATTTCACGGGCAGCAAGGAGCACAACATTGTGATGCGGCAACGGGCCATCGCCCGGGGACTGCGGCTCAATGAATATGGCTTGTTCCGCTCCCAGGAGGAAACCCGCGACCCCGCTCTGCGGGTGGACTGTCCAACCGAGGAGGATATTTTTGGCGCGCTGGCCCTGCCATTCATTCCACCGGAATTACGGGAGGATCATGGTGAATTCGTGGCTGGTGAGGCCAACGAGCTGCCCCGTTTGATTGAATGGACCGATTTGAAAGGCTCCTTGCATAATCATTCCAATTGGAGCGATGGTCATAATACCTTGGAGGAAATTGCCGATTACATGGCCAACTTGGGGCTGGAATATTGGGCAATCACCGACCATTCCAAATCCTCATTCCAGGCCAACGGGCTGGATGCCGCACGCCTGCGGGAGCAGATTCAGGTGATCCGGGGGATCAACGCGAAATTAGCCGGTCAGGGGAGTGATTTCCGCCTGTTGGCCGGGTCGGAAGTGGATATTTTAAAAGACCGCCTGGATTTTGATGACGATCTGCTGGCAGAGTTGGACGTGGTGGTGGCCAGCTTGCATGTGCCGTCCAGCCAGGAGGCGGAAAACACCAAGCGCTTAATTCGGGCGGCGGAAAACCCCCATGTGCATATGCTGGCGCATGTCACGGGGCGTTTACTCTTGCGCCGGGAGCCTTATCCGGTCAATTTGCCAGCAGTGATCGAGGCCTGTGCCGCCACCGGTACCTGGCTGGAACTCAATTGCAATCCGTGGCGGTTTGACCTGGATTGGCGGCACTGGCCTTATGCCAGGAGCAAGGGGGTCAAATGTGTGATTAATCCCGATGCGCATCGGAATGAGCACGCTGGGTATCTGCGCTTGGGGGCGGGCATGGCGCGGAAAGGCTGGTTGGAAAAAAAACAGGTGGTCAATCAGTTGACTTATTCCGGGGTCTTGCAGGCGTTGCGGGGCAAGCGTGGTCAAATTTGACGTAAACCAAATGTTTTGAGTAGCTTAGCAAAATACTGTGACCGTGAAAATGATTGCGGAAAAGGTCCGAAAAAGAGTGTGAAAAGCGAATTTTCTTTTTGACGTTAGGGTTGTACTGATGTTAAGGTGGGTGCAGTTGTGATTTAAAGGCTGCTTATTTGCGATTGGTTTTTGCGTCTGGTTGAGGATTTTTAGTAAATATGAATAAAATTGTTGTATCAATTGGCCTTGCCGCCTCCGGGGTTGTGGGGATTGGAATGTCCGCTGGGGCACAATCTTCCATGCTGGGCGACGTCAAAAACTGGAACGCCTCCGCCTCGCTCCGCGGGTTTTATGATGACAACTATAGCGTTGGCGCCAATTCCAATGGCTCTGCGCGCAAAGGTAGTTTCGGGATTGAGGTTGCCCCGACCATTACCGCCACCATTCCCCTGACTCAGACGCAGATTGGATTTCTCTATTCTTACGGGCTGCAATGGTATCAGCAACGTGATGAATTTAACGTCAATCCGTACGATCAAAGCCACACGGTTAATGTTTGGGTGGATCATGCCTTCTCTGAGCGTTGGGATTTGAAGGTGAGTGATAATTTTAATTCTGGTCAGGAGCCCGGTTTTGATGCAGCCAACGCCCGGCGGTTGAATGGCAACAACATTTCTAATAGCGGCCATCTCACCCTGCACACGGACGTTACGCCCACTTTTAGCTCGGAATTGGTTTACGCGAATAATTTTTACCAGTACTCCGACCAATCTACCTACGCGGCACAATTAAACCGCATTCAGAACTCCCCTCAGCTGAATCTTCAGTGGCACCTTGCCCCCGAAACGATGGCATTTGTCGGGTATCAGTTTCAGATTGAAAATTACACGGATAACGCGGTAATCGGACAATACGGACCGGGTGGGATTCATAATTACTACAGCGACTCCCGGGATAACATTAACCATTATGGTTATGTGGGCTTGCAGCATAATTTCCTGCCCAATTTGGTGGGCTCTGGCCGGGTGGGTGTGCAGTACCATGAAACCATCAATGATCCGTTGAAGAACACTTCGGATTTGTCCCCCTATGCTGATCTCTCGTTGATTTATACCTACCGTCCCGGATGCAACGTCGAGGTCGGCTTTACGGAAACCCGCAATGCGACTGATGTGGTTTCGGTGAATACTCTTAACAATAGCCTCACGCAGGATCAGTTGAGTTCCACGCTTTACGCCTCCATCAACCACCACATCACCCAAAAATTACTGGTGTCGGTGATTGGTAAGTGGATGGATTCCACTTTTAACGGAGGTCAGTATGATGGTCAGGATCAGACGGATTACAGTCTCGGTTTGAACGCTAACTATGCGTTTACCCGCCATTTTTCCGCTGAGGCTGGTTATAACTACGATAATGTTTCAGCCCCGGCCGGAACTTCCCAAGCCTACGAACGGAATCGTTTTTACCTCGGCATTTCCGTGGCTTATTGAGCTGTCTGGAATTTGAGTGATGTTTTTATTGATTTGTATGGGAGCCAAGTATTAACTCGGGCTCCCATTTTTATTTAAGATATGGATTCGTTTAAAAATCAGAGTGCCCCTCCGCCGGAAGCCAAATTACATTTCCTTGATTATTGGCGCATTATCCGGATTCGCAAAGCCATCATCATTACGGTCTTTCTGATCACCGCCATCATTGCCACGGCCGTAACGTTTATTTTGCCTGAATCCTACGCCAGCACCTGCCGCATCAAGGTGGAAGGTGAGAATGGTGGTGGCGACATTAATAGCAGCACCGGTAATCCGGCCACCCAATCCCCTTACGACCCGTTTTTCATCCAAACGACTTTTGAAATTATTCAATCCGAGGTCGTCTTGAGCAATGTGGTCAACCAGCTCAATTTGAATGTGGTGTGGGGCAAGAAATACAACAACGGGGAACCGCTCAAAACCACGGAAACCATTGATGTTCTCAAACGCCGGATGGTGCTGCAGCCAGTGCGTAATACCAAGTTGATTTCCATCATGGTTTACAGTGATGACAAGGAAGAGGCTGCCAAACTGGCCAACACGGTTGCTGTGGCTTATCAAGAATACCGCTTGAATACCCGCAAAGAGTATACCTTGGGCGGGTTGCGAGAGCTGGAGGAACAGATTAAGCAATCCGATGCCAAGATCCAGGCGAGTCAAACCAATGTGGAATATTTACGCGGTAAGCTAAAGATTGTGGACATGGATCCCAATTCGGTGATGCCCACGCCGACGATCAATCAGCAAATGCTGCAAACCTACAATCAACAGATGATTGAGGGCGAACGTACCTACAAATCATTACAGACCCAGTTGGAGGAGTTAAAAGGACTGGATAATGAAAAGTTGCGCGATGTGCTCCCCACTGTGACCAGTGACCCCATGTTAAGTGATTTGCTCGGTAAATTGCATGCCACGCAACAGCAATACGTTACTTACACCAACGATTACGCACCGGCTGATCTGCACATCACCCGCTTGCAATCCATGTTGGCTGAATTGACGTCCGAGATCGACGCCCGGGTGATCGGCATCATGCGCGCATTGGAAAGCGAAGTGAAATCCAAAAACGCTGCTTTGCAGGCGTTGCGCGAGGCTGTGGATCAGGCCAAAGCCACCGATCAGCAAGAGCAGGAGCGCGGCCAGCCCTATTGGGACGAAAAACGCAATTTGGAAACATTGAAGGAATTCAACAAGCAGTTGGCCGCCAAGATTGAAAGTATCAAGGTGGATTTGGTCATTCCGGCCACTTCACTCGTCATGATCACTGACTATGCCCGACCTGGGGATGCGCCGGTGAAGCCCAATAAAACCATGAATATCGGTTTGGGCCTGGTATTCGGTTTGATCATGGGGATTGGTCTGGCGTTTTTCATTGAGTACTTGGATACCAGCGTGAAGACCATCGACGATGTCGAGCGCGCGTTTCAAGCTCCGGTGTTGGGAGTTATTCCGCAAAATGTGGGCATCCTGGCTGACGAAGGACCGGAGAGCAAGCACGCCGAGGCTTATCGGGTGCTCCGAACGAATATTCTTTTTTCTCGCAAAGATGACAAATTAAACAGCATCGTCGTGGTGAGCGCCGGTGCGGGTGAAGGTAAATCCACGACCACGTTGAATTTGGCCACCGTATTTGCACAAACTGGTCAGCGCATTTTGTTGGTGGATTCGGATTTGCGTCGTCCCACGCTGCATAAATTATTAAAAGTAGGCAACAACATTGGTCTTACCAATTATTTGCTGAAGCAAAATACCATTGCCGAGGTGATTCAAACCACCAACGTGCCCATGCTGGATTTCATGGCCAGCGGCAAGCTCCCGAACAGCTCCATGGGCATCTTGGGTTCCGGTCAAATGAAGGAGATGGTCTCGGAATTGAAGCAGCGGTATGATTACATTTTCTTTGATTCACCGCCCATTCTTGGGGTGAGTGACGCCTCCATTCTGGCCAGTGAAATGGACTTGGTGGTGCAGATCATTCAATACCGCCGCTATCCCCAGCCCATGAACATCCGCGCCAAGCAGATGATTGAAAAAGTCGGGGGCAATTTCGTGGGTATCGTGTTGAATAACATCAACATGTCCCAGGACGAAAGCTATTACTACTATAGCGGCTACTATCACGATTATTACTACTCCCGTAATGAAAAGGAGCAGGAAGCTGAGGCCTCCAAGCCTGGGACCACACCGGGATCCAAGTCTTCCGGTTCGGGGGACACCGAGGCGGGCGGCATCAAACAAAAATATTGATCAGCCGACCAAAGTTTTATTGATTAATCCCATGACGTTATTTTCACGCATATTTTTTGCCGCGGGACTGCTGGTGTCCGCACTGTTTTTCACTGGTTGCTCCTCCACCCCGGTTGATCCGGTCTTTGCGAATCACCTCGCCGCCGCCGAGGTGGCCCGCTTGAATGTGGGTGATATCCTCACCATCACTCTGTCTGGACCGCCCGAGGAAATTACTCCGCATATTGAGACCATCAAAGAGGACGGCACGATTACGATGAATTCCATCGGTCACGTTCCTGCGGTGGGCAAAACCGCTGGCGAACTGCAAAACATCATTCATGACCTCTACGTGCCCAAGTTTTACACCCATCTGACGGTCTCCGTCAGCACCGGCGACCGGGTGTATTATGTTCGCGGTGAGGTGAAGCAGCCGGGCCGGCAATTGTATCTCGGTGAAACCACGGTCACGCGGGCCATTGCCTCCGCCGGGGATTTCACGGATTTTGCCAACAAACAGAAAGTTTGGCTGATTCGCGGCAAACACAAGCTCCGGGTGAATTGTGAGGAAGTTTCCGACCATCCAGAAAAAGATCCGTTGGTTTACCCTGGTGACCAAATTTTGGTCGACCGGCAATTATTTTAATGGTTCAAATTTCCATTCTTTCCGGCAAACAGGCGGGCAATCACACGATTGTCCGCCGTTTTCCTTTCAGCATCGGGCGTTCCCCGGGTAATCATCTGCAATTGGAAGATTCCGGGGTTTGGGATTCCCATTTGGTTTTGGAGTGGGTGGATCGGGTCAACTATGCCGTGCGCACTGAGGGGGAAGCGCTGCTGTCGATCAACCAACAATCCCAAAAAAGGGCGGTGCTCCGCCAGGGGGATATTCTAGCGGTCGGTTCGGTGAAGCTGCAATTTTGGCTCGCGCCCCCGGCCCAGCGGGGCTTAACGCTCCGCGAGGCAGTGGTGTGGAGCCTGTTGGTGGCGGTAACCGCCACGCAACTCGCCCTGATCTACTGGCTGGGCTATCAATGACGGAAGTGACGGACGCCAGTAAAGGCCATGGCCAGGCCCCGCGCATCGGCGGCGGCAATCACCTCGGCATCCTTCACCGAGCCGCCCGGTTGAATGGCGGCGGTGGCACCGGCATCGGCAGCCGCGATTAGTCCATCCGGAAAGGGGAAAAAGGCGTCACTGCACACCACACTGCCGGCCAATGAGAGTTTGGCTTCGCCGGCCTTCCACACCGCGATGCGGCTGGAATCGACCCGGCTCATCTGGCCTGCACCCACACCGAGGGTGCGGTCGGCCCCCACATAAACAATGGCATTGGATTTTAGGTGTTTCACCGTCCGCCAGCCAAAGAGCATGGCCTGCAATTCTGCCGGGGTCGGCGGGCGCTTGGTCACGATTTTCAGATCCGCCGCCGTGGTAGCCTTTAGGTCGCGCTGTTGCAGGAGATACGATCCCGCGCCCACGCTGCGCATGTCCCAGGCCGGGGCGGCGAGGGGTGACTTGATGATGCGCAGCAGTCGCAAATTCTTCTTTTTTTGCAGGATTTCCAGGGCCTCGGGCGAAAATTCGGGGGCGATGATGACCTCACTGAAAATCTCGGAAATCGCGGCTGCGCAGGCACCGTCCAGCGGCTGGTTTACGGCAATAATGCCGCCAAATGGGGCCTGGCGGTCGGTGGCAAAGGCCTTGTCCCAGGCCTCCCGCAAATTCGGCCCCTGGCCCACGCCACAAGGATTCGTATGCTTGAGAATTGCCAGTGTGGGGGCCTCACCTTGATATTCCGTGATCAGCGCGGCGGCAGCGGTAAGGTCGAGGATATTATTATAGGACAATTCCTTGCCGTGGAGCTGTTGAAAATATTCGGGGAACTGGCCGTACAAAGCTGCGGTTTGGTGCGGGTTTTCACCATAACGCAGTGGCTGGACCAGTGGGGCTGACACGGTCAGGGTGGCCGGCAGGGCGGCGGGGTCGGCCGAGAATTCCTTTTGCAGGTGTGCCGCGATGGCGGCATCGTAGGCGGCGGTGCGGGCGAAAACTTTGGCGGCGAGTTGACGCCGCAAGGGCAGGGTGGTGTTGCCGGTTGCTTGGATGAGTGCGGCCACGGGCGCATAATCCGCAGGGTCGACAATGACGGTCACGCTGTCGTGGTTTTTGGCCGCGCTGCGCAGCATGGACGGGCCGCCAATATCAATATTCTCAATAGCGTCATGCAGGCTGACATGCGGACGGGCAACCGTTTGCTCAAACGGATACAAATTCACCACCACCAGATCAATCGGCAGGATGGCATGTTCCTGAACGGCGGCTTCGTGGGTGACGTTGCCGCGAATATAAAGCAAGCCCCCGTGCACTTTCGGATGGAGGGTTTTTACGCGGCCGTCCAGCATTTCGGGAAAGCCCGTGTGCTCGCTGATATCGGTTACGGCCAGGCCGGCTTCGCGCAAGGCTTTGGCGGTGCCGCCGGTGGACAGCAGTTGGACACCATGGGCGGCCAGGGTTTGTGCGAAGGCCACCAAACCAGTTTTGTCGGAGACGGAAAGCAGAGCCCGTTGAATTTTCATTGAACCGGGAGCTTAGCGAATTCAGGCCGGTTTGCAATGTTTTGACGGGGGGCAACCGGGTAATTTTAGGTTTTGCCTGGCGCCGGCGCACCAGTGGTTAATGGCGGGCAATTTTGGGCTGGCACCGGGGTGCAGGGCAAAGATGGCGGTTCATGATCCGGCGAGTGGATGGGCCACGGTGGCCGGGGACTGTGCGTTGCGGGTCTGGAGGCGCGCACTCCTGCCGAAATGGGTGTAAAGATTCGCTTGCCTCGACGGGGGGAAAAGGGAAACGATGTGGGCGATGTCCAAAATTCTCGCAGGTATTTTGTTGGCGATGCTGGGGCTGGCCTCGGCCGCGCAGGCGGCTTTGGAACCGGTGGCATTGCGCTGTGATTACGCCGTCGATCCGCTGGGGGTGGATTCCGCCACGCCGCGACTGTTCTGGCAGGTGGCCAGCCATGACCGGGGTGAGCGGCAGACGGCCTATGAGGTGGTGGTGGCGACGTCCGAGGAGGCCCTCCATCAGCTGCAAGGCTGGGATAGTGGCCGGGTGGAGTTGAGCCAGACCTTGGGAATCCCTTACACCGGTGGGCATTTGACCTCCAGCGAGCAACTCTTTTGGAAGGTGCGGGTCTGGGATGCGGCCCGTCACCCGTCCGCCTGGAGCCGTCCGGCCACGTTCACCATGGGTATCCTGGCACCGGCGGACTGGCAGGCGTACTGGATCGCCGCTGCCGGCAATCAGACCAACCAAGCTTCCACACTGTTGCGCCGGGAATGGGTGGTGAAGCCCGGTTTGCAGCGCGCCCTGCTGCATGTCTGCGGCCTGGGCCAGTATGAATTGCGGCTGAATGGTGAAAAAGTGGGCGACGACTGGCTGTCCCCCGGGTGGTCGAAATATGACCGCACCTGTCTTTACGATACCCGGGATCTCACCGCCCGGTTTAAAACGGGCAGGAACGCCCTCGGTTTGCTGCTGGGCAACGGCATGTACAACGTGCTGGAAGTTTCCAATCGCTATACTAAATTCAGCGGCACCTACGGTCCGCAAAAGGCCATCGCGCAATTACGTTTGGAATATGCGGACGGCACCGTGGAAATCATTGGCACGGATGCCGCCTGGCGCGTGGCGCCGGGGCCCATCACGTTTTCCTCCATTTACGGAGGCGAGGATTACGACGCCCGCCTCCTGCCGTCTGGCTGGGACCAGCCCGGATTTGATGACTCCGAATGGGCGGCGGCCACCGAGGTCGAGGGGCCGGGCGGGCAGCTTAAAGGGCTTTCGGGTGCGGCCCCGCCGATTCAGGCGTTTGAACTGCGCCAGCCGGTGGCCACCTGGCCGATTACCAATGGCAACGAGGTCTTTGACCTGGGCCAAAATGCCGCTTACATCCCCACGGTACGGGTGAGTGGGCCGGCCGGAAGTCGTGTTCGCCTCCTGCCGGCTGAGCTTACCAATGCCGACGGCAGCATCACCCAAATGTCCATGAACGCCAGCCGCAAGGACCCGGTGGCGTGCAGTTATATCAAGGCCACCGACGGGGTGGAGGAATGGACTCCGAAGTTTTTCTATGCCGGATGCCGCTACTATGAGGCGCACTTTTTCCCCGCCGCCCCGGGACAGCCGGCACCCCGGATCAAATCCCTCACAGCCCGCGTGGTCAACACCGCCTCCGCCCCGGCGGGCGCCTTTGAATGTTCCAATCCGTTATTCAATCGCATTCACAACCTCATCCGGTGGGCACAGCGCAGCAATCTGATGAGCTTGCTCACCGATTGTCCCCACCGCGAACGGCTGGGCTGGCTGGAACAGGACCATCTCAACGGGCCGGCCCTGCGGTATGAGTTTGATCTGGCGCAATTGTACACCAAAATGATGAATGACATTGCCGACTCGCAATTGCCCAGCGGCCTGGTGCCGTCCATTGCGCCGGAATACGTGGCGTTTCGGGGGCCGGGGCAAACGGGCGATCAACGCAATGATTTTGCCGATTCCCCGGAATGGAGCAGCAGTTTTATTCTCGTGCCCTGGCAGCAATATGAATTCGACGGTGACCTGGAGTTGTTCCGGCAGTATTACCCCGCCATGCGGCGGCACGTTGCCTACCTGGGCACGCGCGCCAACCGTGGCATCCTTGATTATGGGTTGGGTGACTGGTACGACATCGGCCCCAAACCGCCTGGTTATTCCCAACTAACACCCAAGGAACTAACCGCCACGGCCTATTATTATGAGGATGTCGCCGTCATGGCCCGCGCTGCCGCCATGCTGGGGCACCGGGCAGACGCGCAAACTTACGCCGCACTGGCCACCACCATTCGCAATGCCTTCAACGAGCGCTTTTATCACACGGACACCGGCAGCTATGCCACGGGTTCGCAAACGGCCAATGCCATTCCGCTGGTATTCGGCATTTGCGAGGAAACCAACCGGCCGGCCGTGTTGGCCGCCATCGTCCGCGATCTCCATGAGCGGGGCTTGACTGCGGGCGACGTGGGGTACCGGTATCTCTTGCGGGCGCTGGCCGACGGGGGGCGCTCGGATGTGATTTATGCTGTGAATAATCAGTCGGAAAAACCCGGTTACGGCTACCAATTAAAAAAGGGGGCCACGAGCCTGACGGAGGCGTGGGATGCCGGGCGCCATTCGTCGCAAAACCACTTCATGCTCGGCCAGATCAATGAATGGTTTTACCACGACCTGGGCGGGATCAGCAGCGATCCGAAAGGTCCGGGGTTTCAGCAGATCCTCCTCAAGCCCCAGCCCGTTGGCGGGGTAACCTGGGTGAAAACCAGTTATGCCTCCCTTCATGGGAACATCATCAGCCAGTGGGGGCGTTCGCCGGGCTGGTTTGAGTTGCAGGCCACCATTCCCGCCAATACCACGGCGACGGTTTTTATGCCCGTGCGGGCGGGAGGGAAGGTTAAAGAAGGTGGTTCGGCGGCGGAAACCCGGTCCGGGGTGAAATACCTGCGCACCGAAGCAGGCCGGGCGGTTTATGCCGTGGCCTCGGGAACGTACGATTTTAAGGCGGAGTATTGATTGATGTCAGGCAAGGCTGGTGATCGTCCTGCGTAATAGGAACAGAACTGGTTTGCCGAGGTAAGATGGTTGCTTGCCTGAGGGTATTTATACCTTCCTCGTAAGCCAGTTCCACTGGCCAGGGCGATGGCTGCTCAGCCATGCCACAATGCCATGCTCTCCACAAGCCTTACAACCGGCTTGGAATTCAAGGTCCGTGCGGAGCCGCAGATGGGGTCAATTTGCCAATTACCTCAAGGAAAGCCGCTTTATCCATTCCGTCATCGACCCGTTTTAGGATGTTCCCATGGGGGTCGATGATGATTGTCGTGGGTGTGCCGAAGACTTGGTAATGACGCACTGTCTCAGCTGCCTGCGGGTCAGCCAGATCTATCATCACCGGGATAAACCCGGCTTGGATGGTGCTTTCCACCTGCTGGTCGGCCAAGACCTTGCGTTCCATGATATGACAGGGAACACACCATTTGCCGGTGAAAAAGACGATGATCGGTTTATTTGATGTGGTCGCGAGTTGTTGGGCCGAGGCGAAGTCTTTGGCCCAAGTAATTTGGTTGGACGGGACGTAGAAATCGTACCACAGCCAGGCGAGAGAAACGGGGATGGTGCTAAGCCAGAACCAGCGCCAAAACACTTTGGACGTGAATTGGCGCGCCGGTGATCCTGGCGCAGTAGACGGTAGTTTTTGGGCTGGGGTTTCTTTCATAGAATATCGGGGGTGATAATCCGGGCACGGCTTGGGTGAAATTAGTTGGTTTTTGCCAGGCCATCACGGTTGAACCGCTCGGCGGCTCTGACTTGGGTGATCTTGATTTCCAAGACCGAAGCTTAGTTGGTTTGTTTTTAAAATCGAGTGCTTTCCATATAATCATCACCGGCAAATAAAATCAACCGAACCGGCAAAAGCATCAATCACCCAATGGCTGCCGTGTTTCACGTTTCCGTGACGTTGGATTTGGTCGGTTTATTTAGGGCAGCGGTGGTCCACTATCCCAGGGAGGTTGTTTTTTGCTGCTTGCAACGAGTTTGTCCTTGGGAGCAAGATGCAGTTCAGCAAGCCAGCAGGGCCGCGGGAAAGGCAAGAAATGGACTCGGCAATACCTTTCATCATCCTAATAGTTTTGGGAATTCCCACCGCAGTGGTGATCTGGCTGATTGTGCGGGCCGTTGGTGCCGGGCATCGCCTCGAAGAATTATCCCGGCGGTTGCAGGACATGGAATTGGAATTGATCCGCCTGAAGCGGGACCAGGCAGGGGCACCAACCCCGCCGGCAACTCCCGCGGCCCAGCCCACCCCCGCGAGTGTTGCGCCTCCGGAAGAACCACTTGCGCCATTTAGAGTGGATGAAAACCCCCTCCGCCCGGGTGCCAAAATGTGGGCCGATTCTACGGTCTGGCAACCCGTGCCAGCGCCAGTAACCTGTCCCGCACCACCGCCGGCCCCAACTCCAGTCCTGGAGTCGCGGCCGCCGTGGCCAATCCCGCCCACAGCGGCCACGGCTTTCAGGCCTTCGACGCCACCCTTGCCCCAAATTAATTGGGAACAATTCATGGGGGTCAAAGGTTTTGCGTGGATCGGCGGCTTCGCCCTCTTCCTGGGAGTCGCCTTTTTCGTTAAATACTCATTCGACAACAATCTAGTGCCACCCGCACTCCGCGTGGCCATTGGTTTTTTGACAGGCCTTGGCCTGCTGGTCGGCGGTATCGCGTTATCCCGGAAAAATTTCGCCGTCCTCGCCCAGACGCTGTGGGCAACGGGAATTGTGATTCTCTATGCGGTTACCTTCGCCTGCCGCTCCGTTTATCATTTTGAGTTTTTCGGACCTGTTCCCACGTTTCTGCTGATGGTGTTAATCACCACCACGGCGTTCCTGCTGGCCGTCCGGATGAATGCCCTGGTGGTGGCCATACTGGGCATGCTGGGCGGTTTCCTGACACCGGTGCTGCTTGCCACCGGTCAGGATAATCCACTGGGGCTCTTTGGTTATCTGGCCATTTTGGATGCCGGCCTCATCGCTGTGGCCTTGAACCGCCGGTGGCATTTTCTCGTTGCCCTCGCGGCCCTGGGAACGGGTCTCATGCAAGCGGGCTGGGCGGAGAAATTTTTTGAATCGGAACAGTACTTTGCCGGGAATAAAATCTTGCTGGCCCTGGCCGCGTTGCTGGGGTTCAACCTGTTATATCTCGCGGCCAGCCGCTGGGCGAAATCGCGTGGGCAAACGAATGACTGGTTGTCCGGCTCCACCCTGGGGCTGACCGCCGTGGCGATGGCCTTGAGCGCTTGGTTTACGAGCTTCACCCCGCTGGCGCAACGCCCCGGGCTCATGTTTGGGTTCCTGTTTGTGCTGGATGCCGTGGCGATTGGCCTCACGCTAGTGGATCGGAAAATGAGCCGGGCCCAACCGCTGGCCGGCTTCGCCATCTTTTCAGTGCTCGCCTGGTGGACGAGAAATTTTCTATCCATGGATTTGCTAAATACGGCGCTGGTGTTTTATTTCCTCTTTGCGGTGGTTCACACCGGTTTGCCGGTGCTGTTGCAGCGGCGGTTTGGGCTCCCCGGGCCGACGCTGGTTAATCATGCCTTTCCCATGGTGGCTTTGGGGCTGGTACTGGTGCCAGTCTTTCAACTGGCGAGTCCTTCCTGGCTGGTCTGGCCCGTCATTTTGCTGGTCGATTTACTTGCGCTGGCACTCGCGGTATGCACGGCCACGTTATTGCCCGTGCTGGTGGTGCTGGTGTTGACACTGGCTGCCACCGGCCTCCTGATCTTTAAAATACCAGCTGATCTCACCGGGCTGACGCCGGACTTTTTATTGCTGGGAGCCTTTGCGATTTTCTTCATGGTCGCTGGTGTCTGGCTGGTGAGGAAATTCAAGCCTGCGGCCTTCACCACCGGAATTGATTTAAGCCATCCGCTGGCCACGCCCGCCGCAGTGGCGGCGGTTCTGCCCGCGTGCTCCATTATCCTGCCGTTTTTATTGCTGATCATGGTCTCCACCCGCCTGCCGATGATCAACCCTTCGCCCTTGTTTGGACTGGCTTTGTTACTGGTGTTATTATTGCTGGGGATCACCCGCTTGTTTGCGCTGGACGCATTGCCGGCGGTGGGGCTGTTGTGTCTGGCGGCACTGGAATGCACCTGGCATTTTCGTAATCTTGACCCGACCGATTCAGAGCAGCCAATGAAATTAATTTTGGCGTGGTATTTGATTTTTTACACCGCTTTTACCCTGTTTCCTTTCCTCTTTTGGCGCCGTTTCATGGACCGGGTGTCACCCTGGGCAGTGGCGGCGCTGGTGGGGGTGCCGCAATTTTTGCTGATTCACCGCTTTGTGAGTGCGGTGCATCCCAATGCCTTCGTGGGCTTGCTGCCTGCGGCCTTTGCGGTGCCTGCCCTGGTGGGCTTGGTGGTGATTCTTAAAAAAATTCCGGCGGCTATTCCTGCCCGCTTGAGCCAAATCGCCTGGTTCGGCGGGGTGGCCTTGTTTTTCATCACCCTGATTTTCCCCCTCCAGTTTGACCGGCAATGGCTGACGCTCGGCTGGGCTCTGGAAGGGGTGGCATTGCTGTGGCTGTTTCACCGGGTGCCACATCCCGGTCTGCGGCTGGCGGGCACTGGCCTGCTGGTGGCGGCCTTTGTGCGGCTGGCGTTCAATCCGGCCGTGCTGGAATATCATGCGCGGGCCACCACCGCCATCTTCAACTGGTACTTGTATGCCTATGGGCTGGTGACCGTCTGCCTGTTTGCCGGGGCCAAACTCCTGGCTCCACCCCGGCAGTTTATTTTGCAAACCAACGCGCCGCCACTCCTGGCCACCCAGGGAACCATTCTGCTGTTTTTGCTGCTCAATATTGAAATTGCGGATTTTTTCAGCATGCCCGGGGCGACGCTTGCCTTTGAGTTTAGTGGCAGTTTTGCCCGCGACATGACGTATTCCATTGCCTGGGCTTTGTTTGCCCTGGCCCTGCTGATTTATGGGATTATGAAAACCACAGCTTCTGCGCGGTATGCGGCCATGGGGCTGCTCGGGGTGGTGCTGCTGAAATTGTTTCTACATGACCTGGCCCAGTTGGGCCCGCTCTATCGCATAGGTGCGTTTATTGGTGTGGCGGTGGTGGCAATGCTCGCCTCCTTTGCTTACCAAAAGTTTTTTTCGGCCAATCCCAAATTGAAGGAACCGCCTCATGAAACGCCGTCGTGATTTATTGCTGCCGCTGCTCTGGGCCACCGCGCTTGCCGGTGCTGCTCTCAGAGCCGAAGCCGTCCTGCCGGATGCTTGGGCGCAGGATCAAGACTTCACACTGGGCACCAACGGGCTGGTAAAAATCAGTTTGCCGTTGACCACCCTCAATGCGGCACGGCCGGCGTTGGAAGATTTGCGACTCTATGACGAGGCGGGGAGGGAGCAACCCTATTTGATTGAGGTCCCGGTGCCAGCCGCCAAGCGGGTGGCCAACGCCAAATCGTTTCAGATATCGCTCAATGCCAGCACCACTTTGATCACGCTGGGGACGGGACTGTCCCAGCCTATTGCCGGGGTCACTTTGGAAACACCGGCGCAGAAATTTATCAAGGCCGTGCGCGTCGAGGGCTCGGCCAATGACCTTGACTGGCAGTTGCTGGCCCAGGGGCAGCCGATTTTTCGCGAGCCTTATGGGGCCAGTCACACTTTTATTGCCCTGCCAGCTGGACCATATGCCTGGTTGCGGGTCACTGTGGATGACCAGCGTTCGCCGCCCATTCCCTTTACC
Source organism: uncultured Verrucomicrobia subdivision 3 bacterium (assembly GCA_903875465.1). Classification (GTDB taxonomy): domain Bacteria; phylum Verrucomicrobiota; class Verrucomicrobiia; order Limisphaerales; family UBA11358; genus UBA11358. The sequence goes on from CAIQWB010000011.1 coordinate 54,444, forward strand.
GGGGCAACCATTCATGCGGCGGCGGGGGCAGCAGCCCCGGTGGATTGGGTGCCAGCCACCGTGGTTGAGCGCGATGAAAATCCTGGTTGCACCCGGCTGGCATTGAATCTGGGGGCGGCGAATTTGAACGTCGCCGAGGTGCACTTACAAACCACCCAGCCGCTCTTCATGCGGCAGGCGGCGCTGGCTATGCCGCAAATTAATGGGGATTCGTTGACGGAACAGACCATCGCCCAAGGCGCCCTTTTTCGAGTGGCCGTGGCGGGCCAGAGTCCCGCCGAAAAGCTGTCGGTGGCATTGGAAAAGGTCATTCCAGCCCGGGAGATGTATGTGTTCATCACGAACGGGGATAGTCCGCCTCTACCGATTACCTCGGTGCGCCTGGCGTGCCGTCCGGTCTACCTGGTGTTTTTGGCACCGCACGCCGGCATCTTTCACTTGCTCACGGGCAATCCCAAGTGTGCCGCGCCGGTGTATGATCTGGCGGCGTTGAATCTCAATGTGCCAGCCATCGCCGTTGCCCCGGTGACCGTGGGGCCTCCGGTGGATAATGCGGCATATCATGCGCCTGAGGTGTTGCCGGGACTGGCCCCAGCCGGGGCCGCGCTCGACGTGGCCGCCTGGGGCTGCCGGCAGCCGGTAAAAATCTCCCGGCCGGGCGTGCAGCAAATTGAATTCGACCCGGCAGTGCTCGCGCATGCCCGGCCCGATTTTGCCGATGTGCGCCTGATGCACGGCAGCAACCAGGTGCCATACATCCTGCAACGCACCTCCATTTCCCGCCGGCTGGATCCGGTCCTGGCGATTGCGCCCGCTCCTAAAAACCCCAAAATGAGCCGCTGGACCATCACGTTTCCGCGCGCTGGCCTGCCCGTCACGCGCCTGGCTTGCAAGGTGCGCACGCCCTTGTTTGAGCGCACGATGTGGCTCGAGGAGGAGTTCACTGACGAACGCGGTGATCAACAACTCTTGCAGGTAGGCGGCGGTGCCGGGTGGCGGCAAACCCCCAACCAGCCGGTCGCCGACTTTGCCTTGTCGCTGGCTACGCGGATGAAAAGTGCCACCCTGATCCTGGAAACGGACAACGGGGATAATCCGCCGATTGATTTGGGCGGTGTCACCGCCTTTTATCCGGTCACACGGTTGCTGTGCAAGGCGAACCCGCAGGAGGTGCTGTATCTCTATTATGGTCAGCCGCGCGCCGGCGCGCCAAGTTATGATCTCAGCCTGGTCGCCAATCAATTGCTCGCCGCAGAAAAGCAGCCGGCGACCCTGATGGGCGAGGAATCGCTCAAACCGGCCGCCTGGGCTGGCAATGCCGTGCCCGGGAAGGGCGGCATGATATTCTGGGGCGTGCTGTTCGTGGTCATGGTGGTGCTGCTGGTGATTATTGCCCGGCTGCTCCCCAAACCACCGCCTGTTTGATAATAAACGTGCATAAAACAAATACGATATAAAGCAAAGTTTTGCCGGGCGTTTTTCCCGTCGCCCTCATTCATTCACCAGCGTCATCGCCTCAATCTCGGTGGCGATTTTGGCGAGCTGGCCGTATATCAGCGTGGCGGTGGCGTCGCCCGGGGCGGGGCGGGGTTCGGGCGGCAGGGTCACCGGGCCGGCCGGGCTGGGTTCGCGTTCGATGTGGCGGGCCAGGTTTTCCAGCGACTCCGCGATGGTGGCACTGATCAAGGCAAGGCCGGGTTCGGCAACAGGCTGGCGCAGGTTGAGGTGCACCGCCAGCACCGTGGCGGCGCGGGTGATGCGCTGGTTGCTGGCGGTGAGCGCGGCGGCCCGTTCCATCAGGGCCGGCGGGTTCGCTGGTTCGCCCAGCATCCGCTGCAACGAGGCGGCGGTGAGGCTGTTGGCGCGCTCAACTTCCCGTTTCCGCTGGATCACGCTGCCGGTGAAGGGCTGGCCCGCTTGCAAAGCGGTGATGATGGCGGCCAGGTAGGCGCGGTTCGCGCGCACCGCCGGGGCAAGAATTTTGGGGAATTGTTCCTTTTCCCATCGGGGCCACAACCACCAGGCCGCCACCAGGGCCATGCCGCCGCCGGCCAGGGTGGCATACAGCCGGGCAAAGGTGAACTGCCAGCTCAGGGGTTCGACGGCGTCCATGACGGTCACCAGCATGAGGGTGACAAAAAAGACGGCCAGGGCGTAGCGACGCTTCAGGTAATACGCAAAGAAAAAGGCCATGACGCTGGTGAGGCTGACCAGCAGGGGAATGGGGATTTTGACCCAGATTAACAGGCTGCCCAGCACGCAGCCGGCGAGGGTGCCGGCAATGCGCTGGCCCGCCTTTTGCCGGGTGGAGCCGTAGTCTGGCTGGAGCACGATGACAGCGGTGAAAGCGATCCAATAGCCCCGGGGTATGGCGAACCATTTATATACGGCCACGGCCAGCATCATGAGCAGCGCGATGCGCAGGGCGTGGCGGACCAGGACCTGGTCCAGTTGGGGCGCGGGATTGACCCAGGCGCTCAGGGATTTCAGGGATAATCCGCTGAGTTCGGGCAGGCGCAGCGCAAACGTGGCATGGGGCGCGCCATGATCCACAGTTTCTTGAATGGTGGCCCCCACCACGGGGAGCAATTCGCTGACCTGGGCCAGCATCTGCCGCGCCGGGTCGGCGGCACGGCCGGCGGCGGCCAGCCGGGTGTCGAGAATGCGGGCGAGATTTTGGCACCGGCGCAAGCGCACCTCGAGGGCGAGGAATTGTTCGGGCCGGTGGGTGATGAGGGCCAGCGCGGCGGACCGGGCCGCATTGGCGAGCGCATGCAGGAGCACATCCAGCGTGGGCGCGACCGGCGCAAATTCCGGGCCACCCCGAATCCCCTCCAATGCCGTGTGCAGGGCGGAGACGCGCGTGGCGAGGCGGGCGGCCACTTGCGTGGCGTCGTCCAGGTGCTGGAAAAAGCGCTGGCGCCGCTGGGTGGTGGCCTCGGCCAGGGTGTGCAGGGTGGCATCCACGGTCGTGCGCAGGGCGCCTTCCTTGCCGGCCAGTTCACTGGTGCGGGGCTGGCCCTCGTTGGTTTCGGTGCGCGTGGCCGTGATCAAGTCGGAGACGGCCACCCAGCATTCCGCCACCGCATGGCGGACGGCGTGTTGCGGGCGGACAAACCAGCCCACTAACTGGCAAAGAATACCGGCGGCGCAACCGAGTGCCACCCAGCCCATCGTCAGCACGCCCTGATGCCAGTTGCCGGGTTGGGACAGGGCAAAGAGAAAGAGCAGGGCGGAGACGATGGCCAGATTGGGCCCGTAATCCGCGCTCAAATGCCGCCAGGCGCTGCCGAGCAAGGCCAGGGCACCCACCATCAGGGTGGCGCTGGCCAGATGATTACCGGTGAGGCGGCCCGCCAGCACGGACCCCAGGAGGACCACCGACATGGCGAGGAGAATGGCCAGCCGGGCGCGGTAATCGCCCCGCAGGTCTTGCATGGCGAGATTTTGCGCGGCGGTGGCGGCAAACACGGCCACGGCGGGATGGCTGGTCCACAGGCAGACCACCCAGGTGACGGTGAACGCCACGGAACTCCGCCAGGCCCGGGCAGCATCAATGGAGAGCAGCGATTGCTCCAGCCACTGACCCAGACGGGAGGAAAAACGCGCGGCGATCATGGTGCGAACTGCGCGGGCAGCAGGGGCATGGCGCTTATCAACCGGCCGAAAACCCGGGCCACCCGGCTGGTGGCCGGGCTCCCATTAAAGCAAATGCCCCATCTTGTCTTTTTTAGTCTTCAGGTACTTGGCGTTGTGCGGGTTTGGACTGATTTGGATGGGCACTTGCCGCACAATTTCCAGGCCGTACCCTTCCAGTCCCACGAGCTTCTTGGGATTGTTGGTCAGGAGGCGGATGGTTTTGATGCCGAGGTCCACCAGGATTTGCGCGCCCATGCCGTACTCGCGCAGGTCCATGCCATAGCCCAGTTTTTCGTTGGCTTCCACGGTGTCGTAGCCGGCTTCCTGTAATTTGTAGGCCTTGATTTTGGGGGCCAGGCCAATGCCGCGGCCTTCCTGGCGCATGTAAATAATCACACCCCGGCCGGCCTCGGCCACCTGGCGCATGGCTTGTTGCAATTGCGGCCCGCAATCGCACCGGCGGGAACCAAAGACGTCGCCCGTGAGGCACTCGCTATGCACGCGCACGAGGACATTCTTTTGCCCGGCCACATCGCCCCGGATCAAGGCGAGGTGGTGCTGGTCGTCCAGTTTGGAACGGTACAGGGCCAGGTCAAAATCACCATAGTCCGTGGGCATTTTGATGGTTTCCACCCGTTCCACGAGTTTTTCGCGGGTGCGGCGGTACTCGATCAAATCCGCAATGGTGGCAATGCGCAGCTTGTGCTTGCGGGCAAATTTCAGCAAGTCCGGAAGCCGCGACATGGTGCCGTCGTCGTTCATGATCTCGCAGATCACCCCGATCGGACGGCAACCGGCCAGGACGATCAAATCCACTGCCGCCTCGGTATGGCCGGAGCGTTGGAGCACGCCGCCGGGGCGGGCGCGCAAGGGGAACACGTGGCCCGGGGCGACGAGGTCGGCGGGTTTGGCGGCGGGGTCGGCCATGATCTGGATGGTGCGGGCGCGGTCGGCGGCGCTGATGCCGCTGGAAATGCCCTGGGCGGCGTCCACGCTCACTTGAAAGTCGGTGCGGAAGCTTTCGCGGTTTTCTTGCACCATGCGGCCGATGCCGAGTTCCTCCAGGCGGGCGCTGGTGGTGGGCACACAAATGAGCCCGCGGCCGAGTTTGGCCATGAAGTTGACGGCGGCGGGTTTCACAAACTGGGCGGCCATGACGAGGTCGCCCTCGTTCTCGCGGTCCTCGTCGTCCACGACAATGACCATCTTACCCCGCCGGATGTCGGCAATGACCGATTCAATAGTATCGAACGTTTTTTTCATCGAACAGGGAGAGGGTAGCCCGCCGGAACGCAAAAGTCACCACCCTTAGAGCAGGCAGAATGAAGCATGAACCAGGGATCGCCAATCCGGTCATGGTTGCCGTCCGGGGGACCCAGGGGGGCGAGGTCGGGAAGCCCGGCTTTTTTTAAGTTTGAGTTACTTTGATTTGCTTTGATGGCCGCCTGGGGGCAGCGATGGTTCAAGGGTACGATTAGGTGCGATTCAACCGGGGTTGCCGGGGCGCGCAGGTGTGGCAGCTGGCGGATTTTATTTGGCCGGTCAAAGAACGGGGCGGGGGAGGGCATGCCACCCAGGTGGCGATTCGCCGGGGCTGGGCATCACCTGACTTCCCTTCAGGGAGCGGCTGGGCAGCAGCAAAGAAACACTGCCATAAACCACTCATCGTAAAAATAGTAATGCGGGATGATGGACTTGTCAAGGGAGGCCGAATTCAAATGCAGGACAGACGCATTCAAAATCCCCGTTAACACCCGAGAGTCAGCCAGGCGATATCCCTGATTACTTGAGAAAGGATGCAGCAGCTGGCCGAGTTGCCTTTGGCCAAAGAGTTCGAAGTTGAAATCCGCAAGGCTTTGAAGGCGCTGGCAGCAACGCGTACCTCATGTGTGACAACGCAGCGGTGCTCACCCGGCAGCAATTGGAACGGTTAGTGGCGGAGCGGGGGAAGTAGCGGCAGCGGGTCGCAGTTGTTTTCCGCCAAACAAATTGTGGGGACGGACGGACTTGAGTCCGGAGATAAATGGGCTGGCCGGCCCGAGCCTAATCACTGCGCTGCTCCGCGTCATTCCCCGACCAGACGGTAGGGGCGGACGGTGTCGTCGCCGACTTTGGTGCGTGGGTTGAATTTGAGGGAGAAACTGAAGGCGATGGTGTAGTCGACCGGGCGGTTGATGTTGTTGATGACGCGGAAGGTCAGGCCGCCGGTCCAACTGCGGAGGTCGCGGTAGAGGGTGTAGCTTTGTTCCTGGAGCCGGCCATCTTGGGCATTAAAATAATCGGCAATGCGCGCCGCGTAGTTGTCGTTCACGCGGAAGAAAAAGGTGCTGGTGACGAGGTTCTGACTCTCGCCGCCCACGGCCGGGAAGCCATTGGCGAGGTACCAGTGGCCGAGTCCCCAGCTCCAGCGTTCATTGGGGGAAAAGGTGATTTCATGGAAGGCCAGGTTCAGCCGGTCCGAGTTGATGTCCTGGCGCAGTTGAGATTCCAAGGTGAGCCAGGTGCGGGGCCGGAAGAGGAGTTTGGAATAAAGGTCGTCGAAGGTTTTTTGCGGTCCGGGCGCGCCCAGATTGTTGGTCCGGCCATTGGGGTCCAGCCGCCAGTCGAGCAGGATATTCCAGTCCAGCAGGTTTTCCACCTGGCCGTCGCGCTTGGTTTGGAGGGTGTTGCGCACGCCGAAGCGGATGACGTTCTGGCTGTCGACGGAATCAATATTGGCGTAGTCCGGAAAATCCAGGGGCAGGAGGAGGAGGCTGGGCTGGTCGGAATCAAATTGCGGGAGCTGGTTGGGGGTGGCGCTCGGGGTGGGCACGTAGACGTAGTTGGCCGAGGGTTCGATGACATGGCGCAGGCCATCCACCTGGAGCAGGGAATTGGTGGCGCCGGCCCAGAGCCGGGTGGATTTAAAGGAGGTGCCCACGCCGGTATTGAACACGGTGCGGTAGGTCTCGCTGTTGGTGGCGGCGGGACCGGATTCACTGCCGTAATAGGTCAACCGCCCGCCCACGCGCGGGGCGACGTTCAGCCAGTTGAAGAAGGTCCAGGGCAGCAGGATTTGGTGATAGGTATCGGCCCGGCCGGCGGAATATTGAAACTGATCCAGACCGTTGGTTTCGGCCAGAAACTTTCGGTAATAGCCGACGGAACTCTGGCTGTCGTAGTACAGCGGGGTTTGGCCCAGTTCCTGGCGGAAGCCGGTGAGCCGGATATCCGGCAGCCGGGCGACTTCATCGAAAAAGGTATTTACCCGCGGGGTGGCCTCGGCATCCAGGCTCCAGTTTTCCCACCAGGGATTTATTTCCACGAAGGTGTAGGGCTGGGGATTATCGCGGAAGGCGCTTTCAAAAAAGTCGTGCTCCATGAGCGGGTCGGTCTGGTAATCCACCACGGATTTGACATTCAAGTTGGTGGCGGGCGTGGCCTGGTAGGTTAAATTAAAGCGCTGGCGGTTTTGCGGGATGGGGCCGGGGTTGGTGACGCCATTGGTGCCATTATAAGGCCGGTCATCGTGCAAATAATAATAGCGGAAGGCGGCATCGCCCCAGCGATCCATGTGGAGGTTGAAATCCGGGCCGACACCCACGCCCCGTTTGGTGCGGTAATCCAAATGCACCTTGCCATCGAGTTCGTCGCTGTAATACCAGGTGTAATCGTTCAACAAATAGGCCCCGTAGGAACTGCGGTAGCCGGGGAGGAAATTGAGGTTGTTGGCATGCAGTCCCAAATTGCGCTGGTAATAGGGGAAATAAAACACGGGCACGCCTTTGGCCCAGAGCGTGGCGTTCCACATTTCCACGGATTTATTGGGAATGACGCGGATGCGCTTGGCGCGGAGGCGCACGGAGGGGTCGCTGTAATCATCGGTGGTGACGTAGACATTGGTGCCGGTGAAGACGTTGGCATTCACATCGCCGCTCAAGCCTTGACCGCCGGCGAAAACGGGGAATTTGCCGGTGCGAAATTCCTCGGCATGCAACTGGCGGGTCTTGAGATTGTAGCGGGCATGTTCGCCCACCCAGAGGGCGTCGCCGGTTTGAATGCGCACATGGCCGTCCAGTTCGACCTCGAGGCTTTGGGAATCCACCGATCCGCCGTCCGCCATCAGGGAAATATCCTTGTATTGAACGTAGATGCCGTTGGTGCCTTCCATGCGGCCGCTGCCAGGATTGTAATGCACGTCCCCTTTGACATTGCCGGGCAGCACTTTATCGAGGGCTTCCACCACGAGCGAGGGCTCATCCTGGGCGGCGGCGGTCAGCGACAGCAGGGCCATGGCAAAAACCAGGGCGAAAATGGCGGGCAAACGTGTCATTAGGCGGGGTCAATTAAGCAGAATGGCCGCCGGGTGCCAAGCGGATTTGAGCAGCGGGTCAGGCTTTGGGCAAAAAGGTGAAGGCGACCGCCGCCAGAATGCAGAGGAAGGCGGCCAGGTAATTCCAGCGGAAACGTTCGCCGAGGTACAGGAGTGCGAAGCCGGTGAACACCACCAGGGTGATGACTTCCTGGATGATTTTGAGCTGAAACGGGGAGTAAACCGAGCTGCCCCAGCGGTTGGCGGGCACTTGCAGGACGTATTCAAACAAGGCAATGCCCCAACTGGCGAGGATGACCAGCAGGAGCGGTTTGCTCTTGAATTTCAAATGGCCATACCAGGCGAGGGTCATGAAGACGTTCGAACAGGTCAGCAGGACAATGGGCAGCCAGCGGGATTGGGTGAGGTCGGGCATAAATTAGCTGGCCGTGAACAGGGTGATTAAATCCATCCCGCCATGGCGGAGGCGGAGCAGAATGATTGCATCGGTGGTGAGGCGGTAAAAGAGCACATAATTGGGGAATTCATTGATCACAAAGGTGCGTATGCCGGGGGGGCGCAAGTCCCGGCGCAGCCGGCCTATTTCGGGGAATTCTTGAAGCAATGACACCAAATGAATTACCGCCGCTTCCCATTGGGCGGAAATTTTAGGGGAGGCATCCTGGGCAAAATGCACCGTGATTTCGGCAAAGTCCGCCTCAAAAACGGAACTAAAAACCAGACGTTTCATGTGGCCACCGCGCGCGCCTGGGCGGCGATTTGCCGCAGTCGCTCGGCGCTGCCCGGCCGGAACTCCCCGGCCAGGGCTTCATCCACCCAGGCCTGATGCGTTTTATTGCGGGCCGAGTCCTCCACGGCAAAGCTCATTTCCAAGCGGGCCAGGGCTTCCTGATTCAGGCTGCGATGGTTTCTGGCGGCGCTGGCCTCCAAACGGCTGCGCAGCTCTTCGGAGGCCCCTTTGACCGCGATCGTTTTCATGATGGTATCATAATGGCACCGTTTTGGGTGTCAAGTGAGTCCAGGGCGTTTGCGGCGAAGTGTTTGGCTGCCAGTGCCGGGTCTTGAAACATTGGGGGAACCCCGTTCCCACGGTTAAAACCGTGGGCGATTGTCGGTCGCGCCGGCCTTTGAGCGAGTCTTCCCTACGGATTGAACCTGCAAGCGGAAGTCCGGGGATTGCTGATTTTGAGTTCATCGGCCACCTCATTAACGAGTGCCTTTCAACCATCCAGAGTAAGATATTCCGGCAGATTGGCCAGTTACCCAACCGGCGCGAGGGTGGCAGCTTAACTATTCCAGCGGCCCTCCAGGAGGGAGGAGCGTTTAAAAATGTCGGTTCCCCGCACCCGGTGCCGGGCGCATTTCCCGCTTCCCTCCGGGACCAGCCAATTCAACTCACCGCCGCACGGGAATATTTTTGCTGGCCAAAAACTGTTTCACGTCGGCGACGGTATAGGTGCCGTAATGGAAGATGCTGGCGGCGAGCACGGCGTCGGCCCGGCCGGCGAGCAGGACTTCGGCCATGTGCTCCAGGGTGCCGGCCCCGCCGCTGGCGACGACGGGCACGCCGACGGATTCGCTGATGCGCCGGGTGATGACCAGGTCGAAGCCGGCCTTGGTGCCGTCAGCATCGATGCTGTTGAGGACGATTTCACCCGCCCCGAGGGCCACGGCGCGTTGGGCCCATTCGACGGCGTCCAGGCCGGTGTCCTTGCGGCCGCCATGGGAAAAGACCCCCCATTTGTCCGGCGCGATCTTTTTAGCGTCGATGGACACGACGATGCACTGGCTGCCGAACTTTTCCGCGCCCTGGCGGATGAGGTCGGGGGTGGCAATGGCGGAGGAATTGATGCTGATTTTATCCGCCCCGGCGCGGAGCATGGCGAACATGTCCTCCACGGACTTGATGCCGCCGCCCACGGTGAGGGGCATGAAGCACTGGTCGGCGGCGCGTTCGATGACCTGCACCATGGTGGCGCGGCCGTGGGCGCTGGCGGTGATGTCGAAAAACACCATTTCGTCGGCCCCTTGATCGTTATAGCGAAGCGCCAGTTCGACGGGATCGCCGACATTGCGCAGTTCGCCCGCCTCGGCTTTGCCGAATTGCACGCCCCGCGTGACGTTGCCGTCATGCACATCCAGACACGGAATGACTCGTTTGGCCATCATTTCCTCCATTGAAAACCGGGCGGCGCGCCAAGGCAACTCATTCCTTGGGCCAATCCTGGGGCGATGGGGCTGGCCTGGCGGCCATTGATTGTTAAAAGGGGTGGGCCTGAGCGATCATGGGGCCCGAGGCGGGACCGGCTCGCGGGTCCGTCCCCCAAAACTTTTTGAATACCCGGCCCGGTTTAGGGTCTAATAAGTAGTTTTGGATGAACACGAAACATATGAACATAGGCAAAGTGAGTTTGATTTTGGCCGCTTCCGCGGTGGTTTGGACGGGTTGTGTGAACCCGGATGGCAGCCAAAATAACACGGGCTCCGGGGCCTTGATCGGCGGTGCGTTTGGCGCGCTCGCCGGGGCTGCCCTGGGCGGGCGGCACGGTGGGGAGGGGGCTTTGATTGGGGCGGGGGCCGGGGTGCTGGGCGGGGCCTTGGTGGGCAACGCCATGGACCGCGACCAGGATGCCCGTTTGCGGGCCGAAGCGCCCCAAACTTATGTGCACGTCAACCAGCAGCAAGCCCTGACGGTGGCGGATGTGAAAGCCCTGGCGCGCGCCGGTATCAGCGACGATGTGATCATCAGCCAGATCGCCACCACCCACACCGGATTTCACCTGGGCTCGGCGGAAATTATTGATTTAAGGGACTCCGGTGTCAGTAACAAGGTCATCAACTACATGATCACCACGGGCAGTGATGCCTCGGCCATTCCGAGTGGTTCCACCAGCATGGTGGTGGTGCAAACGGCGCCGCCGCCGCCGCCGGTGGAAACGATCACCATTGCACCCGGGCCGGATTACATCTGGGTGAATGGCGAATGGATTTGGCATGGCCGCTGGGTCTGGGTGGGCGGGCACTGGGCCTATCCGCCGCACGCCCATGTGGCGTGGGTGGAAGGCCGCTGGGAAAGAGGCCCCCACGGCTGGTATCGCCATGAGGGCCACTGGCGGTAATTCAGTGGCTCAGGGCGTGGGGCCGTTGCCGACGTGGATGCGGTAATCCTTGATGCGGCCGGCCACCGTATCCGGTCCCTGGCGCGGGGTGTAGCGAAAACCACCCACGGTGGCGCTGCGTCCCAAATCCAGCGTCAAATGATGCGGATGGGTGGGCTTGGCCGCGCTCCACTCGGTGTGCCAGAAGTTGGCGGTCTGGCCATCGATGGCGTTTTCCGCCGTGCCATCCTCCCCCACGCGTTCTTCGCTGTCCACGTCGGCAATGGTCCAGCCTTCGGCGCTCAAAGGTTTGCCGGTTTCATCCAGCAAGCCAATTTCCGCGATGGCCGCGTACGGTCCGCCGTCGATGGCGCTGAGGGATTCGATGGCAAAGTACCGGCCGGTGGCGGGTTGGGTCAGCTTGACTTCCTGCAAGGCACTGCCCGGCGCAAAGGTGCCGGTTTGCACGACGGGTAATTGCGCCAATTTGACTTTCGGGGCATGGCGCTGCAAGTGGGTGAAGTCCAGTTGTGGGCGTAATTCGTTCAGCACCGGGTGGTCGAGCGCCGCCACGACCGGCTGGGGCGAGCCCAGGAAATCCAGGATCACAATTTCATTGTCGCCCGCCTTTAACCAGGGGCCGGGTACGTACATGGTTTGTTGCGGGCCGATGTTCCAGTAGCGCCCCAGGTTGTGGCCGTTTACCCAGGCAAAGCCCTTGCCCCAGGGATGCATGTCCAGAAAGCAATCCCCCGGCTGGTTCACCTGGATCACCGTGCGGTAAAATGCCGGGCTGGCCGCCGGAGCCGCAGCGAGCGGAGCGTATTTCAGGCCGGCCAGCATATGGTCATCCAGCGGCAGGTTGAAGATTTGCCAGTTCGCGAGGGTTTTTCCCGCCAGGGTCACGGGGCCGTGGATGCCCTTGTGATCATGGACTTCCGGACCAAAATTAACCCGGCCCATGGCTTCCACAAAGATGTCCAGGGTCGCTTCCGCCGCGCGGGCGGGCAGGCGGACCTTGAAATTGCGGGAACGGCGGTCGGTGAAACCAATGCGCACCCCATCGACAAAGACCTGGCCGATGTCATTGATGGCGGGGGCCTCCACCGTGGCGGCGGGACCGGCGGGGATGCGGGTGCGGTAATCAATGCAGCCGTAATTCTGGTCGTACTGCTCAAAAGTGCCGGGCTGTTCGTCGGCCACGGGCGCGGGCAAGTTTGCCCAGATGGGGGCGCTCTCCGTGACCATCACGGGGTTGATGGTGATGACCGGGTTCTGCGCGGGCGGTTCGGGAATGGTTTCCCCCGGCAGGAGATATTTCTTAAACAGATCGCGGGTTTTATAAAACTTATCCGTGGGCCAGCCCGCTTCGCTGATCGGGGCATCGTAGTCATAGCTGGAGGTGTCCGGTTTGAACGGACGGTCGGCCCCGGTGCCAAAGCCGAAGGTGGTGCCGCCATGAGCCATGTAAATGCTGAAGGAACCGCCGGCCTTGAGCATGTACTCCAGATCATTCAAATAACTGTCCGTTTTGCCGAGGTGATGCGGCGCGCCCCAGGTATCGAACCAGCCGGGATAAAATTCCCCGCACATCAGGGGGCCGTGGGGGAGGATTTCGCGCAAGGCGGCGAAGGCCCCGGCGGGGTCGGAACCGAAATTGACCACGGGGAACAGGTCCGCGCGCCAGCCATCTTTCAGGTGCCCGGTGGGATTGCAGTCAAACAGCGGGACATCAAAACCAGAATCAACCAGCACCTGGCGGAGTTCGCCCATGTACTGGGTATCGCGGCCAAAAAAGCCATATTCATTTTCCACCTGCACCATCAGGATGGGCCCGCCCTGGGTGATTTGCAGCGGTCCCAAAACGCGGCCGACTTCCCGGAGGTAGCGCTTGACCGGTTCGAGGAACAGCGGGTCGCGGGTGCGGAGCTGGATGGCATCATTTTTCAACAGCCAGGAGGGGAAGCCGCCCATTTCCCACTCGGCGCAGGCGTAGGGGCCGGGGCGGAGGATGACCCACAAGCCCTCTTGCTGGGCGATGCGGCAAAACTCGGCGACATTGGCGCTGCCCGTCCAGTTGAATTCACCCGGGCGCGGTTCATGGAGATTCCAGAACAGATAGGCGCACACGGTGTTCAGGCCCATGGCCTTCGCCATTTGCAACCGATGCCGCCAATATTCCGGCGGCACGCGCGGCGCATGCACTTCGCCACAACGAATCTGAAAGACCTGGCCATCCAGCAGGAAGTCGTTGGTGCCAATGGCAAAGGTGTGGGTGGCGGGGGAGGGGACTTGGGCCGGGCTGGAGTTGCCGAGCAACCAGAACCCCACGAGCAGCCAGCAGGTGATTTTGAATTTCATGGTAACAATGTTGGTGGGGGAACTATACGGAAACCCCGGCGCGGAGGCCAGCACTTGATTAGGTGATCTTGGGCCTGACTTCGGGCTTCTGCTTTCCAGCTCCAGCCCTTATACTGGCGGGGTGTCCGAAACACTGGTGATCAACGAAATTTATTTGAGCCTGCAGGGGGAAAGCACCTTTGCCGGGTTGCCGTGCATTTTTTTGCGGCTGACCGCCTGTGATTTGCGCTGCTCCTATTGCGACACCGTGTATGCCTTTACGGAGGGCAAACGCCGGACCTTTGCGGACATCATGGCCCGCGTGGCGGAGCTGGCGGCGCCCTATCAGCAACGGACGGGACCCGGCGGGTCGGGGCGGTTGCCGCTCGTGGAATTGACCGGGGGCGAGCCGCTGTTGCAAAAAAATTCCGTGCCCCTCATGCGGCAGTTGTGCGATGCCGGTTACACGGTGCTGCTGGAGACGAGCGGGGCGCACGATATTTCGCCCGTGGATCCCCGGGTGCATCGCATCATGGATTTGAAATGTCCGGCCAGCGGGGAATCCGCCCGCAACCGGGTGGAAAATCTGGCGCATCTGAAGGCCACGGACGAAATCAAGTTTGTGATTGGCACCCAGGAGGATTATGCCTGGGTGAAAGAGCAAATCCGCGCGCATCAGCTGGCTGGCATTTGTCCGTTGCTATGTTCCTGGGTGCATCCGCTCACGGCGGCACAAGCCAGCCCGGTCCTCCAGCGCGTGCCTGCCGGTCATACTCCCATCACCCGCCAGGAACTGGTGGAGTGCATCATTGCCGATGCCCTGCCGGTGCGCTTCCAGGCTCAATTGCACAAAATCATCTGGCCACCGGAGCAGCGCGGGGTATGACCACCCAGGAAACTCTCGCCCTGCTGCGCGCCCACGAGTCGCGCAATGTGCTGTTTACCGAGCCGGATGGTTCCTGGCCCATTGTGTGGGAGCGCGCCGAGGGCGTGCACGTCTGGGATCCGGAAGGCAAACAGTATCTGGACCTCACGGCGGCTTTTGGGGTGGCGGCGGCGGGGCATGCGAATCCGGCGGTGGTGCAGGCCGGGCAGGCGCAGCTGCGGAAGCTCATGCATGCCATGGGTGATGTGCATCCGCACGCACCCAAGGCCCTGCTGGCCCGGGAACTGAGCCGGCTGACCTTTGAACGCTGGCAGCAACAGCCCGCGAAGGTGATTTTTGGCAGCTCTGGTTTTGAAGCCGTGGAGGCAGCGCTCAAAACGGCCTTGCTGGCCACCGGCAAGCGCGGGGTGATTGCCTTTGAGGGGGGGTATCATGGCCTGGGTTACGGGGCCCTGAATGCCACGCACCGGGAGTTGTTCCGGGGACCCTTTAAGAACCAGCTCCGGGAGTTTGGCCGGTTCGTGCCGTTCCCCACCCGCCGGGAGGACCTCACCAAAACCGAATTCCAAATCCGGCATCACGCGCGGCAGGAGCGCATTGGCGCGGTGCTGGTGGAACCGGTGCAGGCCCGCGGCGGCATCCAGATACCGCCGCCGGAATTTTTGCAGTTGCTCCGCCAGTGGTGCGACCAGGCGGGCGCCCTGCTGATCCTGGATGAAATTTACACCGGTTTTGGCCGCACCGGGAAATGGTTTGCGTGCGAGCACAGCGGCGTGGTGCCGGATGTGATCTGCCTCGGCAAGGCCCTCACCGGCGGCTTTCCGCTCTCTGCCTGTGTGGGACGGTCCGGGCTCATGGACGCCGCCTGGCCGGCCTCCGCGGGCGAGGCGATTCATACCAGCACCTTTCTGGGGAACCCGGTGGGGTGCGCCATGGCGCTGGCCCAACTCGGCGAATTGCGCCGGCTGAAACTGCCCGCGCGCAGTGCCGACCTGGGCGCTTACTGGCTCGCACTCGCCACGGCGGAACTCGTTCCTTTGAAACTAAACCTGCAGATTCGCGGAGTCGGCCTGATGACCGGGGTCGAATTGCGGCAACCCGACGGCAAACCCGCCACCGCGGTGGCGCTGCAAGCAATCAAGACCCTCTTGCACCGGGGCTTTATCCTGCTGCCCGAGGGTGAGCACGGCAACATCATCAGTTTCACGCCGCCGTTGACCATTACCAAAACACAGCTCAAATCCGCCGTCCGGGCGCTCGCGGAGGTCCTGCGATGACCCTCACCGAGATGCGCGAGTTGCTCGCGAAGCGGGACATTCAACTGACCAAGTCGCTGGGGCAGAATTTTTTGCACGACGGCAATCAACTGCGGCGGATTGTCACGGCGGCGGCCTTGTCGCCGGCCGACCGTATATTGGAAATCGGGCCGGGGCTGGGGCCCCTCACTGAACTGCTGGTCGCGGCGGCGGGCGCGGTGCTGGCCATTGAAAAGGACGGCCGGTTGGTGGAGTTTTTGCGGGAGCGCTTTGCGGCCACGCCCCGGCTGACACTCTTGCATGACGATGCGCTGGAATACCTCCGGCGCGGGCCGCATGACTGGCAGGACTGGAAGCTGGTGGCGAACCTGCCGTACTCGGTGGCCTCGCCGATTCTAGTGGACCTGGCCCTCTCGCCCCGGCGGCCGGAGCGCATGGTGACCACCCTGCAACTGGAGGTGGCGCAGCGCCTGATGGCCGGGGCGGACGATGAGGATTACGGCATCCTGACGTTGCTGGTGCAACTGGATTATGCACCCAGGGAATGGTTCAAAATCCCCGCCGGCTGCTTTTTCCCGGCCCCCGAGGTGGATTCCGCCTGCGTGGTGCTCACCCGCCGCCCGGTGCCGTATTTGCGGGAGGACCAGCGGCGCACGTTCGTGCGCCTTGTGAAGCGCGCTTTTTCGCAACGGCGCAAAATGATGCTGAAGCTGCTCAAGCAAGAGTGGCCGGTGGCGGCGCTGGCGGCCGCGTTTGCCGAACTGAACATTTCGCCCCTGGAACGGGCCGAAAAGCTGGGCTTGGAACAGTTCACGGCCCTGACGAAATTATTGCATCCGTGAAGTCCGAACGGACCAAAATACTGTTCGTCTGCAGCCGCAACCGGCGGCGCAGCCTGACGGCCGAGACGGTTTTTCAGGATGATCCGCGCTGGCAGGCGCGGTCCGCCGGCACGGAGGCGGGGGCGCGGATCAAGGTGACGGCGGGGATGCTGGGCTGGGCGGATGTCGTGGTGGTGATGGAAAAACGGCACAAGGAACGGCTGGGGCAGAAGTATCCGGAGGCATTGGCCGAGAAGCCGTGTGTTTGCCTGTTTATCGCGGATGACTTTGAGTACATGGCCCCGGACCTGGTCGAACTTCTGCGGGAGCGGATGCGGGAATATTTTCCAGCGACAGACTGAGCCAGGACCAGGCCGCATGGGTGCGGCGGGCCAAATAAAAAGGGCACTCTGTGGATACAGAGTGCCCGGCGGTAAGAGAATTAAACTTACTTGGTGCCGAGGATTGCGTCCTTGGCAGCTTTGGCCACGCGGAATTTAACCACGCGCTTGGCGGCGATCTTGATGGATTCGCCGGTGGCCGGGTTGCGGCCGATGCGGGCTTTGCGGTTCACCAGCACGAGTTTGCCCAAACCAGGAATGGTGAAGGTGTTTTTCGCGTTTTTGTAGGCTAGTTCCGCGATGTATTCGAGGATTTCGGTGGCGGTTTTCTTGGTGATGCCGTTCTTCTCGGCGATCGCGGCGGCAATTTGTGATTTGGACAAGGCTTTAGCCATATGTTTTTTTACTTAGTTGATGGTTGTTGTTTGACGTTTGTCAACTGTCAGTGCCCTGTAAATAAAGGGTTTCTCGCTTCCGGCGCAATAAAAAAATGCAATTTTTTGAAACCGCCCCGGCCGGCCGGGGCTTGACAAAATTGCTTTATACACCCCAAAAAACCCCCCGCCCCAACCGAAATCCCGGAGGGGCGAAGGATTTAGCCCCGGAAAAAATCCTTGATTACCCCGGCAATCTGCTGGAGCTGCGCCTCCGTTAGTTCCGGATAAATGGGCAGACTGAGGCATTCCTGCGCCGCCTTTTCCGTCACCGGGAAATCCCCCGGCTGATAGCCCAGGCCAGCGTAGCATTTTTGCAGGTGCAGCGGCAGCGGATAATGCAGGGCGCACCCAATGCCCGCCTGTTCCAAGGCCACTTTGAGGGCGTCGCGCCGGGGATGACGAACGACATACAGACACCAGGCGCTTTCCGCATAGGCGGCCTCCCGGGGCAGTTGCAAGGGCGTGTCCGCGAGCAATTCCTGATACCGGCGCGCCACGCGGCGGCGTTCGCTGATCCAGTGGTCCAGGTGCTTTAATTTCACGCCCAGCACGGCGCCTTGGAGGCCCTCCATGCGATAGTTGTACCCCACCTCCTCGTGGTAATAACGCACGAAGGAGCCATGTTCCCGCAGGGCCCGGGCCCGCTTCTCAAACGCCGGATTATCGGTGAGCAGCCCGCCGCCCTCACCACACGCCCCCAGGTTTTTGCCGGGATAAAAACTGAAGCACGAAATGTCCCCAAAGTTGCCCACAATCCGGCCCTTGTATTTGGCGCCGTGGGCCTGGGCCGCATCCTCGACCACCGGCAGACCGTGTTTTTTGGCAATGGCCAGCAGGGGATCCAGGTCAAAGGGATGGCCGTAAAGATGCACGGGCATGATGGCCTTGGTCCGGGGGGTGATGGCCTGCTCCACCAGGGTGACGTCCAGGTTCATCGTCCCTTCCTCAATATCCACGTACACCGGTTTGGCCCCCACATAGGAAATGGCCCAACTGGTGGCGACAAAGGTGTAGGGGGTGGTAATGACCTCGTCCCCGGGGCCGACATTGAGCAGCAGCATCGCCACATGCAAGGCTGAGGTGCCGCTGTTGAAACCCAGGGCGTATTGGCTGCCAATGTACGCGGCAAAATCTTTTTCAAACTGCGCGGTGTCCGGACCCAGGCAGAAGGAGCAGCGGTCAAGCGTGCGGGCAATGGCCTGGTCGATTTCCGGACGCAGGCGGCGCAACTGCGCGGGGAGGTCCAGATAGGGAATGGGATCGCTCATGATTAGAAAAATAAATGAGTCCGTCGGCTTTGAACAGCAGATTTGTCAGGCAAAGAAAACTTTTGACCCGGGGATTTGCCTTGCCCTAATATCAAGTTGCGTTTGGAGCCGGTCTGAAACGCGCGGAAAACAGTGCCGACATTATATTCATCATGACCAATTGTTCCTGCCCGGAACCCCGCCCCTCCCGCCGGGGGCTGGGGGCAAGCTTCGTGGTCTTGGGGCTGGCACTGCTGCTGTGGGCGGGTTGCACCACGGTCACCCCGGAATCGCCCAAGGACAGCCGGATCATCCTGCGCGAGGGCGATGTGCTCTCCATTACTTTCCCCGGTTCCACCAATTTGAACACCGTCCAGCAAATCCGGCGCGACGGACAGATTACCCTGCCACTGATCGGGGATGTTTCAGCGGTGGATTTAAGCCCGGATCAATTTCAGCAAAACGTCATCAAATTGTTCGAGCCGCAGATCGCCACCCGGGCCGTGCTCGTCAATGTCCAGTCCTCGGCCTATCCGATTTACATCACCGGGGCCGTGCAACGGCCGGGCAAGATGATGGCCACCCAGCCGCTCACGGCCATTGATGCCATCATGGACGGGGGCGGATTTGATTATACGCGGGCCAACCTGCGCAAGGTGCGCATCATCCGCCATAGTCCGGGCAAGACCGAGCGTTTTGTCCTGGATCTCAAAAAGGTACTGGAAGGCCATGATCCCAAACCCTTTTATCTGCGGCCCGAGGATATTATTTTCGTTCCGGAAAAATTCACCTGGTTTTAACCCGAATTCCGAAATTAAAATGGCTGGGATGCGTCCAGATGTTGGAGCAGAAACACTTTGGAAAAATCGCCGGCATACCCGCAGTGGTCTGGAGAAATTTTTCCAAAGCGTTAATGCCCAAGAGATTGATGCAGACCGGCCGTTTTAATTTCGGAGTTCGGGTTTAAAGGTTCCGCCCGTCCCCGGCGGGACCGGACTTAATAACTGTAGCCGACGTCAAACCCCATTTGGGTGGTGCCGTACGTCATCCCCGCCTCGCTGGACTTATTATAGCTATATTGGTAGGTCAGCCCGATCGAACCACGCCGGAGAAAGGGCCAGCTCAACCGGGCATTGAACGAATAATTGTCATCCGTGCGGCTGGTCAGCACCGTCTGGGTGGCCAGAAAATCTTCGGTGCCATAATTTCCGGATAAATTCAAATTGAAATGCCCCAGCAACCGCTGGGTCACCCCCGCGCCATAACTGGTATTCACGGTGACTTGGTTCTGCAGGACCGACTGGGTGATGGCCTGGCTGATTTTTACATACAAGCTGGTATGGTCAAACGGCTGGTATTGCAGGGTGCCATCCCATACGGGATTCACCGCCGAGGAACGTCCGGCTCCGGAAAACCGCCGGTCGTCCACCCCGGCATCCGCTTGCAGGCTGACGCGGTCCGTCAGCTTCCAGCCAAACCGGCCTTTGAACTGTTCGAAGGTTTGGTTGGGACTGTTGTCCGACCCCACATAGCCGCCGCCCGCCCCCACGCCAAACGTAAAACGCTGCCAGAATTTGAAATTCAAAAAATCCAGGCTCGACCATTGCTCCGTACTCTGCAAGGCGGCCCCATTGGCCGCCCCGCTGGCAAAATTCAAACTCTGGTTGGCCCCCAAATCCAGGCTGAGGATGGCGTTGATGGCATAGTTGGCACTCAACATCGTGCCATAGGCACGCTGGTCCACCTGACCGCCGGTCTCCACGGTGGGCGAGGAGGATTCCGAGAAACTTTGGGCCAGGCCGAGCCGCCATTTCTCATAAGCAACGCCCCCGCGCAAGACCACGGACTGGTCCAGGCCGTCCTGAAAGGCGTTGCCGGAATAATACCGCAGCGTGGGCGTGTAGGACAAAACCCAGTCCGGTCCCAAGTCCACCAGCAGGCCGGGGGAGAGGTCCTGGATGATGGTGTTATTACGCATCCCGGGGGCTGATTGCATGCCATTGCCGTACAAAAACCGGTAGGAAACATTGGGGCGAAAAATGACCCGGTCATACTGGAACGGTTCGTCCAGCGCCCCCCGGGGCGCTTTGGATCCCTGGATGACCTGGAACTCACCCGGGTTCGCCTGCTCGCTCAGCGTTGCCGGAACCTCCGCCGCGGGTGAGGGGGCAATTTGGCCTGAGCTGGCCGGGTTTGCCGGGGGCGGAATATGTTCCTGCGCCCGGGATAAACCGCACCCCGCCAATACCAGCGCCACCCCCGCGCTGCCGGACCAGGGGAACCGGCGCGCGCCGGGAAGGGAACGGTTGGGAGCCTGATTTGCCATGCCCCGATTGTGCATCAACTGCCCCGGGCAATCAAGCTGTGAGTCGGGCCGCGTCACAACGGGGGCGAGTCGGGGTGAAACAGCAGCTGCGCGTATAAATAAGCGATCGTTTCGCCCAAAATCACCCGCACTCCCTCACTGTACCGCCACCAATGCGCCGGGTCATAATCCGGATCGGGAATCGTGATGACCCCCACGGTCACCGCCGGACCAAATGCTTTTTGAAACAACAGGCAAGTACGCCGGGCATGGGCATCCTCCGTGATGATGTTAAAATTCGTCACCGTCATGCCCCGGCTCAGAAACCATTGGCGCAGTGCCACCGCCGAACTGTAAGTGCGATCCCGCATGGTTTCATTCGCCGGCACCTTTTGAATGTTCGCCCAGGCCACGCCCGCCTTGGCCAGGGCCTGCGCCCCGATATTGGCATAGGTATTCCAATCATTGGTCTCGCCCTCCATGCCGGTCGCCGGCCCGCCCGTGACATAGATTTTGGGGCAGCCGGACTGTTTGAATTCCGCCGCTGACAAGTTCACGGCGTAGGGGTGAATCCAGCCCTCCATCACCAGGATATCCGAAGGCACCCGCTGGTTTTTCGCCAGAAACGGCCGGATCGTGTGGGCAAAGAGCCACCCGCCGCCCACCCCTAAAACCAGTAGCAATACCCAGCCCCGCAGCGACAAGCCAATGCGTTCGCGGCGATCCACCAGACCCCATAGATAGGTTTTTTTGCTCATGATTCGTAATGACCCGGCCAACTATCGCAGGCGGAATGATAAATATATCTGTTTCATTACCCAGCCCAAAATTCGCGCACGCGCTCCCGCAAAGTGGTCTCATGCCGCACAGTTGCCGGCCGCCAGCCGGCGGGAAACAGCCGGCGGTAACGTGCCTCCCCAAACCGCCGGTCAATCAGCAGCACCACCCCGCGATCCGTTTCCGACCGGATCACCCGCCCCACGGCCTGCAGCACCCGGTTCATCCCGGGAAAGGTGTAGGCATAATCAAACCCGCAACCGTTCTGCGCCTGAAAATAGTCGGCGATCAAATCGCGCTCCGCCTCCAGTTGAGGCAGTCCCACCCCCACCAGCACCGCGCCGATCAACCGTTCGCCCACCAGGTCAATCCCCTCGCCAAACAGGCCGCCCAGCACCGCAAACCCCACCTGCGTGCGGCCCGGTGCCACGGCGAAGGCCGCAAGGAATTGCTCCCGTTCGACCTCGGTCATGCCGGGACGCTGCGCCCGCACCGGCACCATTGGGCAGGCCGTTTGAAAAGCCGCCACTACAGTCGCGAGGTACTGGTAGGCGGGCAGGTAGACCAGGTAATTCCCCGGCCGCCCTTCGATCACGCTGCGAATGGCCGTCACCACTTCCGCCAGAGAGTCCGCCCGGTCTTTCAATTGGGTGCGAATGCGATCCTGCACCAGCACCGCCAGGTTTTCCGGCGGGAACGGGGCGGGGAGCTGCAATATCCGGTCCGTCGCCTCACCCCCTAATAATCGCCGGTAATAATCCACGGGCGTCAGCGTGGCTGAAAAGCAAATCGTCGCCCGTCCCCGCGCCATGGCCTGCCGCAGCAGAAAGGAGGGGTCCAGGCAAAACAGTTTGACGCTCGCCGCCCGCCCCCCCTGCCACAAGGTCACATAATGTTCATCGTACAGTTCGGCTGTGCGGGCAAATGAATGCAATTGAAAATAAAGCTCCAGCAACGCCTCCCGAAATTCCGCCGCCTCATTTTTGGCCAGCCAGTCCGCCTCCGTGCTCATCGCCTTTTCCAGCAAGGGGGTCAGGTCCGCCGGAAACTCGTGGCGCACCCGGGTTTCGTTTCGCCCCACCCGCAGCCCCGCCAGCGGAGCGGGCTGCGCGGGCGCACGTGGCTCGGGCGCGAACAGGTCGCCGGCCTCCTGGCCTGCGTCCTCCGCTGCCATTGCCACCACGGCTTCACCCGGTGCGGCCAATCGCCCCAGCGCGCCGCTCAGCCGGCTCAAGGCGTGGGCACAGCGGGGCACGGATTTTTTAATCAACCGGGCCACCTCCCGCAGCTCACCGGCATTTAATTCCGCCGAGAACATCGCCCGCGCCCGGTCCACCAGATTGTGGGCCTCGTCCACCAGGAAACCAAACGCGCCCCCCTCCTCCGCGAAATGGCGGCGCAGATAGACCCTGGGATCAAACACATAGTTGTAATCGCCAATCACCACCTCCACCCATTCGGAAAGATCCAGCGATAACTCAAAGGGGCAGACCTGATGCGCCTGCCCAATCGCCTCCAGCACCGGCCGCGTGATTTCCTCGTGCGCCAGTGCCGCCCGCATCGCCGCGTGCCGGCGGTCATAATAGCCCTGCGCCAGCGGACACGTCCGCACGTCACATGGCTGCCCATGCTGCACACACAGTTTGCTTTTGGCCGTCAGCGTCAGCGCCCGCAGCCGCAAGCCGGTCCGCCGCAAATCCGCCGCCGCCGACTCCGCCACCACGCGGCCCAAGGTGGTGGCGGTGAGGTAAAATATCCGTTCCAGTTTGCCTTCCCCCAGTGCCTTCACAGCGGGGAAGAGCACGGAAATTGTTTTCCCAATCCCCGTTGGCGCCTCCAGATACAGCCGCTCCCCCCTTGCCAGCGCCCGGTACGCGGCCACCGCCAGTTCCCGCTGGCCGGGACGATATTGGGCAAAGGGAAACGCCAGGGTGCGAATGGCGGCATCCCGCACCTGCCGCCAGGCTATTTGCTCCTGCATCCACTGCTGATAAATTGCCACGGTCGCCGTAAAAAATTCCGCCAGTTCCGCCCGCGTGTGCTGTCCGCAAAATTCCGTCACCTTTTTGGTGTCCAGATTCAGATAAGTGAGTTGCAGCGCCAGACTTTCCAGCGCCTGCTGGTGCGCGTAAATAAAGCCATAGCACTTCGCCTGCGCCCAATGCAGTGGGTCGGCGATCCCATCCCAGCCATTGCCCACCGTCTTGATTTCCTCCAGCCGCACCCCGCCGGGTTCGGCGATCACCCCGTCCAGCCGGCCCTGAATCCGCAAAACGAAATCTCCTGCCGCCACCTCATGGGCCAGCCGCACCTCTTTCTGATAGCCCGGCGGCCGCAATGTTTGCAACCATTGATGGCCCAGCGTGCCCGCCAGGGCCCGGTTCGGCCCCACAAACAAACCCGACCCGCCCAAGCCGCCCGTCCGGCACACAAACTCCACGAGCTCGCGCACCGAGACTGAAAAGACAGGTTTGGGATTGGCCTTCATACCGCCGCCGGCTGGTTGGCAGCATCAAATGCGCACCGGTGGCAGGCTGATGCTGCCGGCCAGCAAAACCTCATATGAGCAATTTGAGCCCGCACGCCCGGGCAGCGGTCCTTAATCCGTCATCGCGGGTGGCCAGGGCCAAATTCCGGCGCAACGCCACTTCAAGATAAGTGGCTTCATAAATCGTCAGACCATGGGCCGCTGCCAGACTGCTGATCTGGTCAAATGCCAGCCGGGCCGACTCCTCGTCCACGGTAAATTGCAAGGCGGTGAGATTTTCCAGGGCGGCTTTGCGCTGGGCGGCAGTCAGCCGTTTGCGCCGCTGCGCGATTAAGGCCACATTTGCCATCTCCAAAAACCAAAGCGCCGGGACCACCACCGTGGCCCCGGCCGCGACTTCCCGAAGCAAATGGTCCGTCTCCGGGGTCGCCTGGTCGGGATGAATCCACGAAAACCCGACGGACGCATCCACCACAAACCCCGGGCTCACCGCCGGCCCTCCGCGACCCAGGCTTTGAAGTCGCCGTTGGATATTTTGGTTTTGCCTTGGTTGCGCATGGCAATGTGCCGGCTCCTCACCAACAGGCTGGCCACCGCCCGGCGAACCGATTCTTGATTTCGCCAGCCCTCCGGCACCAGCCTCGCCACGGGTTTTTCATGCCGGGTGATGATCACTTCCTCCCCCCGGGCAACCCGTTCCAATAATTTTCCAAACCGGGTTTTCGCCTCAAATGCAGTCACGCTTTCCATAATTGAACCATGTTTAAATTAACCAGTTACTGGTTAATTTAGCATGGCGGGGCCCAACTGCACAATGAATATGAGTCCGCCCCGGCCGATGCCGTGCATCCCAAAGTGATGGGTGGGTTTCAGGCCGCAGGCCATTGCGGTCCCCTGGCTGACGGATTTACGCGAAGCACCCGTCAAATTCTGGGCCTCATAATTGCCGAGGCTTGGGAAGCCAGCGACCGCAACCCGGGTTATTGGTGTGCAAAAGAAGCGGTCGCGCGGGTGACCAAAACATCAGGTGGCGAAGGAATTGACAGTGTCATCCATGAACATCGGTTCGGCATGGATGTCATTGATGCTCAGGCGAAAAAAGGCTGGTTGCCCCCTTGGAACCCCCGGTGCTAGGGCGTGCCACCCTTAAAATCCCTGCCCAATGGTTGCCACCCTTGAAACCGGCCTTCCGGGACGTGGCCGTCCCTCATACCCTCGCCATTCGCCCCGCTGTCGTCATGCGGCGGGAGGGGTGCTGTCGCTGCTTTTACAGTTGGCAGCTTTGGGGATAACTTTTCATTCATGCAGACGACCATTCAGCTTGATGATGCCCAGCTTGCCCGAGCCACCGAACTGGACCACGAGAAAGGTTGTGACCTGTCGCACTTCATTGAGGAGACGCTCCGTGATAAAATCGCGCCCATGTTGCCCGTTGCATCGCGGACTTTCCGTTACCTGACCACATTCACTGGCGACGGTTTCCTCCCCGGCGTGGATTTGGATAATTCCGCTGCTTTGCTTGCCCTGATGGAACAGGGTAAATGATTCTTCCCGACGTTAACATCCTCATCTACGCGTATCGTGGGGCTGCCTTGGATCACCTTCTTTACTAGCAATGGCTTGAGGGCATTATCCGAAGCGGCCAGCCCTGCGGTGTCAGCGACCATGTGTTGAGCAGTTTCCTGCGCATCGCCACGCATCCGCGCAGATTCCCAACACCAAGCCCGATCCTTTCCGTGCTTGAGTTTGTGCGCGATTTGCCCGAACAGCCAAATTGCCGGATTATTGCGCCCGGTTCACGCCACTGGCAAATTTTCACCGATCTGTGCAAATCACAATCCGCCACCGGCAATCTGGTTCCCGACATCTGGTTTGCCGCACTGGCCATCGAATCCGACTGCGAATGGATCACCACCGACGGCGATTACGAAAAAGTCCCCGGCTTGCGCTGGCGGCACCCCATTTCCGGCAAAGCCTCCAAATAAGATGACGCGGCTTGTTCGTGTCCATCCTACGGCAAGTGCGTAAAACCTTTGCAAATAAAGGGTTTCTTGAACGGAGGGACGGCAACTTTTAGCAAAAATGTCAGTCACGGCGCGGACGTCAAAACAATTCGCCAGAACTTGCCTGAACTTTCTCAAACTCGCCACAACGCGGGTTCACAAATGCCGGGAAGTGTCCATGCGCTCGTGTAAAATGCGCACGACGTAAATGGTGTCATCAATTATGCGGTAAAAAATCCGGTGATGCTCGACCGCCAAGACCTTAAGGGTTGGTTTCACCGAGGGACGGCCTGCGGAAGGATTGTGCAAAATAACGTGCAGCGCTTCATTGATACTGGCGCGGTATTTTGCCAGTTGAGATTCACCCCAGGTGGTGAGTGTGTAGGAGAGGATGTCACGAAAATCCTCTTTTGCCTGCTGCGACAGCTCAATGCGGCGTTTAGAACATGACATCAGGATTCGTCGGTCGGTTATTGGTGGCGTGCGTCCGAGCCTCCTGTTCTATCTGTTTGAGCAAATCTGGCGTGTAGGGAACAGTGCGGCCGGCGGTAATGTCGCGCTCACCGATTTCAAGTGCTGCCAGAAGACGACCATGATGGGCGTCCTGCTCGCGCAGACGTCGAACGGCGTCGCGCACCATTTCCGTGGCGTTGCTATAATAGCCGCTTTCGACCTTGGTTTTGATGTAGTCGGCATCCACCGGCGGGAAGTTTATGTTCATTTTTGCCACTTATTTGATTAAACCATGCACATATCTATAGCATAATCGTGGCATCTTGGCAACTGACGGGAATTCAAGGTGACTTCAAATAAGCTACCGTCCTGCTTGTTGACGGGAACACCCGCCCGCAAGGCGTGCCGCCCTTGCACCCTGCCCACCGAGCGCCGGTATACCGCCAAAACTGCCGCTATGGACTTGCTGACGGGAAAGCAGGAACGGTGTCGCAGCCATGCGACCGCAGCGGGGCGCGAGCTGGTGGCTCGACCGCCGCCCCACTGCGCGTTTTATCTCGCGGCCATGCCATAATTTGCCTCAAATACTGTGAATGAAGCACCGGAAAGAAACGCAGGATTTTTCTTGCACGCTCAAAGCGGAATTCTTTTCGTGTATTTCTATTATTTCGTGGTTAAACCCCCTCTTTTCCCCAGCCAGTCAAAATTCGCGTCCAACTCCCTGCCCTCCCCCCTGCGTATTCAGGCGTTTCCAACCGTGGTTAACCCGCCCCGTATTCCTTGATTATTGAAGTTTGAATGGTGAAGTTTCTTGGTCGCAACCCACAGCTCAAATTTTCTTAAGTTGCTGTTCCAACCGCTGCGCCGAAACCGGATACGCCGTCCCCAGCTCCTGCGCAAAGAGTGACACTTTGTATTCCTCCACCATCCAGCGATATTCATCCAGTCGCTGCCGGCCCTCGATTGAAGATGGTGGGGCAGCCAGGTGCTTTTGCAAGGCCTCTAGAAACGGCGCGAGCTGGCGGGCGCGTTCCTGGTCCTTCACCGGGTTCAGGGCGGCGCGTTCCAGGCGCATCAGCAGCGCTTTCAGATAGCGCGGGAATTGGGGCAGTTGGGCGTAGGGCACCACCGTCAGAAAATTGGGCGGCAGGAGTTGCTGCAATTCGGGGGACTGCCGGTTCGCCGGGGCCGCCACTGGCACCGCGCCCAGTTGCCGCAAATCCGAAATCACCCTGGGTTTGGCCACCGGGGCCGGCACCGCTGTTTTGGAGCGCAGTAAAATGTCCTGGCGCAGTTTGAGAATCACCGTCAGCCGGTCCGTCATCTGGCTCGCCAGTCCCGGCAGCAGCGTGCGCGCGGCATCGAGTGCCTGGACAAAGTGCCCTTTGGTCAACGCCGGAAACGCTTCGCCGGGCAGCAAGTAACGACTCATATTATCAAACGCCCCGTCGATCAATTCCTCGGCGGTCAGGAAACCCACCGTCAGCGGTGCCAGCCGCGACAGCGCCCGCAAATCCTTGTGCAACCACGCCAGGTCTTTTTGCAGCGCCAGCGCCACCAGCCGGCGGCAACCCCCCAGGCTTGCCCGTCGGGCGGCTTCCTGGCTGCGGAACAGCCGCAGGCTCACGTGGTGCTCGTCCTCCTGAATGCCTGGCCAGGCATACAGCGGCACCGTGCCCGCTTCGCTGACCGTGATGCGCTCCGGCAAATCGCCAAACGTCCAGGCCGTTAAACCAAACTGCTCCCATTGCAACGCCAACCGCGCCCACGCCGGGTCCTCCCCTTTCGGCGCCACCTTCGCCTTTTCCAGCCGCTGCCGGAGTTGCGCCAGATCCCGGCTGGAACCCATCGTTTTCAGGTCATTGTCCACCACTTCGATGCGCGGACGCAAATGTTGCGGGATCGCCTCCGCCGACCACCCCTCCGCCGGGATGATCACCCCATAACGCTGCCGGATAAACTGCGCCAGGTCCTTCTTTAAGGAGTCCCCCGAGGGCTGGAGCTCTTTCACAATTTCCGCCACCTTGGGCGGAAAGGGCATGAGATCGCGCCGGATGGCTTTGGGCAGCGACCGCAGCAATTCGTTGACCAGCCCCTCGCGCAGCCCCGGCACGGACCATTCCACGCTGGCCTGGGAGATGGTCTGGGCGAGGCTGAACCCGAGCTTCACCGTCACGCCATCCTGCTCCTCGCCCGGCGCGTAGGCATACGTCAGCGCCACCGGCTGGCCGCCCAGCGGCACCGCATCCGGAAACGCCGCGCTGTCATAATTCAATGCCTGGCCGCCCGTCAGATCGGCCTCCTGAAGGCACAACCAGTCCCGGTTGCCCGTCTCCCGCAGCCAGCGGTTCAATTCGTGTACCGACGACACATTGTGCAAGTGCTGGGCATAAAATTTGAACAGCACCTCGTCCAGCCCCATTAGATCATGCCGGCGCACCCGCGTCTGCCACGTCTCGATTTTGTGGCGCACCTGCCGGTTGTGCTCCAGGAAGGAATACTGCGGCGGCCAGGGCGGCGGCTGGCTTTCCGCCCGCACCAGCACGCGCACGTCATCCTCGCCGTCATCGTCCTCTTCCCGCGCCCGGCGCGTGTTCGGCAGCAAGTCCTCCTCCACCAGCGCCGACCGGATGAAAATCTCCGTGGCCGCCTGGGGCTCGATATTCCCGTACGCCACCTTGCGCTGGCGCAATTCCAGGCCATTGAACGTCGTCTTCTCCTCCACCAGCACATTGCCCGCTTTCACGTCCCAGCGGGGATTCTGGTGGGTCACCTTGCAGAGATGCGGGGCCAGTTCGATGATCCACAGCGGGTCAATCCCGGCGACCGTCCGCGCAAAGAGCTGCGAGGTCTCCACCATTTCCCCGGCCACAATCCAGGGCGGTTGCTGCACGGACACCGGCCGGCCCGTCACCGGCCCCGCCGGCGCGGCCGGCTTTTTGGGCTTTTCCTGTTTGTCATACAGCGCCGAGCCGGGAAAGATCGTCACCGGCCGGTTGCCCATGGCCTGGTAGGTGTTGCGCTCCTTGCGCAGGGCCACATGGCCCAGCAACCCCGCCAGAATGGAGCGGTGAATGGCCGCGTACGCCGCGTTGCTCTCATTCAATTTTACCGTGCGCAAATCCTCCAGCGCCCCGTGCAATTGCGCGTACAGATCCTGCCACTCCTTGAATCTCAGATAGGAAAGGAAATTCGCCTTGCAGAACTTGCGCCGCTGGCCCTGGCTGCGCAGGGTTTCCCATTGGTCGTGCACCGCGTTCCAGATTTTTAACAGGGTCAGGAAATCGGACGTCGGATCGCTCCAGCGCTTGTGCGCCGCCTCGGCGGCCGCCTTTTGATCCAGCGGCCGCTCGCGCGGGTCCTGCACGCTCAGGCCCGAGGCGATGATGAGCAGTTCCCGGGTGGCGTGCTCGTGCTGGGATTGCAACAGCATCCGGCCGAGGGTGGGGTCAATCGGCAGCCGCGCCAGATCCCGGCCGAGTTCGGTCAATTCGCGCGCTTCATTCAGCGCCCCCAATTCCTGCAACAACGAATAGCCGGCCGAAATGGCTGCGGGCGTGGGCGGATTGACAAACGGGAACACCTCGATTTCCCCCAGCCGGAACGCCTTCATGCGCAGAATCACCTCCGCCAGGTTCGCCCGCTGGATTTCCGGCTGCGTGAAGGGCGGGCGCTCCGTGAAATTTTCCTCCGAATACAAGCGGATGCACACCCCATCCTGCACCCGGCCGCTCCGTCCCTTGCGCTGATTGGCACTGCTCTGCGAAATTTCCTCGACCGGCAGCCGCTTGGTGCGGTTGCGGGGATTGTACCGGCTGATCCGCGCCAGGCCGGTGTCAATCACGTAGCGAATCCCCGGCAGCGTCAGCGACGTCTCCGCGATATTCGTCGCCACAATAATCTTCCGCCGTTGGGAGGGCGAGAATACCCGCTGCTGGTCCCCGGCACTCAAGCGGCCAAACAGCGGAATGATCTCCGCCAGGTTGCGATAGCGGCCCTCCAGCAAATCGCTCGTCTCACGAATGTCCCGCTCGCCCGGCATGAAAATCAGCACATCCCCGTTGCCCGGCTCGCACAAGACCTGCTCCGCCGCGCGCACTGCGGTGTCGACATACGTCATTTCGCCGCGCTCCTCCGAGTCCATGTCCAGTGGCTGGTACACCACCGCCACCGGAAAGATGCGCCCCGACACTTCGATGATCGGCGCGTCATGGAAGTGCGCGGAAAACGCCTTGGTGTCAATCGTCGCCGAGGTGATGATGAGCTTGAGATCCGGCCGCTTCATCAGCAGTCCCTTGAGGTAACCCAGCAGGAAATCAATGTTCAGACTCCGCTCATGCGCCTCGTCAATAATGATGGCGTTGTATTCGGATAACAGCGGGTCGCCCTGCGTTTCCGCCAGCAGGATGCCGTCCGTCATCAGCTTGATGTAGGTGTGCGGGCTGGAATGGTCGTCAAACCGGATTTTGCAACCCACCTCCCGCCCCCACACCACGCCCAGTTCATCGGCGATGCGTTGGGAAATGGAGAGGGCCGCCACCCGCCGGGGTTGCGTGCAGCCAATCTTGGCCTCAATCCCCAGCCCCGCCTCCAGGCACATCTTGGGAATCTGCGTCGTCTTGCCCGAACCCGTCTCCCCCGCGATCACCACCACCTGGTTGGTGCGAATCGCCGCGATAATATCGTCCTTCCGGCTGGTGATCGGCAGTTCCGGCGGATGACTGATGCGCGGCAACTGCGCCCGGCGCTCCTCCCGCAGGGCCACCGAGGCCCGTGCCTGCGCCAGCAAGCGGTCCAGCAACGCGTCATGCCTGGCCGGATGCCGCTGGTCGCGCAGCAGCCGGACCAGCCGCGAGCCCAGCCGCACCCAGTCGGGCAGCATCCCCTGGGGCAGCAAGGCTTTGATTTCCTGAATTCGCGCGTCGTTCATGCCTGAGCCGCCCACTGTAGCAAGTCCTGGGGCGCGGGGAAACCCGATAAACACGCGGACTTGCAATTGCCGCTCGAATGATTAACTTGGCCCGCAAATTAACCCCACCCCCATTATGCACCTGACTAGCCATCGGCTCCCAACCCGCCTCCGGACCCTGCCCGGCGGATTGCTTGCCCTCGCCGTCCTGGCCCAGCCCGCTGCGGCCCAGGTAGTGGCGTTCAATTCCTTCGGGGCCGGCAACTCTTATAGCCATGCCACGGTCTGGGCCGTGAGCGGTGCTTCGCTTTCCGGTGGCTATCGCGGGCAGGCGGAGTTTTTCACGCCCAGCATCACTGGCTATTTGTCCGGTATCGAACTGGCCACCTACCGGGTGAGTGGTTCCGCGTTGTCTAATTTCTATATTGCCCAGGACGATGGCAATGGCGTGCCCGGAACCATCCTGGAATCCTTCAATAATGTCGCCAATGTCACTGGCTTGCTCACCATCAATTCCAAGGTCAAGCCCTTGCTGCAAGCCGGCACGGAATATTGGCTGTGCGATGAGCCCGCCACAAGCACTTCCTATAACGGCTGGTATTACAACAACCAGGGCGACAATAATGGCTTTGCCTTTGAACGTTCCCCCTGGAGCTGGGCCTTTATTCCCGGTCCCGCCCCCGCCAGCGGGGTGTTTCAAATTCAGGTCACCCCCGTGCCTGAGCCCTCCCTCGCGGGGCTGGCCTGTCTGGGTGCGGCCGGGCTTTGGTGGCGGCACCAACGCCAGCCACGGTTTACCCGTTGAACGAATTCGCTGCCGTTGGCGGGCGCTAGACTATTTCCAATACCCTTCGGTCCGATACCAGCCGTGGGGGCCTTTCACCCAACCGCCGGTAATCCAGACCGAATGGGGATGGGGTGGTTTGGCCCAATGTCCGTCCACCCAAACCCAGCGGTCATTCCAGACCCAATCCCCGCCTATCCACACATAGCCGGGGGCCGGGGGCGTCGCCGGGATGGCTTCCACCAATGGCGCGGGCGGGCGATCATCCACCACCACCGTCACCGTCGGGACGCCGCTGACCACCGCTTCCGGGTCACTGGCAGTGCTGATCATGAAATGAATGACTTTGTCGCTCGCCCCGGCATCGCGCAGGGCGATGATGTCAGTTGAACTCAAGCGAAACCCCGAGTGGGTGGTGATAATCTGGCTGATGATCGTATCCTCGGTAATTCCGGCCCGAGCCAGGGCTTTGATATCGTTAACGGAGAGGGGTTGTTGCTGGCTGAACTGGGCATAAGCCGGGGGATAATCCCCCCGCCACCGGGCATCTTGATGTTGATCCACTGCATTGCCGATCAATGCGCCTGCCACCACCCCGGAGGCCGCGCCCAGCAAAGCAGCGTCACCCCCATGCCGTCCGCCCAGAGCCGACCCGGCCAGCGCGCCAAACACGCCGCCCATCAGCGCCCCGGAACCGGTGTTGTTCTGCGTCCCATCCGGATTCACACACCCGGTCCACAACCCCGCCGACGTCGCCAAAATCAAACCCACCACAGGGATCTTCATACGGTTAATTTAATACAACATCAGCTATAAATGAATGCCTTTCGCATTCCACTCACCCCTACGGTCCGGCACCCGGAATCTTGCCGGCAATCTTCCCCGGTCGCCCGCCGCCGGGCTTGCGGCTTGTCTTTTGAAGTTTCCCTAATTCTTGGAGTTTCCGTTTCCCGCCCGCCCACATTTTCCAAAACAGTGATTGCGCTGCCCCCCGAAATGTTGCACAACTTGCCGCCCATTTTATATGAGCCGGAAAACGACCCAAAAAGTTAATAACGAAGTTCAACTGTTGCAATTGCTGAAGCTGGTCCTCCCCAAGGCCACCCACGACCCCGATCTCGCCGGTAAAATTTATGAAGCTGTGGCCGCCGAACTGCAAACCAAATCGCGCACCGTGGCCTTTGAAAAGTTCTGCACCCAGGTGGAACTGCCCGACCTCGAGCCCAAGACCCTCAACGACGTGAAACTCCAGCTCGCCTCCGCCTTTGGCACCAAGGGCGAGGTCACCGTCAAACCCGACCCCGAGGAAAAGGTGCTGGCCGTGGAAATTGCCCTGCCCGATGGCAGCCAGCTGTTCAGCCAGATTCCCGTGCGCGCCCTGGCCCCCGAAGCCAGTGAAGAGCAGGAGATTGCCCTGAAATTTGTGCCCTGTCCCGTCAGCCTGCCCGGCGATCCCGAGTTGGTCTGGCTGCTCGCCAAACGTGAAAACATGACCGCCGAGGAAGCCGGCATCGCCCTGGCCAAGCTCGAGGACGATTTCTGGGCCTCCAAAACTGGTCAAAAACTCCTGCGCGATCGCGTGGAACGCAGTTTCCCGGAATTCATCAACCGTGCCCCCGCCGGGATGCTCGCGGAACTGGGTCTGAAGCGGCACTACAAAACCCCCGAGGCCATCAAAGTCCTGCGCCCGCTTACTCCGCAAAAACGATCCTGAGGACTCCCCCCGGGGCACCCGCCTTGGAGACGGTTTGTCTGGCGGATGCCCCGGGCAATGGTTCATGCGACCCTTGACCAGTTCATAGCTTTGGCAAGGTAATTCATCCGCCGGTCAGGCAATCAACATCACAAACCTTGGGGTCGGCTTTACCTCCAATTCACCAGGATGGGCATGGTTCGGATGTGGGTTGAGATCAAGCAACTGCCTCCCCCACCGGGCCACTTGCCAAAACCCGCGAGTCAGGCTTTATTGACCTTATGTTACTGGACCTGATCTTTGGCCGGCCCCGGCCGACCGAACCGTTGGTGGTGCCTGAACCTGCCGCCTTGCAGGTGGGCGGGCGTTCGGTCCCGCTCCGGCTGGTGCGCCATCCCCGCGCCCGGCGCTATTTGCTCCGGCTGCTCCCGGATGGCTCGGCCCGGGTGACGGTTCCCCGGGGCGGCACCCTCCTGGCCGCCCGGCAATTTGCCGAACGCCAAACCGGGTGGCTGGAAACTCAACTGCAAAAACTCGAGCACAAACCCCGAGTGCAAAGGGAGTGGTTGGTGGGCAGTGAAATTCTCTTCCGGGGGGAAAAGCTCCCGCTGCTGTGCCCGGCTCCGGGACTGCTCCAACTCGGGACCGAATCGATCAAAACGGGTGAGGCTTCCGATTTCCGTCCGGTGGTGCAAAAATATCTTTACCGCCTCGCTGCCCGCGAATTGCCACCGCGGCTGCTTGAACTCGCCCGCCAGCATCTAGTCTCTGTCACCCGCGTTTCGGTGCGCAATCAACGTTCCCGCTGGGGTTCTTGCTCCCGGACCGGCACCATCTCCCTCAACTGGCGGCTCATTCAGGCCCCGGCATATGTGAGTGATTACGTTATCCTCCACGAACTCATGCACCGCCGGCAATTAAATCATTCCCCGCGCTTTTGGCAGGAAGTGGCCGCCGTGTGTCCCGCCTACGCCCAGGCCGAGCTTTGGTTAAAACAGCACTCGGCCATTCTAAAATAAGCCGGACGGCCCGTCGCACCTGGTGCGGGTTGGGCTGCCATTAAATGGCATTATATTATGTGCAGCCAACCGCTCCGCGACGGCGGGGAAATCTCTACTTGTCTCTATTATTTTCCCGGATCCGTCACCGGCGCCGCGGACGTCTGCTGTTTATATTTGGCCCAACGCAGTTTTTGCGCCGCTTTGATGCGGGCAATGCCGGCTGCGCTGATTTTTTTCTTGGGCTGCTTGGCCAGGGCAGGGGACTCCTTCGCCTTGGCGGGTTCCCCGGCTGCCCTGCCTCCAAGAATGTCGGCAAGTTGCTGTTCCAACTCGCTGATCTTCTCCTTGATGTCCGCCGCTTGTCTTAGTTGCCGGCTTGACAAATTCGTGATAACGCTCATTGAAATCAATAGTATGCCAAAGCTAGCGTTCGTCAAGCACCGTCCGTTTTAATTCCGGATCCTTGAAGTCTTTACTGTTACTAACTGCGCTGGTTTTGGGGCTTCCGTGGCATTCGATGTCCCCCAGCTTGATTGTATATACAATTGGCTGGTCGCTTGCGGTTGCAGGTTGGCTCTTGATTACTTCATCTGCTGTTAAATGGAGTTGTTATTAGTTATAACACGACTTCCAGTCATCCCCCTCCCTTCAGTCGCGACCTGGCCTGCCCGATGCCGCCGTCTGGTCGGCTCTGCCCTTGGCACCCCGGCGCCTGATTGAATTCCTGAGAATCGGACTTGATCTCTGCGCCCTCAGCCTTAAAGCTCGCACCCATGCGTACAAATGTATTGGGCGGTGAATTGAAAAGTTGTTGTTACGAACCCCTGACCGGATTTTATCGGGATGGCTATTGCCGCACCGGGCCTGGGGACCATGGTCAGCATACGGTTTGCGTCCAGGTCACCGCCGAATTTCTGGCCTTCTCCCAAGCCCGCGGCAACGACCTTATAACCCCCCGCCCCGAATACCAGTTTCCCGGATTGCAAGCCGGGGATCGTTGGTGTCTCTGCGTGGAGCGCTGGGCGGAAGCGTTTCGCGCCGGCTGCGCGCCCCAGGTAATTCTCGAGTCCTGCCACATCGCCGCCTTGGAATTCGTCGATCTGGCCGACCTCAAATCCCTCGCGCTGGACCAGGAATGAACCATTAATTTTCCCCCTGCGGCCGGCCGGCCCGGCCGCTCCCCTTCCGTCCCAGCCCCGGGCGCGGTCCGAAAATCCCCCGGCCGACCCTCATCATTATTCTACCGGCGCGAAAGAGCGCTTGATAAGTTTTGCTTTAAGTGCCACATTTGTTGTCATGGATGTCCTCACATTATCGCGAATCCAATTTGGTGGCACGATCGCCTTCCACTACATCTATCCGCCCCTGAGCATTGGGTTGGGTGTGCTGCTGGTCATCATGGAAGGCTTGTGGTTGAAAACCAATCAACCCATTTATCACCAACTTGCCCGG
Source organism: uncultured Verrucomicrobia subdivision 3 bacterium (assembly GCA_903875465.1). Lineage (GTDB taxonomy): Bacteria > Verrucomicrobiota > Verrucomicrobiia > Limisphaerales > UBA11358 > UBA11358. Next base: position 90,686 of record CAIQWB010000011.1, read on the forward strand.
TTTTGGACCCGCGTGTTTGCGTTGACCTTTGCCATCGGGGTGGCCACGGGCATCGTCATGGAATTTGAATTCGGCACCAATTGGGCCTCCTACTCCCGTTTTGTCGGCGATGTCTTTGGGAGTGCCCTGGCGGCCGAGGGCATTTTTGCGTTCTTCCTGGAATCCGGCTTCCTGGCTTTGCTGCTCTTCGGCTGGGACCGGGTGGGACGCAAAATGCATTTTTTTGCCACCTGCATGGTCGCGCTCGGCGCTCATTTTAGCGCCGTCTGGATCGTGGTGGCCAATTCCTGGATGCAGACACCCGCTGGTTATCATATTGTGGGGGAAGGCCTGCACGCCCGGGCCGAGATTACCAACTTCTGGGAGCTGGTGTTCAATCCCTCCATGGTGGAACGGCTCACCCATACCCTCTGCGGCGCCTGGCAGGCCGGCGCGTTTCTGGCCATTAGCGTCAGTGCCTGGTATTTGCTCCATAACCGCCACGTGGCCTTTGCCCGCGCCTCCTTGGGGGTGGCCCTGGTCGTGGCTCTCATCGCCTCCTTTTTACAGCTGGTGAGCGGTCACGTCAGTGCCCAGGGAGTGGGCCGCAATCAACCCGCCAAGCTCGCCGCCTTTGAAGGGCTTTACGAAACCACCTCGAACGCCCCCCTCGTGCTCCTCGGCTGGGTGGATGAAAAAAACGAGCAAACCCGCGGCCTGTTTCTGCCCGGTGCCTTGAGCTTTCTCGCGCACAACGATTTTCATGCACCCGTGACGGGCCTCCACGAATTTAAGCCGGAAGACCGGCCGCCGGTCACGCCCTCGTTTCTGTTTTTCCACGGCATGGTGGCGGCCGGCATGGCCACCCTCTTCATCGCGCTGCTCAGTTGTTGGTATTGGTGGCGGGGGACCTTGTTTAACACCCGCTGGTTGCTGTGGGTGCTCGTCTTTTCCGTACTCGGCCCCCAGCTCGCCAACCAACTCGGCTGGTTTGCCGCTGAGGTCGGCCGCCAGCCCTGGCTGGTTTATGGCCTCATGCGCACCCCCGCCGGCCTTTCCGCTGTCGTGCAGGCCAATGTGGTCCTGACCTCGCTCATCCTCTTCACGATCATCTACTTTCTCCTCTTCGCCGTCTTTATCTATCTCTTGAATGACAAAATCAAGCATGGGCCTTACGAGGAGGATCTCATTCCCTCGGGCAAACTGGCCCTGCCCCAACCCGACCACCTTACCCCATGAATTTCCCGGCCTTGGATCTCAATTCGATTTGGTTTGTCCTCATCGGCGTTCTCTTCACCGGCTATGCCATGTTGGATGGCTTTGATCTCGGGGTCGGCGCGCTCCACCTGTTTACCAAGGAAGATGCCGAGCGCCGCATCATGCTCAATGCCATTGGTCCCGTCTGGGATGGCAATGAAGTCTGGCTCGTCACCGCCGGCGGTGCCTTGTTTGCGGCCTTTCCCAATGTTTATGCCACCGTTTTTTCCGGGTTTTACCTGGCCTTCATGCTCCTGCTCGCCTCGTTGATTTTCCGGGCGGTCGCGATTGAATTCCGCAGCAAGCAACCCATGCGCTGGTGGCGGCAGACCTGGGATGTCAGCTTTGCCGCGGGCAGTGTGATGTCCAGCCTGTTGATCGGCGTTGCCCTCGGCAACCTCGCCTGGGGCATACCCATTGATGACCGTGGCGAATTTGCCGGTGACTTCCTGGGCCTGCTAAAACCCTACCCGCTCCTCATCGGCCTCACCACCGTGGTGTTGTTCATGATGCACGGCGCCATTTACGGGGTGCTCAAAACCGAGGGCCAGTTGCACGACAAACTCCGCCGCTGGGCCATGAACTGCATCATCGCCTTTGTCATCTGCGCCGTCACCACCACCATGGCCACGCTGCTCTACGTGCCGCACATCGCCGCGCGCGTGCGGGAATATCCCTGGCTGTTCAGCCTCGTCCTGGCCAACATGCTGGCCATTGCCAACATCCCCCGGGAATTTCATCATGGACGCGACTGGCGGGCCTTCCTCTCCTCGTGCGCTACCATTATCACCCTCATGATCCTCTTCGGTCTGAACCAGTTTCCCAACCTGGTTTACAGCCAGCCCGATCCCGCTCATAGCCTCACCGCATACAATTCCGCCTCTTCACCGAAAACCTTGGGCATCATGCTCGTCATTGCCATCATTGGCATCCCCATCGTGCTGGCCTACACCGTCAGCATCTACTGGATTTTCCGGGGCAAGGTAAAGCTGGACCGCATGAGCTATTGAATTTGTCGTGACCGGCCTGCCGGTGGTTCATACAAACGTCCGACCCGGCCCCGGCCATTTCCAGTCGACAAACCACCGGGTTCCCCCTTACAAAGAGTCATGCACAAATCCCTCTTGCCGCTCTTGCTGGCGCTCTGTTCCGGACTTCTCCTGGCCGGTTGTGGCACCCCCGGCGGCCACCATGGCGCGCCCGGCCTCGCCTGCTTGCAAAATCTGCCCGCCTCCGCCGACCCGCGCGCGGTGGGGGAGAAAATTGCCGCCAACTTTCTGCTGCGCAATCACGCCACCAACAAAACCTCCGGCTTCATCATCTACCCCGAGGTCTGCACGGCCTACGGTGCCCTGCGCTTCGCCCATGAGCTTGGCGACCCCGCCCTGCAGGAACGCCTCGTGCGGCGCTATGACGATATTTTTCCCACCGCCGGCAATGCGTATATTCCCCGGGCGAATAATGTGGACTCCCACGTCTTTGGCGTCGTGCCGCTGGAAATCTATTTACTGCAAGGTGGCCAGTCCTACTTGGAGCTGGGCCAAAGCATCGCCGATCAGCAATGGCAAAATCCGCAGCCCGATGGCTTGTCCCGGGAGACCCGTTACTGGATTGACGACATGTTCATGATCACCGCCCTCCAGTTGCAAGCCTACCGGGCCTCCCACGACCCCAAATACCTCGACCGCGCCGCGCACGAAATGTCGGCCTATCTCGACAAATTGCAAAAGCCCAACGGCCTCTTTTTTCATGGCCCCGAGATTCCTTTCTACTGGGGCCGGGGCAATGGCTGGTTCGCCGTCGGCATGGCGGAAATGCTCAGCACCCTCCCGCCCAGCCATCCCCAATACGCCCGCATCCTCGCTGGATATAAATTAATGATGGCCGGCCTCAAAACGTACCAGTCTCCGAGCGGCCTCTGGCGGCAGTTGATTGACGACGACCAGTCCTGGGTGGAAACCTCCAGCACCGGCATGTTCACCTTTGCCCTCATTCAAGGGGTCAAACACGGCTGGCTCGATGCCGCCGAATATGGCGATTCCGCCCGCCGCGGCTGGCTCGGCCTCTGCAGTTACCTCAATGACGACGGCAACCTTCGCGAAATCTGCATCGGCACCAACCAGAGCAAGGACAAGCAATTTTACCTCGATCGTCCCCGTTCCGTCGGCGACCTCCACGGCCAGGCCCCCGTCCTCTGGTGCGCCTGGGCCATCCTCGCGAAGTAACCTGCCAACTGCCGGCTTGAATATTCCCTGAACTTCGAATTTTGGAATTTGCAGTTTCGCCGGCTCCGCGTACCTTCCCCACGTGGCCCATTTACCACTCATCTTGGTGACGCCCAGTGTCGAGAAAAAGGGTGTCGAGTTCAGCGACTGTTCCTTGAGCGTCTCGTTCAAGTACGAGCAGGCCATTCTCCGGGCCGGCGGCATTCCCGTCGTGGCCCCCATTTCCACCGATCGCAAAACCCTCGCCGAGGTCCTGCGCCGGGTGGATGGCGTCCTGCTCACGGGGGGCGATGACATCAATCCCGATCTCTACGAGCCCAAGGTAACTCCCGAACTCCGAAAAACTGTCGAGGAAACGCCCGATGGCGGTGGCCGCGACTTGCGTGAACTCGTCTTGATCGATGAAATCTTTCGCCAGCGCAAACCGGTGCTCGCCATTTGCCGCGGTCATCAATTGCTGAACATTGCCCTCGGCGGCAAGCTCGTGGTGGATATCGGCCTCCAGGTCCCCGGTGCTCTCAATCATCGGCGCATGGACCTGGCCTGCGAGTTCGTCCATGAAATTCCCGTGGCCAAAGGCTCCTTCCTTTCCAAGCTGACCCGGGGCCGTGCGCTCGGCATGAACAGCACCCATCACCAGGCCGTCCTTGAACCCGCCGATCCGCTCATGGCGGTCGCCCGCACCAGCGATGGCATCGTCGAGGCCATGGAATTCAAGCCCGAAGCCGCTGGCCTGCTGCCGTTTCTCCTCGCCGTCCAATTTCACCCCGAACGGCTGGCCGACCGCCACGCCGACCATCGCGCTATTTTTAAAGCATTCGTCAAAGCCTGCCAGTCCTAAGCGATCCGCCAGGTCACACTGACCTGCCGGCTCCCCTTCAGGCCGGGTCCTCCGTCTTGCGATTTTGCTGCATGCGCTTGGCTTTCAAAATCTCGTCCGTCAATTCCATCGGGGCCGCCATGAACAAGCTCGTGTTTAACTTGTAAAACCGCACGCGCAGTTCTTTCAATTGAATGTGCAGCGAGGTGCCACTCAAGGTCTGCATGTCTGGCCGCGTGCAATCCACCAAGTGATTGATGTCAGTCTCAATCTCCTGCAGGTAGTTGGCGATTTTTTCGTTAAACATAAATTCAATCTTTTGGCTGCTCTTAATATAAAGGGTTTTGCATGGATTGTCTAGAAATCGTGTAATTACTGATGCTTTGCCCGAAGGCGATTTTCTTTGGCTCCTCCACGCCCTGGTATTGTTCGTCAATTCCTTTAAAACCATCTGGTTTCCATATGCTTTAATCCTTGATCAGTATTTTAACTTGCACCTCACCCTTCTCTGTGTAATATTTGTGTAGAATCAATGACTGACGCCTGTCATCCTATCAACGTTGTGGCCCATCGCACGGGGTTAACTCCCTATGTGATCCGTATCTGGGAACAGCGTTATGGCGCGGTGAAGCCGGACCGCACCGCTAGCAATCGGCGTCTCTACACCGAGCAAGAGGTGGAGCGGCTCACGCTGTTGCGCGCCGTCACCCAGGCGGGACACCAGATTGGCTTGGTTGCGAAGTGGTCCACTGAAAAACTTCGGGAGCAGGCCTTCGCCTCGACCAAAGCGACCGGCCCAGCCCGCCGCGCCGCTGCCGCCGCCCTCCCCCCCGGTGAAACCCTCATCGGTGAATGCGTGACCGCCATGCAAGCGCTCAATGCCACCGCCCTGCATGCCGCCCTCCAGGGCGGTGCCGTCGCTTTGGGCACCATGGGTCTCCTCCAGCAAGTGGTGGCTCCGCTCACGCAGCGGATCGGAGAACTCTGGGTCGCCGGCCGCATCACCATCGCCCACGAGCACCTGGCCACGGCCGTGCTGCGCGCTTTTTTATTGAATGCCGCCCGGCCTTTCGCCGAAAACCTGCGGGCCCCCCGGCTGCTGGTGGCCACCCCCGCCGGCCAGCTCCATGAACTCGGCGCGTTGCTGGTCGGCGCCGCCGCCACCCAGCTCGGCTGGCAGATTGTGTACCTGGGCGCGAGCCTCCCCGCGGCGGAAATCGCCGGGGCCGCGCGGCAAACCCAGGCCCGGGCCGTCGCCTTGAGCCTGGTCTACCCCGAGGATGATGCCCAACTCCCCGGCGAATTAAAATCGCTCCGGGAAATGCTGCCGGCGGACGTCGCCATTGTGGCGGGCGGACGGGCCGTCCCCGCCTATTGCGCCGCCCTCGAGGGCATCGGTGCCCGGCCCGTCTCCGACCTGGCCGAACTCGCCACCGAACTCGCCGCGCTGCGCCAGCCCGCCCCGGCCCTCCGCCCGGTCCGCCCGGCGACCCCCGCTTTATGAACCCAGACAATCCTCCCGTAGTCTTAATTATTGGCGGTGGGAGCGGCATCGGCGCCGCCCTGGCCCACCAGCTCGCCGCGCGCGGCCACCGCCTGATCCTCGCCGGGCGTGCGGTCGCGCGGCTGGCCGATGTCGCCAGCGCCACCGGTGCCGAAGCCTTCCCGCTCGACGCCCGCGACAGTGCCGCCGTGGACGCCCTCCTGCAATCCGTCCATGCCAGTCATGGCCGCCTGGATGGGGTGGTCAATTGCGCCGGCTCCATCCTCTTGAAACCCGCGCACCTGATCAGCGACCAGGAATTCGCCGAGACGATCGCCACCAATCTCACCACCGCCTTCAACCTCGTGCGTGCCGCCGCGCGTCTCATGATGAAGCAGGCCGGCGGCGGGAGCATCGTGCTCTGTTCCTCCGTCGCCGCGCGGCGCGGGTTGGTGAATCATGAGGCAATCGCCGCCGCCAAGGCCGGCGTGGAAGGCCTGGCCCTCGCTGCCGCCGCCAGTTACGCCCGCTTTGGCGTGCGCGTGAACTGTGTCGCGCCCGGGCTGACCCGCACCGACCTCACCCGCACGCTCACCCAAAACGAAACCATCGCCAAAATGTCCGCCGCGCTCCATCCCCTCGGCCGCATCGGCGAACCCGCCGAAGTGGCCTCGGCCATCGCGTGGTTCCTCGACCGGGGGCAGGGCTGGGTGACCGGCCAGGTCCTGGGCATTGATGGTGGCATGGGCCACGTGCAGGCGCGGTCCTGACTGCCATGCCCGCCCGCCCCAGCCAAAAACCGGCACCGCCGCCGTCTCCTCTGCGCCTTGGGTTGTGCTGCCAGTTTGCCGCCGCCCCGATTAAATTTCGCGTCGCCACCGCCACCGCCCTGCAGCGCCTCTCCCGGCCGGAACAACTGGCGCGGTTCGCCGACTTGTGCGCGGGCAACGCCCGGGCCTTGCTCGCCGCCCTGGAATTTTGCGCCGCCCATGGCATCGGCTCCTTTCGCATTCTCTCCCCGATCCTGCCCGTGAAAACGCATCCCACCGTCGGGTATCGCGTGGCGGAATTGCCGGGTGGCGCGGCCATCGAGGCCCAGTTCCGCCGGTGCGGCGAGTTTGCCCGCGCGCACGGCATTCGCACCGGGTTTCATCCGGACCAATTTGTGGTCCTCAATTCCCCCAACCCGGACATCGTCGCGCGTGCCGTCGCCGACCTCGAGTCCCAGGCCGAACTCGCCGAGTGGACCCAGGCCGACACCGTCAACATCCACGGTGGCGGCGGCTATGGCGACAAGGTGGCGGCCTTGGACCGCTTCCGGCGCAACCTCGCCTTGCTCTCGCCGCGCGTCCGCGCCCGGCTCACCGTGGAGAACGACGACAAAACCTTCACCCCCGCCGATTTGCTCCCGCTCTGCCAGGCCGAAGGCATTCCTCTCGTCTACGATGCCCACCATCACCGCTGTTTGCCGGATGGCCTCACCGTGGCCGAGGCCACCGCTGCCGCGCGCCTGACCTGGAATCGCGAGCCGTTGTTTCATCTCTCCAGCCCGCTCGCCGGCTGGGCCGGGCCCCAGCCCGAGCGCCACCATGACTACATTGATCCGTCGGATTTTCCCGCCGCCTGGCACGGCTGGCCGCTGACCGTGGAAGTGGAGGCCAAAGCCAAGGAACTCGCCATCGCCAAACTCCAGCAGGACCTGGCCGGCGGACGTTGAATCATGCCTGCTCCCCAATTGATTCTCGTCACCGGCGCCACGGGTTATGTGGGTGGCCGCCTCGTGCCCCGCTTGCTGGCCGCTGGTTATCGTGTCCGCTGCCTCGTGCGCGATCCCGCGCGCTTGCAAGGGCGCCTCTGGCTGGACCAGGTGGAACTCGCCACCGGCGATGTCCTGGAACCCGCCTCGCTCGCCCTCGCCATGCGGGGCGTCAGCGTCGTCTATTACCTCGTCCACAGCCTCGGTGGCGGGGCCGATTTTTCGGAGCGCGACCTGCTGGCCGCCCGCTATTGTGCCACCGCCGCCCAAGCCGCCGGTGTGGCCCGGATTATATATCTGGGTGCCCTGGGCGATCCGGCCGCCGACCTGTCCCCCCACCTACGCTCGCGCCAGGAGACCGGCCGCGCCTTGCGCACGGCAGGCGTGCCCGTGACCGAATTTCGCGCCGCCGTCATTGTCGGTTCCGGCAGTTTATCCTTTGAAATGATCCGGTACCTCACTGAACGCCTCCCGGTAATGATCTGTCCCAAATGGGTGTTCACCCGCATCCAGCCCATCGCCATTCGCAATGTGCTGGATTACCTCGTCGCCGCGCTCGCCTGTCCGGCCAGCGTGGGCCGCATCCTGGAAATCGGCGGAAGGGACGTCCTGACCTACGCCGAAATGATGACCGGCTACGCCCGGGCGCGGGGCCTCACCCGCCGGCTGCTCGCCGTCCCCGTGCTCACGCCCCGGCTCTCCTCCTATTGGGTGCACCTCGTCACCCCCATTCCCGCCGCCATCGCCCAGCCGCTCATCAAGGGGCTGGGCAATGAAGTCATCGTGCGCGATCCGCTCGCCTTAAAACTCTTTCCCGCCATTCAACCGCTGGACTACGCCACCGCCGTCCGGCTGGCCCTGGAAAAAGCGGCCGCGCGCGATGTCGAAACCGCCTGGACCGATGCCCTGACCTCCAGCCAGGGAGACAAGACGCCCGTGATACTCACCAGCAGTGAGGGCATGATCATCGAACGGCGGCAGCGCCTGGTCCCCGCGCCGGCGGCCGCCGTGTACCGCAGTTTTTCGCGCTTGGGCGGCGCGCAGGGCTGGTTGTACATGGATTGGGCCTGGCAAATCCGCGGTCTGGCCGACCGGCTCTGCGGCGGCGTGGGCATGCGCCGTGGCCGCCGCGATCCCCTGGCCTTGCGGGTGGGCGACTCGTTGGATTTTTGGCGGGTGGAAACCGTCGAACCAGGCCGGCTGATCCGGCTGCGGGCGGAAATGCGCGTGCCCGGCCGGGCCTGGCTGGAATTTAAGGCCGAGTCCCAGCCCGGCGGCCAAACCCTGCTCACGCAGACCGCGTTCTTTGAGCCCAAAGGCCTGTTCGGTTTGCTTTACTGGTATGCGTTGTATCCCATTCATGCCCTCATCTTTAGCGGGCTGATCCGGCGTCTGGGCGCACTGGCCGTCCGGCTGCTGCTGCCCATCCTCGGCGCCTCCCTCCTCACCATGAACACCCCCGCGGCCGATTCGTTTGTTTTCAACGCTCAAACCGCCCCCGGACCCGCCGCCTGGCAAATCGTCAATGACGGCGTCATGGGGGGTGTATCCACCAGTGCCTTGAGCGTGACCAATGGCGCGGCGGTGTTTCAAGGCGTTGTGTCGCTGGCCAACCACGGCGGCTTCGCCTCCGTGCGCACCCCGGCTGACCCGCCTGCCCTGGCCGGCTGCACCGCCTTTTTGCTCCGCGTCAAAGGCGATGGCCATCGCTACAAATTCACCGCCCGCATGAATGCCAGTTTTGACAGCCCGATCTACCAAACGAGCTTTCTCACCAAGCCCGGCGAGTGGACCGAACACCGTCTGCCCCTCGCCCAATTCATTCCCTCGTTCCGCGGCCGCGCCCTGCCCGGCGAACCCCCGCTCAATCCCGCCAAGATAACCTCCGTCGGCTTCCTGATTGCCGACCAGCAAGCCGGCCCCTTCCAACTTACCGTGGCCTGGATCAAAGCCTCCCCCGCCGCCACCCCCTAGGCCCGGCCAACCCTCGCCCGTCAGACTCAATCCGAAGGTTTGCCACCTCCCAAACCACCCCCTCCTTCAACCCGAAGGGTTGACCGCCGGTAGCCGGTGGTTGCCTGTCCGCCGAAGCTCTGCGCGAAGGCGGAAGGAGCACCGCGACGACACCACCGGAAAACGGCCCCCAAAAAACGCCCCGCACCCCGGCGGGGTGCCACTCCCCGCCCACCCCTTCTGACCGGCGCCCGCTTACCGGTTTTGGAGCTTCCCCCCTCTCCCCCGCACATTTCTTGCTTTTGCTCCTTGCCGGTTGCAGCATAATTCAGCTATCACACTTTGTGCCGGTCACCCATTCCGCCCATTGTGCATTGGCCGATATTGGTATTGAACAAACAATGAAAAAGCTCATCTACATGGCACTCCTCCTCGCGGGAGTAAGTGCTGGAATTTGCCCCGCCCAAACCACGCCGCCCGCCGACGCTTCCGCGCCGGCGCCCTGGCAGGAAACCGAGGCCCAGCGCCACGCCCGCCTGCAATGGTTTTTGGATGCCCGGTTTGGCATGTTTATTCATTGGGGCCTCTATTCCATTCCCGGCGGCGTGAGCTGGAAAGATCCCCAGGACCGCGGCCACGCCGAGTGGTATCTGGAATCCACCAAGATGCCCGTCTCCCAATACGAGAAGTTCGCCGACCAGTTCAACCCTGTGAAATTCAATGCCGATGCCTGGGCCCAGGTCGCGCAGGATGCCGGCGTGCGCTACGTCTGCATCACCTCCATGCATCACGATGGGTTCGCCATGTTTCCCTCCCAAGTCTCCGACCGTGACCACTGGTCCCTCTCCCGGACACCCTTTGGCAAGGCCGGCCGCGACCCCTTGATGGAATTGAAGCAGGCCTGTGAAAAACGCGGCATTCGCTTTTGCCTCTACCACACCATCATGGACTGGCACAGCCCCCTCTACATCAACCGCCGGGACCACAACGACGTCGCCGTCGCCCGCGGCATCCAGCCGGACATGGACAAGTTTCAAGCCTATTTGGAAGACTCCGTCTCCGAAGCCCTCAACCGCTACCATCCCGCCATGCTCTGGTTCGACGGCAACTGGGAAGCCGGTTGGAACGACGACCGCGCCCGGCACCTGGCCGGCGTCGTCCGCCGGGTGGCCCCCTCCATTATCATCAACAATCGCGTCGGCGGCACCAATGGCGATTATCTCACCCCCGAGCAAACCATCCCCGCGCACGGCTATGGGCCCGCGGTCGCGTTTGAATCCTGCATGACCATGAGCGGGGCCAATTACTGGGGTTTCAACCGCGCGGACTTCGAAAAAAAATCCGTGAAAAGCACCCCCACGCTGCTCGGTTTTCTCATCGATCTCGCCTCCAAAGGCGGCAACATGTTGCTGAATGTGGGGCCCAGCCCCGAGGGTGAAATCCCCGCCTTTTATGCCGAACACCTCCGGGAAATGGGCGCCTGGCTCGCCGTGAATGGGGACGCCATTTACGGCACCCGCGCCGGGTTGTATGTCCACCAGCCCGCCTGGGGTCGCACCACCACCCGGGTCCTGCCGAATGGCGACACCCGCGTCTATGCCATCCTCCTCAAACTCCCCAACGACCACCGGCTCGTGCTGCCCGGCGTCACCGTTGCCCCGCTTTCCGCCCAAATCCTCGGCCAGTCCGGCACTCTGCCTGCGGAGAGCACTCCCGCCGGTGCCGCCGTGACCCTGCCCGATTCGCTGGACGCCAAGGTATACCCCGTGGTGGCGTTTGAATTCAAGGACCGCATCGACCCCGCCCAGACCATCAATTCCGTCGTCCTTGAGCCCGGCACCAATGGCGCCGTGCAACTCTTCCCGCATGACGCCGACCTCAACCATGGCCTCCAGGTGCAGAACGAGGGCAACGACGACGAAAATCTGGGCTTCTGGACCGACCGCCAGGGCACGGCGGAATGGAACTTTGCCGTCCCCGCGCCCAAGACCTACCGGGTCACCGTCAAATGGAGCGCCCCGCCGGAATCCGCCGGCAGTGTCATTCATTTAGTCTTTCAGACACCGGGTCAAACTGCCTATCAAATCGCGCCGTTTACCATTGCCTCCACGGGCTCTTGGGAGAAGCTCCAAGCCGCCGAAGCCGGTTCCGTCACCCTGCCCGCCGGCCGGACCGTCCTGAGCGTTCGGGTCGAGAAACTCAGCGGCATCGCCCCCTGCAATTTAGGCTTGGTAACCCTCACGCCCGAGTAAATCATCGCGTGGCTGGCTGGCTGGACCAACGCCGGTGTTCGGGTTTAATCCGCATTGTTCACCCACTTCCGGCTGTGGGCACTCATCCCCGCCCAACGGGCGGCAGCAAATAGCCCAGCGATTCATCGCTGGGTCCCGCACCCGCAAAATACGAATCCCAACGGGATTCCGTCCGCTAGCCCGGGGTTGTCCCGGCAGCGGGACTACCCTGGGGAGGCTGACGCATTTTTATTCAACCCCAACGGGGTTGTGTCATGGGGCTGTGCCGGCCAACGGGCGCAATC
>CAIQWB010000012.1 GCA_903875465.1 uncultured Verrucomicrobia subdivision 3 bacterium
CGGGATGGCGCGTTAAAGTGCCCTGACTGGTGTGGGTGAAAGCGCTATTGAAAAAAGCGGCTTCGAAGTCGGCCAGATGTTCGGGGTTGATTTCCGGCAGTTTGAGATTGCCGTTGCACATGTGGCCATCCGTTAGATTCCAGTACGGGGCGCAATAGAGGCTCGTTTCCGGCCGCGGACGCTGGTTTGCCGTGAGGGCAAAGACGTTCAGGCCACTTTCGACCATGAACAGGAGCGGCGGATGGTGAACAAATTTACCATTGAGAGGTTTTACTTCGAGTTTGCCAGGGCTGTCGGCATGGGACGGTTTAAACCAGATCCGGCGCCGGCCGGCCGGGCACCACCAGACCATTTTTTCGAGTCCGATACAGATCAGCCGCTCAGGGAGGTAGCCGATGCTTTGGGATTGACCCAAAGCGGCGGCGAGTTGCTTGACCGCTGAGACGGTGATGGCGTGCCCGGGTTGAATGACGGGACAGCGATCCTGCATGGCGATATCGTGGACGGAAGCAGCAGAATGCGCTGACTGCCCCTCGCCCGACTCATAGATGAGAATGGCTTTGGTGAGCTTGTAATCACGACTTTGCAGGCCAAAAGTGACGCGGTTTTTCATAGTTCAAAGATTATCGGGGGCGATGGTGGCAAGCAGGTTTTCGGCGGCGTTGAGCACACGGCCGTAGATTTCAAAGCGCCGGATGGCGTGGACCAGGCTCGGGCCATCATGGAAGGCGAACACGGCGTTGACATCGAGCATAATTTCGCCGGTATTCATCATGTCGTTCATGTAGTCATCGTAAATCTGGCCTAATGAATCCATTTTCTTATTGCCGAAAGACCAGCGGAGCAGATGCGGGGTTGGCTCCCATTGCACGGAATCAAACATGCTGTTATCCAGGAGACCTTTCAGCAGATTTTTGCGATTCAACTCTTGCAACAGGCTGGCGGCGGCCAGCGTGGCCGGTATGATGGCGGAGAATTTGGACCGGAACCGGGCGAGTTGCTGGAGGGAGAGTTTGGGTTTGTGGGAAAACTTGCTGCCCGCCCATTCGGGGATGAGATCGTTGTAATCGGCCTTGCGGAACAACTCGACATTCTTGAGAGCGGCAGCCTCATCGAAGGGCACGCGCTTGTTAGCGGGCAGTTTCTTCTGTTGTTCCGCATGCTGACTACGCGCAAAATCGAGTTCTTCCTCCACGCGTTCCGTTTCATCATCCTCACCCATCCAATAATTGTGGCGCGCCCAGTCAATGCCAGTGATGGGAGTCAAGGCGCGGGAGGATTGTTGGAATGAGCTGTTGAGCCAGAATAAAACGGTATGGCCGAGACCGGCGTGGTGATCCTCCAACTGCTGGATGACCGGGCCAATGAGTCGGTGGCAAATATTTTCAGGATCAAAGGTGACGACCAGCGCACCGACCTGGGTGCCATCCGGAAGATGCTTATCCTTGGGGTAGGAAGATTCATCCCAACATAGGCCAAGGCCTTGCTTGTTGGATTGATCGCCCAGCAAAAGGGTGTATTCCGTCAGCGGATTGGGTAACAGGCGGTCACCCAAGGCGCTGATGGCGTTGGAAGCGGAAGACTGGAGGCTGTTGTCCTGCCAATGTTCCGGCAGCAAAATGCCGGCGTCGGCCAAGGCAATGGCGGCGTCATTTAAACCGTGACAATCCTTGCCCCAGGACCAGTGGCCTGGAATCGCCCGATCAAACTCAGGCA
>CAIQWB010000013.1 GCA_903875465.1 uncultured Verrucomicrobia subdivision 3 bacterium
GAATCTCTTCCTCAATCCCCTGCATGCAACCCGCCCACCGAATCGGAACAACTGCGCGGCCATGCGAGCCTGCTGATGATTGGCGGGACGGTGGCCTTCATTGGCGGAATCGTGCTGGCGCTGGCCGGCCATAATACCGCGCCAGCCGCCGATCCGGCGGTTGATCATCCCAGCGTTCTGCCGGTGATCGGTTTCGGTTTGATCAGCCTCGGGCTGTTCCTCCATCTGATCGCCCAGCTAGTGCTCATCCGCGCCGCCCTGGCGAAAAAGTGACCCAGATTTCAAATCCCCGGTTGCCGGGGATTTGCCAATTTCCCGGCGCACCACCCGATAATTTCCTTTGACGGCACACCGCCTGGTGTGCTTTGATGCTGGCTCACGGAGCGCGACCGGTCGGCGGTCGGCGCTGCCAACTGGGAGCGCGACCATTCGGTGGCGCTCCCTTTTTTGTTTTGGTCTTCGGTTCCTTTTCCCCGGCGGTGGCCCTCACGCAGTGAGCGATTATGTTCCCCGGGAACATGACGGGCGGCCAGCTTCTGCCAAAGTGGGCGCGTGAATAGCGCGAACCAAATCCAACCGCAAAACTTTCCACCCGCGCCGGACGATTTCCGGCCTGGTTCGCGCCTTTGTGTCCAGTTCGCTCCGGTGCGTGGTGGTCTTTCCCCCAAGGCAACTATGAAAAACAAAATCCTGTCCCTCACCCTGCTGACCATTGGCATTCTGTCACTGGCTGTCACCGGCTGCGCCGTCACCCCGCTGGCCACCAAGCCGGTCACCACGCATGTCGTGCATGTGGCCGGCAGCGGCAAAAAGCTGGGTCTCGTGCAAGATCCGGTCACGGGCCAATACAGTCTGGGCTACCAGAGCGTCTTCATCGGCGTGACCACGGTGCCGGTGTCCATCGCGCAAAACACCAACGGCACGGTCAGCTACATCGAGCCGGATGTCGTGGCCAGCTACGAGATCGCCGGAAAGAGCGGCATCTTCGGCAGCGGCGGCAGCACCTACACCGTGGCGGTGGGGTCCAATGCCGTGCAGACGATGCTGGGCGCCATGCACTACCCGGTGAACGAACAGTTCTACTCCACCAACAACATCGTGCTGGCTCCCACGCTGCCCACCACCGCCAACGCCGCGCCCACGCCGGTACCCATCGTGCCCAGTGCCGGTAAGTGAGTGACTGCGTCACGGCCACCATCAAACAGCCTACCAAGGAAAATCATGAGCCCAAATACTGGAATCGTCTATTTGCAGAATCCCGGCGAGTCGATGTTTGACTTCGGTCAGCGCATCGGTGAAGACCCGACGAAGCTGGTTCCTTTGGCCAAAGCGCCGGCGTCCGATTGCCGCCGTTGCCACGGCAAAGGTTCCGTCAAGGCCGGCCTGTTCTCCCGCCGGTTCAAGCCCTGCAAATGCACCCAGGCTTAATCCAATGAACGCCGCCACCTTCAACCTGATCCTGCGTTGCGCCGTGCTGGCCGAGGCGGCCTATCGCACGGACTCCGTCCTCTGCGTCTGCACCGGCGCGGCCTGCAATGTGACGTATGAAACCGGGCTGGGGATCGTGGCGGCGTTTCGTGGCAGCCAGAGCGAAGAGGATTTTGTTCACGATGCCGAGGCTTGGCTCGAGCTGCTTTGGGAGGAAAGCGATGGCCGCGAGGTCCGGTACCACCACGGCTTTCATCAGGACTACCTGAGCATTGCCGATGATGTGGCGTACCAGGTCAACCATCTGCTCGCGATCTATCCGGATGCGCCGGTAATCATCATTGGCCACAGCCTGGGCGCGGCCCAGGCCAAAGATTGCGCGCTGGATTTCCGACGCGGGCGGAACATCCGTGTGAGCGATGTCATCACCTTTGGCGAGCCCCGGGGCGGCAACAGCATCTTTGCCGAGGTTTACGATGCCTGCGGGTTGGGC
>CAIQWB010000014.1 GCA_903875465.1 uncultured Verrucomicrobia subdivision 3 bacterium
CACAACCCCGTTGGGGTTGCATAAAAATGCGTCAGCCTGCCCAGGGTAGTCCCGCTGCCGGGACAACCCTGGGCTAGCGGCCGGAATCCCGTTGGGATTCGGCAATCCAGCAGCCAACGGCCCAAGCCAACCCGAATGCCACCGAAAACAGCGAGGAACCTTTTTGAGGGGGTTGACGAGGGGTTTTCGAACCAGCCTCGAAAAGTTCGAGAAACTTCAAGTTTGGGGGTGAGCGGGTGGCAGAGGTGAGGTGAGTTCCTCGCCTGGCCAGCTCAGGAGCGTGCTGCGGGTCACAGCCCCGCGCTCCGGTCGGGCCGGTTGGCGGGGGCGGCTCGGGATGATGCTGTTATCACTTTCATCGGGAACAAGTTTAGCGGGGGACCCTGGACATCCGCTGTCCAGGGTCCAAAATATTTGAAAATATTTTGGAGGGGGCGCTGTTTTTGTTAGTTGCTTGTAAATAACAGTTTGTGAATTTTATAGCCGGGTGTTTGGCGTGGTGGCGCGAGAAAAATGTAAAGCGCGCTGGAAAAAATGGGTTTAGCGCATTCCCCCTCCCCGGGCCCGCTACTGTGAAAATGCCGTGGGGCAAAGAAATTATGCTCGCGCCGGAGCGCTCGCAACGCCGGGTGTGAGGGCACCAGGCCTACAGGGACAAGGGACTTTCCTCCCCGGTGGTGAACGCAAGTTCATGGCGACTCTCTCGGGGCGAGGGGGAATTGGTCGGCCGGCTCACAGGAGTCGCGTGATCATAGCGAACGGGTGGTTAACCGCAAAAGCGGCAGAGGACTGCACGCACTCCGGGACGCTTCGCGCGGTCGGTGGATCGCCGGCGCAGGGAGCCTGGCAGGAAGTCGGACGGCTGCCGGCTGTCAGCCGGCGATACAGCCGATTGGCAATCGGCGCTACCTGGCTGTACGGGTGGTCAGTACCGGGTCTCCAGCTCGGGCTATAACATGACGGGCTGGCGGCCCTGAGGAACGCCAGCCACTTTTCAGGCCAGGGGCAGTTTCGAGCCGGCGCGGGTGGTGTCGTCGTGGATTTTGAGCAGGACCTGGACCTCGGGATGGACATCGCGGTTCCCGATGGAGCGGAGGAAGGCACAGGTGGCCCAGGTGGCGGATTTCTCCTGACAGCGGGCTTCCCATTTTTCAAATTTTGCTTTGGCCCGCTCATCCCGCCAGGGCCAACGCGGGGGTTTGGCGGAGTAACCGCAGCGCCAGGGTTTGGGGGTGAGCCGGGCGCGAAAGCAATTTTGGGTCTGGCACAGTTTTTGGTAGAGCGGGTCGGTGCCGAGGGCGGCAAACACGTCGCGGGCGGTAGCCGAATTGGCAGCCAGCAATCCCTGGGTGGCGAGCAAGCGGAGTCCCGCGCGGGTGCGGTAGATTCGCCAGCCCCATTCGGAATGCTGGCGGGTCCAGGTTTCGATTTTGGCGAGCGCGGTCTCAAGCTGGTGCGGTGGAACGCGAGGGAGGGGTTTGCCGAACAGTCGTTGTAGAAAGCCCGGCTTCCGGGGTTCGGGGAGGTCGATGTCCACGTACATGACTTGTGCGGTGTTGAGCACGAGGCAACCGTAGGAGTTGCGGGTGATGACGGCAGCGAGGTCGCCGGAGTTGCTTTTGAATTCCTGCAAGATGGGCTCCCGCATTGGGCGGTTGGGATAGTAGCCGCCACCGGAGGCTCCGCTATTGGGAAAATCGCCAGTCCGATAAAGTTCCGCCAGTTTTTGGGCGGCCTGATTGGCCAGTGTTTGCGCGTCGGCCGCGCTCTGGTCGGAGGAGCGCCAGCAGGTGAAATTGCCGTGAGTCCCCAATGCCCAATATTGCGGGAAGTGCACGCGGTAATATGGGCTGATGGGGCTGGTGGTGGCAAGAATTTTTCACCGGGGGGGGGCGGTTAACCATTGGACAAGTGCAATGCCAAATTTGAAATTGGAAATTTCAAAAAGGATAAGTGCGGCGCTCTGCCGAGACGCCGCTACGAGCCTGCTTCACGCTGGCAAAGTACAAGGCGGCGAAGGGGCGAGGCGCCATGGTTTACTTCGCCTTTAATTCCAGAACGGTGATGGAGTGCGGCGCAAAAGTGTGGGCGAAGCTGCTACTCACCCCCGCCCGTTTGGTAGTGACGGGCACGAGGTGGACGGGATCGTTGATGGAATTGGTTTCCTCGGGGTCGCCGGCGAGCGTAACCACCGTGGCTTTGCCAGCAATGCTGGCGACGCCGTTCAGAGTGAGGTACACGATCTGGGGCTGGGCGGTGATGTTGACGACTTTCACGTAGATGAGACCCTTGGCGGTGTCGCGGGTGACGGAGTAATCCAGCGGGGCCAGCTCCCCGGCGGGCAGGCCGGTGAGGGCGGCTTTCAGAACGGCATCGCCATGGTAGCGGCTGAAGAGTTGGATGGCATAATAGCTGGGAGAGCCGAAGCTGTGGAGGGCATCGTAGCCAATGAGGTTGGGACGCCACTGGCGGCCGCCGGGATTGACGTTCACCAGCATGGGGGCGTAGCAGTTCATGACAATGATGTCGGCATTGCGTTCCATGGCGGCCATCCAGGCGGCATCGCCCAGGGCGGAGCGCATGGCCGGGGTGGGCGGCAGTTTGCCGGAGGCTCTGTCCCACGGCACGATTTTCTCGTAGGCGGCCCATTCACCGACGAAAATTTTGGGGCCTTTGCGATCATACTTCTCAAAGCGCGTGGGGCCGTCCTGCTCAAAATCGCGGGCGGAGCGGTAGTAATGTTCATCCACCACATCCGGGATGCGGCTGTGCACACGCTTCGCTTCCGGCTGCTCATTCCCCACGGTGGAGATAAGCTGGAGCCGGGGATATTTCGCCTTGATGGCGTCGTAAAACTGGGTGAACCGGCCATCGTAGCTGCCGGAGGGATCGAACCAGTCTTCATTGCCAATTTCCACGTAGGTGAGGGGGAAGGGTTGGGGATGGCCATCGGCCGCGCGGCGGGCACCCCAAGTGGTGGTGGTGTCGCCGGTCACGTATTCGATTTCATCCAGCGCATCCTGCACATAAGGCTGCAAGGCCGGGCCGGCCGGGATCATTTCGGATTTCGGCGGGAGGCTGTAGCCGGCGAAAACCGCGAGCACCGGCTGGGCGTGCAAATCCTCGGCCCATTCGAGAAATTCCAGTAGGCCGAGGCCATCAGTGGCGCGGTACCCCCAGCATCCCGGATGGCCGGGACGGGTGACGAGATCGCCCAGGGTGGTCTTCCACGGGAAGCGGTTGACAATGGCGTCGCCCTCCAGGAAGTTGCCGCCGGGGCAGCGCAGGAAGGTGGGCTGCATGTCATCGAGCTTCTGCATGAGATCGATGCGGTTCCCATTCGGACGATGATGCCAGGTGGGCGGGAACAGGGAGACCAGATTGAACCAAACGGTGCCGGGCTGGTTGACGCGCAGCACGAAGCGGGCTTTATCCGTGGGCATCAGGCCGCCGGTTTTCAGGGTGACGGTATATTTCTGCCATTCGCTGGTGAGTGCCTTGACGCGGGCTTGCGCATAAACAGTCGCGCCCTCGTTGCTCTCGATGGCCACGGTGACCTGCTCGGGCGCGCCGGGGGCGGCCTTGGCGTAAAAGGAGGCGGTGTAATGCGTGTGGGCAAGCACCGGAATGCCCCAGTAACCATCATTGGCCACGCCGGGCCGGGCCTGGTCGCTGGCGGCAGTGACGTCCAGGCGCAGGCAGGGTAAGAGATTGGTGTTGAGGGGATTGGCCTGGTCCAGGGCGATGGTGGCGGACGCCCCGGGGGCGGTAACGACGGACCAGTGCACGGGCTGGGTGGAGTCGTTTTTGAAAACCCGGTTCTGAACCAGTTCGCCATACAGCCCGCCATCGTAGGAATGGTTGATTTCCTCGGTCATCATGCCGTACATCAACGGGCTGATGTGCGCGACGGTTTGGCTGGCATCAATCGCCAGGGTCGGCACGTCTTCCCCTGCCCCACGGGTCACGAGGGGGGCAAGTCCGAGACTAAGCAGTGCGGCCAGGGCGCAAAAATGGTTGAGACGTTTCATGTTGATGTGGCACAGAATGCCGGGAAGGAACGGGGTTGGCAAGCCGGGGGGAAGGGTATCCCTCAATTGAGGGGGGGGAAACTTCAAAAATCAAACTTCAAAATCCCGAGAAAACGGGCTAGCCACCAATGGCAGTCATCACCCGGTGTGGCTGGTAGTTGTCGCGGAAGAGGTGTTCGGCGGGCTTGACGGTGAGGGTTTGCCGGAACAAGGCCGCCAGGGCGGCGGGATTGATTCGCGGGCGCAGGGCGGGAATTAGATCGGTCTCCAAATGATTGCCGAGGCAGGGACGCAATTTGCCATCACAGGTCAGCCGCATTTTGTTGCAACGCTCGCAGAAATGGAGGTCGCTGAGGGCACCGATCAGCCCCACGGTCACCCGGCGCTGTTTGAGCCGGTAATACTTGGCGGGCCCGAAGCCAAAGGCATCGGGCAGCGGCTCCAGTTCGTCCTCCTGCTGCAAGCGGTGATACAATTCCGTGACGGGGTAAAAATTCTTTTCGCTCAGCATTTCCGTGAGGCTCACGGGCATGAGTTCAATGAAGCGAATCACGATGTCGTGCTCGGCGGCGAAATCCAGCAGGCGGAAGATTTCGCCATCGTTGCGCCCGCGCATGAGCACGGTATTTAATTTCACGGACTCGAACCCAAGTTCCTTCACCCGCCGGATCCCGGCCAGCACCGGGCCCACCTCGCCCTGGGTGATGGCGCGGTAAATCGCGGGGTCCAGGGCATCCAGACTGATATTGACGCGGCGCAGACCGGCGGCGAAGAGCGGAGCGGCCAGCTCGGGGAGGCGGGTGCCGTTGGTGGTGAGCAGGACCGATTCCACCCCGGGCATCGCCACCA
Source organism: uncultured Verrucomicrobia subdivision 3 bacterium (assembly GCA_903875465.1). GTDB lineage: Bacteria > Verrucomicrobiota > Verrucomicrobiia > Limisphaerales > UBA11358 > UBA11358. The sequence goes on from CAIQWB010000014.1 coordinate 4,881, forward strand.
GGTCGCGGATAAACTCCACCACGCCCGGCCGGATCAACGGCTCGCCACCGGTGACCCGGAACCGTTTGAAGCCCAATTGGGTCGCCGCGCGAACCACCGCGAGGAATTCGTCATAGGCGAGCACGCTGCCGCGCGGGAGCCAGTCGTGGTAATTTTCGGGCAGGCAGTACAGGCACCGCTCATTGCAGCGGTCGGTGATCGAAATTCGCAGGTAATCCACCGTGCGCCCAAAGGAATCCATAATTAATACCGGGCTAAAGAAACGCTCAAATCACCGGGAAATCAAGTTTTGATTCGCGACGGCAGACGGATGCAATGAACCTGCCAACTTCACATGACCCGGTCGCCCACGCGCAATACCCGCCCTGCCCCGCCAGCAGGAATGGAGGTGTTGACGGTGAAGCGGTAAAAATGATTGAAGCGCCCGGCGTTCGCCCAGGCGGGCAGGGTTTGCTGGCGCAGCTCCATGAATTTCTTCTGAAAGTCGGCCGTGGACTGGCCAGTGTCCGGATCCCGCGTGGGCACCACGCAACGCTGGCAGGGATTATGACCCAGGAACGGCACTTCGCCAATGTGAAAGGCGTGCAGCGAGCCGGGCGCGCCAAACAGCCGGTCTTCCCCAAAGGCCTCCGTGCCGAGCAATTCCAGATTCGTCCGGAAGCGCCGCCGGACCTGGTCGATGGTCAGTTCGGGAAACCAGCTCTGGACGGCTTGCAGACTGGCTTCGCTCGTAATGGTTGGTCCGGAAGCCGTATGGTCATCGGGAAAGCCCTGGACCGGATCGTATTTGAGCCACACCGCCAAGCCAAAAAATTCGCTAAGCCAGTGTTCCAAGGCGGCGGGCGCATCCAGTGGAAATTGCACCGGGGCCCCGCCACCGGGGATCGATAAACGGACTTCATTGATCCCGGCATCGAAAGTGCAGCGCAACTCATGTATCCGCGCCGTGCGCTTGCCATTCACGATCTGGCCCGCATGGTCGAACAGGGCATAGACGCGGTCGTGTTGCAAAATCCCGCCCGCAGTAATCGCGGCCTGGGCCACGGAAACGCCATCCAGGGATTTAATGGGAAATATCTGAATACGGCCAAGCTGCACGGGATTTTTAATACAGCAGGCACGCTTGGGCCGGCAATCACAAACCGGTGGCAATTCGCTGCTGTCTGGCGGTCGGTGGCCGCTGGGGAATTTAGGTTGACGAACCAATCATGCAAATTAAGCTTCGCCCATGCAGGGGCAGGCAAACGATCCCGGCCGGACCGGCACGAAACTGCGGTGCCTTGGGTTGCTGCTGCTCTTGTGCTGGCAACCCGGCGGCTTGCGCGCCGCCGCGAGCCCCCAACCCACCGAGCAACCATCGTCTGCCCCACCCCATGAGGTTTACCACACGCAAACCGCCAAATCGTATCGGGACACTGGCCGGGCCTTTCTCCACGAAGGAAAGTATGACCAGGCCATCACCAATTTAACCAGGGCCATTCATTTGCATCCCACGGACGCCTGGGCCTATCAATGCCGGGCCATCGCCAGGGGAAATAAAAGCGACTTTGACGGGGCCATCGCCGATTTCCGGACCGCCTTGCGCATTAGTCCGGATTACGCGAATGCGTATTACAACTGCGGTTGGTTCTTCCAGTACCAGAAACATGATCTGCGGGTGGCCATTGCCGATTATTCGGAGGCCATCCGGCTGGAACCCACGAATGTTGTTACCATTGTCGCCCGGGCCAGGGCTTATGAGGAGCAAATGAATTTCGATCTGGCGATCGCGGACTTCGCCTCCGCCATTCAAATCGCCCCCACGAATGCCGACACCTTCATCGACCGGGCCCGTGCCTATCTGGCACAAACCAATTTCGATCTGGCCCTGGCTGACTTCAACACGGCCAATCAACTGCAACCAAACAATCCCGAGTGGTTGATTGAGCGTGCTTGCGCCTATTGTGACCACCAGGATGCGGCCAAAGCGCTGGCGGATTACGCCGCCGCCATGCAACTGAACCCCACCAATGACTGGACCACTTTTCAGTGCGAATCATTCGCGCTGAAAATGACCAACTACCCGGCGGCAGAAATTTTTTACACCCAGGGGACCCAGTCAAACCCCACCAATCCGTTTTTTTGGTCCGCCCTCGGGGAAATCCATGAGCGCATGACTAATTACGATGCGGCCATTGCTGATTTCACCAATTGCATTCAACTGTCGCCAACCAATGCCGAATATTATGCTAACCGGGCATCCGCGCAACGCTCGGCCGCCAAGTCATTTGCCAAATCCGGCGAACAGAAAAAAACGCCAGGGTATTTGGAGCACGCCCTGGCAGATTGGCGGCAGGCGGCCGCCTTGGATGCTCACAGATTATGCGGACTTGGCAGTTTTGAGTGTCACCAAGGGAATTACGAAGCCGGCATTGAGGATTTCACCCATTACCTGCAAACCTACCCAACGAATCTGATGGCTTTGGATTTACGAGCCTTTGCTTATGAGGTCGCCGCCCAGAATGATGCTCGGCGGGGCGATCTGGCGGCCCAGCGGGATGCATTGGCTAATGCCCTGGCCGACTGGAACCGATTGGTGGCTATGAATTCGGCGGCATCAAATTGTTTCGTCTGCTTTCGTGGGGATTTTTATGCCCGCAATCAGCAATATGACCGTGCCCTGGGCGAATACCATCAAGTACTTGCCCAGGAACCAGGCAATTACCAGGCCTTAATTTCTTTGGGCTGGTTCCAGGCCACCTGTCCCGACCCGGCATTTCGTAATGGCAGTGAAGCATTGGCCAATATCCTCAAAGCTTGTGATGCAGACAAGCCTCGCGATGGTAACGGTCTGGCAGCGCTTGCCGCTGCCTATGCCGAAACGGGTGATTTTACGCAAGCGGTCCAATTTCAGAAACTGGCAATTGAGGGTATTACTTTTGAGGGATTTGAGGGATCGACGGCCGGGGGCATCACTGAAATGACCGATCGACTAAACCTTTACAAACAGCGCAAACCTTGCCGGCGGCCGGTTGGAGTGTTGCTTTTCGAATGAACAGCCGTGGCCACCTAACCCACCTCCCCCATCCGGGCATAAAAAAATCGAGGCCGGAAATAAATCCGGCCCCGATGTGAAAATCAACGATGTGAATCGCGATCAATAACGGCGACCGCCGCCGCCGCCGCTGCTGCTGCCGCCGAATTCACGACGACGACCGCCGCCGCCGCTGCCGCCGGCCGGACGATCTTCACGGGGACGCGCGACATTGACCGTCAGAGCGCGACCATCCATCTCTTTCCCGTTCATGGCTTCAATGGCTTTCTCGGCTTCGGCCGGGGAGCTCATGGTGACGAAACCGAAACCGCGGGGACGGCCCGTGGTGCGGTCCATCATCAGGTTGGTTTCGGTGACCGATCCAAACGCGGCAAAAGCGTCGTTCAGGTCGTTTTCGGTGACGTTGAAGGAAAGATTTCCCACAAACAATTTGTTACTCATGTGATGTTTTACTGTGCGACTAACCGTTGTTATTCCATAGCTGTTCCCGAACGCCGGGTTTAAAATCATCACTGAAACGAGTTCACCTGAGGATTCACCATGCCTTGAAAGAGACTAGTTATCTTACAGACAGGGACATTCTCGCTCATTTCCGAACATTAGCAATAACTTTCGCCATTTATATTTGGGCGGGGTTAAACCCTATGCACATGACGCGAGTTCCGCACCTGCCGCCGGAGTATGCCGGGACCAATCGCATCCCTGGCGCCTCGTCGCCCGGCGGGTTCTGCAATTTCAACTTTGATGTTAAGTCCGGCGGTTGGTAGCATGCCGCCATGTCACGCAAGACAGATTCCGAGTCAGCAGCCGCCCGGGGGATTGATGAAATTACCGGGCTGGTGCTGTTGCTCCTGGCCGCTTTGCTGCTGGTCGCCCAGGTCACCTTTGACTGGCGCGATCTCCCCGATTTCAGCACGCATCCCAACAAACCCGCGAACAATTTCATCGGCCCCTTTGGCGCGCATCTGGCCTGGGGGTTCTTTTTCCTGTTCGGCCTTTCGGCCTACCTGCTGCCGATCCTCCTGACCGCCTTTGGGGTGGGCCACCTTACCCGCTACCTCGCCCCGCTGCGCCAGCGCCGGGTCTGGTACATTTCCTGGGTCGCCTTGTTGGTCGTGGCCCTGGCCGGCCTCCTGCAAATGATGGATTCCCCGCTGCGCGGCTGGACCAAAAGCCTTCAGGCCCCCGGGGCGGGTGGTTTGCTCGGCCGAACCCTGTACGAATATGGCTTCTGGAATTTCGGTAAATTGGGCGCCACCGTGATCTATATCGCCTTGATTTTAATCAGCCTGATGTTCCTCACCAATTTCCGTTTGCTGGCCTGGCTGAAGCAGTTGATTCCCCAGCGGGATGAGGCCGCCGTGGTCGCCGCCGGCGGCAAAACCAAGGAAGAACTGGCCCTCGAACGCCGCGCGCGCGACTTGGAAAAACAATCCAGGAAATTGCAGGAACAAGTGGAAAAAGTCACCGGCGTTCCCACCCCCACCGGCCTGGGCGCGGACATGCAACCCGTGCCCGAACCCACTGTGCGCGACTTGAGCGTGCCCCAAGCCAGGCCGGCCGATGGCCCCCGCATCACCAAGACCACCCAACCCCCGCGCAAGGAAGCCAGGGACAACCACCCGCCCGCCAGTGCCGTGGTCGTTTCCGCCCGGGAACTGGGCACCGCTTCCACCGCAGATATTCTCGGACAAAAATCCGATGCCAAAGCCGAGGCGGCCGGCAAAAAGCCCGAACCCGAGGACGAACCCTCGCCCTTCAAGGATGAGGATGAGGACGACGCGCTGCCGGTCGTCCCGCCCGCGCCCAACGCCCCCGGGGCCAAGCCGAAACTGCTGCCCCGCCGGCCCAAGCCCATTACCGTGGCCCAGACGCCCATGATCGGCAATTACAAGCTGCCGTCCATGGATTACCTCCAGCACCCGGACACCACGCTCAAGCCCACCGAATCCAGGGAGGAGCTGATGGCCAATGCCCGCCTCATGCAGCAAACCCTGGCGCAATTCGACATCGAAGTCGCCCTCGGCGACATCACCAAGGGCCCGACCATCACCCGGTACGAAATGCATCCCGCCCCGGGCGTCAAGCTCGAACGTATCGCCTCGCTCACCAATAATATCGCCGCCGTGCTCAAGGCCGAGCGCATCAACATCCTTGCCCCCGTCCCCGGCAAAAGCTCCGTGGGCATCGAGGTGCCCAACCTGGTGAAAACCAAGGTCATCATGCGCGACCTGCTGGAATCGGATGAATGGCGCAATTCCAAGGCCCGCATCCCACTCGCCCTCGGCAAGGACGTCTACGGCCAGCCCATCATCGCCGACCTCGGCGACATGCCGCATTTGCTCATCGCCGGCAGCACCGGCTCCGGCAAATCCGTGTGCATCAATTCCATCATCGCCTCACTGCTCTACAAATTCTCGCCCGACCAGTTGCGCTTTGTGATGATCGATCCCAAGGTCGTCGAATTGCAGCAGTACAATGCCCTGCCCCACCTCGTGGTCCCCGTGGTCAACGACCCCAAGAAAGTCATCCTGGCCTTGCGCTGGGTGGTGAATGAGATGGAGAAGCGTTACCAGATCTTCGCGCGCGTCGGCGTCCGCAACATCAAGTCCTTCAACGAACGCCCCAAGAACAAGCTCGCCCCGCCCGCCGAACCCGAGCTGCCTTTGATGTCCAAGAAGGAAAAAGTCGAGCCCGGGGCCGATGGCTTTGCTGTGGAAGTGGACGAGCAAATCGTCGTGCCCCGCGAGGATGACATCATCATCCCGGAAAAATTGAGTTATATCGTCGTCATCATCGACGAACTGGCCGACCTCATGCTCGTGGCTCCCGCCGATGTGGAAATGGCCATTGCGCGCATCACCCAAATGGCGCGCGCCGCGGGCATCCATTGCATCGTGGCCACCCAGCGCCCCAGCGTGGACGTCATCACCGGCGTGATCAAATCCAACATCCCCGCGCGCATCGCCTTCCAGGTGGCGGCCGCCGTGGATTCCCGCACCATTCTTGATGCCAAGGGCGCCGACAAACTCCTGGGCAAAGGCGACATGCTCTACCTGCCCCCCGGCTCCGCCAAGCTCATCCGCATGCAAGGCGCGCTCATCACCGACCAGGAAATTCAGAGCGTCGTGGATTCCATCGCCATCCAGGGCAAACCCAGTTACGAGTTGGAAATTCACAAACAACTCTCCAAACCCAGCACCGGCCTGGGCGACGAGAGCGGCATTGACGAGGACGAGGAAATCATCCAGCAATGCATCGAAGTCATCCGCAGCGAGCAAAAGGCCAGCGTTTCCCTGCTCCAGCGCCGCCTGCGCCTGGGGTACGGCCGCGCCGCGCGCATCATGGATGAACTGGAAAATCGCGGCATTGTCGGCCCCAGCAATGGTGCCGAACCCCGCGACATCCTCATTGACCTCGACGGTGAAGGCCACGACGGCGGCGGGCAGGAGGCGGTTTAATTTACCATGCCATGCCGATGGTAATAAAAACCGAACTGACCGCCCCCGATTTCCGGGCGTTTACCCGCCATGTTGCCTTTGGCAAAAATGGCCTTAAGGGGGTCTATGTTACCCTGCTTGGCACCGGCGCCATCGTGGGTGCCATCCTCGGCGTTTCGCTGGCCGTGACCGGTATTCATTTGGACCTGCCTAATTTAATGATCGGCCTGTTTGCCGGCACTTTCACCCTGGTGATTTACGCCAAACTCCAGATGCGCAACACCCGCCCCGCGGCCAATGGCTCGGTGCTTGGCCCCCGGACCATTTCCCTTAGCGAAGCGGGCGTTGGCGAGGCCTGCCCTCATCAAGAAACCTTGATCCGCTGGCCCGCCGTGCTGGCGGTGCAATCCGTGGGCGAACACATCTTCATCATGATCGACCGCAACGCGGGCATCATCATTCCCCACCGGGCCTTCACTTCGGCTCACGAACGGAACCAATTTCTGGCCGAACTGCGCCAGCATGCCCCCGCCGCCGTGCCGTCGCTCCCCTGACCCTCGCCCGGAAATGCCGGGGCAAAGCCTCCGCTCCCGCAACCGCGCAGAGTATCCGATTGACGAACCTCTGGCGCTAATTTAGCGTCCTCCGTCATGAACCTTTGGCTCCCGTTCGCCGTCGTTTTACTCGGCCTTTTCAGCGTCACCGGCTTCGCCCAGGAACCGGTCGTCCGGCTTTATGCCGGCCCCGCGCCCGGCTCCGCGGATTGGAAACAAACCGAGCAGGAAAGCCGCACCAATTTATGGAATACGCGCGTCACCTTTAATGTCGCCAGTCCCACCCTGACGGTCTTCCGGCCGCCCGCCGGACGGGCCAACGGCACCGCCGTGGTGATCTGCCCCGGCGGCGCGTTTTTCGGACTCTCCATCGATAGCGAAGGCTGCGAGGTGGCCCGTTGGCTGAACCAAAAGGGCGTCACCTGCTTCGTGCTCAAATACCGCCTGGTCGAATGTAAAACCGACGATCCCACCACCGAGGTCATGACCCGCGGCCCGCTGGAGCCCGTAGTCGCCCCCATCGTGAAACTCGCGCTGGCCGATGGCAACGCCGCGATCAAGTATGTGCGCCAGCACGCCGCCGAATACGGGGTGAAACCGGATCGCATTGGTATCATCGGCTTCTCCGCTGGCGGCACCCTGGCGGTGTCGGTGGCGATGAACTACACCCCGGAATCGCGTCCGGATTTTGCCGCGCCGATTTATGCCGTCTTCAACTGGGCCATCAAAGACCATGGGGTGCCCACCGACGCCCCGCCCGCCTTCATTCTGGCGGCCTCGGATGACCCGCTGGGCCTGGCCCCCCAGAGCGTGGAAATTTACTCTGCCTGGCTCAAGGCCGGCAAACCAGCGGAATTGCACATGTTCGCCCGGGGCGGCCATGGCTTTGGCATGAAGGAACAGCATCTCCCCACCGACCATTGGATTGAGCGTTTCGCCGACTGGCTGGAACACCAAGGCTGGCTCACCAAGTAAGGTGCCGCCCGGCGGTGTTAAAAATGTCGTGTCACTTTTTCGGTGGACGGGCATGTTAAATTCAGGAGATGAAAACTGTAAATACCGTCCTGACCGAACTTGAAATGACCGCTGCGTGGCAGCGTCGCGATTCCAGCTATGATGGCATGTTTTTCAGCGCCGTGAAAACCACCGGCATTTTTTGCCGTCCCTCCTGTCCTTCCCGCCCCAAACTGGAGCATGTGGAATTTTTCCGCACCTGCGGCGAGGCCGTGCGGGCGGGTTATCGTCCCTGCAAACGCTGCCAGCCCGAACTCGCCAATGGCCACCCGCCGGACTGGGTGGCGCAACTCATGACCCGGGTGGCGGCCGCGCCGGAGGAACGAGTCTCCGCCCGGGATCTGCGCGCGCAGAACATTCCTCCGGAACGCGTGCGCCGTTGGTTTAAGCAGAACCATGGCATGACGTTTGCCGCCTGGTGCCGGGGTCTCCGCCTGGCGCGCGCCTTCACGCAAATCCGTTCGGGCGAACCGCTGGATGAGGTGGTTCTCGGCCACGGTTTTGCATCTCACAGCGGCTTCCGTTCCGCGTTCACCCGCACCTTCGGCCGGCCGCCCGGACAGGCTGCGGAACAGGATTGCCTCCGCGTGACCATGCTGGACACCCCCCTCGGCCCGATGCTGGCAGCGGCTGGCGAAACGGGTTTGTGCCAGCTCGAATTCGCCGACCGGCGCGGACTGGAGCAAGGCTATGCCGAAATGCGGCGGCGCTTCGGCCTGCCCGTGGTGCCCGGAGACAATGCGGTTTTACCGCAACTGCGCCGCGAACTGGCCGAATACTTCAGCGGACAACGGCGGCAATTCAACGTCCCGTTGGCCTTGCAGGGCAGTCCCTTCCAGCAAAAAGTCTGGTGTGAATTGCAAAAAATCCCCGCTGGCCGCACCATCAGCTACGAAACCATTGCCCAAAAAATCGGCCAGCCCGCCGCCTTTCGTGCCGTCGCCCGGGCGAACGGGGCCAACCGCATCGCCCTGCTGGTCCCCTGCCACCGGGTCATTGCCAAGGATGGCACCCTCAGCGGCTACGGCGGGGGTGTCTGGCGCAAGCGGCTGCTGCTGGCATTGGAATCAACTGGAAAATTACCGGCGGCACCTTAAGCTGATGCCCCATGACAAGGTTCATCGTCACCGGGTTGTCGCTGATTGTTTCACTGATGACTACAATGATGTTATCCGCGGCCCCCGCTGAGCGCCTGGACGCGCTCCGGGCCGAAAAATTCGCGCGCCTGGCCCTCGCCGGCATTGATCGTGAATACCCTAACAAACCGAGCGAAACCTTGACCGGCCCCCAGGACCTGGTGCCGCCGCGCACCGTGCATCCGGCGTTCTTTGGCTGTTTCGACTGGCATTCCGCCGTGCATGGCCATTGGATGCTCGTGCGCTTGCTGCGGGAACACCCCGATCTGGCCAGCGCCGCCGAAATCCGCGCCCGCCTCGCGGCCCACCTCACCGCCACCAACCTCGCCATCGAGGCGGCTTACTACACCCCCAAGGACAACCTCAATTACGAGCGCATGTACGGCTGGGCCTGGGCCCTGCGCCTGGCGGCGGAACTGCACGCCTGGCATGATCCCGACGCGCGGCAATGGGCGGCCAATGTTGCCCCGCTGGAACAAAAATTGGTGGCCCTCACCGAAAGTTATCTCCCCCGGCTGACGTATCCCATTCGTACCGGCGTGCATCCGGACACCGCCTTCGCCCTCGCCCAAATGCTCGATTACGCCCGCACCGTGCATAATCCCACCCTGGAACAATTGGTGGTGGACCGTGCCAGAATATATTTTCTAAACGACCAGGCTTATCCCGCCAGCTACGAACCCTCCGGCGAGGATTTCCTGTCCCCGGGTCTGGACGTGGCTGACCTCATGCGGCGGGTGCTGCCGCCGGCGGAATTTTCCGTATGGCTGGACGCCTACCTGCCCGGACTGCGCGCCGGGCACCTGGGTGCCTGGTCCACGGCGGCGGAAGTGAGCGACCTCAGCGATGGCCGCCTCATCCACCTGGTCGGCTTGAATCTCAGCCGGGCCTGGACCCTCCACGGCGTGGCCTCCGCCCTCCCGACCTCGGACCCGCGACGTGGCGTTTTGGCAGCCGCTGAAAACACGCACGCCGCAGCCGGACTAAAATACGTCTTCAGCGGCCACTACGAGGGCGATCACTGGCTGGCCACCTTCGCCGTATATTATCTATCCCAAACCGGGGTGAAATAAACCCGAACTCCGAAAGTAAAATGGCTGGGATGTGTCCAGATGTTGGAGCAAAAACACTTTGGAAAAATCGCCGGCATACCCGCAGTGGTCTGGTGAGACTGCCTCCGCGCGCAGCGCGCAGCGCGCATCGTCAAATGGGCAACTGCTTGGCAGCGGCTTGGGAAGCCAATGCTCCAAAGCATTTATGCCCCAGAGATGGATGCCGACCGGCCGTTTTAATTTCGGAGTTTGGGTTAAATGAGGGCACCGCCTCGTTCGCTGCTTGGAGTTTGGATTTTCCCTTAAGTTTGAAGTTTTCCCCCATCATCCTCCCGCAATCGCCCCAATAATCATCAACGGTTCCGTGCCGTTCAGAACCTCTGGCGGCAGCACGGTCTCCGATGGTTCCAAGGACCAGTCTTCCTTGCAGGCAAAGAAGCGCAAGAAGGCCCGGCGTTTCAAGGTGCCGTGCTCGCGGATCGTTCCACGCAAGTTGGGATATTTTGCCTCCACGGCATCCAGCACCCCGCCCAAGGTCACCGGACCGGTGAGGTCCAGCAACACTTCGCCCTCCATGCGGGCAAGCTTGCGGAGATGAAATGGCAGCACCACGCGAATCATCGCATTTCACTTCAAGGTCTGCACTTCCACGGAAAGCACGGCCGGCAAATCCCGCACGATGGCGTTCCAACTATCCCCGCCATTGGCCGAGCAATAAACCTGGCCGCCCGTGGTGCCAAAGTAAACGCCGCAGGGTTCCAGCGAATCCACCGCCATGGCATCGCGCAGCACATTGACGTAGCAATCCTTTTGCGGCAGGCCTTTGCCCAGCGGTTCCCAGTCGTTGCCGCCGGTTTTACTCCGGTACACGCGCAGCTTGCCCTCCGGGGGATAATGCTCGGAATCGCTCTTGATCGGCACCACGTAAATCGTCTCGGGTTCGTGCGCGTGAACATCAATCGGAAACCCAAAATCACTCGGCAGGTTGCCGCTGACCTCGGTCCACTGCCCGCCCGCGTCGTCAGTGCGCAGAACGTCCCAGTGCTTTTGCATGAAGAGCACGTCGGGCTTGGCGGGATGCAGCGCAATGCGATGCACGCAATGGCCCACTTCGGCTTCCGGGTCCGGCAATTGGTAGGGCGACTTCAAGCCCCGGTTGATCGGCTTCCACGTCACCCCGCCGTCATCCGTGCGGAACGCGCCCGCCGCCGAAATGGCCACATAAATCCGGCTGGCGTTTTTGGGATCGAGCAATATGGTATGCACCGCCATGCCCCCCGCCCCGGGCTGCCAGAGCGGCCCCTTGGCGGCGCGCAGGCCGGGCATTTCCTTCCACGTTTTGCCACCGTCGGTGGTTTTAAAAATCGCCGCGTCCTCCACGCCCGCATAGGCAGTGTCCGGGTCCGTGAGGGAAGGTTCGAGGTGCCACACCCGCTTGAACTCCCACGGATGCTGGGTGCCATCGTACCACATGTGCGTGCCAGCCTGGCCCTCATAGGCAAACCTGTTGCTCTCCCCTTTTGGAAATCCGCCGGGACCTTGCAACTCTTCCGGACTGCTGCCGGGTGTGTTCCAGGTAAGGCCGCCATCATCCGAGCGCTGGATGATCTGGCCGAACCAGCCACTGGACTGCGAGGCATAGATCCGGTTGGGATCCACCGGTGAGCCTTTGAGGTGATACATCTCCCAGCCCGCAAAATGCGGACCGCTGATGGTCCAATCCTGCCGCCGGCCATCGGCCGTGAGGATGAACGCGCCCTTTTTTGTTCCCACCAACACACGAATGGCACTCATGAGTTTAAACCTTGGGTCGGCTGCCGTTGCTCTTGGTTGAATTTCTGGTGCCTTTATGCCCAAGGAGCCGCGCGGCTGTCAAATGTGAAATGGAGATTTCCTCCCCCTTGCAGCATCCACCACGGCTCGCCACTCGCCACCCGCCACTCCCTCATCATGCTGTCGCGCCCAACTGTAACCGCGCGTCCGCTTCCAGCATTGCCTTCAAATTGGCCCAATGCGCTTCATTCATGCCGTTAAATGCATTCAGGTACAGCGCCACCGTCTCCGCCGGATACTTGGCCAGCAACGTGTCCACGGCCGCCTTCAACTGCTCGTCCGGCACACTTTCCGGCAGGTTTTCCACCACCCCCTGCTCATGCGGCAGCCCGAGCGCATTCAGGAAATCCACCAGCATGGCGTTCTGCTTTTTCATCAGCCACGCCCGCAGCAGGCTCGCGGCGATCATTTCCGACCCCGGCCGCGCCAGCGTGGCCATCATCATCGCATGGCGCTGCACCCGCGGCTGGCGTTCCAGAAACACCGACCGCACCTTGCGCGCCTCGGCCACCGCGTTCATGGTCGCCTTGTAAGTCTGCTTGTCCGATTCAAAAATATAGCCGAGAATGTCATTGGCCAGCGCCGGCGACATGAAACCGAAGAGTTCGTGGGAGGATAACATGGTTTTAAAGGAATTTAACGTTGTAAAATGTTGATTAACAATCCAGAAATGATCTTTATTCGACGGTCACCACCGAAATTTTATTTTTTTTGGCCAGTTGTTCGCAAGCCTCGCGTTCCAGCAACAACGTCTTGCCGGGTTCCAGCGCCAGCACCGAAATCTTCACCGCCGCGCACGTTTGCAGCGTCAGCGCTCCCAGGCAGGGAATGTCAAACCGCAGATCATGCTTCTCCCGGGCCACCTTCACCGCCACCGCCCCGCCGGATTTGCCCGCCAGTTCGCCCCCCCGGGTCAGGCACTTGTCCGTGCCCTCAAACCCCTCCACCGCCAGCACCGTGCCATTTTTGACCACCACAATCTGGCCAATTTCCAGCCGCGACACTTCCTTGGCAATCCGAAAACCAAACGCCACGTCCTCCCGCTGTTCCGCCGATAACTTGGGACCGAGTTGAAACCCCGCCGCCGGCATCAACGGCTTGAGCCAGGGCGTCGCCTCCACCAGCTCCACCCCGTCCTTCTTCAATTCATCCGCAATCCCGCCAAAAATCGTGTGCGCATTCTTTTCCTTGAGCCGGAACAACAGCGCCATCGCCCGCAAATCCGGCCGCAAATCAAACAAGTTTTTTGGCGCAATCTGCCCCACCATCACACATTCCTTCACTCCCCGCTCCGTAAACGCCGCGATCAGTTTGGAAAGTTGCCCCACCCGGAGCCAGACCATCTCATCCACCAGCCCTGCCAGCGCCGGATCCGTCTCATTTTCAAACGCCACCGCCACCAGCCGGCGCACCCCCGCCGCCCGCGCCAGCCGGGCAAATTCCAGCGGCAGCGTGCGATTTCCGGCAATCATGCCCAGCGTCTCAGGTGCGATTTCCATCGTATGGTTCAACCATCATATCAAACCCCCACCCGGACGCCAGCCTGCGCTTTAACCCCTTACCACCCTCACCTCAATTCCTTCCGAATCACCAATTTCAGCCCCGACCACACCTCATCCACCGCGCAAACCTTGATATCCACCAACCCGGTGGGCAGCGCCACCTCCCGAATCAAATTCTCCGTAATGTCCGTGACCCTCCCGGAACTTTTCTTCGGCCAGGAAACCCAAATCATCCCGCCCGACGCAATCTGCCGTCGCCACGCCTTCAGCCGCGCCTTCAAAACCGTCGCCTCCGTCACAAACAAATGTGCGATTTGCATTTTATCCGCCGGGCTGTCCAGCCACTCCACCGTCACCTCCTCGGGCAACCCCAACCAAGCCCGATACGGTGCCGGAGCGGCTTCCACATAAACCGTCATACCCGCCTTATACCCAAGTTTTTTCCACAACGGTGTGCCTGAATACCCAGCCATAAAAGTCCCTTTTTCCAATAAAGTCGTATCCCAGCAGTAGAAAAGCAAGCGGTTGCGCCGCGGATTTTTGCGTAAGGCGACGAGGGAGGCGCCTAGCATATCCAATGTGTATTTGACTGCCAGCGCGAAGTACATGTCCCATCGCATCGCTTTGAAATCTGAAATTTCAAGTTTCCAATGCATACCCTCTCTACCCCTTATTCCCAATAACAACCGACTATCCGGCGCGTTGCCCAAACCCCGGAGATCGCCCGTCTCGGGCGCAGCAACGTAAAAAGGCCTGAGAAAATAGGGTTGTATCCCTCACCAACTGGCGTATTTTTCCCTGTTTTTGACTTGGGCAACCCACCCTATCGGCTATTTTGGTGCCAAGCCTCCACCGCGCCGGATCGCTCCAACGGCTAATCCAATACCTCCCGCTCCAAATTGCTCTGGACAGGCCAAATACAAAAGATTATTGCTGATTTCATGGACCGCGATAAACCACACCATCGTGGATCCCAATAATGTTAGGAAGCACCATGCGAGCATTTATTTGGTTACTGACTTTTTCGATGGGAGTTCTATGTCTTGGCTGCTGGGCCATGGCTGAAGTCGCCGAGAGTTGGTTTCGGGGTGTTAATGTCGCGTTGCCAAGATTCACACTCTTGGTTTTAGACCCACACGGCTGGCTCCTTTTCATGCCCATTCCTTGGGTCATTTATTCGGTCGTTCTCAGCGTTCGCAAAGAGCTATCGGCGAGGGCACCATTTATCTTTGCCGGAACGGTTGTCCTGTTTATGACATTGGTGTTTTTCTCCGTAGTTGTAGCAGGGCTTTTGCCACTTATTACTTTGAAAATTGTGCATTGAAATCAAGACACCCAATCAGTCGCCAGCGCCCGCCGTCCCGTCCGCCGAAGCCTTGGTGAAGGATGAAGCTTCCGCTCGAAGCCAAAAAAGAGGTTAATGGTATTGGTACATTTTTCGACACGCCCTCCTGCCCGGTCACGTACCCCAGTGCCAGCACCCTGTCTTTGTGTCTTTGAGCACTGCAAGCCCGCCATGTTAAAGCCCGGGGTGAAGCCCCGGGAACCGTGCCACCCCTTCCTGGCCGCCCTGCCAGGGCGGGACACGCCCCAAACCTCCAGCACCAACGGCGCGCCCCATACCAGCCTGGGTCAGAGCGAGCCACGCGAGCGCAGGCCCAGGTACACACCCAGCTTACACTCCAGGGCCAACGGCCCGCCCCATCGCGTCGAACCCGTCCCTTTGAAATCTCAAATCTCCAATTCATTGCCTCACGAACCCTGTTTCCCAATAGCACCAGTCCACTTTGGAACCAAAAGACTCCCGCCAGCCAAAACCACCACCCACCTCACTTATAAATCAGCCCCGGCGCCGCCAGGTAAAGCGTGCCCTGGCTTTTCTGCCGTGAAACATTATCGATCAAAAACAAGGTGTCCCATTGAATCGGGTAATGCATCACCCCATCGTTGGCCCCGCCCCAATGACCGTCGGGTGCCGTAAAGTCAAACTCCACATAGCGCCAGCCCGTCCAGTCCATCGCCGCCGCCGAGGGCTGAAACGTTTGCCCCGTCGCATCCACCAACCGCACGCGCGGACCAGCATGGCCCCCGTCCCCGTAAACCCAAATCCCGAATCCCACCGGTGAACCAGCGATGTCACGCCCCCCGCCCTCCGCCGGCACCACCCGGAAAAATTTCCAACCGTCGTCGCACTGGTAATCCACCTTCACCACCACCACCGCCGGTGAACCGGGCAATGCCTCCGGTGCCCCCGCGCTGGCCAACGTCTGTTGCGACGCAACCTTCGCGTGGCCATCCGAAACCAAGCTCGCCCTGGCCAGGCTGCTTTCTTCCAGGCGATGATACCGCCGAGGGGCCAGTTCCAGCATCACCACATCCTCACAATGGATGCGCAATCCGGCCACGATGTCGGCATTGGTCGCAGGCCCGGACATCGAATACCGAAACTTCGCGGTTTCCCCCGGTTTCAGATGGATGCGTTTGTTTCCCGCGAAGTCGCCGGCGGCGGGCGTCAGTTGGAGTGTGCCGTTTAAAAAATCCTCCCCCGGATTTTCAACCGTGACCAGCAACTCGTTGCCACTCACCGGACCAATCCACGCTCGCAAGGGCAACGCCGCCGGTGCGGCGTTCAAGCGTGGATTGGCAGTCCGCGCAATCAGATATTGCGGCGCCGGGGTGAGCGTAACGTCCAGCCCCCTGGCATCTGCCCGGAGGGTCTCGCCCTGCTCCCCCGTGTGGTGGACCACCTCAAACTCCCCCGGGCTGGAGCGAAGGTGCACCGGCTGCGGGGTGGTCGCCGTCGTCCAGAGCGCCACCCGCACCTCGTAGCCCCGGCGGAAGAGCATCGCGTAATTCTCCGGGTTGCCCAGCGCCAGGCGTTTGGCGAAATGAAAACCCTCCAGCACCGTCGTCAGGGTTTTCGCAGCCCGATACGCCGGCTTGGGCTGGTACACGGGCGCTTCACCCGCATGATACTCATTGCCCACCGTGCCAAAATGATGTTCCGGCTCCTTCGGATCGGTGCCGTCCTCGTGCCAGTCATACCAGATGGAAAGCGGAATGCCGCTGGCCAGATTGACCAGCCACTGCCGCGCCAGCATCCGCCCCTGACGGGCCTCATCGAAATTCTGCCACCCACTGGAATAACCCCACTCCCCCGAAAGGATCGGAATCGACTTGCCCTTCGGCGCATACTGTGCGATCAACTCGCGCAACTTCTGATACTCCGCCACCGCGCTTTCCGGGTCCGACTGCCGGTAAGGATGCACCGAAACCGCATCCCACCCGTTAAGCAACCCTGCCTTGAAACAGCTTTCGAGAAAAGGCATGTCCACTCCCGAAGTGGCCGGACCAATCACCGCTTCCCCCGGTGCGGCCGCATGGATGGCCTCCGCCGCCGCGAGCGCCAGCGCCGCGTAATCCTGCACCTGCGCCTTCGGTTTCCAAAAGTCACCGTTGGGTTCATTCCAGATTTCCCACAAAATGCCATGCCCCTTGAAATGAACCGCTGCCGCCGCCGCCCACCGCGAAAACGCCTGCCGCCCGGCCTCCGTGGCCACCGCACTATTCGCTTCGTAAAGCGTGTTGCCGTAATCGAGAATAAACAGCGCCCGCACCTTTTTGACCTCCAGCGCCGCCAGCAAACGGTCGTACGCCGAGAAATCATACTCCCCGGCCCGCCGCTCCGTTCCGCCCCAGAGAAAATCCATCCGCACCCAGCGAAACCCCGCCGCCGCCAGCATTTCCAATTCCCCCGGCCGCGCTTCCGTGAAATGAATATTCACCCCCAACCCCTCCGGCACCACCGCCGCCGGCAACGCCGGATGCGGCGGATCCGCCCGGACCGCCCACGCCATCAGCATGGCCAGGCAAACGGTGAGAAAGTGCTTCATGCCCCACCTATAGCCGACTCCCCTGCCGAAAGAAACCATTTTGCCAGGTTGGGAACGTCCCGCTATCCGCAAATCCCTCGCCTGAGGTCCACCCAGCCACAATGGCTTGCCCTCCCCAGCGCCCGCGGCCCGCCCTGCCCGGCCCCAGCCATTTTGCATTCATACAACCCACGCCAAGCTCAAATTTCCCAATCGATCCCTGTCCTTCTCTGCGCTCTCCGTGTTCTCTGTGGTTAAAAAGCTGCTTTTTCCCCCGTTAGCAAGATTGCATCCCCACCCCCTTTTGGCCAAATTATCCCCCATGACGAATCGTTGCCTTGTTCCGCTCCGTGGCTGGCTCGCCCCGCTGCTCCTGCTCCTCGCCCTTGCCGCTACCCCCGTGCGGGCCGAACTCTCCCACGTCGATTATTATTTCCCCACCAACAAAATCGACATCCTCAACCTGCTTCCCCCGCCGCCGCTGGACGGCACTCTGGAACAAACGGATGACCTGGCCGCCGTTTGCCGCATTAATAAGTCCGCCCCCACCAATGAACTGGCCATTGCCCGGGACGAGGACCTCCACCCATCGATCTTTTCGTTTGCCCCGGTCGTCGGCCCCTATTTCTGCGCCGAAAACCTCCCGAAAACCACGAATTTTTTCAACCGCATCTCCAAGGAAGCCAACCAGATCCTGAACACCGGCAAAAACCACTGGCTGCGCCGGCGCCCTTTCCTGGCGGATCCGGCGGACCTTGCCCCCGAGCACCCCGCCAAAGGCTATAGCTATCCCAGCGGTCACGCGGCCTTCGGCACCCTGAACGCCTTGATCCTCGCCGAAATATTTCCCCAAAAGCGGGACGCCCTCTTTAACCTCGGCTTGAACATGGGCCTCCATCGCGTCATGCTCGGGGACCATTACTCCACCGACATCTATGCCGGACGGTTGGTGGGTCAGGCCATTTTTCAAGAGCTAAAATCCAGCCCCGACTTTCAGCATGACCTGCACGAAGTCCAAGCCGAACTCGCCGCCCACCAATCCGACCGCTGACCCCGCCTTCGCCCACTAAAAATTAATTTAACCCGAACTCCGAAAGTAAAATGGCTGGGATGCGTCAAGATATTGGAGCAGAAACGCTTTGGTAAAATCGCCGCATACCCGCAGAGGTCTGGTAAGATTTTTCCAAACCGTTTATGCCCAAAAGATTGATGCCGACCGGCCGTTTTAATTTCGGAGTTCGGGTTTAACTTTTTGGGACCCTGGCCCGCAAATGTGCAGGGTCCGGCCGTAATCTTCCTGCGCCCGCCTGGGCACACCCCGGCAAAAATGCTGGCACCGGCCGCTAGATGACATCCATCGAGCCGTTCTTTGAAATATATATAGGGGTCGGCTGGGAATTTTTGTGGTCCCTCCCTGCCCCCTTCGCCCCTAATCGCCCTTTTCACCCCAGCTTGCGAACCAAGTTCCCGGCCTCGCGCCCCTCGCCCCGCGCCTCGCGCCTCTCATCAACCCCGTCAAGCCGCCGCCCCCTGCCACGGCCACCCTCCCCCCGGGGGTTCAAAAACCGTCAGCGATTGATTTTGACGCCATGCCTTTCCTAGCGTAGCGTTTCCCCTCTATTTTCACAGATTGTCATGATTGGATTGCTTAAGAAAATATTCGGGTCCCGGAACGAGCGTGAGGTCAAAAAGTTTTGGCCCGTCGTCCGGCGCATAAACGAAATTGAAGCCGGCTTGCAAAAGCTCTCGGAGGAGGAGCTGCGCGCCAAAACCGCAGCCTGGAAGGCCGAGCTCTCCCAAATTTCGGACAACGACGAACTCGCCCGCCGCCTGAACGAAATCCTCCCCGAGGCCTTCGCCGTCGTTAAAAATGGCTGCCGCCGCCTCTGCGGCCGAGAAGTCACCGTGCGCAACCTGCCCCTCAAATGGGAAATGATCCCCTTTGACGTCCAGCTCATCGGCGGCATTGGCCTGCATAACGGCAAAATCGCCGAAATGGCCACTGGCGAAGGCAAAACCCTGGTCGGCACCCTGCCCGTCTACCTCAACGCCCTCACCGGCCGCGGCGTCCATGTCGTCACCGTGAACGATTACCTCGCCGCCCGCGATTCCGAATGGATGGGCGCCGTGTACCGTTTCCTCGGCCTGACCGTCGGCTGCATCATGAACGACCAGCCGTCGGCCTACCGCCGGCAGCAGTACCAGTGCGACATCACCTACGGCACCAATTCCGAGTTCGGCTTTGATTACCTGCGCGACAACGGCATGGCCATGCGCAAGGAAGCCCAGGTCCAGCGCGGCCATTACTTCGCCATCGTGGACGAAGTGGATTCCATCCTCATTGACGAGGCCCGCACCCCGCTCATCATCAGCGGCCCGGCCGTCCATACCTACGACGAACAATACGCCCAGTGGAAACCCCTGGTCGATTCCCTCGTCAAAACCCAGGAACGCCTGTGCAACCGCTTTCTCAGCGAAGCCGAGGCCCTCATCAAAAAGCTCAAGCCCACCGACGGCTCCAACGTGCAAAACCAGGCCGCCCTCGAACTCGAGATCGGCATCCTGCTCTTCCGCGTCAAAATGGGCCAGCCCAAGTCCGAGGGCCTGATGAAAATTCTGGAAAACCCGGAATTCCTCAGCCTCATGAACAAGGCGGAACTGGACCTGCACAAGGACCAGAAGAAAGTCGACCTCTACCGCGAGAAAGAGGAACTCCTCTTCGCCATCGATGAAAAAAGCCACGAGGCCGACCTGACCGAAAAAGGCCGTAAATTCATCAGCCCGGATGATCCCGATGCCTTCGTGCTGCCGGATTTAAGCACCGCTCTGCACGATGTCGATGCCGGCCCGGAAACCGATCCCCGCAAACGCCTGGAGATCAAGGCCAAGCTGCAATCGGATTTTGAGACCAAGGCGCAGAAGATGCATTCCATCTCCCAGCTCCTCAAAGCCTACAGCCTCTACGTCAAGGACGTGGAATATGTGGTGCAGGACAACAAGGTCATCATCGTCGACCAGCACACTGGCCGGCTCATGTCCGGCCGCCGCTGGAGCGAAGGCCTGCACCAGGCCGTGGAAGCCAAGGAAGAGGTCCAGATCGAACGCGAGACCCAGACCCTGGCGACCATCACCATCCAGAATTACTTCCGCCTCTACGTCAAGCTCGCCGGCATGACCGGCACCGCCGAAACGGAGGCGCAGGAGTTCTTTGACATTTACAAGCTGGGCGTGCTCACCATCCCCACGAACCGGCCCAACATCCGCAAGGACACCCACGACTCCGTCTACAAGACCCGCCGCGAAAAATTCAACGCCGTCGTGGGCGAAATCAAAGCCCAGCACGCCCTCGGCCGCCCCGTGCTGGTCGGCACCATCAGCGTGGAAACCAGTGAAATGCTCTCACGCCTCCTGAAAAAGGAAGGCTTGGTGCATTCCGTGCTGAACGCCAAGTATCACCAGCAGGAGGCCGAAATCGTCATGCGCGCCGGCCAGCGCGGCGCCATCACCATCGCCACCAACATGGCCGGTCGTGGCACCGACATCAAACTGGGACCGGGCGTCTCGGAATCCGGCGGCCTCCACGTGCTCGGCACCGAACGCCACGAGTCGCGCCGCATTGACCGCCAGTTGCGCGGCCGTTGCTCCCGCCAGGGCGATCCGGGTTCCTCCCACTTTTTCATCTCCCTCGAGGACGATTTGATGCGCCTCTTCGGCTCGGACCGCATCGTCAAATTGATGGAAAAAATGGGCTTGGAAGAGGGCCAGGAACTCACCCACCCCCTGCTCAACCGCTCCATCCAGCAGGCGCAAAAACGCGTGGAACAGCACCATTTCCAGCAGCGCAAACGCACCCTGGAATACGACGACGTGATGAACAAGCATCGCTCGGTCGTGTACGAATTCCGCAACGAAATCATCAACTCCACCGATGTCCGCGACCGCCTCATGGACATCATGGAGGAAGTCGTCGTCGAGAAAGTCCGGCAGTTCACCCTCGCCGGCGAGGATTTTGGCGATTGGAAATTGCGCCCCCTGGCCGACTGGGTGAATTTGAACTTCCCCATGGGCCTGCCCGAGGAGGAAATCATCAAGGCCGCGCAATCCGGCACTGAAAAGCCCCTGCCCGGAACCCTCTTCGACGACCTGAGCCCCGCCCAGTTCGCCGTCGCCACGTTCTTAACCGACAGTATCCGCAAAGCCTACGATCTCAAAGTCAGCTTTGAGAACCCCGAGGCCTTGAAGGAAGTCGAGCGCTTCACCATCCTGAGCGCCATCGACAAGTTGTGGCAGGAACATCTCTACGAGATGGACAGCCTCCGCTACAGCATCGGCCTGCGCGCCCACGGCCAGCGCGATCCGTTGCTGGAATACAAGGCCGAGGCCTTCAAAATCTTCGACGAACTCATGGTCAACGTGAAAACGGAAATTTGTCACAACATTTTCCGCAGTGCCTCCTCCATGATGGCGTTTGAGAATTTCCTGCGCAACGTGCCCAAAACCACCACGCACCAGCCGCCGGCCCCCTCGGCCTTCAGCCCGCCGCCGCCGCCCGGCCAGGCCAATCCCAGCGACATCGTCAGCCAGGCCGCCGAGGACGTCAACAAACCCCGGCCCAAGCCCGTGCGCTCCGGTCCCAAAGTCGGCCGCAACGACCCCTGCCCCTGCGGCAGCGGCAAGAAATACAAAAACTGCTGCGGCAAGTAATCCGTTGCCCCCGCCAACCACCCCGGCCATGACTGGCCGGGGTGGTCGCTTGTCACTTGCCACTGGAAATGGTACCAGGAAAATCCCCGGCTTGTTTTTCTAGTACCATCGGTTAAAGTGCCCTCATGGTGTTTCCGCTCACTGCCTATATCGAAGCTGCGCTGGAACTGGCCTGTTACGACAAGCTGGAAGATGGTTCATTTGCCGGTGAAATCCCGAAATTAAAAGGCGTGGCCGCATTTGGTACATCTCTCCGCGAATGTGAGTCTGAATTGCGTTCTACGCTGGAAGATTGGATTCTGGTCGGCTTGCGATTGGGTCACAAACTACCGGTCTTGGCCGGCATTGACTTGAACAAACTTCCCAATGTCCCGGTGGCGGCCAATTAAGCGGCGCGAGTTTATTCGGAAACTCCAAGAGCTGGGTTTTGCAGGACCATATTCCGGCACCCGTCATCAATTCATGGTGTTTGGCCAGCACCGCCAAACCATTCCAACCAATTTGGAATACTCTGTACCGCAAATCCGGATGCTTCTCCGCCAAATCGAATCCATCATTTCTCGCCCGGTGCCCCAGAAAGAATGGGATTCGCTGTAAGGCCTCAACATTTTCAGGTTATCAGACTCTGATCAAACCAATCAAAATTATGGGGGCTGTATCCAAAAATGCGGATCATCTTGCTACCCTTCTGATATTGCAACCCAATCCGAACCAGCATTTCCTTAAGCCCAGCTGATTGGTCAATCCCAATGGGGGGCAATCACCCCCCCACGATAGCTGCGCTCAATCAATAAAATGTCCAACCATCCCAAAGATAATAATGTAAATAGCAGGTGATAAAACCACTCGCCGTCCCAGTAAGACGGGGTGCTATCGATGCACTTGCCGTGAAACTGCGGCCTCCCAGCCTTCTCGTGACCTCATTGTGTCAATAAACTCATCCCACGTTGTATCACTGGCCACTCATCATAGTTCACGCTGCTGAAGGATGCGACGAAGTCGTTTACGATCCTCTGGATCTGGCGAACTTTTGGCACTTGGAATGGAACTGTTCATAAAAGCCGCCGCTGCGCAGCTACTCCTGCGGATAAACCAAAATCCGGTCATGCACCAGCACCACCAGGTCGTTCTTCTTGTCGCCGGTCACATCCACCACCAGCGCCTCGCGCGGTTCGGGCAGGGCGTTCTCCCGGTTGCGGAACGTGTGCTGCTCAAACACCGGCCAGCGGTCGCCGGGCACAAACTTGTGGTTTTTGTCAAACAGCACCACATCCAGATAGTTCTTGCCCGTTTCCATGAAAATCAACTCCTTGCGCCCATCGCCATTGATATCGCCGGCGACCACATCATTGAGGAAGCCATTCTTGATGGGCGTGTCGTAGCCGTCCAACTCCTTCAACTGCCATTGATCCCCCGCCAACGGCAGCCAGGCCACGGCGTTTTGCCCCAGAAAGGCCACGCTCTGGGTGTTCGTCCCGCCGAGCTTCACCGAGGTAATACCGCCAAAATCCGCCACCGGCAGTTCCACATTGTGCACCACCTGCCATACCCCGGCGGCATCCCGCTCGCACAAGGTCAATTGCTTGTGCTCGGCATCCAGCAAAAAAATGGAGGCCACCGCATTGGTGCCATTGACCACCGTCGTTGCCCCGGTGATTCGCGAGTCACGCTGCGCGCCATTAATCTGGTCCTTCACCCGAAACTGCCAGCCGGGCTGGTTTGTGGTGGTGTCCGATTTCGGCTGTTGTTCCAGCACCACCGCCCGCACAAAATTCTTCTGCGGCAGCAGCAACTCCGCCTTGCCGTCACTGTCCACATCCAGGGAGGAAATCCAGGGTTGTTCCATCGCCCCGCCCGGCGGGTCCACATCCACTTCCTCAAAGTCGCCCGCTTTCGTCTGCAACAGCACCTTGATTTTTTCGTAAGGAATCAGGACCACCAGGTCCGGGCGGCCGTCCTGGTTGGCGTCCAGCATCGTCATGCTCGTGGGATTGGATTTGAAACTGTCGCTCAATTTCTTCGTGTGGGTTTTGCCCTCCGCCGTGCGCGTCACCAGCGAGCGCACGCCATCCTTGTCCACCAGCACCGCCAGCACCGGCTTGCTGCCCGGTTTTAATACCCCCGCAGTCATGACCAGCGGCTTGCCATCCAGCGGAATCAACATGGGGAACGCCAGCTTGCCATTCGCATCAAACTGCGTCATCCCCACCGCATTCTCATCCTTGCTCAGCAAAAAGATTTCTGGATGCCCGTCCCCATTCCAGTCTGCGGCCACAATCTGACTCACTCCCGCCAGCGTGGGAAACGTTTTGGCGGGGGCCAGGGTGCCGTTGGTTTGCTGCAAATAAACCGCCACCTGCCCGCTCTCCGGAATCGCCACCAGCAAGTCGGCCCGGCCATCGCCGTTGAGGTCCGCCCAGCGCATCCCCCGCTGCCCCGCATCGGACTTGCTCAACGGAAATATTTCGAACTGCCCCTGCTTGAGCGCCCCCGACAAGGCGGCACCCGGTTTGCGGGTAAATTGGGACACCAGCGCCCGCCCCGAGCTTTGCGCGATGCTCACGACAAAATTTTGCCCGCTTTTCTCCAAATCGTCCGCAATGTAGGAACGAATCGGCTGGCTCTTAAAATACGTTTCCGGCCCCAATTGCCCGGCCGCATTTTGCAACCGGAACCGGAAGGGCGTGGGACTGTCAAAATCCACCAGCAGCAAATCACTCCGGCCGTCGCCATCCACATCCACGATTTGCACGGACTTGGGTGTGCCGGAATAAGGAATCTTTTGGGGTTCCGCCAGCGTGCCGTCGGCCTGTTGGGCCAGGAAATAAACCGACCCGCCATCCCCCAGCAGGGCCACATCCGGCCGGCCGTCCCCGTTTAAATCACCCACCACCAGCGCATTCGCATCCATTTGGCCGTCATCCATGTGCCAGCGCTTGGGCTCGCTCCAGCCATTGGTGCCCTGATTATAGAGCACGATCAGGTCGTGTGTGTCGCCGAAATAGACGATGTCCGGCCGGCCGTCGCCATTCAAATCCGTCACCACCAGCGCGGCGATCCGCTCATCCGTCGGCAGGCTGTCCATGCGGAAGCGCGCGCCGGGGGGCAGCTCATTCAACTCCAATTTGCGGGCCGGTGTGGCGCTGGCCAGGTTCGTCTTGCCGGTCAGGTTATAGAGCAGTTCGAGTTTGGCGCGCAGATTATTGGCCACCACCAGGTCCATCAACCCATCCCCATCCAAATCCGCCGCGTGCAGCTGGCTGATTTGCTGATCCACTGGAAATACTTCCGTCCCACTAAATCCAAAGGCATTCGTTACTGCTTCAGCTCCCCCGTCTGGGGCCGCCCCCAGCACCACCATCAACCATAACATTCCCCGCAGCCGGATCATATTCATACGCATAACTCCCGAAAAACCTGCCACCCACACCCCAAATTTGCGAGTTTATTCACCAATAAAGTGCAATACCACCCGGCGGCTGTGCGGTTGTGTGCGATGCTCCCAGAGATAAATCCCCTGCCACACCCCCAGCACCATCCGCCCGCCCCGCACCGGCAGACTCAAATTCACCGCCGTCAACGCGGTGCGCACATGCGCCGGCATGTCGTCCTCCCCCTCCAGGGTATGCACATACAGCCGGTCACCATCCGGCACCAGCCGTTTAAAAAAAGCCTCCAGGTCCCGGCGCACGTCCGGATCCGCATTTTCCTGAATGAGCAGCGAGGCCGAGGTATGCTGCAAATGCAGGGTCACCAAGCCCTCCCGCCAGCCCTGCCGGGCCAGCCATTCCGCCACCGCTGGCGTGAATTCATAAAGCCCCCGTCCGCGTGTGACCAGTGTCAGTTCCTGAAATCCTTGGGTCAGCATGACTGGCTTAGGGTTTCGCCGCCGGACGCGCCATTTCCAGCGCCAAACGGGCTTGCAACGCATGCAATTGTTCCTTGAGTTGCAATACCACGGTGTTGGTCGCTGCCCGGTTGGGATCACCGCCCCACAATTGGGTGGCGGCCATTAATTTCACGCGCAACATATCCCGCTCCTCCTCCAACTCCCGGATGCGCCCCGCATCGTTCGCGAGCGCCGCCGCCAGGTCCTTGGTGGTGGGAGCCGTGGGACGATTAACCACCATCGGCAGTGTTTCCCCGGGTTGCACCAATACCGGTGCCGTATCCGAAGCGGTTAAAGGTATTAGGACTTTGGGGGCGGCTGGCGGCAGGGTCGATGGGGCAACCACCGCCGTCTCCAAGGACTTCAACTTCGCCTCCAGCGCCACCGTTTCCAAATCACTCCGCCGCGCCGCTGCCTGCCATGCCGCCACTTGCACCTGGGCTTGCGCCAAAGCCGCCTGCAACTTGCGCGCCGTTTCCGCCGCCGCTGCGGCCTCGGCTTTGGCGGCGGCGCGCGCCTCCGTCAATTGCTTTTTCAACAGGGTGTTTTCCGCCCGCAGGGCTTCCACCCCTTCGTGACTGGTCAGCAGGGTTTTGGTCTGCACCTCCAGAGCTTGATTTGCCGCCGATAGTTTCTCCGCCTGCGCCATCGCCCGGGCTAATTGTTTGCTCATCCCCGCCAGCGACTGCCGCGCCTGCGCCAGTTCATTGGAAGCCACCAGCAGGCCGGCCGTTGCCGTGCCATGTTGCGGCCGCGCCAGGCTCACCCGGAGCAGGTCGTTTTCTTTCATCAGCGACCGCACTTGCTCCTGCGCCGCCGCCAGTTCGCGTGGATCCAACGCCGCCGGCTGCGCCGCCAGCGCCTCGCGCAACTTGGCTGTCAAATTCGCATTGCCCGCCTGCAAATTAGCCACCTGCGCTTGTAATTCCAGCAGTTGTGCGCTCAATCGCGCATCCGGTGCAACCGGTTGGGAAACGGGCAACCGGGCCGACAGCGAAGTCCCATTTGAGGTTGGCGGCGGTACTGCGGGACTGGCCGTTTCCGCCGTCGTTTCCGCCGGCAACACCACCTCTGCCGCCGCTATTTTGTCCGCCAGGTAGTTCTTCCGGAAGGTGACAATATTCGTGCTCCACTCCGGGTAAGTAGTGGCGAACTTCTGCAATTCCGTCAGCGCTGCTTGATATTCCACCCGGGCCTGCTGCGGCTGCCCGGCTTCCGCCAGGGCGTCGGCCTGCCCGATCATCCCATAAATCATCACATACCGCTCATCCGGCCCCGCTTGGGCGTGCGCCACCGCCAGCCCCCAGGCCAGCCAAATACCGATGATCAGAATGCCCGCTTTCATCACTGCAAACTAACTGAAACCCCCGCCCCTTGGCAACTGGCACCCGCATTTTCCATACAGTCAAACCGTGCAGTTTATTGGTTGCTCCCGCCGTCCAGTTGCCCTTTGCCACCGAATCGTCACAAGACCTTGTTTGACACGGTCCGCCAAATTTGTTAACTGTTCAGCTCAGGAGACATGAATAAAGTGCTTAATCAACACGTTCTGGTCCTGAACCGGTTGTGGCAGGCGGTCAACGTCTGTACTGCCCGGCGTGCCCTCACCCTCTTGTTTCAAGGCCAGGCGCAAGTCGTCATGAACGAAGCGGACGGTTCCTTTCGCACCTTCAGCTTTGTGCAGTGGCGGGATATTTCCGAACAAGCCCCCACCGAGGAATCCGTTCACGCCATTTCCTTCCGCATCCGCGTGCCGCGCATCATTCTGTTGCTCGCCTACGACCGGCTGCCCAAGAAGGAAGTTAAATTTACCCGCCACAACATTTTCGAGCGCGACAAGAACAAGTGCCAGTACTGCGGTGAAGTTTTCGATCGCAAGGACTTGAATCTGGACCATGTCATCCCGCGCGACCGCGGCGGTCCGACAACTTGGGAAAATATTGTCTGCTCCTGTATTGAGTGCAATACCCACAAGGCCAACCGCACGCCCTCCGAGGCGGGTATGTATCTCATTCGCAAGCCTAAACGTCCCAAATGGCGTCCCTTCGTGCAAATCAGTTTCAGTCTCAACCAGCATGATAGCTGGCGCCACTTCATTGACTTGGCGTACTGGAACGTGGAGCTGGGCGAGGAATTGTAGAAACCGGTGGCCGCCAAGCCGGATCCCTTCAAAAGCGAATCCAGAGGAAACCCATTGGACTGCTAGCCAGCCAGGCAGCGCTTTACAGCCTAAGCTTTAAGGATTTATGTGGGCCTCAGACAGCCTCCGGTCCAAAAAACCAGGGGAAATGGGAATATTGAAAGTGGGGTTAATTCTAGGTGGCGCAAATTAATGGCGCCATTCGGGGCAATCCGAGAATCCAGACCAGCCTCACTTGTGTTGGCCGGTGTCAATCGGCATGCCGTTTTCCCAACCCTTGGGCGAGTTCCACGGACGCAAGGAAATGTTTTCGGGGTCGTCCGTCTGACAACCGCTGACACTCACAAGCACCGCCCCCAGGACGAGTAACAGCAATAATCTGGCAGAGGGGCGTTTCACACCGGGAAATTAGGAGGCAGGCGCAGGATGGGCGGGACTAACCTGGTCGCCTTCCAACACAGAACCGAAATTCCAGCCCGGCACAACGTTCGCAATGCTGCGTCCTTTGTCCACCGAGCGAACGATGACTTTGGAAACCAGTTTGCCTTCGCGGCTGACGAGCAATTCACCACCATTGATGATGCCTTGGTCTTCACCCACGTCTAACACCACAAAGGACCACTTGGGATCCACCGTCAGAATTTTGCCGCGCAAATCTGCCCGCAGTTTCACGTCCGAATCCGGTCCCGTGTATTTGGCCAGTTCATTGGTCAGGCGGGTAATGGTGCGATACAAGACCGCCTTTTCATCATTCAAAACTTGGATGGCGGCGAGGGAACTCTTATATTGTTTGTTCAACTTCGTAACCGCCTCGGGCGTCAACCCAATGGTGGTGTACGCCGCGAGCTGGTTGCGGGCGTCGTCCCGCTCGCCAGTGGTGGTGTTCAATTTATCGGCCAGCTCATCCGCACGCTTTTGTTGCACGGACACGGCGGCGACCGCCTTGTCCAGCTTCGTGTGCGTGTCAGCCAGCTCTTGCTGGGTCTGCACCAGTTGACCCTGGGTTTTCACCAGGATTTTGTTGGTGGTGGCCAGTTGGTTGAGCGCGGTATCCTTTAATCCCTTTTCGTCATCGCGCTGGGCGATGAGTGCCGGAATTTGTTTGGACACCTCAAGATAACCCAGCGTTCCCGCGCCCAGGGCGGCGAGAATGGCCACAATCAGACTAATGCGAAGTAACATGGCTATTAAGCAATTTTCAGCAAATTAAGCTTTCGCAAGCACCGTGTCAACGCCCCTTTGCAATTTTGTCTTTGCTCTTTGCAAAATCACCCATTCACCCCATTTTCACCCGGTGAAATTACATCACGGCGCGCACCTGGCCTATTGCACCAACATTCATTGCGGCGAAAACTGGACCGAAACGTTCACCGCCCTGCAAACCCACACGTTAGCCGTGCGGGAAAGAGTGGCCCCACACTCGCCCTTCGCCATCGGCTTGCGCCTCAGTGCCGCCGCCGCCCGGGAATTAAGCGATCCGCCCGTCCGGCTCGCGTTCCAACGCTGGCTGGCAGCGCATGATTGTTATGTGTTCACCATCAATGGCTTTCCCTATGGCCCCTTCCACGGTGCCCGCGTCAAGGAATCCGTTTACACCCCCGATTGGTCCACCCCTGAGCGCCTCGCCTACACCAGCCAATTATTCGATCTGCTGGTCCAACTGCTCCCCCCGGGTGTGGCGGGCAGTGTCAGCACCCTGCCCGGCTCATTCAAAGGCTGCCACCCCGGCCCGGGCCAGGTGGCTGCGATCCGGCGGAATTTATGGCTGTGTGTCGAGCATATCCACCAACTCAGCCAGGCCAGTGGCCGCTGCCTGCATCTGGGCCTGGAACCCGAACCGCTTTGCCTCCTCGAAAACACCACCGAAACCGTTGAGTTTTTCGGGGCGTTGCGCCACGACCGGCCACACGATGAACGGCTGGATCAATTTCTGGGCGTCAATTACGACACCTGCCATTTGGCTGTGGCGTTCGAGGAACCTCGCGCGGCGCTGGCACGTCTGCATGCCGCCGGTATCAAAATCAGCAAAATCCACCTTAGTTCGGCCCTCAAAACCATCCCCACCGCCGCCGCCCGCACCGCTCTGGCCCGGTTCGCTGACCCGGTTTATCTGCACCAGGTGGTGGCTCGCAGCGTCAGTGGCGAACTAACTTATTTCCTGGACCTGCCCGCCGCCCTCGCCGCCACGGTGCCCGTCGCCGAGGCGGCCGCATTGCCGGAATGGCGCATTCATTTTCATGTTCCCCTGCACGCGCCCACCGCCGCCCCCTTTGCCAGCACCCAGGACCATTTGCTCGGCACCCTGGACCTGCTCGCGGCCCAGCCCGGCCTTTGCCAGCATCTGGAAATGGAAACCTACACCTGGGAAGTTCTGCCGCCGGAATTAAAAAGCCGGAGCGTGGAAGATCAACTCGCCGCCGAATATGCCTGGACCCTGGCTCGCCTCGCCGAGCGGGGCCTGGCTGACGGCAGGCTCGCCAACGCCGGAGTTTTATGATTTCCTAGTCCCCATGCATCAAACGCTGGCCGCCCGACTCCGCACGCTGCTCATTTTGGGCCGCGTGTCGAATCTGCCCACCGTTTGGTCCAATTGCCTCGCCGGCTGGTGGCTGGCCGGCGCGGGCAACAGCTCCCGGCTGCCCTGGTTGCTCCTCGGCATGAGCTCGCTCTACCTCAGCGGCATGTATTTAAATGATGCGTTCGATGCCGAATTTGACCGGCAGCGCCGGACCACCCGCCCCATTCCCTCCGGCCAGATTTCCGCCCCGGAAGTCTGGCGCTACGGCTGGGCCTGGCTGGGTTCGGGAATTTTACTACTGTTTGCCACCGGCCTGCTCGCCGGCACTCTCAGCTTGGTCTTGGCTGCCTTTATCATCCTTTACAACCAGTCGCATAAATTAGTCACCGCCTCCCCCTGGCTCATGGGCATCTGCCGGTTCTGGGTCTATTTTATTGCCGGCATCGCCGGGGCCGCCGACCCCGACGCCATGGTCGGCTGGACTGTCTGGTGTGGTTTGGCGCTCGCGCTCTACATTGTCGGCTTGAGCTATGTGGCGCGCCGGGAAAGTTACCGCAGCCCCGTGCCTTACTGGCCACTGTTGCTGCTGGCCGCACCCTTTTTTCTCGCCTGGCTCATGGACCCCGGGGAATCCCGCCCCGCCGGCCTGTGGATTGCGGCAGTCCTGGCGCTCTGGATCGCCCGCTGTGTGCGGCCGGTCCTCCTGTCCGGCACCGTCAATGTGGGCCGCGTGGTCTCCGGGCTCCTGGCCGGCATCGTGTTTGTGGACTGGCTGGCTGTGGCCCCGGAATGCCCCCGCGGTTTGAGTCTGGTTTTTTTAGCCCTGTTCGGCACCACCCAGGCCTTGCAACGCTATATTCCCGCTACCTGAGCCGTATCTTTCTCCTGCGTAAGCGGCGTGATAAAAAACAGCGGCGTGATCCCATACAAACCAAACGCCAGCCATGGGTTTACCCAGGCCATGCCCGCCCCTGCCAAATAAAATGCCGGCCCCATCATGGATTTGCGAATAATCTGCGGATCCTGCTCGTCTGCCAGTTCGGGTTTGAGCAAATGCTTTAGAATATAAGCATGGAGCACGATAAAGATCAGCGTATTCACCGCCATCACCACCCCAAACAGGCTCACCGCCAGCGCATTTCCCGGATATTCCCCCATCACTCCCATGGGAAACGGCACGAAGGATTGAAACATTAGGAAAATCGAATTCAGCCAGATCAACCCATAATTGGCATGCCTCGCCAGCTCCATGATATGGTGATGGTTCAGCCAAAATTTGCAGACGATCACAAAACTGATCAGCCAGCTCAAAAATTTGGGCAGCAGGGCCACCAATTGCCGCCCCAGCTCCCCCGGACTGTCGGCCTGTGCCCCCAGCGCCGGCACATGCAGTTCCAAAACCAGCAGCGTAACGATAATCGCAAACACCCCGTCACTAAATGCCTCCAGCCGCCCCAGCGGAAGTTCCCCCCGGCCAAATCGTCGCAAAAATCGCTTCATTCGGCCGGAAAAATGGCTTGCTGCCGCTCAAAAGGCAAGTTCCAGCGCCGCCAAATCACTTTCTAATATCATCGGTTGTCACGCCTGCCAGCGTCCCACTGGTCTCTCCCAAACTGCGGTTAATGCCCTTCCCCTTGAATCAATGGCTGGGCCTGCTCCCAAACTGCCTTCGGCACCTTCGCCTGCTCCGCCGCCGTGTCAATGTCCCCATCAAACAGCGTCTTGCCATGCTTGTCGCGGGCAGTCAGATGTTGTTTGGCTCCCGCTTCGTAAATAATGGTGCCACTGTCATCAGTTTTCACCATGGTCCGCTGCGAGCTCTCGGTGGAACGCACCGTCACCGTGGCATCCTTGCCCACCGCCACCCCATTGTGCGCCAGCGCCTCCAACTCCGCCTGTACTTTGTCCAGCGAACCCACGTTCGAAGTCCCCTGGCGCAGGGAATCCTGAATGGCTTTGGTGGTTTGTTCCAGGGCCCGTTGAATTTCCACGTTCATCTTGGTCTTGTCCAGGCCTGCCCGGGCCAGGGCATCCTCCATGCCGGACCCACGGCCATCCAGGTCTTGCACACGAAACTGCAATTTCGGCAGCCCTCCGGGCATCCGGCCTGGTTCCCATTTCAGCGCTGCCCCGCCCGTCCGCTTGCCCAATTTGACGGACGCCGTCTGCTTCTTGCCTCCCCGGAAATACGTCAGTTTAATCGTCTCCCCCTCGCCATGCATTTGCACCAATTTGCGCAACTGCACCGGGTCCACCAGCATCTGGCCGTCCAGTTCCACCAGCACATCGTTCTTGTGAAAATCCGCCTTCGCCGCCGGACTGTCCTTGGCCACGTAATTAACCGTCAAGCCCGCCCCGGGACTGAGCCCTAATTGGGCGGACAGCGCCTCGGGCGACTCCTCGGCGGCGAGCCCCAGCCACGTCGACTCCTTCGCGGTTTCCGGGCCGCCATCCGGCTCAAGGCTTTGGATGATAATGTTTCGCTGGCTGGAGGATCCCCCCGCGCTGGCCGCCGCGCCACTCCCCGCCGGGCCATCCCCATCATTCTTTATTTGCGTCGTGAATACCATTGGCGACTTGGCCCCGTTGGCCGCCGCCGCATCGTCGGACACTGTCTGGGCGTTCACCACCACCGTCCGCACCTCCTGCGCCTGGGCAAACCCTGCCATCCCCCACGCCACTTGCACCCCCGTGGCAAACGCCACGGCCAGTTTGATTTGATTGGTTAAATAATTCATATGTAGTTTTGCTTGATTGATTGATTGTTGCCTGCCCCTCTCCCTGGCCTCGGTCACCGCCGCTGCCCTCGTTTTATCCCGAACTCCGAAATTAAAATGGCCGGGATGCGTCCAGCTATTGGAGCCGAAACGCTTTGGAAAAATCGCCGCATACCCGCCGCGGTCGGGTAAGACTGCCTCTGCGCGCAGCGCACACCCTTAAATGGGCAACGGATTGGCAGCGGCTTGGGCAGCCAATGTTCCATATCGTTCATGCCCAGGAGCTGGAGGCAGACCGGGCGTTTTAATTCCGGAGTTCGGGTTAATAAGTTTCAAACCGCACCGGGGTTACCTCCACCCGCGGACTGCTCGTTTCAATTTCCACGCCGCGAACTTTGTCGCGCACCACCATCTGATCCCGCAATTGCCGGCACCGGAAGCGCACCGGCTCGCCGCCAGGCAGTTGTGCCACCACCTCATAGGACGAAACCAGTTCCTCATTCACTTGCACATCATCCGGCTTCCATCCCGCCGCCGCCGCCACCGGGGTGGTAAATTTCGCCAGGCCCAGGCTGAGTCCCGCCACCACCACGGCCATTCCCAACGCTGGAGCCAGCCAGCGCCAGTCCCACCCGCCGCGCACGACTGGAAGGGGTCGCGCTGCCGGCTTTGCCGGCTCCGGCCTGGCCGCCCGCAAGCGAGCCATGAATTCCTCCGGCGGCCGCGCCGGTGTCAGACGCCGTAATTCCGCTTCCCATTGCTGTTCGTCTAATTCGTTCATGCCAATACCTCCCGGGTTGCTTTGCGCAATTCCTGCAAGCCATAACGGTAGCGCGAAGCCGCCGTGTTGGCGGGAATATCCAGGGCTTCGGCAATCTCGCCAAAGGTCAGCCCGCCCCAGACTTTCAAAGTCAAAACCTCGCGGTAAATGTCCGGCAGGGTGCTCAGGGCTTTCTGGATCAATTGACTCCGTTCCCGTTCATCCACCCCGGCATCCAGCCAGCATTCCGGACCATCCAGGTGAACCGCCGCCTCCCGGTTGGTCCGGCGCCCGTTCCGCCGGGCCCAGTCAATCGCCCGGTGCCGGATCATGGCATACACCACGCCCAGCGGGGGCGGCACCCCGCCGCTGTGCCGCTGCCAGGACGCCACCACCGCCTCCTGCACCAAGTCCTGGGCATCCGTCTCCCCGTCCGCCTGTTGCCGCGCAAACAGCAGCAGCGCCGGTGTGTGCCGGGCCAGCCATTGCTCCCAGCTGGTCTCGTCCGCCACGTCATGTTCTGAACCGTTATTCACGCGATTTCACCTATTCAAGCGTCACCACTGCGCGGCTTTGTCTAAACTTTTGCTCATTGCTTAAAATTGTTGTTGGCGACCCGGGCTCTCTACGGATTCATGCCATAGCCCTGCCCGTGGTTGCGCCGTGGATTTTTGCGTAAGTCGGGGAGTGCGGCGCGCCGCCTATCCCTCCTGGATCTGGCAGCACCACACGACGAAGCCATTACGCAAAAAAAACAGGCCAACGCGGCATTTCTATTGCCTGGTCCCGGCTTGGCCTGGGTCGCCCGGAATTTATTGGAAGAAATCGCTGAAGAAAACCTCAACCCGCTGGTTGGGATTGGCTCCCGCGTGGCTGACGGCGCTTGCCCTCCGCCAGTGGGGCGGAAAGGAAAGCAAGGCCCCGCCACGCCCAATGGGGATGCCCATGGCAGCATACTGTAAAACACCGAATGGCCCAGGCGCCACGCTAAGCCGGATCCTGCCGTGGCAGCCCGTGCCGGCCGCCCAACCATTAACCATGGCAACTCAATCAGCCCGCCTGCTTGCGAATCGCCTGCTGCTTTTGGTGGGTCAGGTAATCCAAATAGGAAATCAACTGCTGCTTCATCTCCCGGCGGGAAACAATCGCGTCAATCAGCCCGTGGTCCAGCAAAAATTCGGCGGTTTGAAAACCCGGCGGCAGTTCGGCCTGGGTGGTGTCCTTGATCACGCGCGGACCGGCGAACCCAATCATCGCCGCCGGCTCGGCCAGGATCAAATCCCCCACACTGGCATAGCTCGCCATCACCCCGGCCGTGGTCGGATGCGTCAGCACACTGATGTAGGGCAAATGCCGTTTGGCATGGTACGCCAGGGCCGCGCACGTCTTCGCCATTTGCATGAGGCTGAACATGCCCTCGTACATCCGCGCCCCACCACTCGTGGAAATAATGATAACCGGCAATTCCTTTTCCGTGGCCCGCTCAATCAACCGGGTCAATTTCTCGCCCACCACCGAACCCATCGACCCGCCCAAAAAACCGAAATCCATCACGCCCAAGGCCGCCCGGTGCGCGCCAATCTGGCAGAGCCCGGTAACCACCGCATCCTTCAGAAACGTATTGTTCTTTTTGTAAGCCGCCAGTTTGGAGGCGTAGGTGGCCACGCCTTTGAAACCAAGCACATCCACGCTGGCCATTTGGGCATCCATTTCCTCAAACGTGCAGGTTTCCACCAGCGAATGAATGCGTTCCCGCGAACCAATCGGAAAATGGTGGTTGCACTTCGGACACACTTTCAGGTTTTCGTCCAATTCCTTGTCAAAAACCATGGTGGAACATTTCGGACACTTCGTCCAAAGCCCCTCGGGAATCTCCCGCTTGCGGGTCTTGGACTTGCCCGAGCTCATTTTGGGCTTCTTCGGCAGTTGCGTAATCGCCGATAGTGGTGGCGTCAACGCCGGCTCGATGGTTTCCAATCCCAGCGTTTTCTTCGTGAATGAGGTTGTGTCCATTCTATTTTGTAAGCAATTATCCTACTAAATCCCCCGGGCGACTGTCCAGACCCAAACCGGACCCGCCCCGGCCGCCCGCAAGACCCTGGCGCAGGCGTTCGTGGTGGCCCCCGTCGTAAAAACGTCGTCCACCAGGACAATCCCCTGCCCTTGCAACCGCGCCCCCGGCTGCACCGCGAACACGCCCGCCATGTTTTGGGCGCGCTCGGCGCGGGTCAGCCGGGTCTGGGTCATGGTAAATGAGACACGCCGCAACAGCGTTGCGTTCAAAGGGATTCCCAAGGCCGCCGCCAGCGGCGCGGCCAGCCGGGCGGCCTGGTTAAACTCCCGCTCCCGCTCCTTCACCGGATGCAAGGGCACCGGCACCACCAGGGAGGGCCGGAGTGCCGCCAGCTCGGGCACGGCCGTTCGCAGCAAACAGCCCGTGAGAAAGGGCTCAAACCACAGCGACCGCTGGTATTTGTAGCGGAGGATCACCTCCCGCACCAGGCCTTGCGAGATCACGGCCGCCCGGGCGGAGTTAAAATGAAACTCCAGGTCCCGGCAGTTCGTGCAGTCAAATTCCCCCGTCAGCGCCCCGGCAAACGGCAGCCCGCAACGCCGGCAAAACGGCGGCACCACCGGCCGCACTTGCTGCTGGCAAGCACCGCAGACAAACCCTTCCGCCGCCGTGGACCGGGCCGCGCCGCACACTTGGCACACTTCGGGATAAACCAAGGCCAGCCCGGCCTTAAACCAGTCACGCAACGGGTTGGCCCAGGCCGGATTCACAACTGCTGGGATGGGTGCCGGGGCGCATTCCCCGGCCATAATTTAAATCCGATGAGCACGGCCGCCAGCACCCCAAACGCCAGCCAGCCATCAATCAGTTTGGCGGTGCCCCAGAACCAGCTGGGGGCCGCCGCGTTCGTCTCCGTAAACGCTCCGTAGGATTTCAGCCAGAAGATCCAGCCCGCATGCAGGCCCATGGAAAAATATAAGTTCCCGGTGCGTTGATAAGCCCAGCCCAGTAAAATCCCCGCCAGCGTCAGATTGAAAAAACCCGGCACCAACTGGTGCAGGTCGCCAAATCCCGCCAGCATCGGCCCCAGCAAGACCAGACCCGAATTCCAGTGCACCGGCCCCACTAATTCCGTCTTTTGGAGGAAATGCACCAAGGCATAAATGGCACTGCTCGCCAGCAAAGCACTGGGCCAGCCGATCACCCGCCGTAACCCGCCAAAGGCTCCCCCGCGAAACAGAATTTCCTCCAGCGTGGCCACCAAGCCCGCCGTGCCCGCCGCGCCTGCCAGCG
The DNA here is from genome assembly GCA_903875465.1 of uncultured Verrucomicrobia subdivision 3 bacterium. Taxonomy (GTDB): domain Bacteria; phylum Verrucomicrobiota; class Verrucomicrobiia; order Limisphaerales; family UBA11358; genus UBA11358. The sequence goes on from CAIQWB010000014.1 coordinate 42,353, forward strand.
TCCCGATGATTTTCCCACTGGCCAGGCTGTGGTTAAACGTGCGTTCATGAAGTAATAGCGCCAGTCCCGCCACCGTGGCCAGCGAACCGAACCCAATCAACAGCCCCAGCCCCAGCCGCCGCCACTGGCCCACCGGTGAAATTAAACCCAATTCCCGCCCCGAGGTCGCTCCCAGGGCACGCAGCAACGGCCATAAACCCGCCAGGGCAATCATCAGCAGGGAACGGTCCACAAAGCGGTGGAACGGGGCCTGGGCTAATCGGGGAAACGCCGGACCGCCCAACTGCGCCAGCCACCACAACCAAGGCGCGAGCAGGGCCCCACCAATAAAAACCGCGGACAAATAAATGAGCAGGGCCCGCACGGGTCGCATGGGTCTAGCTTAATCCAAACCGCCTCCCCCCGCCAAGCGCCAATTACCCCACCCCCGCCCGTCCTACACTTCAAAAATCGTCACTTCCGGACGACAGTTAAACCGCACCTTCAAATGCAGCCACCCAATGCCGGGATTCACATACAGTGGACCCGCCGGGGTCTGAAACATCCCCATGTCATATTCATCCACGTTAAACGGCACCACCAGTGAACCCACCCCCGGGATCCGCACCTGCCCCCCATGCGAATGGCCGGCCAGCAGCAGATCGCTTTGCTGGGACCCCAACCGCTTGGCCCAGGCCGGAAAATGCATCAGGACAATATTTTTCGCCCCCGGTTTCAGGGGCAGCGGCACCGCGAGATCCCTTCGGCAAGCCAGCCCGTTGAGCCGTAACCGGCCCTCCGCCAGATCGCAATACTCATTCATCAGCCACCCTCCCCCCGTGGCGGCAAATGCCTTCCGATACGGACCAAAATCCGCCCGGCTCCAATAATCATGGTTGCCCGGCACCCCGTAGAGCGGGGCCTTGATACCGGATAATAGTTCCAGCGCCTCCGGCACAAACTTCCGATCCTCGATCAGGTCGCCGCCAAAACAAACAAAATCCGGGGCTTCCCGGTTAATCGCCGCAACCACGGCCTCCACGTAAGCGCGATCCCCCTTGTAATGCAAATCCGTGAAAAATGCCAGACGCTGGACCGGCGTGCCCGTGCCCATGCTGACTTTCTGGATGTTCAGCCAGTGCGGCTCCACCCATTTCGCATAACCACCGCCGGCCAGACCTCCCGCCGCGCCCAATAATCCCAGGCGCTTCAAAAAGCGGCGGCGGCTGTAGTTGGGAGTGTTCATTACCATACCTAGCATAATCTTAAGGAAATCACCCCATTTTGACAAGCTCAGGCCAATACTTGCCATCCCGCCCTGCAACCCGGAGTTGCGCCGGGGCACCGCTCCCGTTACGTTGCCCGCGTGTCAGTGCCACCAACCAAATCCCCGCCGTCCGCCTTGTGGCTGTTGCTTCGCGTCAACACCCTGCAAAGCTGGCGCCGGTTGCTGGCCACCCGCAGCCAGTCCCGGTTGCTGACCAGCATCATTGGCTTTTTTGTGCTCGGCTACCTCGTCCTCTCCTTTGAATTGTTTTTCCACGGCCTGAAATTCATCGCCGGCTTCCCCGGCCTGGGCGCGGTGCTCACCGAACGGCTCCTGTACGTCCTCTTCGCCTTCCTCTTTGCCCTGCTGCTGCTGAGCAACCTCATCATCAGCTACACCAACTTGTTCCGCAACCGGGAGACCGCCTTTCTGCTGTCCCTGCCCGTCACCAACCAGACGATTTTTCGCTGGAAACTCCTCGAATCCACCCTGCTCGCCTCCTGGGCCTTCTTGTTTCTCATCGCCCCCCTGCTCGCCGCGTTCGGCCTGGTCCGCAACGCCCCCTGGCATTTTTACCTGCTCACCGTCGGCTTGATCGCCCTGTTCATCGTGCTGCCCTCCGTGCTGGGGGCCTGGCTGGCCATCATTATCGGCCGGTTTTTGGACCGGCGCAGTTTTCAAGTGACCGTGATCCTCACCGCCGTAATGCTCCTGTTCATCGCCGTTTGGTGGAAAACCCAGGCCGCCACCGATGAACTGCTCGATAAACGCACCCTGGAGGCCCTCGATCAATTGCTCTCCAAAACCCGGTTCACCCTCTTCCCCTTTTTGCCCAGCTACTGGCTGTCCACCGCCGTGCTGCAATGGGCCGAGGGCATCTTCCGCAATTCCCTCTTCTTTGCCCTCGTGCTCCTCAGCCACACCCTGTTTTTTGGCTGCCTCGCCTTCACCCGCTTTGGCAATTTGTTTTACGACACCGCGTCCGCCGTCCAAAGCCGTGCCGGCCGCCCCGGGTTCAAATTCAATCTCTTCTCAACGCGCCCGACCGACCGACCGGGCCGCCTCCTCGAACGCTGCTTCAGCTGCCTCTTCTGGCTGCCGCGCGACACCCGCGCCCTCGCCGTCAAGGACATGCAAATGTTCTGGCGCGACACCACCCAGTGGGGCCAGTCCGTCATGTTCTTCGGCCTGCTCGCCGTCTACATCATCAACCTGCGCAACTTCACCCACCAACTCAGCAGCCCCTTCTGGATCAACATGGTGGCCTTCTTGAACCTCGGCGCCTGCGCCTTCAACCTCGCCTCCGTCACCACCCGGTTCGTCTTCCCCCAATTTTCCCTCGAAGGCCGCCGCATGTGGATCATTGGCCTGGCCCCCATGGGCCTCGCCCGCGTCGTCACCACCAAATTCTGGCTGGCCAGCGTCATGTCCCTCATCATCACCCTCGGCCTCATCACCCTGTCCTGCTGCCTCTTGAACATGACCTGGGACCGCATCGTGTTCTTCGGTGCCGTCGTCACTGTGATGTCTTTCAGCCTCAATGGCCTGGCCGTCGGCCTCGGCGTCCTCTACCCCAACCTCAAGGAAACCAACCCCAATAAAATCGTCAGCGGCTTTGGCGGCACCTTGTGCTTTGTGCTGAGCTCCGTCTACATCCTCGCCTCCCTGGGCCTCATCGTCGTGGGCGCGGGCGGACTGCACCCGAACCTGGCCTGGTCCGCCGCCAGCATCGTTGCCTTCGTCCTCCTCTCCCTGCTCGTCGGCTGGGTCCCCCTCCGCTGGGGCCTCTCCCATCTGAAAAATTTTGAAATGTAAGCCCCGTGAGTCATGGCCCGGCATGGCAACCGGCTTGCCGATATACCATCTTGCGAACCACCGGGCTGCGTTCCCAGGCCGCGCTTGGCTCCCCGGCAACGACCGCGAAACCAGCTCAAAACCCTGCTCCTGTAGGAGACGACGTGAGGAGTCTCACTTCAATTCCCGGAATGGATCCGCGCCTCGCCACCTCGACGCCTACTCGCATCCAACCCTCCCTCGCCACCATTACGGATATGCCATCTTGCGAACCGCCGGGCTGCGCTTGGCTCCCCGGCAACGACCTCAAAACCAGTTCAAAAACCCTGCTCCTGTAGGAGACGACGTGAGGAGTCTCACTTCAAATCTGGGAGTGGATCCGCAACTCGCCACCTCGACTCCTACCCGCGCCAAACCCACCCTCGCCACCATTACGGATATCCCATCTGGCGAACCACCGTGCTCCGTTCCCTGGCCGCGCTTGGCTCCCCGGCAACGACCTCGAAACCAGCTCAAAACCCTGCTCCTGTAGGAGACGACGTGAGGAGTC
>CAIQWB010000015.1 GCA_903875465.1 uncultured Verrucomicrobia subdivision 3 bacterium
GGGGGGGCGCGGGAGCCCAAGGCGGCGGCGGCACGGCGGCGGTGGCGGTCGGAGCCGGGGCCGGGGCCGGGGCCGCAACCGGGGCGGGGGTTGGGCGGGTGCGAATCGGGGCCACGGCAGAGTCGGCCGGCGCACTCGCGGGCGGGGCCGGGGCGGCGGAACCGGATTCGCCGCGCAATTGCATTAGTTGCTTCAGCACGGCGTCCAGGCTGCTGGCCTGGCGGGCTTCGATGATTTTGAGCAGGGTGACTTCCAGCATCACCTTTTTGGACGTGGCATCGCGCAGGCGGATTTCGGCATCGGTCAGCACCTCGAGGATGCGGGTGAGGGATTCGACGGTGGTCAGGGTGGCTTGCTGCTTGAGGGTGGCGGCGGCCGTTTCGGACACTTCGATCATGCCGAGGTCGCCCTTGGAAACCTGGAAAATCAGGAGGTTGCGAAAGTGGTTGAGCAGGTCGCCGAGCAAACGGCCCAAGTCCTTGCCGCCCTGGGCAAAGTCGGTGAGCTGTTGGAGGGCGCTCGGGATCTGGCCTTCGAGCAGGGCCTGGCTCAGGGAGAGGATTTGATTTTGGGCGGCGAGGCCGAACATGGAGAGGACGTCGGGTTCCTCGATTTTATTGCCGCAAAAGCTGATCAACTGGTCCAGGGTGGATTCGGCATCGCGCATGCCGCCATCGGCGCCACGGGCGATGGCAAAGAGCGCGGCCTCGTCGATTTGCACATTTTCCAGGGCGGCGATGTGGGCCAGATGTTGGACAATGAGGGGGGAGGCGATGCGGCGCAGGTCGAAGCGCTGGCAGCGGGAGAGAATGGTGGCCAGCACCTTTTCCGGGTCGGTGGTGGCGAACAAAAATTTGACGTGGGCGGGCGGTTCCTCGAGCGTCTTGAGCAGCGCATTGAAGGCGGCCGTGGACAGCATGTGTACTTCGTCGATGATGTAAATCTTGTACGGGGCGGAGGCGGGGGCGTATTTGCAGGTTTCGCGGAGTTCGCGGACCTGTTCCACGCCGTTGTTGCTGGCACCGTCGATTTCGATGACGTCCAGGGCGCGGCCCTCGGTGATTTCGATGCAGCGGGGGTCTTCATCGCTAAAATCGACCCGGGGGCCGCCGGTGCAATTCAGGCACTTGGCGAAGATGCGGGCGATGGTGGTTTTGCCGGTGCCCCGGGGGCCGCAAAACAAGTAGGCGTGGGCAATGCGCTTCTGTTCGATGGCATTGGCCAGGGTTTGCGTGACATGTTCCTGCCCCACGACGTCGGCAAAACGCTGGGGGCGGTATTTTCGCGCAATGACTTGGTAACTCATGAAAATTAAAATGTCAGGGTGACCACGGCAGATGCGGAGCAAACTACCGTTGCTGCCTTCCGGCCCTGGCGGGGTTCGTAAGTCCACATTCCATGGGCCCTGACGGGGACAATCTGCGCTGGTTTTGGGGGTTTGTCGAGACAAAGGATGCAGGGAGCGGGGGCCGGTTTTGGGGCGGAGGAGTGCAAAATCGTAAAATAGTCGAAATAATCATAAAATTGGGCCGTTTTATGAGTTTTCCGCCAAACGGGGGAAGGCTGGGGGGCGGTGATTTTGGCACAAAATAGCACAAAAGTCGCAAACAGGGAGGGGTGGCGGCGGAAGGCGGGCACACCTGGCAAATTTGGTGAGTGGCTGGGGCCGACCAGCGCCTGGGACGCGAACGCGGTGGCCCAAGCAGGACACGAATCAGCACGGATGGGGGATCCGGCTTAGTGCCCGGCGGTGCCGGGAAAGGCATGAAGTGGGTACTCGGCGGTTTCAAATCCCTGATAGAAAAGTGTAAAAAGTGAGGACTGACACCGGCCCGCCTTCCCAACGGCAAGCCGGCTAAAATGCTAATGGGTGACCCCTTTATGGCCCTGCATCGCTTATCGCTCAACGGCGGCGATAACTTTTCCAAACTTGCGATCCTGATAGCCGATAGCAGTTATTGCCAGCAAGGCTCCATCGCGTGGTTGACTCTCCACCAAATCCCCACTGAAAAACCCCCGACATCTATGCAGAATCCAAACTATGGGTTGATAAACATTAAGGGCTAAGTGGTTGAACGAGGCGGTCGCCTCGCAGTAAAAAAGTTGTCGTTCGTATGACGCGAA
>CAIQWB010000016.1 GCA_903875465.1 uncultured Verrucomicrobia subdivision 3 bacterium
GTTGCGCTGTGGATTTTTGTACAAGGCGAGGAGTGAAACGCGTAGCATATCCACTATGGATCTGGAAGCGGTTCACGACGAAGTCCTTGAACAAAAAGACCAAGCAAACGCTGCATTTCTATTGCATGGTTCCGGCTAAGGTGGACGACCCCAAGAGCACCCGGAATCAATCCTCCCTGTGCCATCGTATGCCTCACCTCACACGCGGGCTATTGCCGAACGTTGGCGTAGCTAGTTGTCTTTCAAGTGTGTCTCCTTGTGGTGGAACAAAAAGCACACCAGACTGTCCACGGCAGCCAAAGACGTTTGGATGTCATTCCATTTACACGTCTGGTTTTTGCGGAAATTCATAGCGCCACGCCCTCCCGTAGCGCCGACTGGCAGTCGGCTGTATCGCGGATTGTTAATCCGCCGGCCGTCGGAAGTTGAAAGACATGGGGTTCGCAACGATCGTGGATACGGCCAACTTTGGCTGGTTTGATTTTCGGCAAATCGGACGAGCGCAGGTGTCCAGGCGGTCGGCCGGTTGCCAGTCGGCACTACGACTTTGTCGTATAACTTCTTGGGTCTTTGCACGGCGCCGTACAATTTCACATCATTCAAAGCCCTGCTTTTAAAGTTGTCTCGTGACCTCATATCCATCGTCGGTAGAACTCATGAAACAATCGCCGCATTAAAATATTCAATTAGCTATTTAAGCTCCCCAAAAAAATTTCTCTTTGGGCGCACCTCTCCGCCCCTGCAAGAGTGGTGCCAGGTCAAAGTCGTCCTCGTCCATGCTCAGGTTTTTGATCACCTGCTCTCGCACCAGCGACAACCACTGCATCTGCTCTGTATTAACTGCGTGATTCGCCACCAAGGCCTCCATTGCACGATTCACCTGCTCTGCCAGTGTAGTACCTCGGCGATGTGTGCTTCAAAAGGGTAAACCGGTTTTAATCAATTCGACGCTATCGGAAGGCAAAGCCGCCGCGGAGTTCTGGTCATTGTCGTGGTACTCATACCAAAGCACCTGATTTACCCCTGGAAATATCATCTAAACCTGTCGTTATTAGATGGTCATGCGGAACCCGGCTTGTTGTCCCCGGTACTTTTTCGGTCAAAACCCCTCATTTCGGTCCCCGTCTGCCCCCTCGTTGCTATCCGCTTCGTCTCAAAACCATCGAAAAACAGCCTATTTTATGATCCTTGCTGCTATTTAATAATTCTGTCCATTCACCCCATCAAAGCTATGAGCCCAAGCTAGCCCCCGGCATTACCCACCCGCCCGCTCCCGGCTTATTTGCCCGGCTTGGTGGGCTTCCCCGCTTCCTTCTGGTATTCCTTCACCAAGGGCGCGCGGTTTTCCACATCATGCAACACTTTGGCCGCGTCATCCGGATTGGACACCACATGGGGACGCAGGAAAACCATGAGCTCCACTTCCTTGTTCTGCTTGTCTGTTTTGTTGAACAACCATTTGAGGCCGGGAATCGCACCCAGCACCGGCGTTTTGTAGGTAACGTCCGAACTTTGCTTTTGAATGATCCCGCCCAGCACCAGGGTCTGACCATTTTTGGCGGTCAGGTCGGTGCGGAAATTATCTGTGTCAAACACCGAGCCATTGTTGACGGTTTCCCCCGAAACCAATGAGGAAGATTCAACATGAATTTTCAATTCCACATCCCCAGCCGTGTTAATATGCGGCGTGACCTCCAGCACAATGCCCACATCCTTGTACTTGTAGGTGGAGGTGGTGGTGCCCACCGAGGAGTTCAAGCTGTTGTCGGGCACCGGCACTTCCTGGCCCACAAACAAGCGGCCGGTTTCATTGTCCCGGATGTTGAGCTGCGGCTCGGCTAGCACACTGGCCTTGGTGGTCTGTTTCAAAAACTGCACCAAAAAGTCCATGCTGATGGAGTTCTCCACCACCCCGGAACGCATCGAGGCCATGAGATTGGCAGGACTCAGCCCGGTGCCCAGCAGGGACGGCGTGGTCGAGACCGTGGCGGGGTTGTTGACGGTGGTGCTCCCCCCAAAACCCTGCCGGTAGTTGCCGGCACTGGACACGATCAAAGAGTTATTATAGTCAGCGGCCGTGAAGGTGCTCCCATTGGGCGACCAGCGCACGCCCATGCGGTCCATTAAATCACTCGAAACTTCCACCAACCGCGCCTCGATGAGCACCTGCTCCGTCGGGGCATCCAAATCGGCAATCAGCTTCATGATTTGCGGGAAAAAGTGCACATTGGCCGAAATCAAAACCGCGTTGCTGCGCTCATCCGCCACGGCACGCACCCGGCCGACCAGGTCACTCACGGGCCGGACAGAGTTACGACCCGAACCACCTTGAGTGCTGTCGGGCTGTCCGCCGAGCCAGGGATAATAGCCATCCTCCTTGGCGGCCTGAGGGAGATCAAACCCGGCCTTGGAATTGTTGGCGTCCTGGGGCGAGGAACCGTTTTGCGGGGAATAGTTGGCGCCCTGGTTATTCGGTTGGTTCGCCGCCGTGGCCCCGCCGCGCAAGGGCGGCGCGCCATTTTTGGCAAACAAAATGTTGATGCTGTTCGCCACTACCGCCGCTTTGGCGAATTTCAACCCGCAATGGAGCGTGCTTTCACTGGCATCGGAAGGCTGGTCCAACTGATTGATAATGCTTTCCACCGCCGCCAGGTTCTCCTTGGAATTGGAGGTCACAATGAGGGCATTCGAATAAGGCTCACTGGTGATGCGCACCTTGCCATAAAGTCGGCCGACATCATGGTCGGACGTGTCCTGCGACTCGGAATCCCCGCCGAAAATATAATCATAATAATTTCGCTGCTGGTTCTTTTTCAAAAACAATTCATTCAGCACATCCTCAATGTCCGAGGCGCTGACATATTTCAGGGGATAAATTTTGGGGGCCAGACTGTCGTCGTTCACCGGTTGGTCGAGATCCAGCACCATTTTCTGAATGCTCGGCATCTGCGCCGGCGGGGCCTGGACAATGAGGGAGTTGCGCCGCCGGTCGGCCACCACCGTCATTTTTCGGTTGCTGCTATTACCCATGGAACCATAGTTAAACACATAACGTGCCACGCTGTTTTGATCCTGGTTGAGATCCTGCAATTGTTTGGCCACGTCCTGCGCATCGGCATTTTTCAGGGCAAAGGTCATCATGACTTTGTCCTGGGCATCCTTGGTGTCCAGTTGGGTCACAAAATTTTGGATGGCCCGGAAATTGGCCAGGCTGGAATAAACGAGGAGGGAATTCGCTTGGGCGTCAGCATTTACCTCCACCGTGTCTTCAAAAGATTTGCCGGACTTTTTTTGGTAGAGAGGCGAAATTTCCTTCATCAAGTCCGCCGCCTGCACATTCTTCAAGGCTAATACCCGCACGGTGACGTCCGCCGACATGTCGGCGTCCAAGGCGTTAATCAGCGAAGTAACCGCCCGGATATTGTCGTTGTAATCAGTAATGACAATTTGGTTCGAGGCTTCGTCGATCTCCACCGTAGCCTTGTCGGTGAGCACCGTGCGCAGGCGGTCCTTCAAATCGGCCGCATGCACATGCTTCAGGGAAAAGACCCGAATCAAGCGCTGCCGTCCCTCTGGCACATTGGTTTGGGAACTGTCCAGCAACTCCGGACTCATCATGGGTTCCTTGCCCTCCGGCACAATCAAGATGGAGCTGGCAAGTTCGATGGCCGTAAAACCTTCCAGCGCCAGCGCCCGGTAAACCAGATTAATCGCTTCCCGCTGGGAAACTTTTTTGCTGCTGGTGATGGTCAACTGGCATTGCACCTGGGGATGTTTGAGCACCGTCTTCCCCGTGGTCTGGGCCAGCCATTGCACAATCATGTCTATGTTGGCCCCTTGAAAACTGAGTTGAATGCCTTCCGGCAGATTGGTGTTACTGCCCGCCAGGTTGGTGGTGGCGCTGGTTTTCAATGCTTCGGAAGGAATCCACGGCCCCGTGGCGGCTGGGCTGGAGCCATCCGACTTGCCCGCGCCATTATCGGACGACGACGGAGGCGGACTGGGAAAACCGGGCGGCATTCTGAAATTGGGCGGCCGTTGGGCATATAAGCTGGCCGGGAGGGCGCCGAACCATGACGCTACCACGAGCACCAACAGCCGGCGGATAAGGGCGACGTTAATAGGATTAATGATTGGTCGTTTCATTGGAAATTGTCTTGGAAGTGGTTAAAAGACTGTCACTGCCCATGCCGGAAAAGATGGTCAACTCTTGCGGCTGCCCGTCTTGTTCGACTAACACCCGATTAATTCCAATTTTGAGCAGTTTAAGATCGCCGAGCGTATCGCCTATCTTAACCAGGCCGGTTTCACCGCTGGCGGCGCGTAAAAAAGCAACCTCACCCGCGATGCCCAGCAAGGCCATCGGCTGGGGATGCATGACTGGACCGAGCAATTCGCTCTCCACGATTTTGTCTACGCGCGCCTTCACCAACGGCGGCAACGCCGGCCCCGGCTGGCCCGGACCACCGAAGCCGGAAAACATCCCGCCCATAGCCCCAAATGCCGGACGCGGAGCGCGTACTAAGGCCGGCCGGCCGGCCGTCAGGGCGGGGCGATTAGTCCCGGCCAAAATTCCATTCGCCGACATTACGACTTTATTCGTGGCCGGGATGTTTGTCTCGGTCGATGCTATTGTGTTGGTTGGATCGATGGAGTTTTTGGCTGTATGGTTCGTGGAGCAGGCGGGGGGTAAGTTGGTGACATTAAGTCCCGCAGCCAAATTGGTGCCGCCGGGCGCGTTGGTGGGGCTGGGATTAGTGGCAGGGCCCACGAAGGGAACAGAATGAGCAGGGCCGGCTGCGGTCATCTCAGAGTGGGCCGCCGCCAGGGTGGGTGGCACCGGCAGAACCATTTGCCCGAACGGATGATTGCGCACAAGCGCCCGAACGGTTTGAAACAACAAGACGGCGACGAGCACGCCGCAGAGAATTTTCAGCCATTTCTCGGCATGTTCACGCATGGGATTTGCCCTCCGCTTTCCATTGGTCAAAATCGAGAATCACCAGCGTCAGGATGAGTTTAACCTGACTGGGACGCATGGGGTCAGGAGTGATTTGTACGGAATCCACAATAAGTGGATAACCGAGGGTTTGCAGGCGCTGGAAGAGGCCCAATACCGCCGCCACCGGGCCAGCCCCTTCAAACTGAAGTGTCGCCAGTTCTTTGGCGGCCGTTTTGGCTGGTGATTCACGAATGGGCCCCACCTGAATACCGCTGCTGGCAGCCGCTTTCTGCAGTTGCGCACTGGCCTCGCCCACCACCTTGGCACGGGTCAGTCTGGCCGGATCGAGCTGAAATTGATTCATGAGTTTTTGCGCCACCAACACCCGGTCATCATAGGGACGCAATTGTTGCTTCAAGTCGGCCGCCGTCTTTAAGAGTTGCTGGTAGGCGGCCGTCCGTTGTTGCAGCGAGCCCCAGACGGCGTAGCCGCCAAACAGGAGCAGGTAAATGCCAATGCCAATACTGGCATACCGGATGGTCCGTTTTTCCTGGGTTGAGAGCGTGCGCATGTTAATGGGTTCCTCCCAGGGCGGCGGCGGCCGGCGTGCTGGCACCTGGCGAAACCGGATTGGTACTAGTCACACCCGGGCTTGCCACCGGTCCGGGCAACGCCTTGCCACTATCGGTTTTGGCCGGATGATTCGTCGCCTCCCCGGAGTTCTGCAGGGTGGGTCCAACGGCCAGGGTTTGCAAAATACTCAAGGCTTTCCATTGGGCCGTCAGACGGATGTTAACTTTCTGGTGATCCGGCGAGGGTGTTTGCTCCTCAACCGTGACACTGGCAAAGAAACCGGAACCGATTAGTTTGGAACGAAACTCCGCTACTTGATCGCCATTGCGCAAGGAGGCCCGCAGGGCCAATTCCCCGCGCCGGTTCATAGTCAGGGATTCCAGATGCATGCCCGAGGGCGCGGCCTGGGAAATGACATAAATGGATTCCAGACAGGGCGGCTGGCTCTGTTTCACGTATTGGAGAAAATCCAAATCCCGGTCAACGGTCATTTCCGCCTGGCGGGCCCGGTCTTGAAAACTAGTCACTTTGGCCGCGAGCGGGGCGGTCAGAAGCAAGGCTTCCAAAGCCGGAAAGAGCAGCACCGCCAGCAGCAGCAGGGCCGCGCGCAACCCCCAGGCCATCAACTCCGGCGGTGCCAGGTTTTTAGGAGGGGCAGCGGGTTTGACACCGAGAATGAGGAATTCTTTAACGGGCCCCGCGGCCAGTTCGCGCAGGCCTAGCGTGGCAGCAGAACGCCCCGGTCCGGAGCTGGTGGCCAGCAGTTCACAAACCACTTCAGGACCTAGCCGGCTGGCGAGCACCTGCCCCGCCCGGCTATCGCCGAAAACATACAGTTTGGGCAGGAGCCCCAGATTGCGAATGGTTTTGACCAAGCACTGCACTTCCGCTCCCGCTGCATCGGGATCCCCGGCCAGGCCTGGCAAAACCCGGACGCACGCGGAGGCTTGCGGGCCCACCACCGCCAGTTCGCACAGAGCTGGACTGAGTTCCAAGGTGGTGCTCAATTCGGATCCTGGGCGAACCAAAGCGGTCCGGGCGAGCGCAGCCAGAGTAAAAGTCGGCACGATTCCCGCCGCCGCCAGCAGTCTGGCATAATCCTCCACCACTTCCTTTTTCACCGCCGCCACCAGCACAGCTTGTTTGCTGGAACCATCGGCCTCGGGTTGCGGTTCGCCCAGGCTGCGAAATCCCCACGCGAGTTCTTCCGGCGGGAGGGGGAATTCGCTTTCGATTTGCAACTGCACCACTTGGTGCAAACCTTCGCCGCCCACGGCCGGCAGCCGCAGACAGCGCAGCGAAACGCCCCGGGCGTCGATCGCGCACCAAGCTGGTGAATTGGCGGGCCAGCCAGCCGCTTTCAGAAATTGCTGCAGGGCAGGCACCAGTCGTTCCCGGCAGGCCTGGGTGAGGCGGCCATCAGTCTGGCGGTCCAGCGGAAATTCCGCACCTCTGTGGTCGGCAAGTAATTTGAGACTGGAGCGGCTGAACTCAATAGCAAGCGGCGGTGATTTCATGGCTGAGTTGGTATTCACAAGTCGTCCTCCCGCCAGGCCAGCGTTTTGAGTTCATTGAGTCCCACATGGACAATGGTCTGGATGCGCTGCCGAACCCCGGTGGAGGTCACCCGGCCTTCGCTCAGGATGCGATATGTTTCTGAGCGCAGGGTGACGAGGGGCGCGACTTGCTTAAGTTCATCAGGGGTCATGCCGTCAACCTTCAGGAGCTCGCCGAGGTTGTTAAAATAGCCGTTAGACTGGCGTTGGGCAATGATGGCATGTGCGAGTTCCCGACTCACTCCCGGCAGGCAAATCAGCACTTCCTGGCTGGCAGTATTCAAGTTGACAGCCCCAGCCTGGGTGCTGTCAGTGCTAATGGTCACGTCATCCGCAATGTCCGTGAATAAGTCGGGGCTGACGACTTTGGCTCCGCCCGAATTGCGGTTCCGGCCCGGCCCGGAGGCCGCGGTCACTTCCAGCAAATCAACCGTGCTCTTAAACTGTTGCTGGCCCCGATAGTTGACGATCGCATGCGCGATGGGAGCCGTTACCCCGGGCAGACCGCTGAGAGTTGGCTCATCCGCCGTTTGAATGTTCACACGTTCATCCCCAGCAGCATTGACATTGTTGACTAGGGAATTAACCGTTAACAAACCCGACCAGCCGAAATCCTCCGGCTCCACAGGGCCGGGCACAGCGAATTCCCCGCCCGTTTCGCCGGTCGTTTCGAGCAGGCCATTTTGGTGCTGGTCCCGGCCATAAAATGCTTCCGCGTCAATTCCGCGCACCATAAGCAGCTCGCGCACCGTTTGAAACGGCCCCCCCCGCGGCCGGGCGGGCGGTTTCAGGGCAGCGTAATAATCCCCCTCCGCCGCCCCGGTAGTCAGTGTGGTACCCCCCCGCCAACCGTCGATGGCTGCCAGCACATCGGGCGTCATGCCGCGCAGCCCATTGAGTTCATCGGTGGTGGCGGTGTTTAAATTGAGCCGGCTCTCCTCATCGCTGACTCCGTAAAAAATCCCGCCACCCTCCTCCTGTCCCGCCCGGCGAACAACTCGAAAAATTCCCCGACCCAACGGCTGGTCGCGAAATTTGTCGGGTGCATTGTAGAGCTGGCCATTGTGGCTTTTGCGCGAATGACTGCGGTCCAATGCATTTTGATAGAGCAAGGCTCGGGCTTTTTCGATGCCCGCCAGCGCGAGGTAATGTGCTTGAATTCGGTCACTGTAATTTTTCCCCACCAACAAATCCAGGCGGGCAGTGTGTAGCACGCCCACGGCCATAACTGATAGGAGCGCCAGGCACCAGAGCAAACCCACGAGGATCGAGGCGTTTTGGCGCATGGGTTAGGGTTTGTTGTCAATCGGCGACCCGGCTGCCTCTACGCCAGGGCTGGCACCGCTGGAGGCCGTGGTGGCGGCCGCCGGCGCCAAATTTAGGCGGGCCACAGTTTGGAAGACCAGCGGTGGTTCCGACCGCTCGGGCGCTGGAGCATCGGTCTTCACTGGCTTGCGATTCGGGTTGGCATCCAAGTACAGGGTAATCCGCACCGCAGCGGGCAGGCCCGAGAGGTTGCCGCCAGACTTGCTGCCGTTAATGCCCACCTTTACCGCAGCGGTTTCACGGCCGCTCGTTTTCGTCTCCCCCCAACTGTCGTACCATTCCACGCCGTCATAGTATTCAAATTTCAGACCACGCAGGGATTGGGCAATTTCCTCCCGGCTGCCACCGGACAAAGGATCCATGGCAATGATCGGATTGCGGCGCCGATACAGGCTCAAATGTCCAGTGGTCGCATCCTTATCCACGTAGAAACTCTCCTGGCAATAATCCCCTTCATGCGGTTTCTGAGGGGAATAATTGTGGGTGGCAAAATCCAGGTTGTCCGCTCGGGCCTCATCCAGGGTGCGCGTCATGCCCACAAATTCTGTTTCGGTGGAAAGCACACACGCTCCGCGCAAGTCAGCTGCCATCAAGGCCATGGCCACCCGGGCGTTTTGAATGACCTCCGCGCGTGGCTCGATGATTTTCTGGCTGGCATAACCGGCGCTCAGGCAGGCATAGGCACTGACCAGAACCAGGGCCATTAGCGCTGAAGCAATAACCACTTCGATCAGCGTGAATCCACTTGGCAGCCTGGTTTTAATCCGGAATTTCATCACGGTGAATCCCCGCCTCCCCTGGCTTGGTTTTTTGTCGATTTAGCCTTCGCCGCGGCCGGCTTTTCAAACAGCAGGGTCTTTAATTCAAAGATCAACTCGCCTGATTGTTTCTGCTCCACGGCCACACTGACTTTATGCAGGCCGGCAATGTCCGTGGGGGCAATGGTTTGCCGCCAACGGTAATGCGGCAGATCCTCCCCACAATCGCCGTCCGTGCTTTCATCCGTCAACCCGGTTTCCGCCCGCAAGGTCTCGATTTGTCCGGCGGCGAACAGGGCAGCGGTCGCTTGCAACTCGGATTCCTTGCTCGAAGCCAGCGCCGTGGTGAAACCCTGCGTCAGACCGACGATCGCAACACCCAAAATTAAAACGGCGATCATCACTTCGACCAGCGAGAACCCGGCGTTGGCCTGAGGAAGACTCATTTGCGCTCCAATTCTTCAATATGGATCCGCGCCGTAATCGGGTTGATGCGCAGGGCAACGCGGAAGCCATCCTGGTCGGCCAGTTCAATCACGGCGGGGTCGGCGGTGCCGTCCGGATAAAAGGCGATGGTCGACCCCGCTTCCGACAGGTCGCCTGCTACAGGCGAACGCCCGGGGGATTGGGCCTCCAGTGGCGTGCTCGTGTCAGGATCATCCGCCCGGTGAACCGTCAGGGAGATTTTGGGATTCAGTTGTCCGGAACAGCCGGAATCGTCCACCGGCACATACGATTCCCCCCCTTGCTCGACCACCCGTTTTTCCACCACGTAGCGTCCAGTCCTTTCCTCCAGGCGTACGCGGCGGACTTGGTTTAGGCTGACCGCTCGGCTGTAAGTAAGATCGCAAACATTAATTAAATCCCGGCTTGTCGAGCGCAGCAGCGCCGCCTGAAAGGAACCTTTCATCTCGGGAATGATCAAGGCCGTCAGAATACCCACCAGCGTAACGACCACCATGAGTTCAATGAGGGTGAAGCCGTGTTGCGCCCAATTGCCCCAGCGCGGACGCCCTGCGCTCCCCGGGGAATTCATTATCCCGGGTGCCAGGCCAGTCAACCGCCATGTTTGCCCGGCCTTCATTACCAGTTGCCAAGGTCCGCGTTGGCCCCTTCCCCGCCATCCTGTCCGTCCGCACCACGCGACCAGATGTCAAAGCTGGTGGGATGATGTGTGCCGGGAAAGGCATACTGGTAGGGATTGCCCCACGGATCGTTGCGCAACGTTTTGATGTACGGTCCGCGCCATTTCTGCTCCTCCCCGGCGGGCGCATCCACCAAGACTTTTAACCCTTCTTCCACACTGGGGTAACGATCCATATGCACGTAATAGCGTTCAACGGCAGATTCAAGCTCGGCCACTTGTGATTTGGCGGCACTGATTTTGGCATCCTGCGTGGTGCCCATGAACTGCGGGATGATAGTCGCAGCCAAAATGCCCAGGATCACCACCACCACCATGATTTCAACCAGGGTAAAGGCGGAGGTTTGGCGGAAGTTCGTGTTAATTTTCATACATCACTTGTTTTATTCAATCGCAGTTGTTTAATGAATGGCCCGGCTTAGCCGGAAAATCGGGAGCAGGATGGCAATGACCATGAAGCCAATCAGGACACCCACCACTAGAATCAACGCCGGGGCCAGCAACGAAATCAGAATCTTGGTCCGGGCGCGCATATGCCGCTCCTCGGTGTCGGCGACTTTCAAGAGCATCTGATCCAGCGTGCCCGAGGCCTCGCCCACATCGATCATCTGAATGGCGGTGCGGGGAAAAATGCCTAATTTGCGCAGCGGGGTGGCCAGGGAATCGCCACTGCGGGTTTCCTCCGCCACTTGTGCCACCAAACGCGCCAACTCGCGGTTACCAATCGTATGCTCCACAATTTTTAGCGCGGGCAGGAGGGATACCCCGCTGCTGACGAGCGTGCCCAGCGTGCGGGCAAAGCGGCCCAGGGCCGACGAGCGAAACACCGGTCCCATCAATGGGATCCGTAATTTAAATTTATCCCAATTATCCGCCCCGGCGTTCGTGCGCAAGTATTGCCGCGCGCCAAAGGTCACCAGGCCCAGTCCCGCCAGAATGAAAAGTCCGTATGAATGGACGATGGAACTGACCCGCAACAGGATGAGCGTCGGCAGCGGCAACACCGGCAGCATGTCCTGCAACATGGCGAAGAGCCGGGGCATGACCACCGTGAGCAACACCGTGACAGTGATGAGGCCAAAGACCAGCACGAAAACCGGGTACGCCACGGCGGCGGTGACTTCCCCGCGAATTTCATCCTCATGCTCCAGCAGATCGGCCAGGTCATTCATTACCTTGGGGAGCACACCCGCTTCCTCGCCCACCCGGATCATGCTGACATAGAGTGTGCTGAATAACTGCGGGTGCTCCGCCAGCGCCGCAGAGAGTGAGACGCCCCGCCGCAGCGTTTCGGAGATATTCGCCACCACCGCGCGGAGGGCGGCATTTTCCTCCTCCGCGGCCAGGCTTTCCAAGGCCTGGGGGATGGGAATTCCCGCGCCCAGCAAGGCACCCATTTCCCGCGTAAAAGCCGTGACATCTTTGCGTTTAACCCGACCGCCCACCGGCTCACGGGGGGTGGCAGAAGTCCCGCTGGTGGACCTGGCAGGTTTGGAACCAGCCGCCGCACAGGCCTCCAAACGGGAGGGAAAGAGGCCGCGCTGGCCCAACAATTGCAGCGCGGAACGCCGGTCCTCGGCTTCGATCACTCCTTCTACGGTCGATCCGCTGGCCGCCATTGCGTGGTAATGAAAGGAGTTCATTCGGCCAAGTCCCCGCTGGATACGCGCAGGATTTCTTCCAAGGAAATGAGCCCTGCCGCCGCCTTCTGCAAGGCATCCTGATGCATGGTCATCATCATGCGCTGAGCCACGGCTTTTAATTCGGCATTGGAACGTTTGTGCAAAATCATTTCCTTCAGTTCCGCCGACATGGCCAGCAATTCAAAAATGCCAATGCGTCCGCGGCAACCGGTGCCCCGGCATTCGTCGCAACCCCGTCCTTGATAAAACGGTCCCTCCATGCGCCGGCTGCCCAGTGCCGCCACTTGGTCGCGAACAATTCCGGACACCGCAGATTCTTCCTTGCAAGCGGGACAAATCAAGCGGACCAACCGCTGCGCCAGAACTCCCTCCAGGGATGAGGCGATCAGAAAGGCCTCCACGCCCATATCCAGCAACCGCGTCACGGCGCCCGTGGCATCATTGGTATGCAGGGTGCTGAACACCTGATGCCCGGTAAGCGCGGCGCGAATGGCGATCTCGGCCGTCTCGGAATCACGAATTTCCCCCACCATCACCACATCCGGATCCTGCCGCAGGATGGCGCGCAGACCCGTGGCAAACGTGAAATTGCGGGTGGGGCGCACGGGAATTTGGGCCACCCCGGGCAGTTCGTATTCCACAGGGTCCTCGATGGTGAGAATTTTCAGCTCAGGCGTGTAAATGCTCTGTAAAATTGAATAGAGCGAGGTCGTTTTGCCGCTGCCCGTGGGACCGGTGGTTAAGAACAAGCCGTGGGGCTTTTCCACCATGCGGGCCAAAAGGGCCGAACGCTGTTCATCCAGACCTAATTCCCGCGTAGTCAGTAGTTTTGACTGTTTTTCCAGCAATCGCATCACCAGGCTCTCACCGTAAATCGTGGGCATGGACCCCACCCGGATATCCACACGATTACCCCGGTGGTTGATCTGGATGTGCCCATCCTGGGGCATGAAGCGTTCGGCGATGTTCATTTCCGCCATGATTTTGATGCGCGAGACCAGGGCGGGATGCAGTTGCTTGGGCGGGGGCTGCTTTTCCTGTAACAGACCATCCACGCGATAGCGTAACTGCACGCTGTCCTCAAAGGGCACCAGATGAATATCACTGGCCCGCTCCCGCAAGGCGGTGGAAATGATCAGGTTGACGAGGTTTACCACCGTGGGTTCGTTGGCCATGACTTCGATGTCATGGAGATTGCGCGTCTCGCCATCCACCGGTTTTTCCGGGTGGAGATTATCGATCATCTGCTCCACCGTGATCTGGTAAGCGGCGGCGATTTTTTCGAGAATTTCGCTGAGCGGGGCGATGGTTTCTTCCACCTCACACCCGGTCAGCAAACGCAAGTCATCAATCACCTGCTGGTTCCCGGGAGCCGCCGTGGCGATCCAGAGGACATCCTGTTTTATTTCCAGGGGCAGGATGCGGTGCCGCTTGGCAAAATCGGCGGGGACGGCCCGGAGCAATTCGGGGGACACTTCCAGCCGGGCCGGACCAGCGGACCGCGCAGACGGGACCAAAACCCCTGGAGTCGTGCTCATGTGCCTTGTATTAGGATTACGGCGGAAAGAATTACGCCAAATCCCGATTTAAACAATAATATTTTTTGCAACTGGCCTTGCCAAGACCGTTTACGCATGGAAACGGCCACAAGTTAGGTAGACACCGGCGGGAGGGAAACGTTGCAAACTATTTTTAAAACCGGGCGGTTTCGTGGGAAAAAAGGGTGGAAAGAACTGCTTTTCCGACCCTGGGAGGGTCAGAAAAGCAAGGGAACTGAAATAGATTACGGAAGTCTGCCAATCATGCTCTGGGGATTTACCATGAAAGGTGGAAATCCCCGAGGCAGCGCGTGTTAGTATGCGGTGCTAGGCGTGATAGGACCGTTAACACTTGGACAAACCGAGTAAATTCACGTCTAAAAGGCCAGGCAATTGTTTCATTTTATGGCCGCCGGCATTCATTTGGCTGGGGGAGCCACGCTCGCCGTAGTGGTCAACGTTTTATCTGCCGACGGGCTCTTTTGGTAAACCCTGACATAATCCACTTCCATACGCTGCGGATAGGTGGTGGTGGCATCAGGATAGCCCGGCCAGCCGCCGCCGACAGCCAGGTTCAGGAGCACAAACTTGGCGTGATCAAATGCCCATTTTCCCTGGGCGGGCATCCGGTCCGGAGTAAAAGAGAAGTAGGTGTGGCCATCCACATACCAATTGATGCGGTTGGTTGTCCATTCAATCCCATAAACATGAAAGTCCTTCGCGAACACCTCCCCGGCAGGCAGCGTGTAGGGGCCACCAATACCCCCACTGCCACTGTAACCGGGTCCATGCACCGTGCCATGCACCGTGCCGGGCTCCTTGCCGATGTTCTCCATGATATCAATCTCGCCGCAACCCGGCCAGCCGGCGGCGTCAATATTGGTGCCCATCATCCAAAATGCCGGCCAGATGCCCTGGCCAAATGGGATCTTGATGCGGGCCTCCACGCAACCATAAGTGCAGCACCATTTGCCCTTCGTGAGCAGGCGCGCGGAGGTGAGGTTGCGATTGCCAAACTTTTCGGAACGCGCCTCGATCACCAGTTTGCCATCCTCGATGCGGGCATTGTTAGTGCGGGCGGTGTAATATTCCAGTTCATTATTCCCCCAGCCATTGCCCCCAGTCTCCAGGCTCCAATTCGCAGCGGAAGGCAAACTGCCGCTGGGCTGGTCGAATTCATCGCTCCAGATCAACTTCCAATTGTCCCCAGGAATAGCGGGGTGCAAATTGGCCGGGGTGCTTTGCGCCCCCACGGGCAACCCGCAGGCGGCCAGAAACAAACTCAGGCCGGCCAGCGTTTTTAAAATGCTATTCATCTTGCTTAAAACGAGTTGACCGCAAACACGTCGTTGAGGTCGGTGCTCAGATCCAGCCATTTCCAGCTTTCCACATGGCCGTCACAGGCCGAAAACACCGCGCGGTTGTTATGGCGGCAGGCCGCCTGCTTGTTCGAAGGAACCGTCGTCCACCCGGAGTTGACCACCGGCTTGATGACCGTGATATCCGTGTAATAGCTGGCTGGTTGCACATTTTTGGTGCCGCCCGTTTTGGGAGTGCCCACATCGCCCACCAGCCAGATTTGACTGGTGCGTTTGATCGAGGTCATTTTCCGGGCACCCTGATAATTACCGCCCGTATCCAGGGCATAGCGAATGACACCATTGGCCGGGCTGGTGGTGTCTTCCAGAGGACCATACCCTTCACACGGTGAATTGTAATAGGCCACTGTCAGGGGTTGAATATCCGCGTCCTGAACGGCCGTGCAGCGCCACACGTTATTGGATTGGGTGCTGCTGGTAATGTAACTGCCGTTGCCGAGGTACCGAAACCACCAGTTGGTGGTATGGGTGGAGAAATTGTGATCGTTGAGGGGGGTAAGCGAATCCCCATTGTCCCCCACGTACATGATCATGGCCAGGCCAATTTGTTTATTGTTGCTGGTGCAGGCAATCGCCTTGGCTTTCACTTTGGCCAGTGCCAGCGCAGGGAGCAGCATGGCGGCCAAAATGGCAATGATGGCGATGACCACCAGCAGTTCGATCAAGGTGAACCCACGACCGTTGTTTTTCTTCATTGTTGTTTCTCACTTTCCATTTGGATGTTTCTATTATCATCTATAA
>CAIQWB010000017.1 GCA_903875465.1 uncultured Verrucomicrobia subdivision 3 bacterium
AACTGCCCCGGGCTTAAAACCGGACAATGACATCCGCCGTGATGCGGTTGTCGAAGATGCCCACGGGATCCACCACGCCCGCCTCATAGGCCACGCCCACATCCACTTTGCTGCAAATGCGGGAGCGGAAGCCGCCGCCCACAGTGAATTGCGTGGTGCCGCGCGCGCCCGTACTGCCCGCGTTGATGAGGTCATATAATTCGGTGTTTAGCGGCACTCCACCGATGCGGTTGTCCGAACCATTGCTCAAAATGGTGTAGCCATTGGCCGCGAAGAACGGCACGAAGTATTGGTTCACGAAATAATCCGCCTGCAGGCTGTAATGCAATTGAGCGGTTTCCTCAGCGAAGTTGTTCGGCAGCCGGAAGCCTGCGTTGCCCGTGAGATGGAATTTGTCAAAACCCTTTTCCGCCGAGACAAACAAATTCCATTCGCCAGCCCCATAACCTTGGAAGACATCCGAACTGCCGACCGGCAGGGATATGGTGAAACCCGGGGTGAGAATGAACTGCCTCGCTTCATCATTTAACAGGGCGTATTTCAAGCCGGCGGAGGCATCGGCAAAGCCATAGTGATGCGGCAGGGTTTTTTCCGGCTGGAATTCAATGTATCCGTCCTTGGTGGCGATCAAGGCCAGTTTGTCGGTCAGCGCATAGCGGATTTGCACGGCAAACACCTGGACATCGCCGCCCAGAGGGGCTTTGCCGCCATTAAAATAAAAGGTGTTCGGCAGGCTGTGATACATATAGACCGGCCGGATTTCGCTCGTGATACGCGGGTCTTCAAAGAAGATCGGGTTGGAAACCGGGGAGATGGTGGTGTCGAGCCAGCTCGCACTGGCATCCGCGCCGTAAACTCCCGCAGTGGAGGCGGCCAGGGTGAGTGCCATTGAGGCGGCGGTGCTGTTGATTTTCATTTTTGTATGTTTGTGGTTTATGGTTGTTTACCGTTCCGTGTTTTTTTCTCCTGCACCGGAAGGGGTACGGCAGCGCTTCCGGCATCGGGCAAAGGGCAGGGGACGGGGGCATCCTCCAGGAGCATGCGCATGGACGGGGTCAGGGTATCCTCATATTGACCACTGCGCACTGACCAGATGAAGGCTCCCAGAAAAATTAAACCCACGGCCAGGCTCACCAGGATGAGGACAATAATGACGCTCATGCGGCCTCCAGGGTGGTGGCAACGACGGGTAGATGCCGCTTGGTTGCCGTAGTTTTTTGGAACGGAGCCGCGGTGAGTTTGAGCGTCCGTGACCCCAGCCAGGCGGTCGTGCTGCAGACAAACACCACCACCGTCACGGAGCTGATGGGCATTAATATGGCGCACACAATCGGGGCCAGCAGCCCGGCGGCCGCGATACTCACGCCGGCCAGATTATATAGTGCGGAAATCCCAAACCCCAGCCGCACCACCCGGGCGGCTTGCCGGCTAAAGGTCAACACGCGCCCCAGTTGGGGGAGTTGGGCTGCGTCGAGAATTACATCGCTGGCCGGGGAGAAGCCGCCGATGTGCTCCACTACCGCCACCCCGACTTCCGCTTGTTTCAGCGCGCCGGCATCATTCAGGCCGTCCCCCACCATCATCACTTTCCTTCCTTGTTGCTGGAGTTCGCGAATAAAATTCAATTTGTCCGCGGGCCGTTGGTTGAACCGTAACGTGGCCCGGGGGCCAAATATTTTTTGGAAACGGGCAGCCTCCCGCTCGTTGTCCCCGCTTAACAGGGCTAGTGCGAACCGGTCGCCAAGTTGGGCAATTAAGGCCGCCACTTCCGGACGCAAGGCATTCTCCAGCCCAAAACTGCCGCGCCATTGGCCATCGACCGCCACTTGCACACCCTGCGTGGCGGTGGCAAGGCTCACGCCATGCTGAGCCAGCCATTCCATTGAACCCACCCAGACGATGTGGCCGTCAATTTCACCGGCAATCCCAGCGCCCGGAGTTTCCACAAATCCCTTCACCGGCCGTGGTTCCACCGCCAGATACTGGCTGATGCGCACCGCGTTTGGATGGGTCGAATGCCGGGTCAGCGAGCCAATCCACTGCGCTTCCGGCGCGGTCAGACCGCCGGCGGCCGTCCCATTTGCCGGTTGAAATTGCACACCGCGCCCATCGGTCGCCGTCAAGGTTCCGGTCTTGTCCAGCACCACCGTGTCCACCTCGGCCATGCGCTCAATGACCTGGCCGTTTTTCAGGAAAATATTGAGCTGCGCGAGCCACCGTTGGGCGGTGCCCTGGGTGAGGGGGGCTGCCAGAGCGAGGGCGCAGGGACAGGCCACGATCAGCACCGAGGTGAAGGCTTTTTGGGCCCGCGAGGCATCCTGGCACAGCCAAAAAACGGCCGCCGCACAGGCCACGCCGATGACGATGCGTGTGAAGCGGCGGCTGTACCGGTTGGTAAGGGAATCCAGCTCATAATCGCGGGGTTTGCGAAACGCCTCATGATCCCACAAGGTGGCCAGATAGCTTTGGGCCACCGGTTTCAAGGTCACCACTGTGATGGCGCCGCCCACCTGCCGTCCGCCGGCATAAAGGTGATCGCCCGCAGAGCGTTTCACCGGCTCGGCTTCCCCGGTTACAAAGCTGTAATCCAGGCAGGCCTCTCCGCTCACCAATCGCGCATCCGCCGGCAGCAATTCGCCGTTCCGCAAAATGAGTTGATCCCCCGTTTGCAGCCGGGAAATGGCCACGCACTCCTCGCCCGCCGGGGTTTTGCGAATCACGGACAAGGGGAAAAAGCCCTGGTAATCCCGGTCAAATGTCAGCCGTTCGTGAGTTTTCTTCTGGAACATCCGGCCACACAAGAGAAAGAAAATCAAGCCGCACAAGGAATCGCAATAACCTGGGCCCTGATGCGTGACCACCTGATAAATACTGGTGCCATATAACGCCGCCAGCCCCAGGGCGATCGGCAGTTCCAAGGTGATGGTGCGCTGCCGGGCCCCCGCCCAGGCTGCCCGCCAGAAATCCACTGCGCTATACAGGACCACCGGCAAGGCCAGGCCCAGACTTAGCCAGCCCGCGATGGCCTTGAACCACGGACCATTAAACGTGTCCAGCCCAAGATACAAGGGCAGGGACATGAGCATGATGTTGCCAAAGCCAAAGCCGGCCAGTCCGATTTGGAGCCAGGCTTTTTTTCGCCAGGCCGCCAGTTTTACCGGCTGCGTGTCGCCCAGCATGAACTGCGGTTCGTAGCCGATGTCCGTCAACAGCCCGGCGAGCTCGCTGAATTTGATTTTGCGGGGGTCAAAACTGATGGCGGCTTCGCGCCGGGGAAAATTCACCACCGTGCGGCCCACACCGGCATGCAATTTGAAAAGGTTTTCCAGCAGCCACACGCACGCCACGCAATGGATGACCGGCAAATAAAGGGTCACGCGCACCTGGGTTGCATCTGCAAAATCGTAGAGCGCCTCCGCCACGGCGGGATCATCCAGAAACGCCCACTTGAAACTGCCTGCCGGTTTCATCCGGATGCCCGGGGTGGTTTCCAAGGAATAGTAAGTGCCCAAGCCGTTTTCCTGCAGCAGACTGAACACGGTCTGACAGCCCAGGCAGCAGAATCGCTGCTCGGCCAGCACAAACCGTGCGTCCAGACAAGGCTCGCCACAATGGCAGCAGCTTTCTGACTGGGTTCCCTTCCCGGTGCGGCTGGCTGGTGTTGTTAATTTTCTCGTCGACATTTATTGTCTGTGTTCCTCAATAAATATCAGGCGATGATTTTCCGGACTAACCGTCCTTTACCAAAGTATCCACGAAAATTGTCACACTACTCGATTCATGAAAGGTCAAACCTGGCAGAGGCCAAGCTTTCCGGCATAAACATTCATGCAGCCGCCAGGGGTTGGGAGAGGTTAGCGGGACACTTTGGTGCCAGAATGATTGCGGCAAACTATGGATTGCCGGACGCAGGGGGAAGCTAATGGCGGGCGGATTAGCCTCGCGATGCAATGAATTGAAACGGTAAACCGTGGTTAATCAGCGACTTTAAAGTTTTTACACTGGCGCAAAAAGCATTGCGGATTTTGGTAGATTACTTGGTCCACGATGGTTGCGAGGTGGCCGCGACGTTGCATTGCGAGGGCGGTTTTGGGGACGGCGAGGGGGTCGCTACAGCCCCAGTCGCAGGCGCTGTTCAGCCAGAGCCGCTCACGGCCATAGGTTTCCAGCATATCGATGGCGCGGGCGGGAGTGCATTTGGTTTCGGGATAGAGGGTCATGCCAGCCCACATGCCGGTGTCCAAAACCATGGCGACAGTGTGCTCTTCCACATGGTCGATGATCACCCGGCCAGGTTCGATGCGGGGGTCATTTTTCAACACGTCCAAAATGAGGCGGGTGCCTTTGAGCTTGTCCTCCAGGTGGGGGGTGTGCACCAGGATGAGTTGCTGATGACGGGCCGCCAGGTCCACCTGCATTTCCAGTACCCGCAATTCGTTACGGGAATTTTTGTTCAGACCAATTTCCCCAATTCCCAGCACATTGGACCGTCCTAGAAATTGCGGGATGAGCGCCACCACTGCTTCGGCCAGTTTGACATCCTCGGCTTCCTTGGAATTCAGGCCCAGCCAGCTAAAGTGCTGGATACCGTGTTTGGCGGCGCGTTTGGGCTCGTACTCGGTGAGTTGGCTGAAATAATCGTAAAATCCGGCGACGGAACTGCGGTCAAAGCCGGCCCAGAAGGCCGGTTCACACACCACGGCGCAGCCAGCCAGGGCCATCCGTTCATAATCATCCGTGACCCGGCTGACCATGTGGGCGTGAGGTTCGATGTAGCGCATAAAGGGCTGGGCGGTGTTAAGTATTGGTCAGGCTGCCGGCCCCGACCAGGCACCACAGGCGGCCTTGGTGGTGGCGGCGGGAATGGGCTCCAGAGTGGGATCGCTAAAGGCCAGCAAGACTGCCTGGGCCTTATTTTTCGCGGGACCACCGAGGATTTTCACGGCTTCCAGCAAGGCTTGGGCGCGAAAATCACCGGTTTCGCCGGCACGTTCCAGCCGGTCCAGCAAGGCCGCCAGCTCAATCACTTGGTGCCGGGCCTCCAGAAAATACAAATTAAGCATGGGTGGCTGGTTCATAACCAGCGCGAATATAGGGCCCAGGGCCGGGACCGCCAAACTAAAAAGCCGACCCGGAAAATTTTGATTGTCGGTACACTGGCAAAGGTACGATTTGGTGCGATTCACATGAAACTCTGAGCGAACTCGCCACGGCCGCGTTTTTAAAACGGCCTGCAATGGGCCGGATGGAGCTTGAGGCCGAGGTGAAAACCACATCAACCGCCGTCAAAAAAGGCGTGTCGATAAGTCATAAAACTGCCGAGCGGAAAGTAACGGAATTGGTCAAACTTGGGATTGTTAAAAAGGGCTTTGTAGGTTTCTATACACCAACCGCTTAAAATGAAACCGCCGTCAACCGACAAACCGCCGTCATACCACCGTCAAGACGGTTGTACCGGCACGCCGTCACCCGCCTATAAAAGGACGGGTACGGTGACGGTTGACGGTATTGTCGGTAATAAAATTAGCCGAGCGCTCCTCGATTGACTTTAGATGAATTATCAACTAAGAAAGCAAGTCCTTGCGGGGATTTGGCAAGCCGAAGCAAACAGAATTCAGATCGCGGATTATCAAATTTGAATGGTTCCATCATAACTTTCAGGGGAAGGCTGCGTGGCTTGATTTTTCTGGCCCTGTGGCACGCCGGGTGGCTGGCGATCAATGGCCACGCCCAAGAAGTT
Organism: uncultured Verrucomicrobia subdivision 3 bacterium; assembly: GCA_903875465.1. Taxonomy (GTDB): domain Bacteria; phylum Verrucomicrobiota; class Verrucomicrobiia; order Limisphaerales; family UBA11358; genus UBA11358. Next base: position 5,741 of record CAIQWB010000017.1, read on the forward strand.
TTCGCCGCCGAAAATCACCCGGGAAATGGTCGTTTTGTCTGCCGCGCCTGGCGGGCGGAGGAGGGGTTGCCACAGGAGTCGGTTTGGGCCATCACCCAAACCCGCGATGGATACTTGTGGATTGGCACGGGCGGGGGATTGGCCCGGTTTGACGGGGTCAAGTTTGAGGTCTTTGGCATCCAGGATGGTTTGCCGAGCATGCAAATCCGGGCGTTGTTGGAAGACCGCAGCGGGGCGCTGTGGATTGGCACGGCGAGCGGGCTTTGCCGCTATGAAGCGGGAAAATTCACGAACTGGCCGCAGCCAGCGGGCCCAGCCAGTGAGGGAGTTTTGCATTTGGCAGAGGATGGCGCGGGTGGCATCTGGATTGCCTCGAATCTTGGTTTAAGCCGCTGGGGTGGTGGCCGTCTGGAAAAAATTGGGCCGGAGCAATGGGTGAAGGATCCAGATGTGCGGTCCATGACTGCGGACCGTCAGGGCCGCCTGTGGATTTCCACCGTGGGGCAAGGCTTGCTGCGGTTTGACGGTCATCGTTTTGCGCCTCCTTTTCCCGGGACGGAAGTGGAGGCACTGCGACCGTACCGTTTGATGTGTGATCATGAAGGACGGGTGTGGGCGGCGGCGGTGGGCAGCATCTATTGCCTGGCGGCGACGAACTGGTCAGTTTTCGGGCCGGCGTCCGGGCTGCCCGAGGTGCTGATTACCTGCCTGGCCGAGAGCCGGGATGGCACCATTCTGGCAGGAACGAGTGACCAGGGGTTATTGTATTTGGAGGGGGAGCGTTTCCAGCAAATTGGCCGGGCGAACGGGCTGTCAGACGATGCCGTGCGTTCCATCGCCCAGGATGCGGAGGGAAACATCTGGGTCGGCACCCGCGGCGCGGGTTTGAACCGGTTGCAACCGCGGCACCTCAGCACGCTGGCGGTGTACGATGGAGCGACGGAGGCGCAGCCGGTCTCGCTGGCGGAGACCGAGGATGGCAGTTTGTGGGTGGGGACGATCGGACATGGGCTGTATCGATTCAAAGGCGATCATTATGAGGTTTTATTGCGACAGGAGATGTTGCCGCGCAATTTGCAAGTGAGCGCGCTGGCGGCGTCCGGGGATGGCAGTCTCTGGGGGGTGGGCGGCACGAGCCTCTTCAACTGGCGAAACGCGGCCATTTATTTGGACGCGCCCGCGCGCGGGGTGCATTGCCTCTGCGAAGACCGCGAAGGGACGTTGTGGCTGGGTGATGAGCGGGGGGAGTTGCAACGCCGGGTGCTGGGGAAACTGGCAACGGTGCCCAATCCTCTTAGGGGTTCAGCCATCACTGCCATGATGCCCGCGCCGGACGGCGGGCTTTGGGTCGCTTCTTACAACCATGGGTTGGGACGGCTGCAGCAGGACCAATGGCAGGTATATGACCGAAAGCAGGGCTTGCGGAGCGAATTATTGCGCGCCCTGTGCCTAGATGAGCAAAACACGCTGTGGATCGGGACCGAAGGCGGTGGTTTGAGCCGGCTACAGGCGGGGCGGATCGCCAGTTTTGGCCGGGCCGAGGGTGTTCCGGAGGATACCATTCTGCAAATTCTGGCCGACGACCGGGGGATGCTCTGGCTGGGGACGCAGCATGGCATCGTCAGGGTTGCGCGCGGGGATTTGGCCAGGGTGGCGAATCATGAAGTGGCCCGTGTGTATCCACGGATCTACGGGCGCTCGGATGGCTTGTTAACGGAGCAATGTTCGGGGGACCCGGGGACCTGCCTGAAAACGCGGGCGGGGCGGTTGTGTTTTGCGACCGGGCGGGGGGTGGTGATCATTGATCCCCATGATCCGGATCACCTGGTCGCACCACCAGCGGTCCGCTTGGAACGAGTGGTGGTGGACGGGCGGCCATTTTCGTTGACGAACTTTCCCGCCCGGCCGGGCGGGGGCAGGGAGCTGACGCTGCAAATTCCCCCGGGTAATCAGCGCGTTGAGTTTTATTTCACGGGGTTGTTTTTTTCCGCGCCCGAGCGGGTGGGCTTTCGCTACCGTTTGGAGGGGTTTGATGCCGAGTGGAGTGAGGTCGGCCCGCAGCGCAGCGCGGTATACACACATTTGCCACCGGATAACTACCGCTTTGTGGTGTCGGCGCAAAATGGCAACGGAGTATGGAGTCCGGCCGAGGTGGCGGTCAATCTGGCGGTCCAGCCCTTTTTCTGGCAGCGCCGGATGTTTTTGGCGGTGGTGGCGGGGCTGCTGGCGTTGATCATTGCTTGGTCGGTGCGGATTGTGGAAAACCGCAAGGCGCGGATCCGGCTCCGCCAATTGGAACTGGCGCATGCGATGGAGGCCGAGCGGGCGCGCATTGCCCGGGATATTCATGATGATATCGGGGCGGGCTTGACGGAAATCGGGCTGACCAGTGAACTGGTGGAGGACCCGGGGCTATCGGCCGCCGACGTGCGACAGTTTGCCCACGAAATCAGTGTGCGGTCCCGGGAGTTGGTGGCGGGGATGGACGAAATCGTGTGGGCCATTAATCCGCGCAACGACACTTTGCGCTCTTCACTGGCGTATTTCAGTCAGTTTGCGGACCGGATGTTCAAGCCGACGGGAATTAGTTGCCGGATCGAGGTGCCGCCGAATCTGGCGGAATTTCCCCTGGGCTCCGAGCAGCGGCATAATTTCTTCCTTGGCTTCAAGGAGGCATTAAACAACATTCTCAAGCACGCCCAGGCCAGCGAGGTGCGCATTCGCGCCCAACTGGAGGCGGAGGAATTTGTTTTAATGGTGGCCGACAACGGGGTGGGATTTGCCGCCGTTCCGGCGGGCGAGGCCCAGGACGGGCTGGTTAATTTAAAGGACCGGGTGGCCAAAATTGGCGGCCGGTGTGAGATTCGCAGTGAACCCGGCCGGGGCACCACCTTGACTTTCCGGCTGCCCCTGAGTCGCAACGGTGTGAAACTAAAATAAACGATGAAAGATCTGAAAAAAATGCCGGGGGAAGCGGCGGTGGCGCTGTCCGGCGTGGCACCGGGGGTGCCCGGGCGGGTGGTGACGGTGGTGGTGATTGAGGATAATGCAGGCTTGCGGCGCAGCCTGCTGCGCATGGTGAGCCGTGCCGCCGATTTGCGGTGCGTGGGCGATTGGGCGAATGGTGAGGCGGCGCTAACCGAGATTGGCCGGCTGCGGCCGCACATTGTCCTCATGGACATCAACCTCCCGGGCATGTCCGGCATCGAGTGCACAGCGGCGCTGAAGAAAATTTGTCCGGAGTCGCAGGTTATCATGGTGACCGTGTATGAGGACACAGACAGCATTTTCCGCGCGCTGAAGGCCGGGGCTTGCGGGTACGTGTTAAAACGCGCCTATTCGGCGGAAATCCTGGAGGCGATTGCCGAGGTCCGCGCCGGCGGGGCGCCGATGACCAGCGAGATTGCCCGCCGTTTGGTCGAGGCCTTCCGGGAGCCGACACCCGAGCCGGCCAGCCGGGCGGAATTGTCCGCGCGGGAAAAGGAGATTTTGAACCTGGTGGCCCAGGGTTTTGCCAACAAGGAAATCGGGGGGAAATTAAACATCTCCTACCAAACCGTGCGGGTGCACCTGCGCAGGATATATGAAAAGCTGCATGTGCGCTCGCGCACCGAGGCCTTGCTGAAATATCTGCAGGAGCATCAGAGGGCCATTCCCGGATTGCCGGAAGGGAAACATTAACCGGCGCAGTTCGCCGTGACGGTTCGGGATCGTCGCGGAGGGGGAGTTGGATGATTTGTTGGCGGCGTTACCTCAATTGAGGTATATATTTATTTTCCCCACCCTGTTAGTTTCTTCAGCGTCGGAATTGAAGGATAGCCGAACAACCATATAACAGACCGCCGGGAAGCCCGTTGGTATTTTATGAACTTGCATTGGTTTATGTGTAATATCCAGCTATACATCAAAGGCTCGGCCCGGCCTTCCGGCGGGGCCCTTCCTCCCCGGCAAGGCCCAGCACGCGATTTTTTCCACCAGATCCCTTGATATAAAACCCCCGGCAAACTCCAGACGATTCAGCCAAGAACCAAAACCGCCAACCCTGACCAATCATTGACCAATCCATGAACCATAAAATCCAAACAAAAATCCTGGCTGTCCTGGCCACCCTGCTGCTGATGCTGCAGGGCCTGCCCGCCGCCACCCTGCTGCTGACCAACTCTGACATTGCCATGCCTGGCGCGGGGGGATTGTGGTCCAGCGGTGCCAACTGGCTGGGTGGCGTGGCTCCTGGGCCGGGCGACACGGTGGTTTTGTCCAACTCTGTTCCCGCCCTCGCGGCGGTGACCTCTCCGAATGTTGGCGGTTACTACACCTATGTCAAAGGACTGGCGCCGGATTATGGCTGGACGAATCAATTTGATGGACCAATGCCGGCCACGTCGATGGTGGATTCCATGACTATTGGAGCGTTATGGGTAGCTCACACCAATTCCTATTTTGGCTGGGTGGTGGGTAATCAGGCCACCAACGAGGGGGCACATGATATCTACATCACCAACCAGTTAAACATTGTGAGTTCGGTCCCGCGCGATTTGTTCCACATATATTCGAACACCGTGGCGGTCGGCACTGGCTTCGATTTCGCCAACATGCTGGCATATGCCACCATACAAGGACCAGGCAGCCTCAACGTCACCAATCCGGTGGGCTGTTTATGGGTGGGGCAAGGGTCGCAAACGGCAGGCACGGCCACCACCACCCATTCCGCCATTTTGGACATGACCGGGCTGAACACCTTTAATTGTGTACTTTCCAATCTGTGCATTGCCGCGGATTTTAACACGGTCAATTCCGGCACCGATCCCAACCTCACCGGTTATGCCCGGCCGCAGGGCTGCCTGTTCCTGGCGCTGACGAATTACATCACGCTGTTGGACACGAACATGCCGGCTTACATTGTGGGATTTGAGAATAATAATAACGGCAGTTCGTTCTGCATTTCCAACTGTCTGGGGCTGGTTAATTATATTAACTGCGACCAGATTCTGGTCGGTGGCCCCAAAACCTCGTTCTCGGCCGGCGGGATGTTTTTCATGCCGGGCTATAATACGGTGGCACCGCTCACGAATTGCTATGCCAAGTTTCGTAATATTGATGGGGTAAGCCGCCAGACCGCTTGGGCTCTGGGGGATGACTCCCTGTCATTGGGCACCACCACCACCACCTATGGCAAAATGGATTTTACCCGCGGCGGGGTTGACGCCTTGGTGGACACCATTTATCTCGGCCGGGGTGGCGTGCCGCTGGTGACCAGTGGTATTGGTGTTGGCAATTTGATTGTGGGAGCTGGTACTACCAATTTAACCGTTATTGATGTCAATCAAATGGAGGTTGGGGATATGCTTAACCCCACGGCGCCCTGCCAGGGTCAATTCACAGCGTACAGCAACGCCACGCTTAACGTGAATAATTACATCCGCCTGATCAATGTTCCACCAGGCGTAACTAATTCCTCCACGACGCGCGGATTCATGTTTGTTTACGGCGGTACGGTGAACGTATCCGGTAACATCCTGAACAACGCCAGTCCGGGTGGGGGCTTCAGCTTGCTTTATGTTTCCTACGGCGGCACGCTTAACATGCAGCCTGCGGTGGCCAAACCGGCGGGTAATATCTCGGTTTGCACGCTCCAACTGGCCAAGGGTACGCTGACTAATTTTGCCACCCTCAACGTCAGTAACTTGGTGGTACTCGCCCCGAATACGGATTTTGCTTTGGGCGCGGGCCAGGCACTCTCCCCGGCGGGACTGGGCATCGGAGCTTCGCTTTACATTGGGCAAACTAATCTGGTTTCAGGAATCACCTATCCCCAGCTTGACGGGACCATCCTCACCAACAATGGCAATGGTCTGGTTAGCCTCAGCTTGAGCAACAGCGCGCTGGTCATGGACATTGGTTCCAGCAGTGACGCCATCAACGTTTCCGGAGCGCTCAACCTGGCCGGGGTTAATCAAATTTACGTTAATCCGGTGGCCGGTTTCGGCGCTGGTACTTACACGATTCTGAACTATAATACAAACTCGACCTGGGTCGATTACAACGGCAACCCGAACTATGGGCTGAATGGCAGCGTGGCCACACAACTGGTGGCGGGGGGGCCGATCACCAACAGTGCCTACACGATTACGTTTGACGGCAGCACGCCGGGGGTGATCAAAATGATTGTGGGGTCCTCCGGATCGACCAGCTTGACTTGGGCTGGAGGCGGATCGGGCAGCATCTGGGATGTGGTGGGGGTGAACAATTGGAAAAATGGCGGCAGCCCGTCTGCTTTCTACCAATTTGACGCGGTGACATTCGATGATATTGGCTCGGCCACGCTGCCGGTGAATCTTTCCACCACGGTGTATCCTTCGGCGGTCAATTGCAATGCCTCCAAAAACTACATCATTACGGGGGCGGGCCAGATTGCGGGGACCGCTGCGCTGGTCAAGAACGGCACCGGCAGCCTGACCTTGGTGCAAAGCAACAGCTTTACGGGAGGCACCACCATTACGGCGGGCACGCTGCGACTGGGTGATGGGGTCACGGTGATGGGGGCGGTCGGTCCTGGGCCAGTTGCGGTCGGCGGCACCCTGGCGATCGCTGTTCCCACTAATCAAGTTCAGCGCTTTTACAATATACTGAGCGGTTCTGGCCAGGTGGCGGTGGAAGGGCCTGGGGCGGTGATGCTGTCGCTCACGAACACGGGTTTTACTGGCACTTTTAAAGTCTCCGGCGGGGTGCTGGCACCCAGCGCTCTGGCGGCCTTCATTGCCCCCACGCCGTCGTCCAGCAAACAGATTTATGTGACGAACAGCGGCACACTGGACATCAATGGGCTGGCGATGTCCAATTATGTTACCATTTCAGGGACCGGGTTTAATGGCAATGGGGCCTTGGTGAACACCGGGCCGGGCCAGGGAAACTCGCTCATGCAAGTCTTTCTCGGGGGGAATGCAGCGGTTGGCGGCCTTACCCGCATGGATTTGAACAACGTCGGCGGGGTCATCCCCGGCGGAGTGACGGGCAATGGTTACACGCTGACCAAACTCGGCACTAATTGTGTGTCGCTTTTCAACTCGGCCACCAACAGCTGGACCAATGGCTTTGGAGCGGTGACAGTCAGCGCGGGGGTGTTGCGTTTGCAAAACGGGACGGTGCTGAGCAGCAATCCGGCCATGCCCCTCACAGTGGCGGGCGGGGCGACGTTTGAGCTGAACAACGTGTGGCAAAAAGCCCCAGTTAATGTGACGGCCACCTTGCTAGATGGCGCCTGTCTCTATGGCACGGGCGGCACGGGTACCAACATCAACGGCAGTGTGTTTACCAATGTGCAGGCCAATCTATTTACTGGTCCCATCTCTTTGAACGGAACTGACGTTATGGATACGACGACTAATTCCCTGCTCCAAGTAAATGGGGTGATTGGCGGCGGCGGCAATCTGACCAAAGGCATCGGAAGTCATCCGAGCAGTGCGACGACGGCTTTCAGCACGGGAACGGGCACACTGGTACTGGGCGGGGCGAACACCTTTACCGGCAATTTGACGATCCAGACCGGCACGCTGGCGCTGACGAATGGCGGTTCCATGGCCGCTGCGGCGAGCATCATCCTGGCGGGGGGCGTGCTGGATGCGGGGCGCCGGACAGATGGAACCCTCACGGTTGGCGCGGGGCAGACCCTGTCGGGAATTGGCAGCCTGCTAGGCACAGTGGTGGTTCCCACCAACGCCTTCCTGGTACCAGGCATTCTGCTCAGCAACCTTGGCAGCTCGGTGCTGGCGGGCACGACCACGATGGCGATCACCAAGACCAATGGGGTGACGGGATCCGCCTGGTACGCTGTTTCCGGGAGCCTAAAGCTGGGTGGCAAACTCAAGGTTGGCTTCACCGGTTCGGGGCTGGCGGTGGGGGACAAGTTCCAGTTGTTCTCCGCGGGCACGATTTCCAGCAATTTCACCACGGTGACCCTGCCGGCCAACGTGGTCTGGACGGACAATACCAAGGTGGATGGCAGCATCACGGTGGCCAGCCTGGTGACCCAGCCGGCCACACCGCCGATCCTCGCGGCCGGCGTTACCAACGGCGTGATCACCTTGAGCTGGCCGGGCAACTACTCAAGTTATTTACTGCAGGGGCAAACCAACAGCACCGCCATCGGATTGAGCACCAACTGGGTAAACATTCCGACGACGGGCAACACGATCAACCTGCCGGTTAATCCGCGGAATCCCAGCGTGTTCTATCGTTTGCTAAGCAACTAAGTTCCGGGCGTCGCCAGTACGCCGGGCAGGTTTCGAATCAGAAGCGAAGCCTGCCCGGCCTTAAAAAATCTAAAATATGCATAAAAAAAGCGGTTTTACGTTGATCGAACTGTTGGTCGTTATCGCGATCATCGCCATTCTGGCTGCGATGCTGTTGCCAGCCTTGAGCAAGGCCAAGAACCGGGCTCAGGCCATCAAATGTGAGGCCAATATGAAAAATTGGGATCTTGCCTTGATGATGTACATGGGAGACAATCACGATGAACTGCCTTACTTTGCCGTCTGTGAATATCCCTCGGATATCAGCACCAAGAACGTGGTGTTTGATTTCTTATATGATTATTTGACGTCCAAAAAGACGGTGTTGGATTCCACTGGGGCATACATTTGGAGTGACGACCCGGTGCGCACCTGCCCGGGCGGCGGCTATGGTGCCCCGGCGTTTTATGCGGTTTCGGGGCGGGGTGCCGTCTCCGCCTGGAGTCTGACAAACTGGAACTGCCACATTGGTGTCAATTTTGGGCTCTGGAATTTGACCAAGTATCCCAAACTTAATGCTCCGTTCTATTACGGGAAGATCAACGAAAGTGACCCGATGAACCCTTCGGTCAAGGCCAGCATGATCACCCACCCTTCCAATGCCTTGATGTTCATGGATGTGGAAATGTATTATGTCTATTCTCCGCTTTATAATCCATGGAACTCGGATGCCAATCACGACGGCGTGAATGACAGCAACTCGAATTACAGCCCGTTTAATAACGGGCGGCCCACCGTGCATGCCAACGGTGCCAACGTTGGCACTCTGGATGGTCATGTGGAACGCATGAAATATGAAACCCTCTGGGCAGCGGATGGGAGCGGCAACCCGCAGTGTGACTACTGGACCATGCAGCAATAATTGCACTTGAGACTAAGTTCCGGCGCGCGTCCCCGGGCCAGTGGAAGCGTTCCAGTCTCCGCAGGGGACCAAGCCGGCCCGGGTAAAGGCCGCGAAATTAACCATAAAACCCCAGTCCAGCCCGGGTATGCCTTAATGGCCGCTGATCGCAGGGTCGGGACCGCCAAATAACATTATGAATATTAAGATTTTTTCCGATAGTGCCGCCATGAGTCAGGCCGTGGCCCACGTTGCTGCGACCGCACTGCAATCGCAACTGGCGACCAGCGGCGCGGCGCGCATCATCGCCGCCACGGGGGCATCCCAGTTTGGTTTTCTGGCGGCCCTCGCCAAAGCCCCGGGCATCAAGTGGTCCAATGTCGAAATGTTTCATCTGGATGAATATGCTGGGCTGCCGATTACGCATCCGGCCAGCTTTCGCAAATATCTTCTGGAACGGTTCATCCAACCCACGGGGATTGCCAAGTTTCATTTGCTTAATGCGGAAAGTGACTTGGACACCTTGTGTGCGCAAGTGGGCGCCAAGCTGAACCTGGCCCCCATTGATGTGGCCTTTGTGGGTATTGGCGAAAACGGGCATCTGGCCTTTAATGATCCGCCGGCCGATTTTGAAACGGAGGAGCCTTACTTGGTGGTGGAGTTGGATCAGGCCTGCCGCCAGCAGCAGGTGGGTGAGGGGTGGTTTATGGACCTTGCCGAAGTGCCCCGGCAGGCGGTCTCAATGTCCATCCGGCAGATTTTGAAAGCCCGCAAAATTTTTTGCATCGTGCCGGACCTGCGCAAGGCCCAGGCCGTCCGCAACTGTCTGGAAGGCCCGGTATCCCCGCTGGCCCCGGCATCAATTTTGCAAACCCATCCGGATGTGACCATTTTTCTGGACCGCGCCTCGGCGTCGCTCCTAGCGAATCCGCCGGTTGAATCGAATGAGAATTGAGCTGCCTGGTTTGTTTGATTTGCAGGTGAATGGTTTCGCCGGGGTGGATTTTAACAATCCGGCGGCAACCATTGACCAGGTGTTTTCCGCTTTGGAGGCCATGATGGCCACCGGGGTGACTCGGTGCCTGCCCACGTTGATCAGTTCCTCGCTCGAACAGTTTGCCCAGTGTGCCAGCACGATACTTTCCGTGGATCACCCGACCTTTGCGGGGTTGCACATGGAAGGCCCCTACCTCTCCCCGCTGGATGGGCCGCGGGGGGTACATCCCCTAAGCCACTTGCGGGCGGCGAGTGTGGAGGATTTTGACCGGCGGCAGGAAGCGGCGGAGGGGAACATTCGCATGGTAACCCTGGCGCCGGAGGTGCCGGGAGCGCTAACATTGATTGAATATCTGGTCCGGCATGGCCTGCGCGTGGCCCTGGGGCACACGGCCGCCACGCCCCAGCAAATTCGGGATGCGGTGCGCGCGGGCGCGACCCTCTCCACCCATTTGGGCAACGGCTGTCAAATGAACATGCCGCGCCATCCCAATATTATTTGGGAACAACTCGCCCAGGATGAGCTCGAAGCCTCCCTGATTGTGGACGGCCACCATTTACCCCCCGCCACGGTCAGAGCCATGATCCGAGCCAAGCAGCCGAGCCGCATTATTTTGATAACAGACGCCATGGCGGCGGCTGGTTGTGGTCCCGGCAACTATGAACTCAATGGGGAACCGGTGGTGGTCAACGTCGATGGGCGCGTCACGCCCATTGGCAAGCCTTGGCTGGCCGGCTCGACCCTGACGCTTGACCGGGCGGTGGTCAACACCGTGAAACTGACGGGCCTGCCGCTGGAGCAGGTGTGGCAGATGGCGGCACATCATCCGGCGGAGTATCTGGGTTTGAGCCCGGCCGGCCGGGTGGTGGCGGACTGGGATGAAAACTATTACCGCCTGGACACCCTGGAAGTAACCCAAGGCCCCAACCCGTGACCCAAGGCCCCATCAAACATTTACGGTGGTATATCGCCGGCTTGCTGTGCCTGGCCTCGGCCTTGAATTATCTCGACCGGCAGACCTTGTCGGTGCTGATTGGCGGGATCAAGGAACAACTCTACCTGGACAACGCGGACTATGGCAGGATTAATGCCTGGTTTCTGGCCAGTTATGGCGTGATGTACGCGGTGAGCGGGCGGGTGATTGATCTGGTGGGCACACGGCTGGGTTTTATGATCTTTGTGACGGGCTGGTCGGTGGCCAACATGCTGCATATGTTTGCCACCACGGCGGGGCAATTCGGTACCTTTCGGTTTTTGCTGGGCATCTTTGAACCCGGCAGCTTCACCGGCGGCGTGCGCGCGGTGGTGGAATGGTTTCCCATGGCGGAACGCGCGCTGGCCATCGGTATTTTTAATGCCGGAACGGCGGTGGGCTCCATGATCTCGGCCCCGTTGGTGTCCTTGATTGCGGTCCAATTTGGCTGGCGCCCGGCCTTTTTGGTAACGGGGGCGCTGGGACTGGTTTGGGTGGGAGGCTGGTGGTTTTTTTACCAACTGCCGTCCCGGCATCCGCGCATCACGCCGTCCGAGCAGGCCCTGCTGGTGCCGGGCAAATCTGAGGCGCCCGCCCCGGAACGGGTCTCTCTGGGCCGGCTGCTGCGCATGCGGGAAACCTGGGGTTGTATCCTGGTGAGAGGGCTCACCGATCCCATCAGTTATTTTCTGTTGTTCTGGATTCCGCTTTATTTTGAGAAGCGGCATGGCTTTGCGCTGAAGCAAATCGGGCTGTTCGTCTGGATTCCGTTTGCGGCCGCCGCGCTCGGCAGTGTGGTGAGCGGGGCATTGCCGCGCTGGTTCATTGGCCGTGGCTGGACACTCGACCGGTCCCGCAAGACCACGATGTCGTTGATGACCGTGCTGTTGTTTCTGGGCGCGGTGAGCACCCCGCTGGTGGCCAATGCCGGCCTGGCTTTGGGCTTGGTGGCCACCATGACCTTTTGCCATGCTGGTTGGGGTAATATCATCCTGCCCGCTGAGGTTTTTCCAACGCACGTCGTGGCCACGGTCACCGGGTTGGGCGGCACCCTAGGCTCCTGGATGGGGGCGCTTTCGCAGATTTATATTGGACGGGTGGTGGATGCGCTCGGTTTCACCCCCATTTTTATGGCGTGCGCCTTGCTCTACCCCGTGGCCTTGCTACTGGTTTTCCAAATGGTTGGACAATTGGGCACCGTGCGTATCATTCCGGCCTCCCGGGAAATTTAAAATGGATTGTTTTATGCTGAAAAAAATTCTACTGCTTGGGGCGGGTACGCTGGCGTTGCCGCTGTTCGCCGCGGATCTGCGCATTGGCATCGTGGGCTGCGACACCTCCCATGTGCCGGTCTTTGCGGAAACCTTCAACAACCCGGCCGGCAAAGGCTATGTTTCGGGCGGCCGGGTGGTGGCGGCCTTCAAGGGCGGGAGTCCGGATTTCGCGCTGAGTGCCAGCCGGGTGGATGGTTACGCCGCGACCTTGCATGACAAGTATGGCGTGGTGTTTTACGACAGCATACCTTCCCTGTGTTCCAATGTGGACGTGGTGCTGCTGGAGAGTGTGGACGGGCGGGCGCATCTGGAGCAGGCCCGGCAGGTGATTGCGGCGCACAAACCCTTGTTTATCGACAAGCCCATGGCCGCCTCGCTCAATGATGTCGTGGGAATTTTCCGCCTGGCCAAGGAGGCAATGGTGCCGGTCTGGAGTTCTTCGAGCCTGCGGTTTGGTCATGACTCGCAGATCGTGCATCAGGGGATGATCGGGGTGGTCACCAACGCCGAAACCTACAGCCCCTGCGAAGTTCAGGAGCGTTTTCCGGAATTGTTCTGGTATGGCATTCACGGGGTGGAGTCGCTGTACACCGTGATGGGAACCGGCTGCGAGAGTGTGCAGCGTTTGCAGACCACCAATGGGGCGATTGAAGTCATTGGCACCTGGCGGGGCGGGCGCACGGGGATTTACCACCAGGATTTGAACAAGAAATATCATGGGCTGGCCGAGGGGGCCAAGGGCGAATTACCGGTGGGGTCTTACGACGGTTATATTGTTTTGGCTCAACAAATCATGAATTTTTTTCAAACCGGCCAGCCCCCGGTGAAGTCCGAGGAAACGATCGAGTTATTTGCTTTCATGACGGCCGCGCAAGAGAGCAAGGACCGCGGCGGGGCACCGGTGCGCATTGAAGAGGTGATGGCGAGAATTCGTCTGGCGGCAAATTAATCATGGCGTTCCTCCCAAAATCTGCCGAACGCATCCGACTGGCAATGGCGGTCGGTTTGCTGACCGTGTTCCTCGGGCTTGGGCTTGCGTCCTCCACGCATGCGGCTGAAGGGTGGCAGGCGGGCACGGCGCGCACGGTGATTACGCCGACCCAAAACCTCTGGCTGGCCGGATTTTCGAACCGCACCAACCCGGCCTCTGGCGGCAAGGTGATGGATCTCTGGGTGAAGGCGCTGGCCTTGCAGGATGCCAGCGGCCATCGCGCGGTGATTCTCACCGCCGATTTACTGGGCATTCCCCGGAATATTTATGAGCACACCCTCGCATTGGTGGCCCGAAAATATCAACTGCGGCCGGATCAGATCATGCTGGGCGCCTCCCACACACATTGTGGACCGGTGTTGCGCGATGCGCTTTATGATATTTATCCCCTCGATGAACGGCAGCGGGCTTTGATCGACCAGTATTCAAATTGGCTCGAATCCCAAATGGCGGACACCGTGGGCGCGGCCCTGGCGGATTTAGCCCCGGTCAGGACCGCCTCCGGCCAGGGGACCACGGGTTTTGCCGTGAACCGCCGGAATAACTTGGAGAACGCCGTGCCGGAATTGCTCGCCGCCGGCAGTCTAAACGGACCCGTGGACCATGCGGTGCCGGTGCTGGCCGTTTACCGGCCGGATGGCGGCTTGAAAGCCGTGCTCTGCGGTTATGCATGTCACAACACCACCTTTGCCATCAACGAATGGTGCGGCGATTATGCGGGCTATGCGCAGCTCGATTTGGAAAAATGCCACCCGGGTGCGCAGGCCATGTTTTTCATGGGCTGTGGCGGGGATCAAAATCCCTTGCCGCGTCACCAAACCTTTTTGGGTGAACGCTATGGTGGCATGCTGGCGGCGGCCGTGGAGGAAGTGCTGGTGGCTCCGCCGCATTATCTGGCACCCGATTTGGTGACCCGGATGAAAATGGTGACCCTGCCTTTTGGCGAACCGCTATCCATTTCCCAGTTGAAAATGATGACCAATGATCCTTCCCCGCCCACCCGGCGATGGGCGGGGCGCTGGCTGGCTTTTCTGGAGGCGGGAAATATACCGCCGCGCGAGTATAACTTCCCCATGCAAGCGTGGCGTTTGGGCGGACAGCAATTGCTCATTACCCTGGGCGGCGAGCCGGTGGTGGATTACGCCATAAAATTTAAACAAGCCTATGGTTATCAAACGTGGGTCGCCGGTTATTGCAACGATGTGATGTGCTACCTACCCTCCCGCCGGGTCTTGCAGGAAGACCTGAACCCCAAACTGGGTGCGCACTGGGGTTATGAAGGCAGCTATGCCTTTGTCGTTTATGGACTGCCCGCTCTGCGCTGGGCGGATAGCGTGGAAAACTTAATCGCGGGTGGCGTGGGCGAGTTGGTGGCCAGCACTACTGCCGGAAATGATACAAAGTGATTAATACAAATACATATATCTCCGTCTTGGTTGTCGCTCGCCTGGTTCTGGCGCTGGTTGGCGCCGGTGCTTTCGCCGGTTGCGCCAGTACGTCCGGCGGTCATTCCATGGTCGCCCCGGCGGCAGCCTTGCGGAGTATTTTCGGCACTTACGATGCCGAGCCAAGGAAGGCGGATAAACGGGTGGATGTCGACCGGTTGGTCACCGAACTTGTCAAGATTCGAGCCAACACTTATAATTTTCTTGTCCACCATCAGTCCAATGATTGGGAAGACCTGAAATTGTTCCTGCCCAAAGCCCGGGAAAACCACATCAAGGTCTGGATAACCCTGGTGCCTCCCAGCGAACCACCTTACTCGCAACCGTTCGGTCTGGATTTTGACGCTTGGGGCCGGGCGATTGCTCAATTAAGTCTGCAGGAAACCAATTTGGTCGCTTGGAGCATTGATGACTTCTCCTATGATGCCCCCATTTTTACCTCCGCCTACCTTAAAGCGATGGTGGATGATTCCCACGGCATCAATCCGCGCCTGGCCTTTGTTCCGTGCATGTACTACCACCAAATGAAACCGGCGCGCGTGGCGAAATACCGTCCATTTGTGGATGGCATTCTCTTTCCCTACCGTCACGAAATGAGCCAATCCAATTTGAGTGAATGGGACACGCTGGATAAAGAAATTGCCGCCTTCCGGCAATGGTTCGGCCCGACCGTGCCAATTGTTGTGGATGTGTATGCCACCAAACATTCCAAGCTCAATGACAGTACTCCGGAATATGTGCGCCAAGTCATGACCATCGCACACCAGCGTGCGGACGGGGTCATTATCTTTTGCCATCAGTACCAGGACCGCAGTCCGGATAAATATGCGGTTATCAAGACACTCTTTGACCAATGGGCGGATTCAAAGCCAACACCATAAATCAGCTTATTTAATTGCGAATCAACCGAACAAAACCCCACTCAACCATGATAAAAGCATTTAATCGTCGGCAATTCCTGCAAACGGCCACCCAGGCGGGTGCCGGGGCCATGGCCGTTCGTTATGCCGCTTTGGCCGGAATTTTGAGTTCCGCCAGCGGCCCAAACTTGTTTGCCGCCGAGACTGGCAAACCGGCGAAACTAGGCGGCCAGCCGGTGCGGACGGCGGCTTTTCCCGTGTGGCCGGTGATTGACGAGCGGGAGGACAAGGCGATTTTTGACGTGCTGCACAGCCGGAAATGGTTCCGGGGCGACGGTCAGGTGGTGAATCATTTTGAGGATGCCTATCTGCAATTGACCGGCGCCAAGCATTGCGTGGCCACGGCCAATGGGACGAGTGCGGTGATCGCGGCACTGGGTTCGCTGGATGTCGGGCCCGGGGATGAAGTGATTGTGCCGCCCTATACTTTCGTGGCCACCATCAATGCCGTGTTCATGCACCATGCCTTGCCCGTGTTTGTGGACACGGATCCGGATACGTTTCAAATGGATGCCCGCAAGGTCGAGGCGGCTATTTCCGACCGCACGGTGGCGGTACTGCCGGCGCATGTGGGCGGTGGGGTGGCGGATTTGGACACACTGGTGGAAATTTCGCAGCGGCGGAAAATTGCCCTTGTGGAAGATGCTTGTCAGGCGCACTTGGCCGAGTGGCGCGGACGCAAAGTGGGAACTTACGGTGCCATGGGCTGCTTTAGCTTCCAGGCCAGCAAAAACCTGACTTCGGGCGAGGGTGGGGCGGTGATCACCAACGATGACGACCTGGCAGAGCGGCTCTATTCCTTCCAGAACAACTGCCGCGCGCGCAAGACGGCGAGTTTTAATTTCACTTATCGGGGAACCCGCGGAGCCAATTTGCGGCTTACCGAATTTCAGGCGAGCTTGCTGCTCGTGCAGATGACCCGTCTGGAGGAGCAGTCCAAAATTCGCGATGTCAATGCCGCCTATCTCACAGAACAATTGCGGCAGATCCCCGGGGTTATCCCCGCTGGCCAGCATGCCGGGTGCACGCGGAGTTCGCATCACCTCTATATGTTTCGTTACCAGAAGGAACACTTTGCGGGGCTTTCGCGGTCTAAATTCCTCAGTGCGCTCTCAGCCGAGGGCATCCCTTGCTCAGGCGGCTATTCGCCGCTGAACACGGAAACCTTCATCCAGAACAATTTCAAAACCCGGGCGTTTCAGCGGGTGTATCCGCCGGAGGTGCTGGCGGGATGGGGCGAGCGCACGGGCTGTCCGGTCAATGACCAACTTTGTTTGGAAGCGGTTTGGTTCACACAAAACATGTTGCTGGGACCGCGTTCCGACATGGATGAAATCGTGGCCGCGATCAAAAAGATTCAGACCCATGCCGCGGAGCTGGCCTGAGGCGCAACCATTATTCCCCGAATGCGCATGACCGATGTCACCAGCCTGGCGGTTTGCCTGCTCTTGGGCATGGAGTCGGGGCTGGTGATGGCGGCGGCGGAGACCAATCCGCCCTTGCGCTTGATGACGCTGGAGCCGGGCCACTTCCACGCGGCGTTAATGCAAAAACAAATGCAGCCGGATTTGTCCGCGCAGGTCGACGTCTACGCGCTTCCCGGTCCGGATTTGGGCGCGCATCTCGCCCGGATCGACCAGTTCAATGCGCGCGCCCAAAATCCCACGTATTGGGACGAGATCGTGCATACTAATGGCGTGCCCCTGGATCGCCTCCTGGCCGAGCATCCCGGCAATGTGGTGGTGATGGCGGGAAACAATGCCGGCAAAATCGACCGAATCCAGGCCATCGTGGCGGCGGGCATCAGCGTGCTGGCGGACAAACCGTGGATCATTACGACCGCGGACTTTCCCAAACTGGCCGCTACCCTGGCCACCGCCGATACCAACCGCGTGGTGGCCTATGATGCCATGACCCAGCGGTTTGAGATCACCTGCCTCCTGCCCCGCGAACTGGTGAACACACCAGCCGTTTTCGGCCAGTTGGCGGACGGCACGGCGGAGGAACCGGCTGTGGACATGGCCAGCTTGCATTATTTGCTCAAAGAGGTGGCCGGGTTGCCCCTTTTGCGTCCGCCTTGGTTTTTTGACATTCGCCAGCAAGGCGAGGCCCTTGCTGATGTCGGCACGCACCTGGCTGACTTGGTGCCGTGGACCATTTTCCCCGATCAGGCGCTGAATTATCGAACGGATATTCAGTTATTGTCCGCGACGCGCTGGCCGACGATTATTTCGCTTCCGGAATTTCAGAAAGTGACGGGTGAGTCCGTGTTTCCGGCTTATCTGGCCGACGCGCTGCAAGATGGAAAATTGCAGTATTACGCGAATAATACCGTTATCTATACGTTGCGGCACACGTTTGTCCGGCTAAAACTACAATGGGGATTTGCCGCCCCCGCCGGCAGCAAGGATGCGGAGCTCGCGATTTTTCGTGGCACCCAAGCGCGCGTGGAAGTCCGTCAGGGGGCGGCGGAAAATTATGTGGCCCAGGTTTATGTCATACCAAACCGTCCGGCGTTGCATGGCACGGTCGCCACGGCGCTGACCGCCAAAGTGGCGGAACTGCAGACGCTCCATCCCGGGCTGGCGGTGAAAGACCTTGGTGACCGTTTCCAAATTAAGATTCCTGATGCCCTGCGCATTGGGCACGAGGCGCATTTTGCCCTCCTGACCCGGCGCTTTTTGGATTATGTCCATCATCCGGAATCCCAGCCGGCGTGGGAACAACCCAACCTGCTGGCCAAATATTTTCTGACCACGGCGGGCGTGGAACTCGCCCGGAAAAATACGCAACCTTAACTCCCGCCTCCCGGCTTAACTATTCATGAAACCAAACCTGCCAATGCTGCTGGCCACCACGGCCTTAATGACCGCCCAGGTCTCCCAACCACTCCGCGCCTCGGCGGATCACTTTCAACCTGCGCACCGCCTGCTGGGGCTGCCGCATAACTCCGGCTTTCCGGATGGGCATGACCCCTACAACAGCATGGGGTGCGCCAGTAACGGCAAAATTTATTACGTGCTCAGCGCCGACAAGTATGACGTCGGGGCGCGCATGTTTTGTTATGATCCGCAAACCGACGGCGTCACTTTTGTGGCTGACCTGACGGAGGCTTGCGGCGAAAAAGATCATCATTCGATCGTGCAGGGAAAAAGCCATGTGAATTTTGTGGAAGCCAACGGCAAGCTCTTTTTCGCCACACATTTAGGTTTTTACAGCAGCCAGGCGGGGCGGGAAACCATGGGCATTCCCCCCGCCGGTTGGACGGCCTACCCGGGCGGACACTTATTGTCGTATGACCTGGCGTCGGGGCAGTTTGAAAATTTCGTCATGGTCCCGGATCACGAGGGCATATTGGCGTTCAACATGGACACCCAGCATAAGCGGGGTTTTGGCATCACCTGGCCCAGCGGCACCTTTTTCCGATATAATTACGCCACCCATGACCTGAAAATTCTGGGCAAAACCTGCGCCCGGGGCGAGGCCGGCCAGGGACCGGACTACCGGACCGTCTGTCGTTCCATCGCCGTGAATCCGGCGGATGGCTCCGCCTGGTATTCTACTTCCGAGGGGAATATCTTTCATTATTCCGCGGACTTGGACGCGGTGGAACTCGTTCGCGGGGAGACTCTGAAGAAAGACTACTTTGGGATTTACGATCCGCTTTCCCCGGGGCACATGGGGTATAACTGGCGCCAGACATTTTTCCGGCCGGCAGATCAGATGATTTATGGTGTGCATGGCAACTCCGGCTATTTATTCCGCTTTGATCCCCGGCAGGAACAAATTGAAGTCATGGATCGCATCACCTCTGAACCCTCGAAAGCCAGCGGCATGTTCGACCAGTTCAGCTATGGCTACCTTGGTTTCGGGCTGGCGCATGACGGGCGGACCATTTACTACCTGACCGGCGGACCGGTTTATGAAAATGGTCGCCGGGTGGCGGGCAAAGCCACGACCGCCATGGGCGAGGCCAAGGGCTTGGAGGATCTGCATTTGATCACCTACGACATTCCCAACCGTCAATATTGCGATCATGGGGCCATTTATTATCCGAACGGCCAGCGTCCGCTCTACGTGAACTCCCTGGCAATCGGGTTGGATGGCACGGCTTATTTTCTGGCCCGCATCACCGAGAATGGCCACACGCGTTCGGATTTGATCAGCGTCAAGCCTTGAGCCTTATGCGCCAAGTTCGCCCTGCCGCCAGCTAAGGCTTTTTGTCAATGCCTTGCAACTTGTCCAAACCATTCCGCCGCTGGTTCGCTTATACGGCTCGATTGGTGTGCCTTGGCGGCGGGTTTTGGTTCGCGGCGGCAACCGCCGGCGGTAAGCCATCGGATGACTTTGCGGGTAATGCCCTGCCCCCGGAGTGGTCCGTCCACCTGGGTGGAGCAGCATCACTGGCGTTGACCAACCACACGCTGGTGATGGCATCGTCTCCCCATACCCGAGCGTTTGTCGCCCATTCCTTTCCCCACGGTACCGCTCGGGTGGTTTGCGAACTCAAAACTAGCAATGAAACCGCCCCCGCCGGGCTGGTACTGCGCTGGGATGCTGCTAATTATGTGCAGTTCGGCTTGAACAATCCGAGTGCCGGGCGGCTGGAGTTGCGGGAGGTTTTGGGAACTTATCCCCACGATTTCGACCTCGGGGCTGCGGCGGCGGTTGGTGAATGGCAAACCCTTGCCGTTGAATTGGCGGGCGATTGCGTGCGTTACCTGGCCGCCACCAATGGTGGTACGTTCGTTTGTCTGCATGTGAGTCCTCGACCAGCCCGCATGCATGGAGCACCCCAAGACCTCGAACTGGGCCAGCAGTTTGATGGCAAACTATTTCCGCGACCCACGCCTTGGATTAACCCGCCGTCTGACCAAATCACCAACTTCGTGTGTTTTCGGGAGCTGCACGTATCGGAATTAGCCGGTACCGAGGTGACAGCTTCGGTCGGTGAGCAGGCTGAATTGTCGGCCGCGGGCCATGATGTGGCCGGCGAAACGGAACTGGCAGCACCGGGCGACCCGTCCTTTGCATCGGTCAGCGCCTATTATCCGGCCATGAAATGGCCTCGTGAAATCGTGGGGGTAAAAGACCATGACGGGGCCATCGGCCTGGCCTGTGATGGCTCATTGCAATTGACCGATAACATTGCCCGGTATGACAAACCCACGGCTTTTTTCCAACTGGGAGATTACCGGTTTGGCGGGCGGAACCAGACGTGTGGTAAAAAGCTGCTCCATGGCTGGATGCCCGTCGTGATGGCCACGGACCAGTTTGCGGGGCTGGCCATGGAAGAAACGGTTTACGGCTGGAGCCAGGATTTCGTCCCGGATGCAGCGCTCTATGGCTATGTTCGATTGAGCATAACCAACACCGCGGACCAATTACGGTCGACCAGCCTCTCTTTTGCGATTACCGGGGTCAGTAATCAAAGCCCCGGATTGCAATGGTCCTTGAAACTTCCGCCCCATGCCGGTCAGACGGTGTTCGTGCGGCTGCCCTACGCCATCGAGCTATCCACCGCCATGGAGGTTTCGCAGGAAGAATATGGCCGCCACTTGGCGGCGGTCACCAATTATTGGAACCAGCTGATCGGACAGGGTAGCCGTTTTGAGATTCCCGAGGATCGCGTGGCCAACGCGTATCGAGCGTGGCTGGTTTATAATTTTCTCAACGCCGCCAAACGCGATGGGGTTTTCCAGGTCTGTGATGGTGCCGGGTTTTATGGCCGGGTTTATGGCTACAGCGCCGCGCTCTATTGTCACGGCATGGACCTCATGGGTTACCCTGATCAGGCCGCGACTTACGCAGATTCCCTCCTGACCTTTGTGCATACCAATGGCCTGCTAGCCGTTAATTTTGGCGATACCGACACCGGGACAACCTTGTGGATGCTGGCGGAACATTACCGGCTGACCCGCGACCGCTCCTGGTTGCAGCGCATTACCCCCAAAATGCACTTGATGTGCCAATGGATCGTGGATCACCGGCAGTTGGCGGTGGCGCGGGCGGCCAGCGAACCGGTCGTCAGCCGGGGATTGATCCGTTACCGTCCGTATGCCGACCTCCTGCATCCCGCGGCCGACTATTTTTCCAATGGCTACCTGTGGAAGGGGCTAGATGCCACGGCAAGAGTATTCGCCGAAGCGGGCTCGCCCGGTGAGGGTTCCGCCTTGCAGCGGGAGGCTGATGCCTATCGGCGCGACATTCAGGCGTCCATGCAAGCGGCGGTTTTTGTGGATCACGGTTTGCCCGTCCTGCCCATGATTCCCGACACCCATGAACTGTGGCAAGAATCCGACGGCAGCGCGGATGGATATTACGGGATCATTGCTCCCTGTTTGTTGGAAATCGGCCTGCCCACGGGGCATGAGCCGCAGGCAAAACTCATTGTGGACGCTCTGGAGCAACGCGGCGGACTGGTGGCCGGGGTGAGTCAGTTCCACCGAATGGCGGACCACGCCTATACCTACGGTTATTGGTTGAACTGTCTGGAGCGCGATGACGTCAAACGCGCCATCCTTGGGCTTTATGGCGCGCTGGCATATGGCATGTCCCGTGACACGTTTGCGGCGGTGGAATGTATGAACATTCGCACCGGTGAAAATTACTGGATGCTGCCTCACACGTATTCAAACACCCAGCAACTACGCCTGCTGCGCAACCTGTTGGTGCGGGAGGAGGGGGACAACCTCTGGTTGGCCCAGGCCGTTCCCCGGCCCTGGCTCGCCGCGGGCCTGCAGGTGGGGGTCAATGCCGCGCCCACCACCTTTGGCCCAGTAAGTTACCGGATTGTACCACAAGCCGACGGTTCCATGCGGGTGCAAATCTCCCCGCCGGCGAGCAATCCGCCCGGCGAAATTATTTTGCGCTTACGGGATCCCCGCTCTCGGGTAATCGCCAGCGTACGCTCCGATGGACCGGGCGAGGTGACCTTTTCCGGCGAAACCGTTCGGCTGGCGGGCGTCCGGTCGCCGGTAAATTTGCAGGTGACCTTTTTATTATAAATCCATTTTACCCTTCATCCTAACATGAATATAATTGACTGGCTGGTGGTCGCAGCCTCCTGTGGGCTGGTGTTCACCGTGGGGTTGCTTTTTGCACGTCGCTCCTCGGGCAAGGGTGCGGCCGGTTACTTTGCCGGGCACCGCGATCTGCCATGGTGGGCGATCGGTCTCTCCAACACGGCCACCTACAGTTCCGGCACGGGTGCGTTTGTCATGCTGGTGCTCGTGTTCGGCCTGTCCGGCAACTGGCTGTGGTGGGCCAGTTGGATTGTCTGGATGCCCTTGGTCGCCATCGTATGGGCCCGCTTGTGGAGGCGGATGCAAATTGTCACCACCGCCGAGCTGATTTCGCTGCGCTATGGTGGCCGGCCGGCCTTGGTGGCCCGGAAGATTTATGCGGTAGTTTGCAGCTTTGGCTTTGCGGTGCTCATCATTGCCTATATCACCGGATTCTTTGCCAAAACCATCGCGCCCCTCTGTCCGCTGGCGACCTGGCAGGTGCTGCTGATTTTCGGCGGGATTACGGTGGTATATACGATGTTTGGCGGTTTGCTGGGGGTTGTCTATGCTGATGTGGTTCAGTTTGGCATCATGATTACGGGTTGCACGGTTTTCCTGGTGCTGGCGGTCAGCCATCAAGGTGGGTGGCACAATATTTTGCAGCACGTCCAAACCATCCGGCCTTCAGGCTTGGTGCAAAACCCGCCCAGTCCCGCCATTGATGTGCTCACCCTGGTGACCCTGTTTGTGCAAGGCTGGTTTTTTGCCGGCTCGCCCACGGCGGGCGAAGGGATGACGGCCCAGCGTTTTATGGCCGCCCGTAATGAGCGACATGCCATCGGCGGCCAGTTGTTTAACTCCTTTCTCGCCCTTTCATTTCGCACACTGCCCTTGATCGGCCTGGGGGTGGTTGCCATGGCTCTTTTTTGGACGACGGATTTGGCCAAGCATCTGGGCGCGGTCCCAACAGGTTCGGTCATGCTGGCGGATCCCGCATCCGCCTGGGGCGAACTGATCAAAACCTCGCATTTGCCCCATGGTTTTATCGGCCTGCTGGTCGCGGCTGAAGTTGCCGCCTTCATGGGGTCGTTGAGCTCTTTGATAAACTGGGGCGGTAGTTTTGTCGTCAATGATTTGCTACCAGCGCGGCTGACGCAGACGGACGGCAAAATCTGGGTGAGCCGGCTCACCTCGCTGGTGCTGTTTTTATTTGCGGCCGTGGTGACTATTCTCTTCGTCGATAACATGGTGAGCTGGTTCCTGTTCATTAATTCCGCCATGGTCATTTTTCTTCTGCCGTTGTCCTGGTTGCGCTTTTTCTGGTGGCGGTTTAATGTCTGGGGCGAGTTGTCCGCCGTCATTCTGGGGCTGCCGCTATCCATCCTCATTTGGTTCGGCCTGGACTATCAAAGCAAACCCATGTGGCAGGGCCTTGGGCTGCTCTTTGGGCTGAGTCTGGTGGTGTTGATCACGGTGACCCTGCTCACCCCGCCGGAAACCCCGGAAACTTTGCGGCGCTTTTACGCCCGTTGCCGTCCACCCGGATTTTGGGAGCCGGTTAGTGATACTTGTCCCCTGCCGCCGTCGGATGAGCCTTCGGCTGGAGTCATGTTGGTGGATTCTCTGCTGGGTATGGTCGCGTCCCTGGGGTTAGTGCTGGCTACCAATGCCATTTTCGTTGGCGATTGGCCCCGCCTTGGCCTGGCGCTGATGGTGAGTCTGGTCACGGCCATCTGGCTGCTGCGGCGAATGTTCTGGCAGGGGCACATTCACCAGCCAGCAGGAAAAGGGGGATTGGAGGTGACCCCATGAAAAAATTTGCGATTGTTTTGGTCTTTGGCTGGCTGTTGGTGGGACACCGCTGTCCCGCCGTGGAGTCAACCAACCGTCCGGCAACCTTCCAGATCGTCCTGCCCACGCAAGCCCGGGAATTCCCGGAACCGTTGCCCCCTGGAGCCGCCCCAGGATTTAAAATTCGCGGCACCAAAGGCTGGGCCTGGACCCCCGAGCAATATCTCGCGGAGATCCCTTTCATCGCCCGGTGCCGGATGAATTTTCTGATGAACTGTTATCTCTCCATGTTTGACCTGGAACATCATTCATGGTCCGAACGCGGGGCGAATCGGTGGTGGGAAACTCTGCCCCCCGTCAAAAAAGCCGCCTATGAGGCCGTGGTTCGCTCGGCCCAGGCCCACGGGTTGCAATTCTGCTTCAGCATGAATCCCAATCTCTTCAGCGCGCGCACGGTCAATGACCATTCGCCGGAGAATGTTGACCTACTCTTCAAACACTATGCCTGGATGCAGGGGCTTGGGGTAAAATGGTTCAACCTCGCGCTCGATGATGCGACCAATGGCATTGATGCCGCTTCACAAGCCGAAGTCTGCAATGAGATTTATCACCGACTCAAGCAGCGCGATTCGGCCGCCCAGATGATATTCTGTCCCACCTATTACTGGGGGGATGGCTCACGCCCCCGGCAGCGTCCTTACCTTGAAACTCTGGCGAAAGCCCTAGACCCGGAAATTTATGTGTTCTGGACCGGGGATGCCGTGGTCGGGCCGATCACGCTGCCGGCGGCCAAAAAATTCCGCGCCCTTGTTCAGCACCGTGTCATCCTGTGGGATAATTACCCGGTCAACGATGGTCACCCGACCATGCATCTGGGCCCGGTCACCGGCCGCGACCCCAATCTGGGCAAGGTGCTGGATGGCTATGTCAGCAATCCTTTGCGCGAGGAGAATGAAATCAACCGCATTCCGCTCGCGACCTGTGCCGACTATGCCTACAACCCGCAGGCTTACGACGCGGGGCGTTCCATTGGCCAGGCTATTCTATTGCAGGCGGATGATGCCGGGCAGCGCCAGTTGTTGTGCGAGTTGGTGGAGACTTATCCGGGCATGCTCCTGAGCCCCGCCTCCGGGCATAAAACCAGTTTCAATCCCGTGCGGGCGCGGATGCAACAGTTGGTGGCGGATCCGGCCGGCACGCCGGCCGCCACCGCCTATGTGGCTTCCATCCAGAATTTGGAGGCCCGTTTCAAACAGGCTTTCCCCAACCAATACCGACCGGAAAAGGCCGCGTTGGACGCGGACATTGCCGCCTTAAAATCCCAACTGCCCGCACCCTTGCCGTAACCCCGAATTACTATGCCTATTAATGACAAACTGGCCATGCACGGCGGTGCCCAAGTCCGCACCGCGCCCTTTACGCGTTGGCCCATCTATGGAGCGGAAGAAGAACGCCGCCTGCTAGCCACGCTGCACAGCGGTCAATGGGGCCGGCTTTCCGGTTCCCAGGTGGCGGAGTTTGAGCAGCGCTTTGCGGCCCTCCATGGCTGCCGGCATGGTATCGCGGTCGTGAATGGCACCGTCTCTTTGCGGGTCGCCCTGATGGCGGCGGGCATTCAAGCCAACGATGAAGTCATTGTGCCGCCCTACACGTTTCTGGCCACCGCCACGGCCGTGGTGGAAGCCAATGCCGTGCCGGTTTTTGCCGATATTGATTTGGCGACCTTCAACCTGGATCCGGTCGCGGTGGCCGCCGCCATCACGCCGCGCACCCGCGCCATCATCGTGGTACACATGGCCGGCCAGCCGGCGGAACTGGCGGCCATCCTGGCCATCGCCAAGCAGCACCATCTGGTCGTGATTGAAGATGCGGCGCACGCACACGGAGCGATGTATGATGGCCGGGGCATGGGTTCCGTCGGCCATCTGGGTTCCTTTTCCTTTCAATCCAGCAAAAACCTCACGAGCGGCGAGGGGGGCATCGTGGCGACCAATGACGACGACCTCGCCGCTTCCTGCCGTTCCATCCAGAATTGCGGACGCATCGCCGGCGGCTTGTGGTACGAACATCATGTAATGTCCGCCAATTATCGACTGGGTGAATTCCAAGGGGCGGTCCTGAATGCCCAGTTGGATCGTTTGGAGGAACAAACCATCACGCGTGATCGCAATGGCCAGTACCTGGCGGCGCGGCTGCGGGAAATCCCCGGGATCCATCCGCAAGTTCGAACCGCCGCCACGACCCGCCATAGTTATCACCTGTTTCTTTTTCGTATTGATTCCGCGGCGTTTGGCGTGGCGCGTCCGGCCATCCTGCAGGCTTTGGCCGCCGAGGGGATTCCCGTTTCCGGCGGCTACGCCCTGCCTTTGTACCGCCAGCCTTTGTTTCTCAATCGCGCCTTTGGTCCTTACCTTCCCGAGATCCGCCAGTCCTTGGATTACGCCAGTGTCCGTTGTACCAACTGCGAAACCATTTGTGCCCACGAGGGTGCCTGGCTGGAGCAAAGTTTGTTCCTCGGCCCGCGGTCGGACATGGATGACATCGCCCGCGCCTTTGAAAAAGTGTACTGCCAGCGCCACGCCCTCGCCGGAGGAACCGCATGATTCTGGGCACCGCGCAGATTGATATTACACCGCCTTTGGGGTGTGAATTATCCGGGTTTGCCGCCCGGCAGCAGCCTTCCACGGGGTTGCTAGACCCGCTGTTTGCCAAAGTGCTCTATCTCGCCACCTCGGAGGCCCGGCTGCTGTGGATTCACTGCGACTTGATTGGCTTTGACCAGCAGATTGTGGCTGATTTCCGGCAATGGGCCCGGACCAATTTGGGTTTGCTGGCGGAGCAGGTAATTTTGTCCGCCACCCATAACCATTCCGGGCCCGCCACGATCCAATTGCGTGAAGCGGGCGAATATGACGCCGCTTATGTGGCTTTATTGCACCATCGGTTGCGCCAGGGGGCGAGGATTGCCTTGCAACACACCGAGCCAGTTGGTTTGACCATCGTGGAGGGGCAATGCAACCTGGCCGTGGAGCGGCGCCAGACCGCCACGCCCCATACCGATCCCCGGGTGGCCGCCCTGGGGTTCCGGAGGCCTAATGGTGATTTCGCCGCCGTGGTGGTTAATTATGCCATGCATCCGGTGGCGCTGGGCGCGGGCAACCGCTGGATCAGCGCCGATATTTTTGGCGCCGCCGCTGTGGAACTGGCGCAGACCTTGCCCGGGGCTCCGGTGGTGCTCGTCACCAATGGTGCCTGTGGGAACCTCAATCCTCCGGCGGAAAATGTCTCCTTTGAACAGGTGAAGCTCTGGGGGCGACAGTTGGCTGCCGCCGTTGGTCCACAGCTCACGGCGGCCACCTTCGATCCCCAACCCCGTTTGCACCTCACACGTCGCTTGGTGCAGTTACCCCTGGACACCCTGAATGGAGACGGCATCAATCAGTTTGCCAGTCAGGCCCGGCAAAACCCCGTGCCGCTATGCCAATGGGGGGATAAATATATCCGGGTGGTCGAGCACTGGCGGACCGCCCGGTTGCAGGGGCAGTCGTCCGGTTCCCCCCGGTTTCACGAAGCTGAACTATTCGCGGTAACTCTCAACGATGTATTGTTACTAGGCGCCAATGCCGAGGTTTTCTCCGAATTTACCGATTGGTTGCGGCGCGAGCGCCCCGCGCCGACTTATCTGGTCGGCTATGCCAATGGCGATTTGGGTTATCTGCCCACCCGCGCCGCTTATGCGGAAGGCGGCTACGAAGTTGATGTGGCCCATTTGTTTTACGGTGTCTTTCGGCCGCGCCCAGGGGGACTTGAATTGCTCGCCTCCGCGGCTGCGGAATTGATCCGCGAGTTTCCGGTTCCGGCTCCCCAAACACGGGGAATGACGCCATCCTTGGTGAGTCATTAATTATGCATGAGCCACGCCAGAGTGTCGTGGTGGCTCAGCCTACCCTGGAAGGGAGTGGCTGGACGCGCCGGGCGTTTGTGCAGTCCCTTGGCGGCATCATGGCCGCCACCAGCCTCCTGCCCGGGGCTGCCTGGGCCGCTTCACCCGTGAGCGAGCGGGCCACGATCCGGCCGAAGACAGTCACGCCCCGCCCGCGTTATCGTGCCGTCAGTTGGTGGCTCACCCTGAACGACCTCGCTTGGCCGAATCCGGAATTGATGGATAACATTCGTCGCCGGGCGGACACCTGCGCGGCCAACGGGGTTAACTGCTGCACCATCTTTGGCGCGCATATGCGCTGGGATTTTCTTCCCATTTGGGGCCGGCTGCATGACGAAATCCGTTTCATTGCGGACGAATTGCACCAACGCAAAATCTTGTTGTTCGACCATCACTCCGCCGGCGTCGTTCAGCGCCCGCGCAATCCCGCCGAAGCCCTGAATGTCTGGCACCGTAACCGGCATCACCTGCCGTTTTATCCCAACTATGCCGAGGCCGCCACCTGGCAGTTTGCCGGTTCGCATCTGAATGACTGGCGCATGCTGGATCTGGCCACTGGGAAGCCGGCTTATTTACCGGCCTATAACGCCGAGCAATTTTGTCCCAATCACCCGGATTTCCAAGCGGCCTATCAGACCTATGTGCGCCGCTTGCTGGCCGATACTGGCATCGACGGCCTGATGAGTGACGACGCTATTTTCTACGCGGACTGGCACGCTTGCGGCTGCCACTATTGCCGCGTCCGGTTCAAGCAGGATTACGGGCACACCTTGCCGCCGGTGAGTGATGCTGCATTTTGGGGTGACCGGCGTAATCCGGCGTTTCGTGATTGGATTACCCTGCGCTATCATTCCACCCGCGATTTTTTGGGCCTGGTCCGCGCGGCAGTGCCCGCCGGTTTTCCGCTGCTAACCTGCTGTTCCAGCAGCGATAATTACTACCTGCCCGGTTTTGGGATGAGTTACCAAGACTTCATCCAAAACTGCAATCACGTCATGCTCGAAATGTGCGGTTCCACTCCCACGCTCAAGGGCACTTGGGATGATCGCGTGCCCAGTCAGTGGCTGCACCTCGATATTGCCCGGGCCCACGCCGCGCCGTGCTTCGGCTTAGGCTACGGCTTTTTTCCTGACACCGCGTTTTTTATCTGGGCCGTGAATAAATTTCTCGGTTCGGATTGTTGGTTTAGTACCTTGAAAGGCCGCCTTGATATCTCACCCGCCGAATTGAACGGCCTCGCGGATGACCCGGAACTGGTGGGCGAGGGCTATCTCTGGGAAATGGCGCATCCCGATTTGTTCCTCGGGGAAGTGGTGGCCCCGGTTGCAATTTTATTTTCCCGCGCCACCCGAGATTTCTACGGGGAAATGCCCGGGGACTACAGCAACGATTACAATGCCACTTGCTTGGCTCTGATGCAGGCCAATTTGCCCGTGGAAGTCCGCACCGAAATTCCGCTCTTTGGGCAAACCAAGGCGCTGTGCCTCAGTGGTGTGATGTGCCTGGCCCGCGACCAGCGGGCAGCCTTGGAAAGTTTCATGACCGCTGGCGGCCTCGTGATCGCCACTGGGCCCACTGGATATTACGATGCCGCTGGAAATCGTTCTCCCCAATCCTGGTTTGACGCCTTGGGGCTGGCAGTTGAATTGGTTGAACCCGCTCGTCCGGGTAGTTTCCCGCCGTACCAAAACTTCC
This sequence comes from uncultured Verrucomicrobia subdivision 3 bacterium, assembly GCA_903875465.1. Classification (GTDB taxonomy): domain Bacteria; phylum Verrucomicrobiota; class Verrucomicrobiia; order Limisphaerales; family UBA11358; genus UBA11358. Next base: position 35,906 of record CAIQWB010000017.1, read on the forward strand.
CCAAGCCCGTACCCTTGGCGAAATGCCACTTGAGGGATGCCGTTGTCTCTCAAATGTCAGGTGGTTGGTTCAATCGTTCCGTGGGGCAGGGGTGGTTTTTCTGGCGCCCCGAACGAATGGCTGAGCCAGCGCTGTCACCTTCGGTAATCGCGGTATTGGCGGTTCATCAACCCGCCGCCTTCACCCTGGCTGGACTGCCCGCCACTTGGCGGACGCGATCCTACCAGCATGGGAATCGGTTGCTCATCCATTGTCTGCCCGCCCAAGTGGAGACGGTGTTGCATCCCACCCTGCAAAACCATTTTAATCAGGAGCGGTTGGTGCAAAAGCTGCGTTATGAGCCGTTGAAGGGACGATTGGTGGTGTCACCCCCCACGCGCTGCACCGCCGTTTGGTTGCATAGTCCGGATTTGCCGGCGGCGCGCCCCGCCCAGCCGATTGACGGTGGTGGTTGGTCAGTGGATGCCACTCTAGTCTCGCGGTATTTTATTTTGGAATGCGTTGTCTGAATCATGAACCCCAATTTTGAAACCGCGGTAACTAAACCACCGGTCAAAGTGGCGGTAGTAGGCCTGGGTCTCATGGGTGTCACCTACCTGAAAGCTCTGCAACAAATCTCCGGAGCCCGCATTGTGGCAGTGGCGGGCAAAAGTCGTGTCCCTGTCAATGGCAGCCTGTCCGGGGCCAGCGGAAATACCGGCGGGGCAGATGCCATTCATCTGGATCCTGACGTTAAAGTTTACCGGAATATTGAAGAATTGCTGGCTGACCCGTACATTGAGCTGGTATGCCTTTGTCTGCCGACCCAGTTCCACTTAGCCTACTCGGTCGCGGCCTTGCGGGCGGGCAGGCACGTCATTTGCGAAAAGCCCCTGGCGAGATCCCTGCCGGCAGCCAGGGAAATCATCACGGCCGCGCGCACCGCCAAGGGCTATTTCATGCCGGCCATGTGCATGCGATTCTGGCCGGGTTGGTCCGGTTTGCGCGAGCTGGTGGCTTGGGAAACCTATGGAAAATTATGGTCCGCCCGGTTCCGTCGTGTCTCGGCACCGCCAGCCTGGGGCCGGGAAAATTACTTTAACGGCGCGGAGTCGGGCGGCGCTCTGCTGGATTTGCACATCCATGACACCGATTTTGTGCAATACCTGTTTGGCCGCCCATCGGGGGTTTTTTCCACGGGCCGGAGTGTGTTCAGCGGGGCCATCGATCATGTGGTGACGCAGTATCAAGTGGCTGGCGGGGCCTTGGTTCACGCGGAGGGTAGCTGGCTTCAGGCCGCCGGATTTTCCATGGCCTACACCCTCAATTTCGAGTTCGCGACCTTGGATTATGACAGTCGCAGGGGTCCCGAGGCCCTTCTTCTAATCGAGGTGGGCGGCCAACCACGCGCGCTTCCTTTGGAACCCTCGGATGGTTATCTCGGTGAATTACGCCATATGATTGAATCCATTCAAGCCGGTTTGCCTCCTTCAATCGTGACGGCGGCGGATGGTGTGCAAGCTGTGGAAATTTGCGCAGCGGAGGAGGAATCCGTCCGCACTGGCCAGGTAGTGACCCTATGAAACGCGACCTTGGTTGCAATTTTCAAACATCCCATCGACTGTTAGGGCAACTCAATCATCGATTTACCTAACGCACATGAAGCACACCGTGCCTATATCCTAAGTCCTTTTCGACGTATCTCCGGACGTATTAGGCGCTAAGCAGAATCGTAAAGTACTCTATTTTAGCCACTTTAATAATATGGCAATTGAGTGCGATTTACCTGGATTTTATTACCACAGCCGGTGCTGGGGTTCCCAGTGGGCGAGCGGGTTGGATTTTTTAAGCCGGATTCACCTGGGGGACTTATTGAGTCGCATGGCCGAAACCTGGCAAAGGCACGATTAGGCACGATTAGGCACGATTTACCTACGGACGCCCGGACCAGGGGCGCACGGTTGCGGGTCCGTTACCTGCGCCGCAGGGCAGCCCGCAACTGTTTGCAGAAAGCCCCACCGGGCAGGCGGGTTTGTTTATTAGCCGGATTTAGGCGGATTAGCCCAGGGGCGCATTTTCGGGATTTCTGTTTGGGATGTCAAAGAACTGGCTGCCGAGGCATGCGGCATGGCGGACCTATTGGCGCGGAACGGTCGGAATATCGCCCATGTCTAAATGCACTCGCATGATGAGTATAAGCGAGTGGGCAGATTTTGTCAAACGGAGCCAGTGTCCGGCACGCGGCCAAGGGTATAGTGTCTACTTAAGGAAATACCGGCCAAGGGGATTCCTGGGTTGGTTCATTTTTGGCACTGCCGGAGCTCGACAGCCCGGGACCGAACGTACAAGCTCTTTATCATTATGCGTTTAACCCTTTTCATTCTCGCCGGCCCGCTGGCTTTTCAAGGGGGCATTTGGCGCAGGCAACGCCGCCGATGGCGGATTACCTGGCCAAGTTTCACGCGATCCCGGCGCCGGCACCGTCAGGAATGCTCCTGAAAAAGGGAGATCGGCTATGCCCCGGTCACTTATACGATCAAGTTAACCCCGCAATGAACCGCTGCCGGTACTCCGGGCCGGACACGCCGCGGCCCTATTATTCTGAGCGTTAAGAAGGCAGCGTTGGCGCGGGAGATGGTGGTGGGAGCATTAATTTCCATTGACGGTCGATGGGAAAACACTTTACTTGAGCCAGTACCGTTCTGACCGCAGGCAAATAATCGCCGCCGACGGTCTGGCCGGACTTTTGGGGAAATGAAAAAGCACTGTTGTCATCCTCACCGGGCAAGCGGCCGGCCAGTCTATAAACTCGTTTGGTTGGGGCTGCTGTCGGCGCTGCTCATGCTTGCCGCTCCCGCTTCCGCGACGCCCGCGCGACCCAACATGATTTTCATTTTGATCGATGACATGGGTTGGAAAGACGGCGGCTGTTTCGGTAGTAAATTTTACCAGACACCCCAGATCGATGCGCTGGCCGCCAGCGGCACCCGCTTCACGCAAGCCTATGCGGCCTGTGCCGTTTGCTCCCCTTCGCGGGCGGCCCTGATGACGGGAAAATATCCGGCGCGATTACATATCACGGATTATATACCCGGGGAAGGCGCGCCGCCCGGCAGCCGGTTCCGCCTGCCGGACTGGCAGCAGCAGTTGCCGACCACGGAAACCACCCTGGCCACGGCGTTGAAACGGTTGGGTTATGCCACCGGCCATATTGGCAAGTGGCATTTGGGCGCGGGCGAATGCCTGCCGGAACACCAGGGGTTTGACACGAATATTGCCGGGGGCGACACAGGCCACCCGGGGGCTTATTTCTGGCCTTATGGTGGTCCAAACAACCCGCATCGCGTACCCGGGTTGGCGGAACACGGCGGCCACCCGGGCGAATATCTCACTGACCGCCTCACCGACGAGGCGATCCACTTCATTGAGGCGAACCGGGACCATCCGTTTTACCTGAACTTTTGCCACTATGCAGTTCACGCCCCGTTGGAGGGCAAACAGGAACTGATTGATGCGGCCGCCGACCGGCCGGGTGCGGATGGTCAAAGCAATGCGGTCTATTCTGCCATGTTGCGCAGTGTGGATGAGAGTGTAGGGCGCATCGTCAAGAAGCTTGCCGACTTAAGTTTAGCTGATCGCACGCTCATCGTTTTCACCTCGGACAACGGCGGGGCGGTGCATTTCGGCAAACCGCCGGCCACCGCCAACACGCCCCTTCGCAACGGCAAAGGCTCCGCGTATGAAGGTGGTCTCCGGGTGCCATTGATCGTTAAAATGCCCGGGGTCACGCCAGCGGGCAGTGTTTGTGACACGCCGGTGATGACCATGGATTTTTTTCCGACCCTGCTGGAACTGGCCGGAGCGGACCCTTCGGCCAGCCACACGGCCCTGGACGGGGTGAGCTTCGTGCCCCTTTTACGTGGTGAAACGACCCCGCCGCACACCGAGTTGTTCTGGCATTATCCGCACTATTGGAATGGCGGCAAGGTATCCCCTTACAGTGTGGCCCGCGTGGGGGATTGGAAATTAATCCGCTTTTATGAAACGGGTGCCGAGGAGCTTTATCATTTAAGCACCGATTTGTCCGAGCAAAAAAACCTGGCAGCGGCCCAACCAGAAAAACGGCGGCAATTGGCCGCACGACTCGACAACTGGCTCCAACAGGTCGGCGCGCAAATGCCCGTGCCCCGCCCACCTGCTCATTGAATCATCATGCTTGTTTTTTCTAAAATAACATATGCCAAAACGGCCGGCTGGCTGGCCGGATTAGCCCTGGTGGTTTTACCCGCTGCATGCGGGGCAAGTGGGACCCCACCATTGGCCACCCCCAACATTGTCCTGATTGTCGCCGATGATTTGGGCTTCGGCGACACCGGTTGTTACGGGGCGACCAAAATTCCTACTCCGAACATCGACCGCTTGGGCCGGGAGGGGCTCCGTTTCACGGATGCGCACGCCACCTCGGCCACCTGTTCGCCCTCGCGCTATGCGCTGCTCACCGGCCAGTATCCCTGGCGTAAAAATGGCACCGGTGTTTTGCCGGGCAACGCGGCGCTGATCATTGATCCGCGGCATGCCACGCTGCCTTCCATTTTGAAAGGGGCAGGGTACCGCACGGGCATTGTGGGCAAGTGGCATTTGGGTTTGGGCGGGGCGGCTGGACCGGATTGGAATGGGGAAATCAAGCCGGGTCCGCTCGAAGTAGGTTTTGATTACGCGTTCATTCAACCGGCCACCGGGGACCGGGTCCCTTGCGTATATGTTGAAAATCATCGGGTGGCCGGTCTCGATCCCCTGGATCCAATTCAGGTCAGCTACGGCCAGCCGATTGGGGATGAGCCCACAGGGCGCGCCCATCCGGAATTGCTCCGCCTGGGACTGACGCTGGGGCACGATGGCACGATTATCGACGGCATTAGCCGCATTGGCTTCATGACCGGCGGGCATGCCGCCCGGTGGAAGGATGAGGACAAGGCGGATGTGCTCACGAAAAAGGCCGTGGATTTCATCACCCAAGATGCCCGGCGTCCATTCTTTCTGGAGTTTGCCACCCATGATCCGCATGTGCCCCGGGTGCCGAACCCGCGCTTTGTGGGCCAGAGTGGTTGCGGTGTGCGCGGCGATGTCATCGTCGAGTTTGATTGGTCGGTCGGCCAAATTCTGGCGGCGCTGGACCAAATGAAACTGGCATCGAATACGATCGTCATTCTTACCAGTGACAATGGCCCGGTGCTGGACGATGGTTACGATGACCGCTCGGTGGTGGACTTAAACGGCCACACCCCGGCCGGGCACTTGCGGGGCGGCAAATATTCGGTCTATGAGGGTGGCACCCGCGTGCCTTTTATTCTTGCCTGGCCGGGCCGGGTAACGCCCGGCGTGTCGGCGGCGATGGTGAGCCTGGTGGATTTTCCGGCCTCGTTTGCCGCACTTACCGGGCAGGTCATTCCACCCGGGGACGCGTCGGACAGTGTGAACGTCCTGCCCGCTCTACTCGGCAGCAGTCGCACGGCCCGCGACCAACTGGTGGAACATGATGGCGCCCGGATGCTGGCGTTGCGGGACGGTCTTTGGAAATTCATCGAGCCGGATTCCCGGGCCAACCGAACCTATTCACTCGCCGGGGAACTCTACGACCTGGAGCAGGACCTGGGAGAAACAAACAATCTGAACTCAACGCAGCGCGAGCGCAGGTATCAATTATCCAGCACACTCGAGCAGACCCGCCAGCCTGGCAAGCGTTGAGGCTGCGAGGAGCCTGCGGAATCCAACCGACTGGACCGCACATGGCACGGCCCAGATCATCCGCCACGGTGAGATTGGCGGAGAACTGGCGATTACGCTGCCACATTCCCCGGACGCGGCGCTTGCGTGAATCAAAGGCTTTCTGGTATTTATAAGAGGCCGATGGTTTTGGTGCTGCTTGGGCTGCCCTTGTATGCTCCATAGCAACCACCGTGGCAGCGCCAATACGAACGTGCAAATGCTGCCTAAGTTGTTGATTGCCAACGGATGCCGGTGTGGCGAAATGGCAGACGCACAGGACTTAAAATCCTGGGACCATAAAAAGTCGTGTGGGTTCGAGTCCCACCACCGGCACCAATTACCTCGTTGGCTCAATTTCCATGCTCAGCGCCAGCAAACGCAGCCAGTGCTCTGATCAGCGGTGACTAAGGGCAATTACTTCTGGGCTCCGTTAGCGAAACGTAGTTTTTTCGTGGACTCCTCCAGCCATTGGGTTGAACTGGCTTCGGTTAGGCCTTGGTTCTCGATGGCAATTTAGTTGCTGGGCACTCCTTGAACATTGAATTCACGGTAGACATTAAAGCCCAACGGGCCGTCCCGGAACTGAAAGCGGATGGCCACAACGTTGGTGGCATGCAACGGCAAACGCAGCGCGGTTCGGCCGCCAGTGGACGATTTGAAGCCGGTTGCCACTTTCACGAATTGTTGGGGCGCGCCAGCCTGGGCGACAAACAGGTCATAATGCTGGCTTGACCGGGCATCGGCATGGTTCGCGAAGCTGCGCACTTCGGTGAGGTCCACTGGCTGTTTCAGCCGAAATTCCAGCCAATCCCCCGAGCCGTACCCGCGGAAGGTTTGGCCGTCGTCTTTGGTTTCGCTGCCACCCGCGCCATTGCGGGTGGTGCCATTGAAAACCGCGGCTGCATTCGAGCCGCCGCCGGAGTGGCTGGCATGGTCCGCAGCGCTGGCCAGCAGGTGATGCAACACGTCGTCCGGCACAATGTCCAGATCTTCGTCAGGGAGGCGGGCCGGGACGGATGGCGCGGCATCGGACACCACTGCGAGCGGCTTGAGTTTGCCGGCCAATTCAAAATGGTGTTTGCCGGGCCCCACAGGCAGTTGGGGGGCGGCGGGCTGGCCATCGCAGGTGGTCTGCGAATGCTCAAATCGTTCCACCGGCAGGGTCACCTCGGCGGCAGCCCCTTCCGGGACAACGACATCCAAGGCAAATTTATCAGGTTGCATTTGCCAGGCGACTTCCACATTGCCCTGCGGTGTGGGGACGGCGCCCCGGGCCCAATGTAAATCACATGGTTGCGGGCGGATGGCAACCACGCGGAAACCGGGTGCGGCCGGGGTGATACCCAGAATTTTGGAGGTGAGCTGCACCAACGGGGTGGAGCACCAGCCGTGACTCAGGTCACCGTGGTTCCACATTTCGCGGAAAGACTGGGTTTCCGGCACGATTTGCCAGCGCTGCAGTTGTGCCATGGCATAGCGATCAAACAAGCCGGCATGGTCGATGGCGGGGAATACCCAGTGCATGAACCAGGGCTGGGTATTGAGGGGTTTTTCGGCGAGCACTTGCTCCACTATTTTTTGCTGCCGGTCTTGGGGCGCGAGGTCATACAAGACCGCGAGGAGGTTGACATGGGGGCTGAACGTTTCGATGGCGGTATCGGCGGGCAGCCATTTGCCAGGCTTAACGGAGGTGCGAAATGGGTTGCCATCGCGATAAAGGCCTTGGGCGGGATTCCAGAGTTCCTGGTTGAACGCCCGGGCGGTTTCGTCGCGCAGGTGCTGGTATTTCTGGACGCGCGCGGCATCACCCGCCAGGGTGGCAATGCGCGCAGCCATTTCCAGACCGTGATAATAAAAAGCGGTCAGATATCCCTGGCCGATCACGGCGGGAGGATGATGGCAGTTGATGCCGGCAATCTCCACCCAGTCCATAAACATATAATTTGGGGCTTCCGAGATGATGCCATTGGTTCCGCGCCAGGAGGTGTAGGTATCGAGCAGTTCGTGGACATAGGGAGACAGTTCCTGCACGAGGGAGGCATCGCCGGTGTAGTCGTAGTAATCCAGCAACATTTGCAACCAGCCAAGGGAGTAGCTGGTGTGGAAATTGTGGTAGTTCTCGTCCTTGAGCAGCCAGGCAAATTTCCGCAGATCCTGCCGCGCGAGCCAGGGTTGGGCGAAGGTCTGGAAGTTCACCATGGATTCAATCAGATAATCGCCGGGATCACTGATGGGCTCCTGGTGATTGGGCGAGTCAAGATGGTGCGTTTGCAGGCAAATCTGCACCGCCCAGCGGGAGACATCATAGAGGCGGTTTAACTGGTCATCGTTGCATTGAAAAGAACCGCGGTACGCCACCGGTTGCGAAGTGAAAATCGCCCCGACATCCGCGATGGTGACCGGTTCCCGGACGCCTTTCAAGGTGACAGTGAAGGCGGGCGCGATTTCGGTTAGGTGCGGGAATTCAAAATAATGTTCACCGCGGCCAAGGGTCATTTTGGCTTCGTTATTGGCTTTCACAATTAATTGCGCGCCCCGGCCGCCCGAAACCTGCACGGTGGGATACCCACTCAGTACGCGATCAAATACCACGCGGAACGAGCAGTCATTGGTGATGACATGGGAGGGCAAGCCTTCGATGCGCAGCACGGGATAGTGCGCTTCCATCAAGGGGGGAATCTCGCTCGCGACGAGCGGGGGCCAGAGGTCTTTCACCGCGCTGCTGAATGACCAGGTAGAATCATCAAAGCCGGGTAAACGCCAGCCGGCGGGTTCCAGGGCAGGGGCGTAAATGGTCGGGCTGGGAAATTGCAGGGCAGGGGCGGAATGCCACGAACTATCGGAGGTGACCCGGAGCGGCTGGCCAGCCGCCTGCGCGATTTCAGCTTCGAACAAAAATCCCGGCTGTCCGCGTGACACCGTCCAGCCGGTCCAATTCCGAAAAACTTCCGCAGCGATGACATTAGTGCCCGCCTGTAAATAAGTTTGCAACTCGCGAACGTCATAAAACCAGCGGTGGGTGTTGCCGCCGGCATAATCACGGCCCATATCCACGGGCCCGCGCGAAACCAGGTGTCCATTGATGAACAGACGGTAGCGGGCATCGGCCGTCAGCCAGGCTTTGGCCGAACGCGGCGGTTCAGGCAGCACGATTTCCTTCCGAAACATCGCGACCGGGGCGTTGCTTTCACCGCCAAGCCAGATCCATTTGGCCTGCCACGGGCCCGGTTTCTGGCATTCATTTAAAAACTGATAGGAGGGCGCTTGCACGCCATTGGAAGTCACCAGCACTGGCATGCCGGGGTAGGCGATGGGCCCGTGAGCATCGGCCGCTGATCCCGGCCCGGCGGCAAGGAGGCACAATGCGGACAGAATGGGGGTGATTAGTTTTTGAAGCATCAATATTTTTAACTTCGCAAACACGTCGCGCGCCGTCGAGCCCAAACCGGGCGAAATCTTGGTTTGCACCGCATAAGTTTTTTTGAAACCATGCCAGCATGAATCGGATGGGCATGGATCTCGGCGGAACCAAAATTGAAGGCATTGTGCTGGATGCGCAGGGCCAGGAACTCTTTCGCAAGCGCGTGGAAACGCAGCGGGACAAAGGGTATCAGCACATTCTCAACCGCATTAAGAGCCTGCACGATGACCTGGCAGCGAGCACGGGCGGGGCGCCGCACACGCTGGGGATTGGCACGCCCGGGGTGGTGGCACCGCGGACGGGGTTGATGAAAAATTCCAACACGGTGTGCATGAATGGCCAGCCGGTGAAGGCGGATCTGGAACAGTTGCTGGGGCGGCCGGTGGAAATGCAAAACGATGCCAACTGCTTTGCCATGGCGGAGGCTTTGCTGGGGGCAGGGCGGGGGCATAAAATGGTCTTTGGAGTGATCATGGGAACGGGTTGTGGCGGGGGGCTGGTTTACAAGGGGGAAGTCATCACCGGACCGCAGGCCATTGCCGGGGAGTGGGGGCATATGTGCATCGATCCCGAAGGTCCGTTGTGCTATTGCGGGCAAAAGGGTTGTGTGGAGACCTTTATTAGCGGTGGCGGATTGCAACGACGCTATCAGGCCCAGTATGGCCTGCAAAAGAGCTTTTTTGAGATTGAACAGGATTATCGGCGGGGGGAACCGAATGCGGTGGCGCTCATCCAGGAGTTTTTCCGGCGCTTCGGCCGGGCGATGGCCAATTTGATCGATGTGCTGGATCCGGATGCCATTGTGCTGGGGGGCGGGGTTTCCAAATTTGAGGATGTTTACACGCTGGGGGTGGCCGAAGTGGCCAAATATGTGTTTAACGACCGTTTGGAGACGCCGATTTTAAAACATCAAATCGGCGATTCCGCCGGGGTAATCGGCGCGGCGCTGGTGGGAATTTGAATCATCGTGAAATTTTTCACAAACTTTCCTTGCGCGGGAAGCCGAAGTTCAATAATTATATTCTCAATATTTTGCGTGGCGTAAGACAATATCTGATTAAGGTACAATCAACGTTCGCGATCCCGTAATGTCAGCAATTTTTCCGAAGTGGACAAACAGTTTGCCCTTGGCGCTAGGAGCCGTTGTGGCGGTTGTTGGTGGTGTGGTCACCGCCGGCGTTGCGCTCTATGCCACCCCCAAGCATACGCGGGTGGGCTACGAGCCCGTTCAGCCGGTGCCCTTTTCCCATAAGATTCATGCGGGCCAGATGGGGTTGGACTGTCGCTATTGTCATAATGGGGTGGAGAAGTCCTGGTTCGCCAACCTGCCCGGTGCTTCCACGTGCATGAATTGTCATAATCAGGTGATGAAGGACGATCCCTTGCTGGCCGTGGTGCGGGACAGTGCCGCCACCGGCAAGCCGATTCCCTGGGTGCAGGTCCACAAGGTGCCGGATTACGTTTATTTTAACCACTCGGTACACGTGACCCGCGGCGTTAGTTGCGTGGAATGTCACGGTCGTGTGGACCAAATGGAGGAAGTTTACCATGCCAAGTCGTTTAGCATGAGTTTTTGCCTGGACTGCCATCGTGATCCGGCCGAGCACATTCGTCCGACCGCCCAGGTTACCCATCTGGACTGGCAATGGAGTACGAACGAGGCGGTGGCGGCCGAAATGCAGGCCACGAACGGAACCAAATTTGTGCATGATTGGAAAGTGGAATCGCTCCAAAGCTGCTCGGCGTGTCACCGATGAAAAATAATTTGAACCAATCAGCCCCGAGTGTGACTGGCCGCCGTTACTGGCGGAGCTTGGATGAACTGGCCGACACGGCGGAGTTCAAGGAATGGTTGCAACGCGAATTTCCCCAGGGAGCCAGTGAGCTGGAGGACGGGGTGTCCCGCCGTCATTTCGTGCGCATCATGTCGGCCTCGTTGATGCTGGCGGGCATTGGCGTGATGGGCGCGGGTTGCCGCCGTCCGGAGGAAAAGCTGGAGCCGTTTGGTCAGCAACAGGAGAATTACACTTTCGGCGAGGCGCAGTATTTTGCGACGGCCATGCCCACGCGCAACGGTGCCATTCCCTTGCTGGCGAAGTCCTACGAAGGCCGGCCGGTGAAACTGGAAGGCAACGCCGATTTTCCGGGTAGCAATGGTTCGACCGACCGTTATGCCCAAGCATCCATTCTGGACCTTTATGATCCAGACCGGACGAAGCGCTTTAAAAATGCGGGCAAAATCGTAGCCGCGGAAGATGCCCTGGCCGCTCTCAGCCAACTTTCCCAAGCCGCCGCGACCACCGGCGGGCAGGGGTTGGCGTTCCTGACTGATCGCAGCACTTCGCCTTCGCGCCGGCGCTTGCAGGATTTGATTTCCCAGAAATTTCCGAATGCCAAATGGTTCGCTTATGAGCCGGTGGATTCGGACATCCATCAGCGCGCGGCCACGCAGGCGTTTGGGCAGTCCGCTCGCCCGGTTTATCACTTTGAGAAAGCCAAAGTCATCGTGTCCTTGGGCAGCGATTTCTTGGGCTCGGAAGATGACACCCATAACCACATTCGTCGTTACGTGGCAGGGCGCAAGCCTGAGACCGGTTCGATGAGCCGGTTATACGTGATCGAATCGCTGTTTACCCTCACCGGGGCAGGGGCAGATCACCGCTTGCGAGTGGCGGCAAGCCAGATCGGTGCCATTGGGGCGGCGATCAGCGCGGCGGTGGCCGGCGCTCCCATTTCCGCTCCGGCGGGCGTGGATAAAAAGTGGATTGAAGAATGTGCCAAGGATTTGACGCAAAACCGGGGTAATGCGTTGGTGGTGGCCGGTCAAGCACAGCCCTTGGAAGTGCATCTGCTGGCCTTTGCCATCAATTCGGCACTGGCGGCAGTTGGGAGCACACTGGCGCTGCATCCGGTGACGACGCCGGTAGGTGGCACTATTGGGGAACTGGCCCAACTTTTGAATGCGGGCTCGGTGTCGACGCTCGTCATTCTGGGTGGCAACCCGGTCTACAACGCCCCGGTGGATTTGAACTGGGCAACCACCCAGCGCAAGGCCAAAACGGTGGTGCGCTTGGGCTATTACGAGGACGAAACTTTTGCCCAAACCGACTGGCATATCCCGGCCGCGCATTATTTGGAGTCGTGGAGTGACGCGACCACCAGTGATGGGATTTTGGTGCCGGTGCAACCGCTCATTCAACCGCTGTTTGGCGGTTTGAGCGAGTTGGAATTTCTGGCCCGCCTCGCAGGTGAGACCCAGACGAGCCCTTACGAAATCGTCAAAGCCACGTTTGGTGGTTCGGAGGAAGCTTGGAAGAAATTTTTGTTCAACGGTTACCAAACTGAATCAGCAGCCGCAACGGTAACCGCCACCTTCGCTGGCACCCCGCCTGAAGTCAAATCCAGCACGCCTTCAGCAAGCAGTCTGGAAGTGGTTTTTTATCGGGATGCCAAAGTGGATGATGGGCGTTTTGGCAACAATGGCTGGATGCAGGAATTGCCCGAACCCATCACCAAAATCACCTGGGATAATGCGGTGCTGGTAAGTCGCAAGACGGCCCGGGAAATGGGCGTCGAAAATGGCGACTTGGTTGAAATTACTTTGAATGGCCGCACGGTCAAAGGTCCGATCTGGACCCAGCCGGGCATGGCAGACTATTCCTTGGGTTTGGCTCTTGGTTACGGCCGGCCGGCGGCGGGGCGGGTCGGCACAGGCGTGGGTTTCAATTCCTATGCCATCTTCGCCGGAAGCTATGTTGCGACCGGAGCAACGCTCAAGAAGACGGGCGAGACCTATGTGATTGCGACCACGCAACACCATTGGTCAATGGAAGGCCGTCCGGCGGTGCGCGAAGCCAATTGGGCTGAATACCAGAAACTTCCGAATTTTGCAGAGAAGATGCACGGTGAGGAGGCGCCCATTCAGCAATCCCTCTACCCGAATCCACTGGATGAGGCGAAAAAAACGGCCCTGCACCAATGGGGCATGTCGATTGATTTAACCTCCTGTGTGGGCTGCGGCACCTGTGTGGTGGCTTGCCAGAGCGAAAACAACATTCCCATTGTCGGGAAGGACCAAGTTACGCGGGGGCGCGAAATGCATTGGATGCGGATTGACCGCTATTACACAGCGGATCCGGCCACCGAGAAACTTTCCGATACGTTCCAAAAAGACGAGGGCCAGCAATTTGCCGAATGGATTGACGACGTGCAGGCGGTGAATCAACCGATGCTTTGCCAGCAGTGCGAAGCCGCTCCGTGCGAGAATGTTTGCCCGGTCAATGCCACGGTGCATGACCAGGAGGGCCTTAATGTCATGGCCTATAATCGATGCATTGGCACCCGCTATTGCTCGAACAACTGCCCATACAAGGTGCGTCGATTTAATTATCTGGATTTCAACAAGCGTCCGCTAACCGCGCTGAAAGGCACGCTGTATCCCACGGCCATGCTAGGCAGCAAGACGGGCGGAGAACTGGACATACTTCGTTGGTGGAAGGACCCGAACGCCGGAATGCGCGAAGAGGACGAATGGGATTTGATCAAGATGGTCAAGAATCCGGATGTGACCGTGCGCATGCGCGGGGTGATGGAAAAGTGCACTTATTGCACCCAGCGCATCGAACACGCCAAGATCAAGCAAAAAGCCAAGGCCGGCGGAACGGATCATGTGCGCCTGCGTGAATCGGAAGGCACGATTCCGAAGACCGCCTGCCAGCAGGCGTGTCCCGCCGGGGCGATTGTTTTCGGCGATGTCAGCGACCCCGAAAGTGCGGTCTCCAAATTGAAGGCGCAGGACCGGAATTATTCAGTGTTGGGTGAATTGCTCACCAAGCCGCGCACTACTTATCTTTCGCGCGTGCGCAACCCCAATCCAGCCATGCCCGATTACCGCGAGTGGCCGCACAGCTTCGAGGAATACGAGAAGCACAATGGCAATCCGTATGACAACCAGTCGGAAACCGTTCAGAAAGGAAACAGCTAATGGCTGATGCCTCGACCAATTTGAAGTCCCTGCTCCCGCCAGTGGAATTGCGACGCCAGCCGGTGGTGGAAAACAACCAGGGGCTGGGATGGCTGACCGACAAGCTCTCGGCGTTTGCCGAGGGTAAAATACCGCTTTGGTGGTGGTTTTTCTTCCTGCCCTCGGCCTTTTGCGCCACGGTCATTTTGCCCTTCTGCCTGTTTTACCAAGTTACGACCGGGGTCGGGGTTTGGGGTAACAACCATCCAGTGATGTGGGGTTTGGACATTGTCAATTTCATCTGGTGGGTCGGGGTGGCGCATGCCGGGACCCTCATTTCCGCGCTGCTTTTTCTGACCCGGCAGCACTGGCGGACGACGATTGGTCGCATGGCAGAAGCCATGACGGTGTTTTCGGTGATGATGGCGGGGTTGTACCCGGCCATTCACGTTGGTCGTGCCTGGTTTGACTGGTTTATGTTTCCTGTGCCGAACTCGAATGGCCTGTGGCCGCAGTTCCGTTCGCCGCTGATGTGGGACGTCTTTGCGGTGAACACTTATGTGATGGTCTCCATGTTATTTTGGTTCATGGGCATGATTCCAGATTTTGCCGTGTTGCGGGATCGCGCCACCACTCGGGTGCGCAAAGCTATTTTTTCCGCTCTGGCCATGGGGTGGACCGGTTCGGCAAGCCAATGGCACCATTACGAAAAAGCTTATGTCGTGCTGTGCGGTTTGTGTACGTTGCTGGTGTTTACGGTCAGCTCCATTGTCGGTCTGGATTTTTGCACCGCTCAGCTGGCCGGCTGGCATGCGACGATTTTCCCCTTGTATTTCGTGATTGGAGCCGTGTTTTGCGGCTTTGGCATGGTCCTGGTTATTTTGATTCCGTTACGCAAATGGTGCGGGTTGCAGGATATCATCACCATGAGCCACATCGACAAGGTCGCCAAGCTGGCTTTGGTTTCGGGATTGATCATCGATTATATCTACGCAATGGAATTCTTCATTGCCTGGTATAGCGGCGATCCGTATGAGCGATGGGTGTTTGGACATCGTTTGTTTGGTCATACTTACGGAGTCTTGGGCTGGATGCTAATTGGGCTCAATGTGGTGATGACCCAGTTCCTCTGGTTAAAGAAGGTTCGTAGCAGTTTGCTGGCGCTGTTCATCATTGGCGTGCTGATCAATATTGGTATGTGGACGGAACGGTTTGTGATCGTGGTTGGTTCGTTGTACCAGGATTT
Organism: uncultured Verrucomicrobia subdivision 3 bacterium; assembly: GCA_903875465.1. Classification (GTDB taxonomy): domain Bacteria; phylum Verrucomicrobiota; class Verrucomicrobiia; order Limisphaerales; family UBA11358; genus UBA11358. Next base: position 51,281 of record CAIQWB010000017.1, read on the forward strand.
TCTGCCCGCTAACTGGGGACATTACAAGCCCACCATTTGGGACGTGGGGATTTATGTGGGTTCGCTGGGCACCTTCGCCATGTTGTATCTGTTATTTGTGAAGTTTCTGCCGATGATCGCGATTTCTGAAGTCAAGGGGGCCACCCCCCAGGGCAATCCGCACCATCCCTTGGGCGGTGCGAAGGGAGGCCGGCATTGAAACCTTACGGGATTATGGCGGAATTTGACTCGCCTGCGGCCATTTTGGCGGCCGCTCAACAGGTGCGGGATGCCGGTTATCAGCGCTGGGATGTGTTCACCCCCTTCCCAATTCATGGCATTGACAAAGTCATGGGCTTTAAGAATTCGCTGGTGGGCTGGTTTTCGCTGGCGATGGGCGGCGGGGCATTTCTCTCCGGCATGGGCCTCCTATGGTTTACCAACGCCTTTGATTATCCGCTGATCGTCGGTGGCAAGCCGATGTACAGCATTCCAATGTCCTTTGTGCCCTCTTATATTTTGATGGTCATGGGCGGGGCCATTGGTGCCTTGGTGGGCATGCTGGCCTTGAACCAGTTACCGCGCTTGAATCATCCCTTGCTGAAAGGTGGACGATTTGAACTCGTGTCCCGCGATAAATTCATGCTCGTGATTGGTGCCAACGATACGCAATTCTCCCCGGTGGAAACCCGCAAGCTGCTCGAGTCGATCGGTGGCAAGCATATCGAAATCGTGGAGGAAGACTGATGCGTTACATTCTTTCCATTGCGTTGGTTGTGCTGGCACTGCCTGTGCTGCTGTTTGGTCTGGCTGGAGTGCAAGGCCGGATTTCGCGGGTGCCGCCAATCGAGGTGTTTCCCGACATGGACCGGCAGGCCAAGTTGCGCCCGCAGGAACCTAATCACTTTTTTGCCAACGGCACCAGCTCGCAGCTGTCTCCCGCTGGCACTGTGGCCCGGAGTGAGGCCCTGCAAACAACGGCCGGTGCCGTTTATCGCTTTGAAGATGCCCCGGTGAATTCCGGTATGATTACTGGCACGACCAATTTTGTCGCGCTAAATCCCTTGCCCGTGGATGAACACTTGTTGCTGCGGGGACGTGAGCGTTTTGACATTTATTGTGCGCCCTGCCATGGCCGCATTGGAGATGGCAACGGGATTACCAAAAAACTGGGTGTCATGCCAGCCGTGGCCAATTTGCATGATCAACGGATCGTCGCAATGGCCGATGGCGAATTATTTTACACAATTACCCACGGTAAAGGCTTGATGGGCGCTTATGGCCCGCTGATGCCGGTGGAAGATCGCTGGGCCGTCGTGGCCTATCTACGCGCCTTGCAATTAAGCTGGCTGGGGTCATCCGACGATCTGCCGGTGGATCAACAAGCCGCTTTTAAGAAATAACCATGAGTTCGCACAACGATTCAACTCATTTGCCGCCGCCACTGGATTTATCCGGCTGGGCCAAGTTGCCCACCCTGGCCATGGTCATCGGGGGAATACTTTCCGTGATTGGCCTGATCGCCAGTCCCTCAGTTGCGGAATTTGGCTTTTCCTGGCTCCTGGCATTCGTATTTTTCTTCACCATTGCCATGGGGGCGCTATTCTTGGTGCTGGTCCATCATTTGACGAGCGCAGGCTGGTCGGTGCCCATCCGCCGGGTTTGCGAGCATCTGGCCTCGTTGCTGTTTCCCTGGCTCGCCATTTTGTTCCTTCCCGTTGGTATTTTGGGGAATAGCATCTATTCATGGATGCGGGTGGCCCATCCGGAAACCAACAACCTGATTGTGGCCAAGGCCCCAATTTTTACCATTCCTGGCTTTTGGATCGCTTCGGCAGTTTTCTTTGGCATTTGGTGGTTGTTGACCTCGAGATTGTTGTATTGGTCTCTGCGTCAAGATGTGACGGGAACCGCCGAATGCACTCATAAACTAAGGTTTCATTCGGGCTGGGGCATTGTGGCTTTTGCCATTACTCTCACCACCGCCGCTGTCTTGTGGGTTTCGGCCTTGCAATATCAATGGTACTCGGCCATGTACGGGGTCTACTTCTTTGCCAGTTCGACTTGGGTCACGCTGGCCACCATATACGTTTTGACGGTGATTTTGCAACGCCAGCGACTGTTGGATGGTTTGCTCAATTACAATCAGTTTTACTTTTTGGGCGTTCTGTTCTTTGGCTTTACGGTTTTTCAGGCTTACATCGAATTTGCGCAATATTTTGTGGTTTGGAATGCCAACGTACCCACCGAAACTTTTTACTATATCATCCGCGAGAATGGCAATTGGTGGGGCTTGAGCCTGATCCTGATATTCGGTCATTTTTTGGTGCCGTTTTTCATCATGCTGCCGGTGAGTGTTAAGAGCAATTTTAAGGTGATACTACCAGTGTGCGTGGCCGCTTGGTTTACCCATGTGCTGGATTTGGCCTATAACATTTTTCCGGCCTTGCACCAGAATGGCTATCCCTTGCAGTGGATCTGGCTGCCAATTGGTTGCTTGCTCTTCCAAGGTGGTTTGCTGACCCGTGTGTTCTTGCGCAAATTTCAAAGTCATCCGCCTTATCCCACGAAAGACCCATTCATTTTAGATGCCATGGGGCAGCCGTTTGCTGATGTGGAACCGGTAGAAGGAGTGAACCAATGAGCAACGTCCTGCAACCGCCCTTTGTCAATCGTGCCTCGGGTGCGGCCCTGTCTTTTCTGACGGTCACCGTACTCTTGGTGTTCATCACCCTCGGAGCCAGATTTTTGGTGGAAACCCCGGCAATCGATACGGATCGTGCGACCGCCCGTTCCAAGGGCCTGTCCGAAATTCGGGCCAGCGAAGAAACCGCCTTACACACGGCTGCTTGGATTGATCAGGATCATGGGGTCGTGCGTTTGCCGGTGGACTTGGCCATTCAACTTACCGCTCAAAAATGGCAAAACCCGGAGCAAGCCCGCGCTGAATTAATCTCGCGCGGTGTGAAAGCCGCCGCACCACTGCCCAAGACGGCTCCCAAACCCAGTGCTTTTGAATGACCGCGAACGAAACAATACATCCGACCGCGACGGCGACAGAGATTGATGCCTCGTGCAAGCTGCCTTTGCTGGCACTGCTCGTGGGGGCATCGGTCTGGCTGGTGATCGGCTCGGTGATGGCGATGATTGCTGCCATCAAATTTCACGCCCCGGATTTTCTAGGAGCCTGTCCGTTACTCACCTATGGCCGCGTGGCCGCCGCGGCAAATGATGCCTTGGTGTATGGGTTCTGTCTGCCGGCTAGTCTGGCGGTGATTATCTGGGTTTTTGCCCGTTTGAGTCAGACGGTTTACGCGCTGCCCTTGGTGCCGGTGGTGGCCGCACACATTTGGCATTTAGGTGTGTTTGTCGGTATCGTCAGCATTTTGCTGGGCAACAGCACTGGTTTTGCCTGGTTGGAATTTCCCCGCGGTGGTTCCATCCTAATCCTGGTGGCGTTTGTGTTGATTGCCATACCCACCGCCGCGACATTCGGTTTTCGCCGCGATCGCACCTTGTACCCGTCTCATTGGTTTTTGCTGGCCGCCCTGCTGTGGTTTCCCTGGAGCTATGCCTCAGCCAATATTTTCCTTGTTGCCATGCCAGTTCGCGGGGTGGCGCAGGGGGTGATTGATATTTGGTTTGGAAATAATTTGCTATTTGTCTGGTTCTCGCTGGTGGGGCTAGGGGTTGCTTTTTATTTTCTGCCCAAGCTGACTGGACGGCCACTTTATAGCTACTTCTATGCCCAGTATGTTTTTTGGACTCTGGTGCTGTTTGGAACTTGGTGTGGAATTCCGGCCGGTTCTCCGTTTCCCGCGTGGATACCCGCTTTAAGCAACCTGGCTGGTTGGTTATTAATTGTTCCGGTTTTGGGCGTGCTTGTTATGACGGTCAAAACCCTGGGGGGAGCCCCAGTCACCACATCCTCGGCGGAGACCCTTCCTTACTTCAAAGTTGGTTTGGTTGCTTTTATTGTTTCCGGCATCGCTCTCCACTTGGTTGCTCATAATGAACAATTGGCACGCATCACCGAATTTACCTGGTTCGGCCAGGCGCAAGTGCAATTGCAAATTTTTGGCTTCCTCGGAATGATTTTATTCGGGGCGCTTTATTATATCCTGCCCCGTGCGTTAGGCTTTGATTTTCTCTTTCCCAAATTCACCCGGGCGCACTTTTGGTTTAACTTGCTAGGTTCAGTTGGGTTGGTCATTCCCTTAGCCATTGCTGGTTATGCACAAGGCTCCCACGCCTATAATTTAGACGCCGCACTGCCTGCCTTGCGGTTTAGTTCAATGGGATTGCTTTTGATTCTTGTTGGCAATCTTTTTTTCGCCGTCAATCTGCTCGCCATGTTTTTGAGTTGGAAAATTACTTTGGTGAAATCGATTTTTAGCGCGGTGACCTCGCCACTCACAGCAGTGGAGGTGAAATCATGAAAACCGGACTTCCTGTAATCTTTGCAGTAGTGCTGGGCCTGGGAGGCTCGACGGTTGGTTTTGTCCTGGCCCCGGCCGTGCAGTTGGGCAGTGTGAAACAAACCACCGTATTGAATTCCACAGATCTGTATCCGCCCCAGCGAATTGGTGACGCGACCCTCGGTTTGCAAGTATACCGGGCCAACGGCTGTGCCGCCTGTCATACCCAACAAGTGCGCCAGGAAGGTGTCGCCTGCGATGTCGGTTTGACGGGCCCCGGCAAAAATCCCCAGGCGTTGAGTAATTTGCTCAGCACTCTGACGTTGACCCATTTGACCAAGGAGGCCGCAGATACGGTGGCCGATCAACTCACCGCCGCCGGCGGCAAAGTCGAGACGCATATTGTGCCTGCAGGGGCTGATTTGGACCGGGGTTGGGGCGTTCGCCACAGCGTGGCGGAAGATTACCTGTATGATTATCCGGTGCAGTTGGGCAACTTGCGCGCCGGACCTGATCTGGCGAATATTGGGGTGCGGTCGCCGGATGCCAATTGGCATTTATTACATCTTTATGCTCCCACAAGTGCAGTGAGTAACTCGAAGATGCCATCGTTTAAATATTTGTTTCATTTGCAAAAGGCTGGTTCCACTCCTTCGCCTGAAGCATTAAACGTTCCTTCCAGTTTTGCCGCGCCGGCAGGTTACGAAGTCGTGCCCTCGCCGGAGGCCCGGCAGCTCGTGGCCTATTTATTGAGCCTGCGCGCGAACCAACCCGTTTATGACGCGCCGTTCACCCCGCCCGCCAAACCATGAGCGACGAAATTAAATCATCCCTGCCCACGCCACCTGCCGATCCCCAACCGGGAGCAGTGCAGTCAAACCTGCCCATTTGGATTGTGGTGTTGACCCTCATTTTGGTTTTTATTGGGGGCTTGTATTTTGATCAGCACGGTGGCTGGTTCAAGGCTCAAGTTTATGGTCCTTACGCTTCGGCGGATCAGCTGGAATTGTATCAACCTAAGTCCGGCGCCGCAGCTGCCCTAGCCCATGGCAAGGTAGTTTACGAACAAGTCTGTGGCCTCTGTCATGGTGTTGATGGTTTGGGCAAACCCGGACAGGCTCCGCCGCTCGCCGGTTCTGAGTGGGTGACCAGTGCTGGCTTTAACCGTCTGGCGCACATTCCCTTGGTGGGTGTTAATGGCGGCATCAAAGTGCAAGGCAAGGACTGGAACATGGCCATGGCAGCCATGGGCGCGGCTTTGCCGGATGCTGATTTGGCTTCAGTGCTGACCTACATTCGCAGTTCTTGGGGAAACAAGGCCAGTGAGGTGACCGGTGACGATATCCACAGGATTCGCGGAACGCTCGGCACCCATCCCGCGCCCATGAGTGGCGACCAGATGTCGGCCATGCCGGAGTAGGTTTGGCTGGCCGCCAAGGCAAATTTGTTCCCTGTCGATCATTTGATGGTTTACTGCATCATTAGGACGACAGTAATTTTTCCTTATGTGTGGACGCTATTCCGCCGCAGGCAAATTGTCTGAACTCGCCAAGTTTGTTGATTTTGTACTAAAAGCACCGACCCACATTCCTCGTTACAACATTGCCCCGCGTCAAACCGCTCCGGTGATCGTTTCGGCGGAAGGCCGTCCTGCCTTAAAATCCATGCGCTGGGGATTGATTCCAGCTTGGGCGGAGGATGAGACGTTTGGCGACAAACTGATTAATACCCGCTCGGAAACTGTTTTTACGAAACCCAGTTTTCGCGGCGCAGTCAAGCAACGGCGGTGTTTGATTCCGGCGGATGGCTTTTATGAATGGCAGCGCCAAACCGGGGATGCGCAACCGTATCGGTTCACTCTTCAGGCCGGCGGCTGGCTTTGCTTCGCCGGGATTTGGGAAACCTGGCGGCGTCCGGCGGTTACCGGTGAATTTGATTTTGGCTCCAGTTTTGACCAGCGTCCGGCGGAGTTGGAAACCTTCAGCATTCTCACCACCCAGGCCAATGACGTGGTGGGCCCGGTTCATGACCGGATGCCGGCGATTTTACCGGTTTGTCACCATGGTGACTGGTTGGACCACGGGCACTTTGATATGAACCTTTTAGCAACCTTGTTGCGGCCTTATCCTGCCGGAGCAATGCAGGCAGTGCAGGTCTCCAAATGGGTTAACCAGGCGCGTCATGAGGGGCCGGATTGCATTTTACCGGGCTGAGCTTCGCGAGCGGGGCGGTTGTTTGGGGGGTGGAATTCCCTATTGGGTTATGTGGTCAAACCATGGAGGCGAGGAAGTTTGTTCCTTGGTGGGGGGATTGGCCAGGGCGAGCAGGGTGAAAAAGGACGGAGCAATTGAAGGTTGTTCTGGAAGGCGGGCGGTGAGGGGGGATTGTAGGGGGCGGGCGGGGCACAGCCTGATTTTTGACCGGCCGGCCGGCACATCGCAGTTTTTATTTGAAGATTACCACTTGCGAAATCATCCGGGGATCCTCGATATCCCCAGTCCATGTTCCAAACAAGGATACTGTATTTCGAGCGGGTTAAACCGGAACGCGAAGGCGAAATTCTCGCAAAACTTTACTTGCATACAAGTGGCTGGTTCTGTTAGCTTAACCTTCCGTTGTCTGAGTCCAGTCCAGCTGTAATGACAGGGTGGGGCCGATTTAAGCGGCACTCATAGTTTTAATTTTGGTTGCCTCGGTAGCTCAGTTGGTAGAGCAGTTGACTCTTAATCAATTGGTCCACGGTTCGAGTCCGTGCCGGGGCACCA
>CAIQWB010000018.1 GCA_903875465.1 uncultured Verrucomicrobia subdivision 3 bacterium
GAACTCCGAAAGGAAAATGGCTGGGATGCGTCAAGATGTTGGAGCAGAAACACTTTGGAAAAATCGCAGGCATACCCGCAGTGGTCTGGTGAGATTTTTCCAAAGCGTTTATGCCCAAGATATTGATGCAGACCGGCCGCTTTAATTTCGGAGTTCGGGTTAAAAGCACCCTCCCTCCCCACCCTGATCGGGGTCCATCAGCGGCGGTTCAGCTCTCGGCCTCGGTCGCTTTATCAGCTCTTCCCCGCCTGCCCGCGAGGTCCGGGAAGGCGGGCAGGCGAACGGCGAGAGTTGCCCGTATCAATTTGCAATTCATTGCCAGCCAGCATATTAAAAGAATTATTTTGCACCGAAACGACCCTCTTCCTACCCTTAAATCCTATTGACGACGCCCGGCCTTAGTAATAGGATGAGTCGTCCCGCAACCAATAGCTCCCCGAACCGCGCAATTAGGCGGAATGCCGGTTGCGGTGCGCCATTTGCCATGGGGTGCCCTGCGGCGCCAAAAAAGCCGCGTCTTTACTGGATTAAATCAGGTGGGAAATCCGGCCGGCCTCAAGGCAGCTTGTGAAACTATTTATGGAAAATATAGCAGGTCTGAACGGAGTGGATCACCAACCTAAAACCGGCTGGCGCAAATTTCCCGAATCCTTACCCCCTGCCGGGCGGGCAGCCTTCACCCAAAATCACCCCCAAGTTCCCCTGCGGCATCGATTTATGAAATTATTGCATTTCCCCACTTGGGCGCTCCTCGCGCTCATAACTTTGACCTCTCAGCTCACTCAGGCGCAAAGCCTCCTGCCTTCCGGAATTTTCCAGTTCACCTCCGGCGGCCTGACCAACGGTGCCAATGGGGGCAGTTCCCGCGTGACCGTGGCCCGCGTCGGCGGGGCCAATGGCCGGGTGCTCGTGCCCTATTCCGGCGCGACCAACGGCACCTTGGTGTTTGATGATTACCAGATGAGCGCCTCCATCGTGGTGCCGGGCGGCGCGGGCTCCGTCACCTTGGGCACCCCCACGCTCGACCCGCTGGAATCCGCGGATTTGGCCCCCCCCACGCTCGGCACCACCGCCGGCCTGACCACGACCGTGGCCACCGACCCCACCACCACCAACTCCGTTTATGACTTCTCCAGCAGCGCTTACCAGGTGGACGCCAGCGCCCCCAATGCCACTATCACCGTCACCCGCACCCTCAACGGCCCGCCCGATACCGGGGGCTCCGTGGATTTTGCCATAAATAACTCCCCCTCCCTGACCGCCGGTTCAGATTACGCCCAGGCTGGGGTTGATTACACCGGCCCCGCCTCAGGCACAGTCACATTCGCCGCCGGGGTGACCAACGCCACCATCACGATTGGTCTCCTGAATAGTGGCAGCGGTTTCAACAAGGATTTCACCATGGCCCTCTCAAACCCAGCCGGCCAGGACCTCATCGGCGGGGTCGGTCAAACCACCGTGACCATCCTGTCCATGACCGCCGGCACCCTCGCCACCGTCCTGCCCGCCGGTTCAGTGGACCCCTATTGGAACAAGGATAATACGAATGATTCCACCCCACCCTTCTTGAAATATCCCGGCACGCAAGGCGGGGTGAGCGGCACCGCCAATGGGAACGGCGGCACGGTCTATGCCGTTGTCGAGCAACCCGATGGCAACGCGATCATCGCCGGCAGCTTCAATTCTTACGATTCCAACCCCTACAATCGCATTGTGCGCGTCCTGGCCAATGGTTATCAGGATCCCTCCTTCCTCGCTCCCCCCAACAGCGGGGCCAATGACGTGATCAACGCCATGGCCCTCCAGCCGGACGGCAAAATCATCATCGGCGGCAATTTCACCGCGTTTAATGGTGCCAACCGGCATCACATCGCCCGCTTGAATAGTGACGGTTCCGTGGACGCCACCTTTAATCCCGGCACCGGCGCGAATGGTCAGGTCTTGTGTGTCGCCCTGCAAACCAATGGCCAAATCGTCATCGCCGGGACCTTCTCCACGGTCAACGGCATCAATCGCGCCTCCGTCGCCCGGTTAAACGCCAACGGCTCGGTGGATGCCTCCTTTAATCCGGGCACCGGTCCGGATGGCGTGGTCAACGCCGTGGTGGTGGACTCCGCTGGTCGCGTGCTCATCGGCGGTGATTTCGCCACTGTTTCCAGCAGTAAATACGGCGGCATCGCCCGCTTAAATCTCAATGGCTCGGTGGACACCAACTTTCTCGCCGGTATCGGCACTTATAACCCGGATTCCGGGGCCACCGATCCCGTGTATGCCCTGGCCATTCAAGGCAACGGCGTGCTCGTCGGCGGCGCCTTCTCTTACATGGAACTCGCCCGCTACAACGGAATTGTGCAGCTCGATGCCAATGGCTTGGTGGATACCACCTTTAATCCCGGTTCGACCACCAATAATGGAACGTTTAATCCCCAGACCGGCCTCGCCGATGCCATTTATGCCATCACCATTCAACCCGATGGGAACATCCTTCTGGGGGGCGATTTCACCACCTATAACCAGACCCGCCGGATGGGCATCGCCCGCATTTTTCCTTATGGCAGCCTGGACACCAGCTTCCTGGACACCGCCTACAATCAATTTGCCGGGCTGGTCAACCATTATCACAACCCTGACGCCGTCAATACCAACGATTATCCCTCGGGCAACAATCGCAACTTCGTTTCCGCGATTGCCGTCGAACCCGGCACGGCCAACGTGATCATCGGTGGCGATTTTCTGCGGGTCGGCGGCGGCACGGCCAATCACTCCGGCATGTATGTCATGCCCACCAACTCCGGCATTTTTAATGTCGGCCGGATGGACATTCATCCGCGCAGCAATGTGGCCCGCCTGATTGGCGGCTCCACCCCCGGACCGGGTAACATCTCGCTTTCCTACAGCAGTTATTCCGCCGATAAAAGCGCTGGCACCCTCTACGTATCGCTGGTCCGCACCAACGGCAGTCTGGGCGCCATCTCCAGCATCTGCTCACCGCAATATTCCGCTCCCGGTCCCGGCATTGCCACCACCAACGATGTGGCCGGCGGCGCCACCGCCACCTGGCCCACCATCGCTGCCACCGGCGGCAGCAGCGCCTCGGCCATCGCCGGCACCTTCGGGCCCAATTATACTTATGATGCGACCTATGGCACCAAAACCCCCGGCACCTATCCCGATGTGTTTTTCACCATCGCCAATGATACCAACATCACCGGCAACTTGAGCGCCCACATCAGCCTCTCCTCCCCCGATGGCAGCACCTTCACCCTGGGAGGTGAGCCCATTCCCCTGGGCGCCGCCCTCGGGTACTACGACGCCGCACCGTTAACCATCATTGACAGCAACATCAAGCCGGGGGTGTTTGGCTTCGCCTCGCCCACCTATGTGGTCAACCAGGGTTCCACCGTCACCATCACCGTCACGCGCGCCAATGGCACGGATAAAACCGTCCAGGTCAATTACTCGGCCACCAATGGCACCGCCGTCAGTCCCGCCAATTTCACCGCCGTCAGCGGCGTGCTGACCTTTGGCCCCGGGGTTACCAGCCAGTCGTTCAAGGTTAAGACCAGCGGCGGCTCCACCACCAATTCCGACCGCACGGTCAATTTGCAACTCTACGGGGCCACCGGCGGTGCGCTTACCGGCCAGGCCAGCGCGGTGCTGACCATCGTGAACAACACCTTCTCCGCCGGCCACCTTGCCTTCACCGCCGCGAATTTTACCGCGCAAGAATCCGGCGGCACCGCCACCGTCACCCTCAACCGCCTGGGCGGCAGCAGCGGCACTTTGAGCGCCAAAGTCATCGTCCGCGGCGGCACCGCCGTCAACGGCGTCAATTTCCTGGCCTCCACCAATGTGCTGCAATGGAATAACAATGACCTCTCGGTGAAAACCATCACCATCCCGGTCCTGCATGACGGCCTGTTCACCTCCAATTTGACCGTCAATCTCACCCTCACCAATGGACTGCTCAACACCGTGGCCAATGCCTCGATTTTAGGGCTCTCCTCCCTCACGAATGCGACCCTGACCATCAGCAACGTGGATTTTCCGGGCACCGTCCAATTTGGTTCCAGCGTTTACTCGGTGAAAAAATCGGCGGGCTATGCCCAGGTTCCCATCATCCGTACCGGCGGCACGGCCCAGACGGTCACCGTCAACTTTGCCACGCAGGACGCCTCCGCCATTGCGGGTGTCAATTATACCGCCACCAACGGCCTCTTGACCTTCACCAACGGCCAGGCCGTGCAATATCTCGCAGTCCCCATCCTGGAAGATGGCCAGCCGGACGGCCCGCTCGCCTTCAATTTGATCTTAACCAATGCCAACCCCAGCGTGGCTTTAGGCAGCCCGAGCAATGCCGTTCTGAACATTATTGACACCGACAGCCTGAATGAACCGCCCGGCACCCCCGACCCTGGCTACAGTTCACTTTCCGGTTTTAATGGCAACATCAACGCCCTCGCCCTCCAGGCCAACCACCAACTGGTCGTGGGCGGCAATTTCACCATCGCCGACGGCGTGCCCCGCCAAAGCCTGGCCCGGTTGAATGCCGACGGCTCCCTGGATGCCGGCTTCCTCCTGCCTTCGGCCAGTTCCGGGGCCAATGGCTTGATCTACGCCCTGGCCATCCAAACCGACGGACGGATCCTCGCCGGCGGTTCCTTTGGCAATTTCAACAGCGTGGTGGTCAACGGCCTGGCCCGCTTGAATTACGACGGTTCCCTGGACACCACCTTTAATTCCGGTTCCGGGGCCGACAACCCCGTCTTTGCCCTCGCCCAATCGCCCCTGGACGGCAAGATTTTGGTGGGAGGCGCCTTCGCCACGCTGGATGGCACGACCTTCAATGGCATCGGCCGCTTGAACCCCGATGGCACGCCCGACACCAGCTTTAACCCCGGCGGCCAGGGCATCGGCTCCCCGCAATCCAGCCTCGCCGTTTACGCCCTCGCGGTGCAAGCGGATGGCAAAATCATCATCGGGGGCGACTTTACCACGTACAATGGCGTGCCCGCCAGCCGCCTGGCCCGGCTGAATCTCGATGGCTCTTTGGACACCACCTTCAACGTCGGGACCGGTGCCAGCGACCTCGTCCGCGCCATTACCCTCCAGCCGGACGGCAGTATTTTGCTTGGCGGCCAGTTCACCAGCGTCAATGGTATCGCCCTCAACCATGTCGCCCGTTTGCGTTCGGATGGCTCCGTGGACCCCGGTTTCTCTCCCGGGCTGGGCGCCAATGCCACCGTTTCCAGCATCGCCCTCCAGGCCGATGGCTGCATGGTGCTCGGCGGCCAGTTCACCCTCTGCAATGGCGTCACCCGCAACCGCCTCACCCGCTTGAATATCGATGGCACCGTGGATCCCACCATCAACTTTGGCAGTGGCGCCAATGATGCCGTCAACGCCGTCGTCATCGCCCCGGATTCCATCCCGGGTTACCCGGCCAGTGTTCCCGATGAGAAGATCATCTTGGGCGGGGCCTTCAGCCAGTACGACGGCCAGCCGCAAGCGCATCTGGCCCGCGCCTTTGGCGGTTCTGCCAGCGGTTCCGGATCGTTCCAATTTTCCCTCGCCAGTTACTCCGTGGACGAGTCCAGCGCCAATGCCGTGATCGCCGTGCAGCGCCTCGGCGGCACCAGCGGCACCAATGCCGATAATTCGGGCGATGTCTTTGTCCCGTTTTCCCTCAGCGATGGCTCCGCCGTGGCCGGGGTCAATTATGCCAATGTGACCACCAACCTCGATTTTGCCGCCGGCGAAGTCATTCAGTATGTCACCATTCCCGTGTTTGACGATGGCGTGGTCACCCCCGACCTCACCGCCAGCCTCGCCTTGGGTGCGCCGTATACCGCCGGTGCCATCGGCAACCAACCCACCGCCACCCTGACCATTGTGAATGACGACAGCACGATCAGTTTCTCCTCCGCCAGCTATTCCGTGCCCAAGAACACGGCCAGCGGCGTTGCCACCATCAATGTCCTCCGTAATGGGGCCGCCTATGGCACCGCCCGGGTCAATTTTGCCACCACCAGCAGCGGCACCGCCGTGCGCCAGACGGATTACACGCCGGTAACGCAAACCCTGGTCTTCACCCCCGGCGTTTCCAACCTCACCGTCAACATTCCCATCAATAACAACAATATTTCCGAGGGCAACCGCACCATCGGCTTGAGTTTGAACGGCGTCGCCGGTTCCCTCCCCAGCGCGCCCACCAACGCCGTCCTGACCATCATCGACACCGTGAATGGCCCGGGCCAGCTCATGTTCTCCGCCGCCAGCTATCCGGTCTCCGCCGGCGGCGGGGTGGGTTACACCACCACTGTGGTCACCGTCCTGCGCACCAATGGCATCACCGGCACCATCTCCGTCAATTACAGCACCCTTGATGGCACGGCGGTGAAAGGCCTCAAATACCTCGCCACCAATGGCGTCCTGACCTTTGCCGGCGGCCAAAGCAGCCAGAGCTTTGCCGTCAGCGTCGTGAACACCGCCACCACGGAAGGCACCCAGGCCTTCACCGTCCGGCTCTCCAACCCCGGCGGCGGCGCGAATTTTGCCGGCTCGAGCAATGCCACCATTACGGTGATCAACACCAACTGCAACGTCGCCTTCCGCGCCACCACCAATTCGTTTACTGAACCCGCCACCAGCACCCCGGGCACCCTCACCCTCGCCGTCGTGCGCCTGAACAACCCCAGCGGCACCGCCATCGTCAATTATTCCACCACCAATGGCTCCGCTGTGGCCGGCGTCAATTTTGTGGGTGTCACCAATGGCACCGTGACCTTCGCCCCGGGCATTACCGCCACCAATATCATCATCCCCACCCTGTACGACCCGACCTATGCCGGAGGCGATTTGAACTTCACCGTGGGTCTGGCCAGCGCGGGTCCGAATGTCGTGCTCGCCTCCCCCGCCACGACCACCATCATTGATCACGACGTCAACGTCCCCCTGCGGTTCCTCACCGCTTCCAACAGCATCCTGAGCAACCTCGGCACCATCCGCGTTTATGTCCTGCGCGGCAATACCAATGGCGGCTCCGTCGCCGTCAGTTATGCCACCGTTGATGGTTCGGCCGTGGCCGGTGCGGATTACACCCCCACCTCTGGCACCCTGACCTTCACCGCCGCCCAGTTCTCCAATTCCTTTTTGGTCCCCATCCACTCGGGCAGCCTCGCCCTGGATGGCCGGAGCTTCAGCGTCACCCTCTCCGCGCCCACCGGCACGGGCATTTTGCTCAACCCCACCAATGAGGTCATCACCATCATCCCCACCAACACTGTTGCCGGACGCACCCTCACCTGGCTCGGCTCGCAGGGCACCAACTGGGACAATGTCACCTACAACTGGCTCCTCAACAGCACCAAGTCCATCGTGACCTACACGAATGGCGACAACGTCATCTTTGACGACACCGCCGCCTCCAGCCTCGCGGTCATTGCCGGTCCGTCCGGCAGCCTCGCCCCCGGCAGCGTGACCTTTGCCAACACCACCAGCAACTACGTCGTCCGCACCAGTGGCGCGGGCCTGGTCGGCGCCACCAGCGTGTTAAAGCTGAACGCCGGCACCACCACCCTGTCGAGCGCCAATGGCTATACCGGCGGCACCCTCATCGGCGGCGGCACGCTGCTCGTCAATAATACCAATGGCAGCGGCACCGGTCCGGGCGCCGTCACCGTCGCTGGCGGCCTTCTGGGCGGCACCGGCGCCATCGCCGGACCGGTCACGGTTACGGCGGGTGGCGGCTTCGCCCCGGGCAATCCCCTCGGCACCCTCACCCTCAGCAACCACCTGACCCTCAGTGCCGGCGCCACAACCTATTTCCAAATCCGCCGGACGCCCTTCACCAATAACACGGTGCAAATTCTCGGCACCCTCACCGAAGGCGGCACCCTGAATGTCACCAACCTCGGCGGCACGCCGCTCCTCGGCGACCGGTTCGCCCTGCTGAATGCCGGCAGCTACACTGGCAGCTTTGCCAGCCTGGTCCTGCCCCCCCTGCCCTCCGGCCTCGGCTGGAGCACCAGCGCCCTCACCACGGCGGGCGTGCTCACCGTCATCGTCGCCCCACCCGTCATCAACTCCGTGACCCTCACCCCGGGCAGCGTCGTATTGCAAGGCAGCTCCGGCGTGGCCGGCGCAAACTTCTACCTCCTCGGCGCCACCAACCTCGCCACCCCCGCGCCCAACTGGACCCGCCTCCTCACCAACAAGTTTGACCTCAGTGGCAATTTCAACATCACCAACCTGATTAACCCCAAAGGCCCCGCGAACTTCTTCCGTTTGCAGGCCCCCTAACGCCCGTCATCACCCCCGCCAGCAATGGCGGGGGAGACCCCACCCCGCCCGCCCCGCCCCGTTTCTTCACTCTGCGAAGATGTTTGTATTGAATCCATTCGCCGTCAATTTCCTGCCTTAAAAACCCCGAACTCAAAAATCGACGGCGTCTCTCCCCCCTGCGTTGCTTCCACCCATAGACGCACCTTGGCGGCCGTGACCGTCGCAAACCGGTCCCGCTGCACCGCCCGCATCGTTCCACCGTCCACCGCCGTGCGCCACTCACCACCGTCCGCATATTGGATTTTGTACTTCCTGATGCGGTCGCCGAATTGCCGGATGACCGTCCGGTTGAACGCCACCCGCCCGCCCAACTCCACCTCCAGCCATTCCCCCGCGGCCTGACCACTGGCCGCATTCCAGCGCGTGACCGGATTACCGTCATTCGCCTGGCTTGCGCCGTATTCCGGGCTCCACTGGCTGGACGCCCTTGCCGGCTGCCCCGCCGCTAGGTTCACCCCGGCCGAAGGCAGCCCCGAATCAATCGCCAAATGAGCAAACTGCGCGCCCGACCAGCCGCAACCAATGCCCGCGTTCCCATGATCAAAATGGTCGTCCTGCACCGCCGCCACCACCCGGCCATCGATCCGGGCGGTGATCAAGTCGTCGCGAAAAGCCAGTTTGAGCTGATGCCACGTGCCCGCAGGGAAAGGCACCGTCCCACCCGCCAGCCGGGTCCTGGCCGCCATCAATTCCCAATCCCCCACGGCCGTCACTTTCAACCCATAACCCTCCGGTGGACCCGCCGACCAACCCGCCCCTGCGATCCGGCCAAACAGCTCCGCGTATCCCGATGTTTCCACCCGCACCTCGGCACTGGTCGCATAATCTTCCCAGCGCACATCCCCACAGAAAGCTTGCGGGTCCGGGTTGGGACCCCATTCAATGCCCCTGCCCGGCAGCACCTGGCGCAACGCCTTCCCCTGGCCATCACTCCGTTTCACCACCTCAAAAACCCCGCTAAAATCCGACCAGTAACGCGGCGTGGCCCCGACCGGATAACTGCTAAAATCTTCCCGGTACGCTGCCGGAAATGCCCCCGCCGCCGGCGCGACCGCCCCGCCCTTCCGTTGGCCCGTCGTCGTCGTCAGTGAATACACACTGTCCGGCTCCACCGTGATTTCCCGCCCCGCCCCCCCGCCCGGCACCAGGTCATCCCGTTGCACAAACTGCTCCCGCCCGTTCGTGCGCCACCCATGCCACCGCCCCTGTCCCAGACCACCCGCGAGCTGAAATTGCAGCCGCTGCGACTCCTTCGCCCCGCTCGTTTCGATGATGATACTGTAGTCCCGCCCGTTCGGTGCCACCAAGGCCACACAACTGCCCCCGCCCGGCAGCAACCGGCAAGCCGTGTCCAGATAGGTCCAGCCCGGCCGGGCGAACTGCGTCGTGTGCGCCGTCACCCACACCGCCGGTTGCACGTCGTAATGCCCCGACCACGGCGTATTCGCCCGCATCAGCCCCGAGCCCGGCACCGGTAGATTATCGTAATACGACGTGACCGGACTCCACACCTCCGTCTTCGTAATCTGGCACCGGATATAATTTTGGTTATAACTGGCTTGCAACGGCAGCCGGTTCACCTCCGACTCCGCCAGCCAGTCCCCGCTCCACGGCCCATCTTCGCTCGACCACAGCGGCAACCCCGACCTCAGTGCCGCCTCAGGCACCGTCATCCGGTGACGAAACGGATAATGCCCGCCAATGGCCGCCACTGCGGCGCGCAATTCTGGATCCTGGTTAATCTCCCCCGCAATGTCCCAAATCGTCGGGGCCGTGGTCTGCTGCCCAGTCGCCGCCGGTAGCGGAATCATATCCGGCTCCGCCTGGTCCGCCGCCACTATCCCCACCTGCTTCAGCCCATTGGCATCCAGCGTCCGGCGCAGCTGCTTGATCCACCCCACGTCATAGTAACGCTCATTCGCCACCCCCGTATAATTGATCTCCAGCCCGTGCACCTTCCGGGCGCCCAGAATAAACTTCACCACATAATCCGCCATGTCCTGCGAATAATAGTTACCGTTCCCAATCCAACCCGGCGCGCCCCACGCCAGGCAATCCAGGATAATCTCCGGATTGCGCTTTTTCGCCTCCTTCATCAGCCACCACTCATACCCCCGGTTAAAACTTTCGTCCGTGCGCGTATGCCGGATGCTCGGTTCCACCCCGTCCGTGGAATTGACGTCCCCGCCAATTTCCACCTTCAAATGCTGCAACCCCGCCCCGTAATGGGGCTTGAACAAATAATCCAGAATCTCACTGCGCTGCGGCTCCGGATAATCAATTAGCAACCGCGACGAAGCCCCCGCACTCGCCCCGCCGATCCCCTCGAACACCCGCCCCGGTTTGCGGCCATCCAGCGTGATCACCACCGGCTCCGCCACCGCCAGCTCCCGGCCCGCCAGCAACCCGCCCAGCAGGACCATTCCCAGCCAGCCCGCCAACCGTTGACCCCGTAAATGTAAAAATGCCTTCACCCCGCCCATATTGCGCCTGCCCAGCCCCCCCGGTCGAGCGTTTCCCACCCCCCGCCCCGCCACCCCCGGAGCCCCAAGCCTGCCGCTCATTCTTCCTTCGCCTTTTCTCCCGCTTAAGTGTAAACATAACCCCATGAAGCAACCCATCGCCTGGCATGTCCGGCTGGCCGCCCTGGCCGGAGCCCTGTTGATTTCCGGAACCGCTCTGGCCGCGCTGCCGGATGCCCCGCCCGCCCGTCCGCCGGCCGGCGATGCCGCCCAGGTCTTTCTATCCGCCGTTACTGTGGACAACCTCCGTTGCGAGCACGTCCGCAATCCCCTCGGCCTTGACGTCCCCCAGCCGCGCTTAAGCTGGGAACGCAATTCCCTCCGCCGTGGCGATCTGCAAATCGCCTACCAAATCCTGGTCGCCGCCTCCCCCGCCCGGCTCGCCCAGGACCAAGGCGACCTCTGGGATAGCGGTAAAATCTTCTCCGACCAGCAAACCCTCGTCACTTATGCCGGCGCGCCCTTGCATTCGGGCCAGGCCTGCTTCTGGAAAGTCCGCGTCTGGGATAACAGCGGCCATGCCTCCGTGTGGAGCGCCCCCGCCAGTTGGACCATGGGCTTGCTCGACCCCGCCGATTGGGGTGCCCAGTGGATCGGCCTGGCCACCGCCACCAACCTCGCCCCCGCCGCCCCCAGCCCCCTCCTGCGCCAAACCTTCACCGTCCCCCGCACCGTCGCCCGGGCCACGGTGTATATTTGCGGACTGGGTTACTACGAATTGCTCCTCAATGGCGTGAAAGTCGGCGACCATGTCCTCGACCCCACTTTTACCCGCTACGATCGCCAGGCCGATTACGTCACCTACGATGTCACCACCAATCTGGTGCCCGGCCCCAACGCCATCGGCGTCCAGCTCGCCAATGGCTTTTACAACCAATGGTCGCCCGATGCCTGGAACTCCGCCAAGGCCTCCTGGCGCGCCCGGCCCCAGTTGCTCCTGCGCCTGGACATTGAATATACCGACGGCACCCACGCTGCCGTCGTCAGCGATCCCACGTGGAAGGCCGCGCCCGGCCCCGTGCTTCTGGATGAAACCCGCCTCGGCGAAGTCTACGACGCCCGCCAGGAAAAACCCGGCTGGGCCACCGCCGCCTACGATGCTTCCGCCTGGACCAACGCCATCCCGCGCGAAGGTGTCGCCGGCAAACTCATCGCCCCCGACGCCGAACCCATCAAAGTCGCCCAGACCCTCACCGCGGTGCGCATCCAGCCCGTCACGGACCAGCCCGGTGTTTACACCTTTGATTTCGGCCAGAACCTCGCCGGCTGGGGCCGCCTCAACGTCACCGGCCCGGCCGGCACCACCGTGCGCCTGGTCTTTGGCGAAAAGACCAATACCGACGGCTCGGTCTACCAGGGCAACATCAACCAATTCGTTTCCTTCAAACAATATTTCCAGACCGACACCTACACCCTCAAAGGCGGCGGCCCCGAAAGCTGGGAACCCGCCTTCACCTACCACGGTTTCCAATACGTGCAAGTGACGGGTCTGACCGCACCGCCCACCACCAACACCCTCGTCGCCCGCGTCGTCCACACCGATTTGGAATCCGCCGGCAGTTTCCAGTGCGCCAATGCCCTGCTCAACCGTATCGAAGCCTGCGCGCGCTGGTCCTACCTCGGCAACTTCGTGGGCATTCCCACCGATTGCCCGCAGCGCGAGAAAAATGGCTGGGCCGGCGATGCCCAGCTCGCCTGCGAAATCGGCCTCACCCATTTCCACAGCGCCGCCGCCTACACCCGCTGGCTCCGCGAATTCTCGGCCGGCCAGCGACCCGATGGCGGCCTGTACGGCGTCATCCCCAATGCCGAATGGGGTGCCAATGTCGGCCCGCCCTGGGAATCCGCCTATTTGTTGATCGCCAATGATGTCTGCCAGCATTGCGGCGATATCCGCATTCTCACCAATAACTACGCTGGAATGCGCGCCTATGTGGATTACCTCACCCGCACCGCCAAGGGCGATATCCTCGCCGATGGTTTGGGCGACTGGCTCCCGGCCGCCACCGAAACCCCCAGTGCCGTCACCGGCACCGCCTATTATTACGCGGATGCCCTCATCGTCGCCCGCACTGCCGCGCTCATGGGCCGCCCCGCCGAGGCCCAGCACTACCGCCAGCTCGCCGCGCAAATCAAAACCACCTTCAACCAGCAATTCTACCAGCCTTCCACCCGGCTCTACGCCGGTGGCACCCTCACCGCCCAGTCCACTGCCCTCGCCCTGGGCCTCGTGCCCAACGACCAAATTACCGGGGTCGCCGATGCCCTGGCCGCCACCGTCCAAGCCAATGGCCAGACCGTGGATACCGGCATTATCGGCTCCAAATTCCTCCTCCGCGCCCTCTGCGATAACGGCCATGCCGACCAGGCCTGGGCCCTCGCCGTCCAGACCAATCACCCCAGTTGGGGCTACATGATCACCCACGGTGCCACCACCTTGTGGGAAACCTGGGATGGCAGCGGTTCCGGCACCTCCCTCAACCACATCATGTTTGGCGATATCTCCGCCTGGTTCATCGAATACGTCGGCGGCATCCGCCCCGGCTCCCCCGGCTACCAAACCGTCCTCATCAAACCCGAGGTCATGAACTCCCTCACCTCCGCCCGCGCCTCCCACCACTCACCCTACGGCCTCATCACGAGCGACTGGCAGGTGGATGGCAAAACCATCCACCTCAACGTCACCATCCCGCCCGGCTCCACCGCCCGCGTCTGGCTGCCCGCCCTGGGCACCGAGCTGACCAACCTCGTCATCCAGGAGAGCGGCACCACCATCTGGCAAAATGGCCTTGCCAACACCCCCGACCCCGGCGTCCAGTTCGACCACCCCGAAGGCACCTTCCCCCAAACCTGGCTCGTCTGGACCGTGGCCTCCGGCAGCTACCACTTCTCCTGGAATGCCACCCCGCTGCTCACGGCCCTCACCGCCACCCCGGGCGACCGCCAGGTGGCCTTGCACTGGAACACCGTCGCCGGCGCCACCGCTTATAATGTCCAACGCATCCAAGTCCCCGGCGGCCCCTCCGCCGTCGTCGCCACCGGCCTCCCTCGCCCGGACTTCACCGACACCGGATTGACCAACCAAACCTGCTTCAAATATACGATTACTGCCGTCAACCCCGCCGGCCCCATCGCCACCTCCGCGCCCGTGCGGGCCACACCCGCCTGGGCGTTAAATCTCGGCTTTGAACTCCCTGTCATCAATAACTACCGCTACCAACCCGCCGGTGCCGCCTGGACCTACATGCACACGTCCGCCGACGGCTCCGGCCTCGTCGCCAATGGCAGCGCTTTTGGAAATCCCCCCGCCCCTGAAGGCCGCCAGGCCGCCTTCATCCAGGCCCATGGCCGCCTCTCCCAAACCCTCTCCGGCTTCACCCCCGGCACCCACTACACCCTCACCTTCGCCGCCGCCCAGCGCGCCGGCGCCAACCAGCACGGCGGCCAGACCTGGGAAATCCGGCTCGACGACACCGTCATCGCCAGCTTCAACCCCGGCCCGGCCGCCACCCACTACATCGACTACGCCGCCACCTTCGTCGCCACCGCCCCCACCCACCGCCTCACCTTTGCCGGCACCGACCTCCCCACCGGCGACAACACCGTCTTCCTCGACCACCTCCGCCTCACCCCCACCCTCCAACCCACCGGATCGCCATAACACCCAAAACCAGGTCGGGCTGACCTTGGGAAGCTGAACTTCGGCCTGGTCAGCCCTAGATTCACCCCGTCAACCAGCGCAGCGCCGCAAGCGTATGTCCGATCCATACCGCCACCCTGCGCCATCCAAAACCTAAACCTTTTCCCGCCAGCTCAACCCGGAGGGTTGCCAGCCTGTAGCCGGGGGTTGAACGAAGTGACACCCCCGGACACCAACCCCAATGCACCTCGCACCCCGGCAGGGGTGCCAGTCCCCCACGCCTTTTTTCCCCGCCCACAGCCCAGAGCCTAAAGCCTACAGCCTGTCTTGACCCCTTTCCCACCAGTTCAACCCGGAGGGTTGCCAGCCTGTAGCCGGGGGTTGAACGAAGTGACACCCCCCGGACACCAAC
>CAIQWB010000019.1 GCA_903875465.1 uncultured Verrucomicrobia subdivision 3 bacterium
ACCCCAACGGGGTTGTGCCCTGGGGCGGTGCCGGCCAACGGGCACAACCCCGTTGGGGTTGGCGGTCGTTGGGGGGAATACCCAAGGTAGCTCGTGCCGCGCAACCTTGGGCTGGCGGGCGCAATCCCGTTGGGATTGAAGCAGCAATTCCCCAACCGCTCAAATGGTCAGCTCGATTCACATGCCACCGAAAACAGCGAGGAACCTCCCAGCCATTTTAATTTCGGAGTTAGGGCTTAAATCAATGGGGAGCTGATTGAAAAGGCGTGGGATTCAGGCCGAGGGCGCGTGAAAATCACGCGCTCAAGTGAGGTGAGCCATGGGAGCATGGCTGAGACAGGCGACTATTTGCCGCTGGCGGGCACCTGATTGAACACGATGACGAGCAGGACGATGATGATAATGGCGACCACAACGCCGGCCACGATAAAAATCAGGTTGGTCTTGTTCTTCTTTTTGGAGAAGGCGGTGGCGGAGGCCAGGCCTTTGCCCGCGCCGCCCTGTTCCAACTGGTCCATGCTGACGCCACGGGGGATGACCATGGTGGCATCCACCTGGCGGGGCTTGGCCGGGGCGGGGGCGGAGGCGGAGGGGGTGCCGGGAGTGGCCGGCAGGGAGGTGGAATCACCACTGGACCCGGGGTCGAGTTTCAATTCCACCTGGCCGAGACGCAAGGTCTGGCCGGGTTTCAAAACGGCTTCGGAAATCTTTTCGTTGTTGATGAAGGTGCCGTTCGTGGAGTTTAAGTCACGAATCAGAATTTCCGGACCACGCAGGTGAACTTCGCAGTGATGGCTGGAGATGGAGGCGTCCTGAATATGGAACGTGTTATCGTCAACGCGCCCGATCGTGGTGCGATCCACGGTGAGTTCGTGCGTGCGGCCGGTCATGCCTTGATTGAGGATAACTAGTTTGGCCATATTTGCTACGTGATGATTACCAGTGGAGACCCTTTCAAGTCAAACGCAAATCACTAATGTATTTTCGGGGACGTTCACTGAATCAACCCCGGGTTTCGACCAACTGACGAAATTCGGCGAACAACGGATTCGAATCATGGGGGCCCGGTGCGGCCTCCGGATGATACTGGACACAAAAAATCGGCTTGGTCTTATGGCGCAAGCCTTCCACGGTCTGATCGTTCAAATTGATGCGGTTGACGGCCACAGTATCGGGCAAACTGGCCGGATCCACGGCAAACCCATGATTTTGGGAGGTGATTTCCACCCGGCCGGATTCCAAATCCTTAACGGGCTGGTTGCCGCCGCGGTGGCCGAACTTGAGCTTGAAGGTCTTGCCACCCAGGGCCTGGCCCAAAATTTGGTGCCCCAGGCAAATCCCGAAAATGGGGATGCCGGTGCCGGTGAGGGTCTGGACTTCGCGCACAATATAATCCAGGGCGGCCGGGTCGCCGGGGCCATTGGAGAGGAAAATGCCGGCGGGTTTGTATTTTAAGGCGTCGGCCGCGGTGGCGGTGGCGGGCAACACCTGGACGGCAAAACCTTGCTGGCGCAAGCGGCGCAGGATGTTGTATTTCATGCCGTAATCAAACGCCACGATGGGAATGTCGGCCGGTGGCAGGGGCTTGCGGGTCTGGCGGGCATCCACTTGCAAGTTGCCGCGCACGAGGTCGAAGTCCGCGCTTTGCTCATCCTTTTCATCCCAGCGAAAGGCCTGGGGATGGGTGACTTCCCTGACGTAATCCACGCCGACCAAACCGGGCCAGTTTTTGGCGCGCTCCAGCGCTTCGCCCTCAGAAATGTCTTCGGTGGTGATAAAGCCATTCAACGCCCCGTGCACCCGGAGTTTTTTGGTCAGCGCCCGGGTATCGATGCCCTGGATGCCGGGAATGCCGTTCTGGGCCAGATAATCGGAGAGGGAATAATCCGCCCGCCAGTTGCTGACGACCGGGGATAATTCGCGGATGACGAAGCCGGCGGCATGGGTCCGCCAGGATTCCACATCCTGCTGGTTCACCCCGTAGTTGCCGATCAACGGGTAGGTCATGGTGACAATCTGGCCTTTGTAGGAGGGATCGGTGAGGATTTCCTGATAGCCGGTCATGGAGGTGTTGAAACACACCTCGCCACAGGCCGACGCGGGCGCGCCGAAACCCTGACCGCGAAACACCGTGCCATCTTCAAGGGCTAAAATTGCGTTCATCTGGTACGGCCTAGTTTAGGCGAAAAGCTGGTCTGAAGCAAAAAAAAAGGCGCGGCATCTTTGCCGCGCCGGGGAAAATTGTAAAAATGGACAATTATTATTTGTGGGCCGCATCCAGTTGCGTAATGAGGGCCTTGGGGCCACCCTCAAGATACCCATCCGTGCGCCAGGCGACGGTGCCATCCGGCTTTAAAGCGACCAGGGTGGGGAAGCCATCCACCTTGAATTTTTTCTGCAACGCGTCATTGGCGGCTTTCAACCCGGCGGATTGTTCCTTGTGGTTGGGGAAATCCACTTGGACCAGTACCAGGTTGGTCTGGGCGTAGGTGGCAAATTCCGGCTGGTTGAAGGTGTCGGCATCCAGTTTTTTGCACCACACGCACCAATCGGAGCCGGTGAAATCGAGCAGGACGAGTTTTTTCTCGGTTTTAGCCTGGGCCAACGCCTTGGGGACATCGGTTTGCCAGGTTAAATCCGCAGCGCTGGCCTGCCAGAGGGCAAAACCGGCGATAAGTCCGAAAATATATTTTTTCATAGTAATAAGACCAGAATGCTTGGGAAATGTTCAGTGGAGGGAACGAAATGGCCCGGGGAACACTCAGGATGTGGTGGTGGCGGGCAGCTGCCAGACCACTTTCCCGGCGACAATGGTCGCGGTGGCCCGGCCTTTCAAAGGCCAGCCGTAGAAGGGGTTATTGTGGGATTTGCTGGCGGCGGCGGCCCGTTCAAAGACCCACGGGCGGTCAGGATCCAGCACGGTGACATCGGCATCCGCCCCGACGCTGAGGGTGCCCTTGGGCAGATTGAGGAGCCGGGCGGGATTCACGGTGTATTTCGCGAGCATGTCCCCGAGGGAGAGGCGGCCGCTATGGACCAACTGCATGAGGGACAACGCCAATTCGTTCTCCAGGCCGGTAATGCCAAAGGGCGCATAATCAAACTCGACTTCCTTCTCGTAATTGCAATGCGGCGCGTGGTCGCTGCACAAAATTTCGATCGTGCCGTCCACGAGGCCTTCCAAAATGGCCGCCCGGTCTTTCACAGACCGCAGGGGGGGATTCATTTTGAAATGGGTGTCGTAGGCGGGCCAAACCGGCAATGGCTGGGTGGGCGATTTAAAGCCCTCAATCCCCTTGCCGTCAAATTTCCAAAATTGTTCACTGCCGGCCACGGCGGCATCGGTGAGGGTAAAATGATGGGCACAGGCCTCGCCGGAGATGGGAATGCCGCGTTTTTTGGCCTCGCGAATCAAGGTCACGCTGCCGGCGGCGCTCAAATGCTGGCAATGGATGCGGGTGCCGGTGAGTTCGGCGAGCATGATGTTGCGCGCCACGATCATTTCCTCGCCCGCCGCGGGCCAGCCGCGCAGGCCCAGGGCGGTGCTCCAGTAGCCTTCGTGCATGACGCCATCGGTGACCAGGGAGTAATCCTGGCAATGATCCATGACCGGGAGGTGGAACATGCGGGCATATTCGCAGGCCCGGCGCATCAATTCATTATTCTGCACGCAATGGCCGTCGTCGGTGATGGCCACCACGCCGGCCTTGTGGAGGGAGCCAATGGGCGCCAGTTCTTCACCAGCGATGCCCTTGGTGATGGCACCGGTGACATAGACATTGACGGTACCCTGCTCGCGAGCGCGTTCTTCAATGAGAGCGACGGTGCCGGCATTATCAATGGCCGGGGTGGTGTTGGGCATGCAGACGACGGAGGTAAAGCCGCCTTGGGCGGCGGCCCGGATGCCGGTCGCGATGGTTTCCTTGGCGGTTTGGCCGGGTTCACGAAAATGGACGTGCAAATCAATGAGTCCGGGGCAGACAACCTGGCCCTTGACATCCAGCCGGGGAATGCCGGCGGGAGCCGAAGCGGCCAAATGGGGACCCACGGCGGCAATTTTGCCATCCAAAATCAACAGATCGGCAAGGGCATCGAATTGACTGGCGGGGTCGAGGACGCGTCCGCCGATGAGGAGCAACGAATTCACAGGACGAAAGGCTAGCGCGGGGAGGTTGACAAGGCAAGCGCGGCGGTTAATATGAAGCCAGTGCCTGGTCTGGCCCAAAGTGAAAAGCGTTTGGGCCCTGGCCGGTGCGTTGGAACCCCGGGTGCGTCATGGACCCGGTCAGGGATGCGGGCGTAGCTCAATGGTAGAGCGCTAGTCTTCCAAACTAGTTACGAGGGTTCGATTCCCTTCGCCCGCTCCATTTATATTTTACCAACCGGCTTCCTAATTTAAAATTCTGGTCAATTATTCATGGATTTGCTTTCATTTCCCCTATTAAAGCCAGCCCCTACCCCAGCCAAAGTATGAATCAACAGTTCTTGAAAAACGCCCGGTGGTTTTCCGCCCTGACCCTGGCCGTGAGCCTGGGGTCGGCGTGCCAGGGGGGAACCACTTTGAAATGGGAAGAAATTCCGGTGCCGGTACAGCAAACCATTCTGGCCCATGGCGGGGTGGCCGGGCAGCCGGTGGATCAGGAAAGCGCCGGGGACAAGGTAAACGGAATGACCCTGTTTGAAGCGGGGGTGAAGGACCAAAAAGGCCATGCGGTGGACCTGAACGTGACGGCCGACGGCACGTTGGTAGCCATCAAAACGGATGATGCGTCGGATGCCGCGGCCGAGCAGGCCATCCGGGCTCAAACTAAAGCCGGGCCCATGAAATTCAGCCATGCCCGGGACATTACCAATCCGTACCTGCCCCTCGCCTACTTGAAACAAGATGTGCTCGACGGGCGCGAGGATGGCAAGGTGACGCACGTGGAACGCACCCAACTCCCGAACCAGCGCAAAATATTTCAAATTGGCGGGCAGTCGGTGGAGGCGCTGACGGTGGAGGACCGGGCCTGGGAAAATGGCAAACTGGCGGAGGTGGCCACCGACTATTTTGCCCAGGATGATGCGGGCAATGTGTATTATCTAGGCGAGGACGTGGATGAATATACCGAGGGCCGGGTGACCAGCCATGAGGGGTCCTGGCTGCTCGGCAAAGACACGCAAATCCCGGGCATGATCATCCCGGCGCATCCGAAAGTCGGGGACAAATTCAAATCGGAAGAGGTTTCCCCCACGATCAGCGAAACCGATGTGGTGGTGGCGGTTAACGAGACGGTGACGGTGCCGGCGGGAACCTTTAAACATTGTGTGAAAATTGCGGAACATGCCGCCGGCGAGGGGGTGGAATATAAGTATTATGCGCCGGGCGTGGGCGTGGTACGGGAAGTTCCCGCCACGGGGGATGAGCAACTGGTGGCACACACCAGCGGTTCCGGCCTGTTGAAATAGGTTTTCGGCAGGCGACAGCTGCGCCGGAGTGGCAACGTTACCAAGCGGAGGCGGGTGATTCCTTGGGTTCGATTGGCTTTGCCCGCTCCCTTTTGCGCTGGGGGCTCGACAACGGCGCTCCCGCCGGTTTAGCCTTTTTGACGCATGCTGCCATTCTCCCTGCCGGCCGATTATCCCCGCATTCAGCGCGTGAATAGTTTTCACGAATTAGTGACGACGCGGTTCGCCCGGGGGGTAAATGCGCTGTGTTGGGAACGTGAATTGGCAGGGGATTTTGACGAGATCGTGGAGCGGCTTGGCCCGGGGGAGGCCATTACTGCGATTGCCGACGACCAGCTGCGGGCGCTGGACGTGAGCGCGGCCGGACGCCTGGCCATGGCACAACTGCTGGAGGATCAGCGCCGGCTACGCGAGCATCAACTGGACCCGGCGCTCAACTGCATCCACGGCTATCCCCGGGACGAGACGCTCGAACCGGTGGCGACGGATGTGTTTTCCTGGCACGCGGACAGTGCCACGGTGGAAACCGACACGTGGCTGTGCACTTATTCGGGGGCGTGCAGTGAGGGCTTGCGCAACGAGGAGGCGCGGCGGCGCATCGACGTGCCCGCCACCCGCGCGGAACTGCTTCGAGGTTTTGGCGGGGAGGACGATGAAGCCTTTCGCACCTATTTGCAGGAGCATTGCTATGATCTCCATTACGAGCCCCTTCCGGGAGCCCGGCCGTTTGTTTTTGGCCGGGGCAATCTGTGGCGGATCGCGGTGGATTGGCCGGGCAGCCCCGTGCCGCCTTGCATTCATCGGGCACCGGAAACCCGCACCGGCGAGCCACCGCGGTTATTACTGATCAGTTGAGGGAGGGGGGTTCTGTGAGTGGCACCATGTTTCGCGTGATTCTCCATCTGGATATGGATGCGTTTTTTGCCTCGGTGGAACAACGCGACCATCCGGAATTGCGGGGCCGGCCGGTGATTGTGGGTGCCCCGCCGACGCAGCGGGGCGTGGTGTGCGCGGCCAGTTATGAGGCCCGCCAATTTGGTGTGCGCTCAGCCCTGCCGAGTGCCACGGCCGGGCGGCTCTGTCCCAACGGCATTTTTGTTCGCCCGCGCATGGAACGTTACCGGGAGGAGTCGCGGCACATCATGCAAATCGTGGCGCAGACGGGCGCCATCGTTGAACCCATGTCGATTGACGAGGCTTATCTGGACCTCTCGGCCGTTTGCCAGGCGGAAACGGCGGATGCCGCCCTGGCCCGTGCCCGGCCACTGGCACGAGCGATTAAACAACGGATTCAGTCGGAACGGCAATTAAGCGCGACGATTGGCATAGCGGCCAACAAGCTGCTGGCGAAGATCGCCAGTGACCACCAAAAGCCGGACGGCCTGACCCTGATTACCCAGGCGGAATGCCTGGCGTTCTTAAGGCCCCTGCCCGTGCGTGCGCTCTATGGCGTGGGCCAGGTAACGGAACAGATTCTCCTGCGTGCGGGGCTGCAGACGGTGGGACAGTTGCAGGATTATCCGGGGGATTTGCGCGCGCTGGTGGGCTCCTTTGGTCCGCGCCTGAAACAATTTGCCCGGGGCGAGGATGACCGTCCGCTGGAAATGGGTGAGGAAATCAAGAGCATCAGCGGCGAAGAAACTTTTTTAGCCGACACAGCGGACCGGAAGATTCTGCGGGCTTGCCTGAAGGAACAGGCGGGCGATATCGCCGCCCGGCTCAGGCAGCGCGGACTGGGGGCACACACCGTGCAGGTGAAGGTGCGCTATGGTGATTTCACCACGCTCACCCGGCAACTTTCCGTGGAGGAGCCGCTGGCGGAAGCAGCCGACATTTACCGGCTGGGGTGCTTTCTGCTGGGTCGGGACAAATTGGTTTCCCGCCCCTTGCGGTTGCTGGGATTAGGCGTGAGTCATTTGCGCGAACCGGTGGCCCGGCAACTGGCCCTGTTTTAAGCAACCGCCGGTGAGGCCGGCCAGATCATGAGGCTTGGTCACGGTCACGGCGAGCAGTTCACACACCTGGCGGGATTGCAGGGCGTGCACCACGGACAGGGCCAGGGCATCATACACATCATTGCCGATATCGGTGTCGAAAATTATTTTTACTGGTCCCGGACGGGGTTCATCAGCGTCGAACCTGCCCGCGCAGGCGAGGAATAGCAGACCGCAGGCGAGGGTCCAAACGGGAGCGGTGAATTTCATGAGTGCCCCAGCTTTTAGCGATTACCCGAATTTTGTAAAGGCAGCTTAAAACAGAACTGCGAAATTTAAATGGCCAGAATATCCGGGGTGAGCATGGGTGCCAAGGCGCCAAGCTTGTTGGTTCCAGTCAACGGGCGATTTTACGCGAACCCGCGTTGAGGCGGGCTGAAGCCCGCGCTCCGAGGGCGGGAAGGTGCGCCGAGACCGTTACTCCCGCAGAAAACTCCTTGTTGCCTCACCGCGAAAATCATAAGGTGGCGGACATGCGAGCATTAACCGCACTGGTTGCCCCTCCTGCCCATGAATAAGCGCACCCTGCCCTTGCTGGCGGCCCTGTGGCCATGGTTGGCGCAGGCCGAAAACACCGCCCCGGAAGCGGAACCCATCGTGGATGCCATCCCGGCCGCCCGCGACATCGCCTGGCCGGGAGTACTGGCCCTGGCAGTGGATGCCTCCGATGTCACCCGGGGCATTTTTCAAGTGCACGAGACGATTCCCGTGAGCACGGCTGGTCCGCTCACCCTGCTCTACCCTAAGTGGCTGCCGGGCAACCATTGTCCGTCGGGTCCCATCACAGCGCTCGCGGGGATCCAATTTTCGGCGGGTGGACACACCCTGGCCTGGCAGCGGGATCCGGTCGATGTTTTTGCCTTCCATCTCGATGTGCCACGGGGCGTCAAAGCGGTTGAAGCGCGGTTCCAATGGCTGGCACCCACGGAGATTACCCAAGGCCGGGTGGTAACCACCCCGTACATGCTGAATTTGGAATGGAATACGGTGGTACTATATCCGGCCGGTTATTATGTGCGCCGCCTCCCGGTGGCGGCCACACTGACGCTGCCCCCGCATTGGCAGGCGGCCAGCGCGCTGGAAATCGCCGGGCAGACCGGAGCCACAGTCCATTATCAGCCGACCAGCCTGGATACGCTGGTGGACAGCCCGGTGTTTGCCGGGGCCAATGTGCGCGTGGTGACGCTGGCCCCGGGCGTGCACCTGGACGTGGTGGCGGATGACCCGGCACAACTCGCCGCGACGGAGGAGGAGATCCAGCGTCACCGCAATCTGGTGAGCCAGGCCGTAAAACTCTTCGGTGCGCAGCATTACGATCATTATGATTTCCTGCTGGCCTTAAGCGACCGCCAGAGCGGCGTGGGGTTGGAACACCATCGTTCCTCGGAGAATGGTGTGCCAGAGGGCTATTTCACGGAATGGACCAACAGCCCCGCCCGGCGTGACCTGCTGCCGCATGAATATACCCACAGTTGGAATGGCAAATTCCGCCGGCCGGCCGACCTGTGGACGCCCGACTACGCCACGCCCATGCAGGACAGCCTGCTCTGGGTTTACGAGGGGCAGACTCAGTTCTGGGGCCTGGTGCTGGCCGCGCGTTCGGGGCTGCTGACCAAAGAAGAAGCCCTCGGCGCACTGGCGAATATTGCCGCGCACCTGGACACGGACCCTGGCCGGTCCTGGCGTCCGCTGGCGGACACCACGGAGGATCCCATCATGGCGCAGCGCCGGCCGAAGGGCTGGCGGAGCTGGCAGCGCGCGGAGGATTATTACAACGAGGGGGCGCTAATCTGGCTCGACGCCGACAGCCTGATTCGCGAACGCTCGCATGGTGCCCGCTCGCTGGACGATTTTGCCCGCGCCTTCTTCGGGGTGAATAACGGTGATTGGGGCGAACTGACCTATCATTTTGACGATGTGGTGAAGACCCTCAACGCGGTACAAACCAATGATTGGGCTGCGTTTCTCAGGGCACGCCTGGACCAGGTCAGCACCCATGCTCCACTGGATGGTTTCACGCGCGGCGGGTATCAACTCGTGTATAAGGACACGCCCACGGCGTGGTTCAAGGCGAGTGAGAAAGCCCGGAAAATCACAGACCTTACTTATTCCGGCGGGCTGGTCTTGGACAAAGAAGGTGCGGTCTCCGAAGTGCTTTGGGATGGCCCGGCGTTTAATGCCGGCCTGACGGTGGGCACCAAATTGATTGCCCTGAACGGCCGCACCTTCGATGCCGAACAGTTGAAAGCAGCGCTCAAGGCGCGGAAATCACCGCTCAACTTGCTGGTTAAAACCGGCGACCTGTTTCGCTCGGTGGACTTGAATTACACCGGTGGATTGCGTTACCCCCGGCTCGAACCCACCAGCGACCGTCCCGGCAGTCTGGAGGCCCTCCTCGCCCCCAAATCCTGATTTTAAATTTGTGCGCCCCGGCGAAAGGCTTTAGCTTGGCGCTCAATTGAAAGGCAACTGACCCATGGCCAAAGAAGAACGCGTGCTTTGTTTTGAACGGAAACTCCTGGAAGAACTGGGGGTGTTCCAAGGCCTCAGTCTGGAGACAGAAAAATATCTGGCCCAGGTGACTGCCACGGCAAATATTTTATACCTCAACCGCAGCGAAGCCGAGTTGGACAAGCGCTACAAACAACTGATCCCGTATGTGCTCGTGATCCATGAGGATAAAATTCTGCGCTACCGCCGGGGCAAAGGCGGCCAGGAAACCCGGTTGCACGGCCTGTATTCCGTGGGCATTGGCGGCCACATATCCGAGGAGGATAATGATATGTTTTCCAGCGGCGCCGGCTATCAGGAGGGGATGCAGCGCGAATTGAAGGAGGAAGTGGATATTGCGGAAATGAATGAACGCGTTGTGGCCGTCATAAATGATGACAGCACCGAGGTGGGCTACGTCCATTTCGGGGTGGTGCATATTTTGCTGGTGACCCGGGAGGACGTGGCGGGCGGGCGCAGTGGCATTCAGAATCCCGAGTTTGTGCCCATCACGGAGGCGCTGAAAGACCCGGCGAGTTATGAGTCCTGGTCGCGGTTCTGCCTGGAAAACCTGCCGGTGCTGCTGGCGAAGGCCAAGGCCGCCGGGCTCGCGGTGACGGTTCCGGCCGGGGCTTAAGCAGGGCTAAAGGAACCTTATTGGATGACCATTAGAGAGCTTGAATGGGTGGACTTGGAAACGCCCACGGGGGGGATGCGCACGGGCATTTGGCGGCCAGCGGCCCCGGGCCGTTATCCGGGCATCCTGCTGTATTCCGAAATCTTCCAAATCACCGGCCCCATCCGCCGCACGGCGGCTTTGCTGGCGGGTCATGGTTTTATCGTGGCCGTCCCGGAAGTATATCATGAATTCGAACCGGCCGGCACGGTGCTGGCCTATGACCAAGCCGGGGCCGAACGCGGCAACGCCCTCAAAACCACCAAAGAACTGGCCGCTTACGACCAGGATGCCCGGGCGGTGCTGGCTTGGTTGCAGGCCAGCCCGCATTGCACGGGCCGGCTGGGCGTGATGGGCATGTGCCTGGGCGGTCACCTCGCTTTCCGGGCGGCCATGAATCCGAGCGTGCTGGCCGGGGTCTGTTTTTACGCAACTGACATCCACAAACGTGGACTTGGACGTGGCATGAAGGATGACACGCTGGAGCGAATGGGCGAGATCCAGGCAGAATTGCTAATGATCTGGGGCCGGCAGGACCCACATGTACCCGCCGAAGGCCGGGCCCTGATTTACCAGGCCATGAACGCAGCCGGCCTTAACTTCACTTGGGCCGAATTCAACGGCCAGCACGCCTTCCTGCGCGACGAAGGCCCGCGCTACGATGCCCAACTTGCTTTTCAGTGCCTGGGGCTGGCCATTGACCTATGCAAACGCAAACTTGGCGAAGGTGATGAGACCGCAAAACGGACCAGCGCTCCGGTCGAAACGCGGCATTAAAAATCGGAAATCCGGGTTTCAATCATCCATTGGTTGTGCCCTTGACAATCCGGACGGCAAATTGAATGGTGTGGGCATGAGTGTCCGCCAGCTTGCACCCAGAGGAAAGACCGCCCGGCGGTCCGCGGTGTGGCAGCGGGTTTCAGCAGGCCAATTTATTTAATCATGAGTACTTTCATTCCGGTGTTTCCGCTGGGTTTGGTGGTGTATCCCGGCGAGGAGTTGCATTTGCACATTTTTGAGCCCCGCTACAAACAATTGATTCAGGAATGTGCTGATTCGGGCGAACCCTTTGGCATTCCGACCGTGCTGGACAAGCAGATTGCGGACCTGGGCACGCTGGTGCGCCTGCGGGAGATCTCGGCCGTTGATGCGGACGGGGAAATGGACATTATTGTGGACGGTTTGCAAGTCCTGCAAATCGCGGGGCCGGTGAAACTGGTCCGGAACAAATTGTACAGCGGGGCGATGGTGGATTATCCGGAAAATGACCCGGCCGGCGATCGCAAGCTGATGCGTGAAATCATCCTCGCCATCAAACAACTGCATGTCACCCTGAAGATCAAAAAGAAATTTGCGAAACGGGAGTCCTCACTGTGGAGTTATGACGTGGCGCATCACGCCGGGCTTTCGCTGCGCGATGAATATCATTTGCTGGGCCTCTTTTCAGAGCGGGACCGGCAGGCTTTCCTGCAACAGCACTTGCTAAAAATCCTGCCACTGGCCATGCAAATGGAAGACCTGAAGGAGCGGGTGAAACTCAACGGCCATTTTATCCGGGGCCAGGCGGATTTTTAAGGCAGGCCCGGGAGAGAGGCCGGATATTGGGCGGGCACCCGCCGGAAAAATAGCCGGACCAAAGCGGAGGGTTATGGACCCGGGCCCGGATGATTAATGCTTCCAGGCACCGGCCCGGGCGGTCACATCTGCTCAATGGTCTCAATGCCCAAGGCGGCGAGGCCTTGTTTCAAGACGGTGGCGGTGAGGTGACACAGGGCCAGGCGGGAATCGCGGGTGGCGGTGGCCTCCGCTTTTAACACCGGGCAATTTTCGTAGAAGGAGGTGAATTTACCGGCGAGTTCGTACAGGTAATTGCACAGGAAATTCGGACGGTATTCGTCGGCCACACCTTCCAGCGCCAGACCGAAGTTCAGCAAATGTTTGGCGAGGACGAGTTCCTCGGGAGCGAGCAGGTGGATGACTTCGGGATGGGCAATCGAGAAATCCGGTTGTTCCAGTTTGCGGAAGATGCTGCGAATGCGCGAATAAGCGTATAGCAAATAGGGGGCGGTGTTGCCTGTGAAGGCGAGCATTTTATCCCAGCTAAAGACGTAGTCGCTCTGGCGGTTGGGGAGGAGGTCGGCGTACTTTACGGCGGCAAGGCCCACCACGCGGGCGATTTCGCGACACCGTTCGGGCGAAAGATCCGGGTTTTTCTCGGTGACGAGTTTCAGGCTGCGTTCCTCGGCCTCGTCCAGCAAATCGCCAAGCTTCACCGTGTCGCCGGAGCGGGTTTTGAAGGGCTTGCCATCGTCACCCATGATTTTTCCGAAGCCGACATGCACGAGCTTCACGGTTTTGGCGGCGTCCGGCTGCCAGCGGGCGAAGGCGAGAAATAACTTTTTAAAATGAGGTCCCTGGCGGTCGTCCACGACATAAATGATTTCCTGCGGGGACCACGTTTTCAGGCGGTAATCCACGGTGGCCAGATCGGTGGTCGTATAATTAAAGCCGCCATCGCTTTTGCGCACGAGGGCGGGATCGGGGATCCACTCGCCATCGCGGTTGACGAGGAAGGGATCCTCCTTGGGGGGCAGGGAGCCATCGCTAAAGACGGCCACGGCGCCAGCGCTTTCGCGGGCGATGCCGCGGCGCAGCAGGTCAACCACGACGTCGTTCAGCCAGGGATTATAAAAGCTCTCGCCGAGAGTGTGGTCGAATTTCACCCCAAGGCGGGAGTAAATCGTATCAAATTGCTTTTGCGAGAGGACGGTCATTTCCTGCCAGATGGCGAGGTTTTCCGGGTCACCGGCCTGGAGTTTCACCAGTTCCTGCTTCGCTTCCTCCAGCCGCGCGGGATTCGTATCGCACTCGGTATTGATGATTTTGTAGAGCCGCTCCAGCTCGGCAATGGCATCGCGCGCGAGGGCGGGGCGGTCGAGAATTTGTTTCCAGCCGAGGAGCAATTTGCCGAAGGCGGTGCCCCAGTCGCCGATGTGATTATCGGTGATGACGTGGTGGCCGAGGAGGCGCAGGGAGCGCTGGAGGGCGTCGCCAATGCCGGTGGACCGTATATGGCCCACGTGCATGGGCTTGGCGACATTGGGCGAGCTGAAATCCACGACGATGGTGCGCGGCTGGGCGGTCCGGGCGAAAAACAAATGTTCGCCGCGCGCCGCGGATTGCAACGCGGCATCCAGGGCGGTGGGTTTGAGGCGGAAATTCAGGAAACCCGCGCCGGCGATTTCCACGGGTTCGCACCATTCGGCGACCTCCAGTTTCGCCACGACCTCCGTGGCGAGCTGGCGGGGGTTCATTTTGCGGGCCTTGGCCACGGCCATAAGGGCGTTGCTTTGGTAATCGCCAAATTTGGGATCGGGACAGGGCCGGACGAGCACGGCGGTGACATCGGCTTCCGGCAAAATGGCGCGGACGGCGGCTTGCAGGCGCAATTGGATCGATAAATAAGGCAGCACGGGAGTATTAAATCATAAAAGGGCGGCGGGGGGCACGGAGAAAAAGATTGGCCGGCAACTTTGGCCGGGCACTTGCAAGGCAGTCTGGCCAGGGCTTGCTTGAATGCTGATTACACCGCAGGAATTCGGTCTGGCAGATCGGGATTCTCCACCAAAGGAGTAAACTCTTACCAAAATTAATTTGCCCAGCAGGCAGCCCGAGGCCGTTCATTGACGTTCGGCATTTCCCTGGTGCCTCGACGCTGGAATTTGGCGCATTCGCCCCAAAGGGGCCTTACTTCTTGCCGTATTCGCGGATAATATTCAGCATGGATTCGGCGTCGGGCGCGTTTTCGAGGGCCTGGCGGAAATCCACCTTGTGGAGTAATTTGGCAATGTTGGCGAGCGTGTGCAGATGTTTCTGAAACTGACCTTGGGGAACGAGAAAAAGCATGACGAGCTTGACGGGCTGGTTGTCGAGGGCCTCGAAGTTGACCCCAGTTTTGGAGCGGCCCAACGCACCGACGACCTCGTAAATCAAATCGGTGGAGGCGTGGGGAATGCCAATCCCAAAACCGATGCCGGTGCTCATGGAGGTTTCGCGCTTTTTCACGGCGGCGGTCACGGCATCCCGATCGCCGGGCTGGATTTTCCCAGTGATTACCAAATTGCCTATCAATTCGTCAATCGCTTCCCAGCGGTTGGTGGCGCGCAATTCGGGGATGATTTGCGCCTTCGTCAAAATGTCAGCCAAGTCCATAAGTTGTCCAGAGAGCATTTGACCTGATTGCCAGCGCAATTCAAGAATGAATTGTTAACATTTTCATGACAACCCAGTTATGGAGGGTGGCGAACCAGTGGAAAACGAGCTGCAAATATTGCCACCACCAGCTCAACGCCTGGGTTAATGCGGGGTTTCCGGTGATCAAGGGCACGCCCAGCAGCAGCCAGGCCAGGTTGCCCATAAAAATAACCACCCCGGAGAACAGCCAGCCTTGGGAAGTGATGTCCGATTGCTGGGTTTGCAACACATGCCACGTGAGCGAGACATGGAAGGCATAGGCGGCGCCGAGCGCGAGGTGAAACCAGAGGCGGTAGGGCTGCCAGCCCCAGAGCCAGTTGCCCAACAGATACATCAGAACCACCAAAATGGCATACAAGGGGAAAAAATAAGGGGCCAGGACGATGAGGAAATTGTGTTTGCTGACCATGACATGGCCGCCAGCGGAACTGATCTTCATGCTTTTCACCTGGCCACCGAAGAGCCAGGTCCACAAGGCATGGGTGAGTTCGTGACCCAGGACGTAAATCCACATGGGTTTGGGGAGGAGTGAAAAAATCACGAGCCAGCAGGCGAAGCCGGCCAGGAGAGGAATCCAAGTGGTATCCGCGCTACCGCTCACGGCCAGAACGCGTTCCAGCGCCATGGCTTGGGCAACCGCGACGGGCAGCAGGAGCAGGGCGAGTATTAGTTTGATCCACTTAGGCATCGGCCTCATTTAGCCATAAGGCGGGGGCAACCGGGATGAAAATTTTCAGAAATTTGACAGCGCACGTTTCTAAGCTTGCACGCCGGAGGCTTCCGGTTTATCACCCTAGGACTGCTTGCGCACGCTTTTTATGAATTATACCAAACTGGAATGGTGGGAACGGTTTCAACAGTATCACACCGCATTTCCCACGGTGGGCCTGGCGGTGGATTTGAGCCGGATGAAAGTGGATGAGGCCTTCTTTGCCGGGATGGAACCGGCGATTAACCACGCTTTTACCGCCATGGCGGCCTTGGAAAAAGGGGCGATTGCCAACCCGGATGAAAACCGGATGGTGGGGCATTACTGGCTCCGCAACCCCGCGCTGGCACCGACGCCGGAGATTGCGGGGGAAATCCAGCGGGCGGTGGCCCAGATTCACGAGTTCGCTGGCAAGGTTCACAAAGGCACAGTGGCGGGGGCGGGCGGGACTTTTAAACACTTTCTACTGGTGGGGATTGGCGGTTCGGCGCTGGGGCCGCAGTTTGTGGCGAATGCGCTGGGGGATCCGCGGAGCGACAAATTAAAGCCGTTCTTTTTTGATAATACGGATCCGGATGGCATGAACCGGGTGCTCGCGACGATTGGGGCGGAATTGAACCGCACCCTAACCATCGTGATTTCCAAATCCGGGGGCACGAAGGAAACCCGCAATGGCATGCTGGTGGCGCAGGCCGCCTATGAAAGCGCCGGACTGCATTTCGGTCATCATTGCGTGGCCATTACGACCACCGGAAGTGATCTGGACAAGGTGGCCGTGCAGGGCGAATGGCTGGAGCGTTTTCCCATGTGGGACTGGGTGGGTGGCCGCACGAGTGAGTTATCGGCCGTGGGCTTGTTGCCCGCAGCGCTGCAAGGGCTGGACATCAACGGGGTATTGGCGGGGGCCAAGGCGATTGATGAGGTGACGCGCAGCACGGACTATAAAACCAATCCGGCGGCGTTGCTGGCGCTGGCTTGGTACGCAGCCGGTAACGGTAAAGGTTTGAAGAACATGGTGGTTTTGCCTTATAAAGACCGCCTGGAGTTATTTTCGAAATATCTGCAACAATTGGTGATGGAATCGCTGGGCAAGGCGTTGGACTTGGACAAAAAGCTCGTGAACCAGGGGATTACGGTGTTTGGGAATAAAGGGGCCACGGACCAGCATTCTTACATCCAGCAGTTGCGGGATGGGCTGAATGATTTCTTTGCGACCTTTATCGAGGTCTTACACGATCAGGATGGACCGGCGCTGGAAGTGGAACCGGACACGACTTCGGGTGACTTTTTGCACGGGTTCTTTTTGGGCACCCGCCAGGCCTTGGCGGAGAATGACCGGGAATCCATTACGCTCACCATCGACACAGTTTCCCCGTTCTCGGTGGGTTTGTTAATTGCGCTGTTTGAACGGGCAGTGGGTTTTTATGCTTCGCTGGTCAATATCAACGCTTATCACCAGCCCGGGGTGGAAGCGGGCAAAAAGGCGGCGGGTAATGTGATCGCGATCCAACGGCTCCTGATCCAATACCTGACGGAACACCCGGGCAAAGGCCTGACGGCGGGCGAACTGGCGGTGGCGATAGGCAAGCCGGAGGAAATTGAGACGGTATATAAGGTGGCGCGGCATCTCTCCGCGAATGGCTGTGCGGTGGAAATGATTTCTGCGGCGACGCTCGCGGCCACGCAGTTCGGCGTTTTTCAGTAAGCGGGGGTTTTACTGGAACAGCAACGGCGTAAACTCATTGAGATAGTTGCGCCAGTTGATCCAAGTATGGCCGCCGGGCGATTCGGACATAATCGGCGTAAAGCCATGCAGTTTAAACATATCCACGGTGGCGATGGTGGTGGTCAGCAGGCTATCATCGCGGCCGGTGCTGAACCAGAAGAGCTTCAGGCCATTTTTTAATTTGGCATTGTCCAATACGTCGAGGTGCTGCGCTTCCCAGGTCGGGCCGGGGTTGGCGGCATGGCGACTGTCCGGGACGATGCCGAAGATCCCGGCGCTAAACACACCGATATAAGCAAAATTCTCCAAATGCGGGATACCAATGTGCAAGGACTGGCCGCCGCCCATGGACAGACCGGCAATGGCGCGGTGCGCCCGATCGTGGTACACCCGATAATGACTCTCGGCATAGGGTTGAATATCGGTTAAGAAATCCTGGATAAAGGCATCGTCGAGGGGGGAACGGGTATGGCCGGCAGGCAGGATGACGACCATGGGTTTGGCTTTTTGGGCGGCGATCAGGTTATCGAAAATAAAGCCGGCCCGGCCGACGGAGGTCCAGGCATCGTCGCAATCGCCGGAGCCGTGGAGTAGGTAAAAGATGGGGTATTTACCTTTGCCTAGTTCATAACCGGGCGGGGTGTAGACATGCATCCGACGCCATTGCTGGAGACTTTTGGAAAAGTAGGTGACGGTGGCCACATTTCCGTGGGGGACGTCCAGAGTATCCATGAAATCACTGCCAGGGACATAAAACAGGCTCCAGACGTTGTTAAAGGATTCAGCGGTGGCGGGATTTCCGGGATCCACGACGGGGACGCCATCCACATTCAAGACATAGCGATAAGCCCCAGAATCCAAGGGACCGAGGGTGAGTTCCCAATTGCCGGCGGCATCCTTGGTCAAATCGCGATTGCCACCAGAACCGTAGCCAAGGAGGTCGCCACAGTTGAGGCGGACGGACTGGGCATTGGGGGCATGGAGGCGGAAAGTGACGTGACGATCGGTGGTGATTTCGGGGGCGGCGGCGGTTGGGCTATTCGGCCGGCGGACAGCGGGTGTTTGGGCCCACGCGGAGGGGGTGACGGCAGAGGCGGTCAGAATGAGGGCGGACCACAGCAGGCGGGCGATGGACTTATGGAGGCGCATAGATATATGGGGGGAAATTGATTTGGGACTGAGGAGTAACTTACGCGGGTGACGGTTGGGGGGTCAATCTAATTACGGTGGGCGGGGGAACAGCCTGGCCGGGGACGTTTCGCCAAGGGGGAGCTTTGGGAAAATCATTAAATAGCATAAAACTTCATAAAAGTCGGCCAATTTGCACATTCTGCGCGGGTGAACCACCATTAGCCGGGCGAAACGGGGCTTCAAGCGGGGGGAATCGGGGATCCAAGGAGGCGGGGACTGTTTTGGCCAGGAGGGACAAGCAGGTGGGGCGGCTCATGGGGATGGCCGGGGGAGGAGGTCATCCGTGACAAGGGTAGGCGGTGCCGGTCGCGAGCGACAGCAGCAATGGATGGCCAGGGTGGTGAATTTTTCTCCTCATAAGCGCACTATTAGGTTAGTTTGGCGCATGTTCGTTTATCCGAAGCATTATGATGTGATTGTGGTGGGGGCGGGCCATGCCGGGGTGGAAGCGGCCCTGGCGGCGGCGCGCATGGGGTGCTCGACACTACTCCTGACCATGAATGCCGACAGCATCGGGCAGATGTCGTGCAATCCGGCGATTGGCGGGCTGGCCAAGGGGCATTTGGCCCGGGAGATTGATGCGCTGGGGGGGGAGATGGGGCGGGCGACGGACATGACAGGGCTGCAATTTCGGATGTTGAACACGAAGAAAGGTCCGGCGGTTTGGGCTCCCCGGGCGCAGTGCGACAAGAAGGCCTACCAATTTCGACTCAAGCGGGTGTGTGAATCGGAACCCAACCTGGACGTGAAGCAGGGGCAGACGACAGGGCTGGTGCTGAAAGGTGGAGCGGTCAAGGGCGTGGAGACGGCTTTGCAAGTGCAGTACCTGGGCAAAACGGTGGTCATCACGACCGGAACCTTTCTGCGGGGGTTGATGCACATTGGGACGAACCAGCAATCGGGCGGTCGGGCGGGGGATGTGGCGGCGATGAATCTCTCGGCTTCGCTGAAGGAAGCGGGTTTGGAATTGGGCCGACTCAAGACCGGCACCCCGCCCCGGCTGCTGCGCCGGTCGATTGATTTCTCCAAAACGGAGATGCAGCATGGGGATGAGCCGGTGCCCTATTTCACTTTTTGGAAGGATGATTTGTTCCACGTGGAACATTCGGCCGGTAATGGTGTGAAAAAGTTCCACGTGGAACAATCCGGTCCGCGCGTGGATGCGGATGTTCCGCCCAACCCATATCCTCCCGGATCCATTCTGAGCCGAATCAATGGACAGTTGCCTTGTCATATTACTTTTACCACGGCGGAAACCGCCCGAGTCATTCGCGAGAACATTCACAAGTCGCCGATGTATTCGGGAGTGATCGAGGGGGTGGGACCGCGGTACTGTCCGTCCATTGAGGACAAAATCGTGAAGTTTCCGGAAAAAGAGCGGCATCAGATCTTTCTGGAACCAGAAGGGATTGAAACGGACGAGTTTTATGTGAATGGGTTTTCGACCTGTCTGCCGTATGAGGTGCAGGTGGATTTGATCAAAACCATTATTGGCTGTGAAAACGCGGAAATCATGCGTCCGGCCTATGCCGTGGAGTATGATTTCGCCTTTCCGACGCAGTTGCAGCCGTCATTGGAGACGAAAGTCTGCGAGAATTTGTTTCTGGCGGGACAGATCAACGGGACTTCGGGGTATGAGGAGGCGGGCGCGCAGGGGTTGATCGCCGGGATTAACGCGGCGCGCAAGGTGCAGAACCGTCACCCGATCAGCCTGCGGCGGGATCAGGCTTACATTGGGGTGCTGATTGATGACTTGATTACCAAGGGCACCTCGGAGCCGTACCGGATGTTCACTTCGCGGGCGGAGTACCGGCTGCTGCTGCGGCAGGATAATGCGGACCTGCGGCTTTCGGACATTGGGCATGACATTGGGCTGTTGCCGGAACGGCATTTTAAGACGTTCGTGGCGAAGCGGCAGGCGATTGAGGACGAGATTAATCGGCTGCACAAAACCTTTCACGTCTCGGATTCCCTGGCGAAAATTCTCTCGCGGCCGGAAATGCTGTATAAGGATCTGCCCAACCGGCTGGAGAACCTGGCCGAGGACGTGATTCAGCAGATTGAGATCACGGTGAAATATGCGGGGTACATCCAGCGGCAGGAAGTGGAGGTGGAGAAATTCAAGGTGCTGGAGGACAAAACCATTCCAGCGGGGTTTGATTTTGGGACGGTGCCGAGCCTGAAGCCGGAAGCGCGGCAAAAACTCATCAAGATTCGGCCGGCGACCATTGGTCAGGCGGCGCGCATTTCCGGGGTAAATCCTTCGGATATTAGTATTTTGATGATCTGGCTGAAGCGTTATGGACAGGCGACCACGGCGGCGGCGGAGTCAGCAACGGATCAGGCGGGGTGTGAGCCGTGCGGGGGGGATTTGGAGGATTGAAAATGGACGGCAGTCACCCTGCCCTGCGTGGCGGCCCGAGGTGAGGTAAAAGGAGGGTGGGAAGGAGATTTGGCGGGATTAGGTGGTTTCGATGTTGAGGCGTCGTGAGCGAGGCGCTGGTCGTCGCGATTCATGGCTTGATAAAGCGCTCTGGGATAAGCCTCGAACAATGGTCCAATCTTAAATTGCGTTCATCCATATGAGAGTATCATAAACCCTTTGTGCCCGAGTCAGGCGTCGCTACGCGACGCAAAGGGTTGGTTGGGAACCGATGCCGTGGGCTGAAGCCGCACGGCTACCATCGGGAAGTCGCTCCGCGACGGGGGAAGTTTGAGGCGGTACGTGGCAGGTAATCTGGGCGAGGATTGGGCTGGCCTTGCTGAGGCGGCGCGATTGGGGACGGACCCAGGCAGGCGATTGGGGAGGTGGCACCCCTCCGGGGTGCAGGACGTTTGGGGAACCTTTTCGGGGGTGTCACTGCGTGAAACCCCCGGCTACAGGTTGTCAACCCTCCGGGTTGAATAAACGGGCAAGGCTTCGCTTTTGGGACAGGTCATTCACCAGGTAATTGTTTCGAGGTTGAGGCGGTCGGAAGACAGGGAATTGTTTTCAGGACGCAGGGCAGAGCTTGACTTAATAAAATGTTTGTTTTATTATTAATGGAGTAATGCAGGTTATGTCGCGCACTAAAGAATATGATCGGGAGACGGTTTTGCGGCGGGCGGTCCAGGTGTTCTGGGCGCATGGCCTGGCGGGGACGTCCATGGCGCAGCTGGTGCGGGCCACGGGGCTGAACACGGCGAGCATGTATCAGGAGTTTGGCGGGAAGGAGCAGTTTTACCTGGCGGTGCTGGAGGCGGCGTATCAAATGGTTTACGCCCCCATGCTGGAGCCCATGCACAAGCAGCCGGGTTTGGTGGCGATCAAATTGTATCTCGGCAAAATGGGCGAATATGCGACGTGCAAGGATTATTGCGGTTGCATTTTCTTGAACAATCTCGCGGGGCGCAATGATGTGCCGGAGCCGGTGTTGCGCCAGGTGGATGACCTGTGCCGGCAGATCCACCAATTGCTGGAGCGCTCGCTGACGGCCGCGCAGCAGGCCGGGGATATTCCCGCCGGGCGGGATCCCAAGGCTTTGGCCAGTTATGTGGGCTGTTTTATCCAGGGCCTGACCTTGTTTGGCCGCACGGCGCGGCACAAAAGCCAGATTCCCGGCGTGGTGGACCAGTTGGTGAAGTCGCTGGCGCATTAATTTTTTTATCGTTTTCTAAAACAAATGTTTTATTATGAGTGAACCCACCTTAAACCAGAAAGCCTTCGCCGGACCGGCCAGGGCTGCGGGGAACGGACCACTGGATGCCGGCTGGCTGCGGCAGCTGTGCCTGGCCGCGGGCGCGGATGATGTGGGCTTTGTGGAGGTGGAACGGCCGGCACT
The DNA here is from genome assembly GCA_903875465.1 of uncultured Verrucomicrobia subdivision 3 bacterium. Taxonomy (GTDB): domain Bacteria; phylum Verrucomicrobiota; class Verrucomicrobiia; order Limisphaerales; family UBA11358; genus UBA11358. The sequence continues at coordinate 22,310 of CAIQWB010000019.1, forward strand.
GGCCGGGGAGCGGGCGCATCTAGCGGCGGCGTTTCCGCGCACGCGCAGTTTGATTAGCGTGGTATTGCGGATGAACCGCGACAATGTGCGGAGCCCGGCGCGGTCGGTGGCCAACAGTGAGTTTCATCACACGGGCGACGCAGTGGATCACGTGGCGCGGCGCATCACGGCCCGGCTGGAGCGGGAGGGAATCCGGGTGATGAATCCGCCGATGGCATTTCCGATGGAAGCGGACAAATGGACCACGGAGCGGATGTGGGTGGTATCGCACAAACCGGTGGCGGTGGCCGCCGGCCTGGGTCATATGGGCATTCATCGCAATGTGATTCATCCACGCTTTGGGAATTTTATCCTGCTGGGAACGATTTTGGTGGGCGAGGAGATCAGTCAATATGCCCAGCCCTTGGATTACAATCCCTGCGTGGAATGCAAACTGTGCGTGGCGGCCTGTCCAGTGGGAGCCATCAGTCCGGAGGGGGCCTTTAACTTTTCGGCCTGCTATACACATAACTACCAGGAGTTCATGGGGGGGTTTGCCAATTGGGTGGAAACGATCGCGGACAGCCGCAGTGGGAAGGATTACCGCCGCCGGGTGCCAGAATCGGAAACGATCTCGAAATGGCAGAGTCTGGCCTATGGGCCTAATTACAAAGCGGCTTATTGCATGGCGGTTTGTCCGGCGGGGGAGGATTTGATCGGAATTTACCGGGCGAACAAAAAGGAGCATTTGGAGGAATTCGTAAAGCCGTTGCAGGCGAAGCGTGAACCGATTTATGTGATTCGCGGGTCGGATGCGGAGACGTTTGTGAAACGGCGGCATCCGCATAAGACGGTGCGTTATGTGCGCGGGTCCTTACGGGCCAGGAGCATCGCGAACCTGTTGCGGGGCATGGCGCTGACGTTTCAACCGGGGGCGGCGAAGGGACTGGAGGCGGTGTATCACTTTACGTTTACGGGGGCGGAGACGGCGGAGGCCACGGTGACGATCAAGGAGGGCAAGTTGCGGGTGCAGCCGGGTTTGACCGGGGAGCCGAATTTGCGGATGACGGCGGATGCGGCGACCTGGCTGGGGTTTCTGGCGCAAGAAAAGAGCCTGCTGTGGGCGTTGCTCACCAGGCGCATCAGACTTAAGGGCAATCCCAAGTGGTTACGGGCGTTTGGGAAGTGTTTTCCGACCTGAACACAGAACCATTTTAAAATGATTATGAACGCTAAAAAGACGATGGAATTTAAAAAGCGATACGGTCCCTGGGCCGTGGTGACCGGGGCCTCGTCGGGGATTGGACGGGCGATGGCGGCGGAACTGGGAGCCAAAGGCCTGAACGTGATCCTGGTGGCGCGCCGGCAGGCGGAGCTGGAATTAGTGGCCCGGGAGCTGTCCACCCGGCATGGGGTGGAGGCACGGGTGCTGGCGGTAGATTTGGCCACAACCGATGGCCCGGAAGAAGTGGTGCAGGCGACAAAGACCATCGATGTGGGGCTGCTGGTGGCGGCGGCCGGTTTCGGCACTGCGGGAAATTTTATTGAAGCGAAATTGGAGCAGGAACTGGACATGCTGGCCGTGAACTGCCGGGCGTTAATGCAGTTGAGCCGGCATTTTGGCCAGGAAATGGTGGAGCGCGGCAGTGGCGGGCTGATTTTATTTGGCTCACTCGTGGGTTATCAAGGCACGCCGAGGGCGGCGCATTACGCCGCGACCAAGGCTTATGTGCAAACCCTGGCGGAGGCCTTGCATGTGGAGCTGGCACCGAAGGGAGTGGATGTGCTAGCCACGGCGCCGGGTCCCGTGAACAGCGGGTTTGCGGCGCGCGCCGACATGCAAATGGGCGCGGCGGAGAAAACGGAAACGATCGCGCGCGTGACGCTGGCGGCGCTCGGCAAGCAAATGACGGTGACGCCGGGAGCGTTGTCCAAATTGCTCACCTGGTCGCTCATGACGGCACCCCGCGGATGGCGGGTGCGGATCATGGGAAAAATCATGGGGGGGATGACCCGGCACCGGGGTTAACCGCCTATTTGGCAATAGTAGTGGGCGGAATATGCAGCGGGTGTGATGAGGGTGATTGGCCGAGTCAGGCGGCGCGATCATGGACGGACACAGGCAGGCAGGCGATTGGGGAGGTGGCACCCCTCCGGGGTGCAGGACGTTCGGGGACGTTTTCCGGGGGTGTCACTGCGTGAAACCCCCGGCTACAGGTTGTCAACCCTCCGGGTTGAACAGACGGTCAAGCTCAAGTGGTTGGTGGCGTTGGGGGGAAGGGTTTTCCCGGCTGAATAAATTTCGGATTCAGAGTTTCATGGGCGGGAGTAGAAACGGCATAATACGGGAGCAGACGCATGATTTATAAGAATACAATTCCGCAGCCGGCGATTGGGTTTCCCAAAATCCTGCGCTGGAAATTTGGTTTTGGGCCGCGCGAGGAACGGGGGCCGGCATTGCCAAAAGTAGAAGACTCGCGTTGGGAGAATCAGCGACCCGATTTTAAACGGATTCAGGAACCTGATCCCGGGCGCATTCAGGTGACGTGGATTGGGCACTCGTCCTTTTTGATTCAGGAGCGGGGCCGAAATATCCTGACGGACCCAATCTTTGGCAACTGCCTGACGCCCATCCGGGGATTTAGCCTGAAACGGGAACGGCCACCGGGTTTGACGCTGGAGGAGTTGCCGCCCATTCATGAAGTGCTGATTAGTCATAATCACTACGACCATTTGGATGCGCCAACGGTCAAGCACCTGGCGGGAATATCCGGCGAGACCCGTTTCTGGGTGCCCTCGGGACTGAGCGGCTGGTTTCGCCGCAAAGGAATCGTCAACGTTCAAGAACTGGCGTGGTGGGAAGCGACCAAGCTGTCCGATACGGCAGAACTGCACTGCGTGCCGGCCCAGCATTTTGCAGCGCGAGGGCCGTTTGATCGCGACCGGACGCATTGGTGCGGGTGGGTGTTACGCAGCGGGGGGAAAACAATTTATTATGCGGGTGACAGCGGTTACAGCGCGGAGTTTCGGGAGATTGGAAAGCGTTTTGGCGGGATGGATTTGGCGCTGATACCGATTGGGGCATACCACCCGCGCTGGATCATGCAGTCGGTGCATGTGGATCCGGCGGAGGCGGTAACGATTCATGAGGAGGTGCGGTCGCGCTTTTCGATCGGCGGGCATTGGGGCACGTTTCGCCTCACGGACGAGCCGATGGATGAGCCGCCGGCACGGTTGCAACAGGCCCTGGGGGAACGCGGGCTTTCGGAAAAAGACTTTGCGGTGTTGCGAGCCGGTCAAAGTGTGCTGATTTAACTGGACACGCAATGGGGGGCCGGCATCCCCGGCCGGGCGGTTTGGGCCGGCCGGGGATGGGAGCGGGGGTTTTATTGGGTCGTCCAGCCACCGTCGACGGTCAGGATGGTGCCGGTGATGAAGGGATTTTCCAGCAGCGCGAGCACGGCTTGGGAGGCTTCGGCCACGGTGCCGATGCGGCCGACGGGATGGACGCCGGCGAGCCAGTCGCGCTGGGGATTATTGGTTTTGGCCTCGCCGATGAACCGGTCGAGCATGGGGGTTTGAATCGCGCCAAAGGCGACGGCGTTGACGCGCACGCCCTGCTTGGCCACTTCCAGCGCGGCCGAACGGGTCAGGCCGTTCACGGCATGCTTGGAGGCCACATAAACCCCAAACCCGGGCATGCCCACCTGGCCGGCCACGGAGGAGGTGTTGACGATGGCTCCGCCGTGGGGCAGGAGCGCGGGGATTTCATGCTTCATGCTCAACAACACACCGAGCACATTAATGTCAAAGGTCTGGCGGTAATTGGCTTCGGTTTGCTGTTCGGTCGTGAGGCCGGGCGTGCCTTCAATGCCGGCGTTGTTGAAGGCGAAGTCCAGGCGGCCATAGGTTTTGACCGTAAACTCCACGAGGGCTTTGACATCGGCTTCCTTGCTGGTATCGGCCGGAAAGAACGCGGCGGTGCCGCCGGCGGCCTGGATGGCTTTGACGACCGCCTCGCCTTCGGCGGGGCGGCGGCCGGAGACGACGACCCGGGCGTGACGGGCGGCGAGGTCATGGGCGACTTGGGTGCCGATGCCGCTGGTAGCACCGGTGATGAGAGCGACTTTGTTTTGGAAGGCATTAGACATAAGATTTGATGGTTTGGTTAAATTTTTCGGTGAACGTTTTGTTCAACGCCCACACGATAGCCGAGGCTGAGGTTCAAGCCCAATACCACCTTGCTTGCGCAGCGATGCTTTTTGGGCATAATGGCCGGCAGCATGGAACTCCGGCACCTGCGTTATTATGTGGCGGTGGCAGAAGCCTTGAATTTCACCAAGGCGGCGGCCCGGTTGCGCGTGGCCCAGCCGGCCCTGAGCCGGCAGGTGCGGGACTTGGAGGAGGAAATTGGGGTGGATCTGCTCCGACGGAGTCCGCGCGGGGTGACGCTGACAGCGGAAGGGAAATTATTTCTCGAGGAAGCGCGGGACTTGCTGAAGCGGACGGTCGAGGCGGTGGAAAAAACCCGGGCGCTGGCCCGGGGGGAGTACGGCGAACTGCCGGTGGGTTATTCGCCCTCGCCCACGGTGGATATACTGCCACCGGCGCTGGGGGCATTCCAAAAATCCGTGCCGCGCGTGACGGTGCGGTTGCATGACCTGGCCGGGAATGAACTGGCGGACGGGCTGCGCAACGGCGTGCTGGAGCTGGCCATCATGCAACGGCCGACAGGCAGCAATGGCGCGGGACTGACATTTGAACCGTTGCAGGCGTATCCGATTTGTGTGGCGGTGGCGCCGGGGCATCCACTGGCGAAACTGAAGGTCGTGCCGCTGGCGCGGCTGGCCGGGGAAAAGCTGGTGGTCTTTCGCCGGCAGGAATACACGGATTATCATGCCCTGCTGGAGCGGGTGCTGCAGGAGGTGCACCCCAGGCCGGTAATTGCGGTGGAGTGCGACGGTTCGAGCAGTCTCATCACGGAAGTGGCCACGGGCCGGGGGGTGGCAATTCTCTCGGCAGTTTTTGGCAAAACCATCGGTCCGCGCCTTAAACTGCGGCCGCTCACACCGGCCCCGGAGCCGCAGGAGGTGGGTATCGTGCGGGCGCTGAGCGGCGACGTGACGCCGGCGGGAGAAAAATTTTGTGAGCATTTGCGGGCAGTGGCGGGGGCTTTGGGTGAACGGGGGTGCTGAAGTGGCAGCTACCCATCAACAGAAGAAATCAGCTCCGGTGGGAGACGGCAGGTAATCCGGGGGAGGATTGGGTGGCAATGATGAGGCGGGCTGAGCGATGCTGGGGTGTCAATGCGGAGAGATAAGATGGTTGCGACGTTGAGGCGGCGCGAGCGTGAACGGACACAGGCAGGCAGGCGATTGGGGAGGTGGCACCCCTCCGGGGTGCAGGACGTTTGGGGACGTTTTCCGGGGGTGTCACTGCGTGAAACCCCCGGCTACAGGTTGTCAACCCTCCGGGTTGAACAGACGGTCAAGGCTTCGGTTTTGGGACAGGTATGTCACCAGGCAATTGTTTCGATGTGGAGGCGGTGTGAACGCCGCGCGCGGCAGCGCGGGGAGGTCGGTGCGCGGCAGGTTATCGAGGAGGGGATTGGGGTGGCAGCGGGGTTAAACACCTATTTGGCAATAGCAGTGGGTTTGACGAGGGTGATCGGCCGAGTCAGGCGGCGCTACGCGACGCGGGGGATTTCTTGGTGAAACGATCCGTGGGCTGAAGCCACACGGCTACCATCGGCAGGTCGCTACGCGACTGGGGGATTTGGATCGGTGCGCAGCAGGCAGTCTGGGCGAGGATTGGGCTGGCCATGATGAGGCGGGGCGATCGTGGACGGACACAGGCAGGCAGGCGATTGGGGAGGTGGCACCCCTCCGGGGTGCAGGACGTTTGGGGACCCTTTCCGGGGGTGTCACTACGTGAAACCCCCCGGCTACAGGTTGTCAACCCTCCGGGTTGAACGGACGGGCAAGGCTTCGGTTTTGGGACAGTTAATTCACCAGGTTAAACAAGTTAAAATGGTTTCGATGTTGAGGCGGCGTGAACGCCGCGCTCCGAAGGCCGGGAGGTGGCGCTGCGAACGCGAACTGACACCAACTGTGCCATGCCAGTGTGCCATGGCGCGGTTAAGTGTGCCATAACGGCGCATTTGGCACAGTTTTGGCACGGCCGGCAACCGGTCGAAAAAGAGACTTGGCCCTTTATTCAATGGGGTCTCGGGGGGTTTTACCCACTTCGGCATCATTCCTGCGTAAGGAGAGGTAGTAATTTAGTAACAACAACCAATTTTTATATGGCAAAAGTTTTAGGGATCGATTTGGGCACAACCAACTCCTGCATGGCCGTCATGGACGGTGGTGAACCGCTGGTCCTGGAGAATTCCGAGGGCAAGCGGACCACGCCGTCGGTGGTGGCCTTCACCAAGACGGGCGACCGCATCGTGGGCGATGCCGCGAAGCGCCAGGCGGTGACGAACTCCCGGAACACGATTTATTCCGTGAAGCGCTTCATGGGCCGCAAGTTCGATGAAGTGCAGGAAGAAATCAAGCGCGTGCCATACAAAGTGGTGAAAGCCGCCAATGGCGACGTGGCCGTGGAAGTGGAAGTGGATGGCAAGCCCCAACGCTTCAGCCCGCCGGAAATTTCCGCGATGATCCTGGCCAAACTCAAAGCCGACGCCGAAACCCGCCTGGGCGAGAAGGTCACGCAGGCGGTGATCACGGTGCCCGCCTATTTCAACGATTCCCAGCGCCAGGCCACCAAGGATGCCGGCCGCATTGCCGGCCTGGAAGTGCTCCGCATTATTAATGAGCCCACCGCCGCCTCGCTGGCGTATGGTCTGGACAAGAAGAAGGACGAAAAAATCGCCGTGTACGATCTGGGCGGCGGCACGTTTGATATTTCCGTGCTGGAAATCGGCGACGGGGTGTTTGAAGTGAAGGCCACCAACGGCGACACGCACCTGGGCGGCGACGATTGGGACAATACGTTGATGGATTGGATGCTCGACGAATTCAAAAAGGAAAACGGCATGGACCTGCGCAAGCAGCCCGACGCCCTCCAGCGCATCAAGGAAGAGGCCGAAAAAGCGAAGATCGCCCTTTCCAGTGCAACCACCTACGACATCAACCTGCCGTTCATCACGGCGGATGCCAGCGGACCGAAGCACATCCAGAAGACGCTCACCCGCGCCAAGATGGAACAGCTCACCGACACTCTCTTTGAACGTACGATCGCGCCGGTGAAGGCGTGCTTGAAGGATGCGGGTATCGAGGCTTCCAAGATTGATGAGCTCGTGCTCGTGGGCGGCATGACCCGCATGCCCCGCGTCGTGGAAGTGGCGCGCTCGCTGGTGAACAAAGCGCCGCATCAAGGCGTGAACCCGGATGAAGTCGTCGCCATTGGCGCCGGCATTCAGGGCGGCGTGCTGAAGGGCGAAGTGAAGGACGTGTTGTTGCTGGACGTGACGCCGCTCTCGCTGGGCATTGAAACGCTGGGCGGCGTGTTTACGAAGTTGATTGAGCGCAATACGACGATTCCGTCGCGCAAATCGGAAATTTTCTCGACCGCCGCGGACAACCAGCCGGGCGTGGAAATCCACGTGCTCCAAGGGGAGCGGCAGTTTGCCAAGGACAACAAGACGATTGGCAAATTCAAGCTGGACGACATCCCGCCGGCGCCCCGCGGCGTGCCGCAGGTTGAAGTGACGTTTGATATTGATGCCAATGGCATCCTGCACGTCGCCGCCAAGGACCTGGGCACTGGCAAGGAACAGAAGATTACGATCACGGCCAGCAGCGGTCTCTCGAAGGAAGAGATTGAGAAGATGCGCCGCGATGCTGAAGCGCATGCCGATGAGGACAAGGCGAAGAAGGAAGAGATTGAAACGCGCAATGAGGCGGACAATGCGGTGTACCGCACCGAGAAATTGCTGAAGGACAATGCGAGCACGCTTTCGGCGGACGACAAGTCCAAGCTGGAATCCGCCGCGACCGCTGTCAAGGAAGCCTTGAAAGGTTCCGATGCCGCCGCCATCAAAACCGCGAGCGAGAAGCTCAACGAAGTGTGGCAGGCCGTGAGCGCGGAGTTATACAAAGCGGGTGCGGCCAAAGCCCAGGCGGCCCAAGGCGGCGCACCGGGCACCCCGCCGCCCGGAGCCGGCGAGCCCAAGGCCGAAGGCAAGAAGGATGACGGCGTGATCGATGCCGAAGTCGTGGACGAAAAGAAATAATCACGTTCAACCCCTTTGGTTCCCGTTGCGCGAGCGACGGGAACCTTGCCGGTAACATTTTCCCGCCGCGCGTGCGGATGGGAGTTAATTCGTAAGTAAAACAACAACCAAACCAAAAGAAATTAATATGGCATTAAACGTCAAGCCTCTCGGTGACCGCATCCTGGTGGAGCAGGCCGAAGAGAAGGAAACCAAAAAAGGCGGGATTATCATTCCTGACTCCGCCAAGGAAAAGCCGTCCGAAGCCATCGTCGTTGCCCTGGGCACCGGCAAAGTGGATGACAAGGGCAACAAAGTGGCCTTTGAAGTGAAGAAGGGCGACCGCGTGCTCGTTTCCAAATACGGCGGCACGGAGATCAAGATTGATGGCAAGGAATACAAAATCCTGTCGGCGGACGACATCCTGGCAGTGCTGGAATAATCGCAAGGCAAATACAATTTAACCGTTTAACAACAACTACATATTATGGCAGCTAAACAATTGATATTCGACGAACAGGCGCGGCAGGCCCTGCTCAAGGGCGTGCAGAAACTGGCGCGCGCCGTGGTCGCCACCCTCGGGCCCAAAGGCCGGAACGTGGTGATCGACAAAAAATTCGGGTCCCCCACGGTCACCAAGGACGGTGTGACGGTGGCGAAGGAGATCGAATTGGAAGATCCGTATGAAAACATGGGCGCCCAGATGGTGCGCGAAGTCGCGAGCAAGACGAGCGACGCGGCCGGCGACGGCACGACCACCGCGACCGTGCTCGCCGAGGCGATTTATCGCGAAGGTTTGAAGTACGTGACCAGCGGCGCCAGCCCGATCGGCATCCAACGCGGCATCAACAAGGCCGTGGCGGCCGCGGTTGACCAGCTTGCGAAGATCTCCAAGAAGGTCAAGGACAAGGAAGAAATCAAGCAGGTCGCGACGGTTTCCGCCAACTGGGACACGACCATTGGCGAAATCATTGCGGACGCGATGGACAAGGTCGGCAAGGACGGCACCATCACGGTGGAAGAAGCCAAGTCCATCGAAACCACGCTGGACGTGGTCGAAGGCATGCAATTCGACAAGGGCTATCTCTCCCCGTATTTCGTCACCGCGACGGATACGATGGAAGTGAAGCTCGACGATGCTTACATTCTCAATTACGAGAAGAAGATCAGCAACTTGAAGGATTTGCTGCCCATCCTCGAAAAAGTGGCCAAGACGGGCAAGCCGCTCTTGATCATTGCAGAAGACGTGGAAGGCGAAGCGCTGGCGACTCTCGTGGTCAACAAGCTGCGCGGCACGCTGAACATCTGCGCTGTGAAGGCACCCGGCTTCGGTGACCGCCGCAAAGCGCTCATGGAAGACATCGCCATTCTCACGGGTGGCAAGTGCATCACGGAAGACCTCGGCATCAAGCTCGAGAGCATCGACCTCAGCGACCTTGGCCGCGCCAAGAGCATTGTGGTGGACAAGGAAAACACCACGATTGTGGAAGGCAATGGCAAGTCCTCGGACATCCAGGGCCGGGTCAACCAGATCCGCCGCCAGATCGACGAGACCACCAGCGACTACGATCGCGAAAAATTGCAGGAACGCCTGGCCAAGCTGGCCGGTGGCGTGGCCGTCATTCATGTCGGCGCCGCGACGGAATCCGAGATGAAGGAAAAGAAAGCCCGCGTGGAAGACGCGCTGCACGCGACGCGCGCGGCCGTGGAAGAAGGCATTGTGCCGGGCGGCGGCGTGGCGCTGATCCGTTGTATCGCGGCCATTGACACGGTCAAGGGTGCCACGGACGACGAGCAGATCGGTGTGGACATCATCAAGCGCGCGGTGGAAGGCCCGCTGCGTTCGCTCTCCGCGAATGCCGGCGTGGAAGGCTCGCTCATCGTGCAGGAAGTCAAGAAGCGCAAGGGCAACGAAGGCTACAATGTCGCGACGGGCGAATACGAAGACCTCGTGAAGGCCGGCGTGGTTGACCCGAAGAAAGTCACCCGTTCGGCGTTGCAGAACGCGGCGTCGATCGCTGGTCTGTTGCTGACCACGGAATGCCTCATCACCGACGTGCCGGAGAAGGAAAAAGCGCCGGCGGGCGGCGGCCACGGCGGCGGCGGCATGGGCGGCATGGGCGGCGGCATGGATTACTAAGGTGACTGGCCGGTCCGCAAGGACCGGTCCACCTGATGATAAAGAGGAACCGAGGCGGGGCGGGAAGCAATTCCCGCCCCGTTTTATTTATTTATTGAGGTCGTCCGGCGGATGCCAGGGCAGGGGAAACTACGCTGGGGGACGATTTTTTGATGAACCCAAACCCACAAGGCTGTTGAAGTGGATTTCCCGGTTCAGTCAAGAAAGGCTATATTGCTGGGAGAGACACGCAGTTTAAGTTGCTGGTGAGCAGCAAAGGCTTGTACGTTTCGGAATAAAATTTCGTCCATGATCGCGTTATCAAGCAGGGGTGGCCATTCCGCCCAAGTAATTATGCGCCTGATGGTTAATGGAAGTTCGCTGGCCATTACCCAAATGGGCCCGGACTTCCTGTTGTTGGACTCGCCCAGCAACCATCCGCCTGGCAAGGCCAGCGTGATTATGCAAGTAGATCAAAGTGAAAGCCGCTGGAACGTGCAGCTGCCCGAAGGCATCTCCGCGGATTCCAAAAAAGTTCTGATCGCCACGTGCGCGTAAGCCCGCGCAGGCCGCTCAGCTCAGACGCATGGGCATCACGACGTACAGAAACGGCCCGTTGATTTTCAACACACCGGGGCTCAGTTCATCGATCAATTCAAAATAAACCTCGTCCTCGGACAGGGCATTCAAAGCCTCGATCAGGTAGCGGGGATTGAAAGCAATGGCCATTTCCTTGCCTTTGTAGTTGACGGCCAAGGTTTCGCGGGCCTCACCGACTTCGGGTGAGTTGGCCGTGATGGCCAGGGTGTTTTTGCCAAAGGTGAGGCGCACGGAATTGGCTTTTTCGCTGGTCATGATTTCCGCGCGGCGCAAGGCATGCACGAATTCTTCGCGAACGAGGGGTACGCGTTCCTTGGCCTCGCCGGGGATGACCTGGCGGTAATTAGGATAATTGCCCTCAATCAACTTGGTGATGAGGAGGACAGAAAAACCTTTTTCGTCTTTCAAGGCAAAGGAAGCCTGGTTTTCGCCGAGCTTGAGTTCCACATTGCCGGTATCGGTCAGCAACCGGTTCAATTCACCGACGGCTTTGGCGGGGATAATGAATTCGCCCTGGCTCTTTTCGCTGATGTCCACTTCCTCGTCCACCAGGGCCAGCCGGCGGCCATCGGTGGCCACCATGGTCATTTTGTTGTCCTTGAGGCTCAAGAAGAGGCCGTTTAGGACATAGCGGGATTCATCGGTGGAAACGGCAAAGGAGGTTTTGCGCATCATCCCTTTGATGGTGACTTGCGGCAAAGTGACTTTTTTATCGTCCTTGAAGACGGGGAGGGGCGGAAATTCATCGGCGCTCAGACCGTTGATTTTGTAAAAGGAGGACCCGGCGCGAATGCTGCACAGATTTTTGTCGTCCACTTCAATTTCGATGTCCCCGGCCGGCAGTTCACGAATGATGCCGAACAATTTTTTTACGGGCACCGTGGTGGCCCCTGGCTGGCTCACCTTGGCCTCGACCTTGCAGGCGATGGTGACGTCCAGGTCGGTGGCGGTAAATTCAATGGCGGACCCTTCGGCGCGCAGGAGCACGTTGGAGAGGATCGGCAGTGTCGTGCGGGAGCCAACGACGCTTTGTACGGCTTGGAGGCCCAAAAGAATTTGGTCCTTGGCAATGGTCAGGTTCATGCTGGCTTAATAGTATTCTTTTTTAAATTAAAAATCTATCAGTATTAAGGGTTGTGAATAATGCAAACAACTCAGCGAGTCAAGCAACCACAGCCCGGAACGCAATAATGAAACGGGGAATCCCCGGGGGAGGCCAGCCAAAAAGGCGAACAAGGGGTGGTTTGTTCACACTGTCAGCAACCTATTCACAGGCCGTTCACGAGTAAATCCAAGTTATCAGCCGAGTTGTGCGCGGCGGATGACTTCCGGCAACAGTTCCGCCACTTCCGCTACTTCCGCCGCGGTGGAATCCCGACCCAGGGAGAAACGCACCAGGGAGTTGGCGGTTTCCGGGCGGCCCAGGGCCACAATGACATGGGAAGGTTCGAGGGAGCCGGCCGAACAGGCGGAACCACTCGAGGCGCAAACGCCTTCGACATCCAGCCCGGCCATCAGGGCGATGCTATCCGCCCCGGCCACCACAAACGAAACGGTGTTATTCAGGCAGCCCGACGACGGGCTTACCAAGGTGCAACCGTTCACGGTGGCAATGACCGAGCGCAATTCAGCGCGCAAGGTGGCAAGCTTGACGGGGTCAAACACGGGAAGGCGCACAAACCGTTCCAAGGCGGCCACCAAGCCGGCAATCCCAGCCAGATTTTCGGTGCCGGCCCGCTGCTCATTTTCATGGCCGCCGCCAAAGGCCACGGGATCCAGGTGTAACGGGGAGCGGATGTATAAAAGGCCGGCGCCCTTGGGACCGTGAAACTTGTGGGCGCAAACGGAGACTAAATCCGCCTGAAACTGGTCCAGGCTGGCCACGGGTTCCTTGCCAAACCATTGCACCGCATCGGTGTGAAAGATAATTCCTTTCGCGCGGCACAGGGCCCCGATTTCCGCCACCGGTTGCAGCGTGCCAATTTCATTATTCGCCGCCATGATGGAGACCAGACTGGTGTCTGGCCGGATCGCCTGGCGCACAGCTTCCACGGATACCCGCCCGGCGCCATCCACCGGCAGCCGCGTGACCTGGAACCCTGCCTTTTTTTCCAAATAATCAAAGCAGTGCAACACGGCATGGTGCTCAATGGCTGAGGTGATCAGGTGTTTGCCCCTGCCCGCCCGGGAGCGCGCGGCGCCGAAAATGGCCAGATTGTTGCTTTCCGTGCCGCCACTGGTGAAGATGAGTTCACTGGGTTTGGTGCCGAGCAGGATGGCGGCCCGATCGCGGGCATCATCCAGAAGGGCCCGCGCCCGGCGGCCCACGTGATGCACGCTGGAGGGATTGCCCCACACTTCCGTCAGAAACGGCAGCATGCTTTCCCGCACGGCCGGATCCAGAGGCGTGGTGGCGTTGTAATCAAAATAAATCGTGCGCGGCACACCGCCAGCATGCCCAAGAAGCGGTCGTGAGACGAGCGGATTATGGCAATCTGATTTGAAATTTTCTCGCCCTGAAACTGGCAAAACCCCGCCCAGGTAGGTCAGCCAGACGCGGTTGGGTTCCTTGCAGGGACGTCGATATCGGATTCCGGAGATACCGCCGTCTATTGGCCCATAAATTTAAATCCGGTACGGTACGCGAATTCCAGGGTTGGTTGGGGGAAAATCCTTGGTATTGCGGGTCACCAGCATCCGGCCCAGCGCCATCGCCGTAGCCCAAATAATGGCGTCTGGCAATTTCAGCTTGTGCTGCCGCCGGATTTTAATCGCGCGTTCGGCCACGCTTTTATCCAGGGACTGAATCTTAAATTGGGACAGAAAATCCCGAGTAACGGCTTCCTCCGCCGCATCTTCCGCGCCCGCCAGAACTTCCATCCAGGTCACCATGCTGATGGTCACCTCCTCGTATTGTTCCAATTCGCGTGCGGCCGCGGGAAGGCCGTTCAAATAATCGATGAGGATGTTTGTGTCGAAAACGACTTTCATGGGACTGACCATTCCGCACGCAGTTTGGCTTCATAATCCAGGGCATTGAGCTTTTTCTTTTGCCAAAGACCAAAAGCCCGCTTGCCCTGGCCGGATTGATTGCTTTGCAGGTACTGGCCCACTGCCCGGCGGATGATTTCCGCGCGGGACGTTTTTTCCCGGGAACAGAGGTCGCGCAAGGCGGCCAACTGTTCTTCGGGCAGTTCCACAATCGTTCGCATGCCGTCATCATATCACGGCATCATTAGATGTGCAATTGATTGCTGCGCGTCGCGGCCTGCTTTGGGCGTGGGAGAAATTTCTGCCAAAAGCGGTTTTTATAACCATTTGATCGGGAGGGAGGTTGGCTGGCAACTTCGGCGGACAGGCCGGCTGCCAGCCGGCGATACAGCCGATTAACCATCGGCGCTACCCGGCCAGACCGGGCGGTTTCCTGAAATTTGTCTCACACCCGGCCTGCTTTGGGTCATCCACCAACCGCCTGCCGCCAGTGACCAAAGTCCGGCCGGCCTGGCTGCCTTGCCGCCGCCTCTGCGCCCCCCAATTTCAAATGTGAAATCCGGTCCCCAAACAACTGGCCAAACCGCAAAATTGGCTTAAACTGGTTTCTGAATGCTGAATGCGCAGGCATCCCCATGAGCACCAAAGTCAAAATTTGCGGAATTACCAACCTGCCCGACGCCCAGGCCGCCATCGCCGCCGGTGCCGACATGCTGGGCTTGGTTTTTTACGACCAAAGCCCGCGTAATCTCACCATTCCGGCGGCGGCGGAAATTACGCGGCAATTGCCGCCGGATGTCCTGCGTGTGGGCCTGTTTGTGAATGCGGAGGAACCCTTCATTTTCTCGGCCATCCAGGCTTGCGGGTTAAACTTGCTGCAATTCCACGGGGATGAACCGCCGGAATTCTGCACCCAGTTTGGGATGATGACGATCAAGGCGTTCCGCATCAGCGATGCCGCCTCGCTCGCGGGCCTGCGCCACTACGCCACGGATGCGTATCTGCTGGATGCCTACACGCCCGGCATTCGCGGCGGCTCGGGGCACCGGTTCAACTGGGAACTGGCGGTGCAAGCCAGTGAATTCGGCAAACCCATTTTCCTGGCGGGCGGACTTACCCCGGAGAATGTGGGGGAAGCCGTGCGCCAAGTCCGGCCCTTTGCGGTGGATGTTTCGAGCGGCGTGGAACTCGCTCCCGGCAAGAAAGATGCGGCGAAGATACAGAACTTTATCGCTAACGTTCGTCAGGCGGATGCGGAATGAGGGAAATGTTTGGATTCAATCCACTTCGCCGGTGGATGGCCGGTTCGCGTTCTCCACTTCCGAACGTCCCAGCCAATAGCAGGCCAAGGGGGCGGGGATTTTAACCACCGCCACCGCCTGGCCCGCTGCCACCAGTGGCAGCACCCCAAAGTCCATGACATCCCTGGTAATGACATAGCCCCGGCTTACCTGGCGTTCCGCGCAGAACTGTTGCAGGCCTTTTAATTCACCTGCCCCAGTGGACTGTGATCGGTACTTCACTTCAAACGGGACAAGCCGCCCGTTGATGGTGGCGATTATATCCACCTCATAATCCTTCTTTCCCCGCCAATAATTGAAAGCCACACTTTGGTCGTAATAGCGGGTGGCGATATGCTTAAAAAAGGCCGTTTCCACCGCCACGCCCAGCGCCCCGTCATCCGCCAGCAGAGACAAGCCTTTGAGCATCACACTCGGTGCGATGGCCGCATCTGCCAGGTAAACTTTGTATCGCGCCCGCAGGATTTCCTGCCCATAACCAAACGGGGCCAACCGGTGGATCAGGTGGGTGTTTTCCAGCAAGGAGATGAAATTATTGGCTGTGGGTTTTTTAACTTGGAGATTTTGGCAGAGCACCGTCATGTCCAGCAACCCACCATCGTGCAGGCACAAATATAAAAAGGTTTGCTCCAGTTCCAATACTCGTCGCACCCCAAACAAAGCAGTCATGTCCCGCTTGAGCACCTTGTCCACGATATCCTCACGCAGGAGTTTTTGCGCCCGGGTAATATTTTCCACCATCGCCGTCTGGGGAAATCCTCCACGTAATAAATACTCGTGGAAATGCGCCACCAGCCCCCGGCCTTCCTCACCGGTTCGGGCAAATTGCGCGGGTGTCCACGCGAACAACTGGGTGAACGATCCCACGGCTGGCAAGGCCGGCCCGGAGACGTTTTTTATTTGCAGATATTCATAAAAGGACAATGTGGCCAATGGCAGTGTGTGCCACCGGCCCACCCCGGACTCCTGGCCGGCGATCACCAGGGGCGTGGCCGAACCCGTCACCGCGATTCGCCGGTTTTTTTGGAAATCAACCTGGTGTTTCAACCAAGTCTGCCAGTCTTTCGTATATTGAATCTCATCCAAAAATAAATACTCAATGCCTTCACGCACCGGTTCGATTTCCCGCCATAGATTGATCAGGCCATCCAAGCCGGCCAGCTTGACCAAAGGATGATCGAAGGTGGCGTAAAGGATTTTCGCTGGCGGTACGCCGCTATCAATCAATGCCTCCACGGTCTGCAACAGCAAGGTCGTCTTGCCCACCTGCCGGGCACCCGAAATCAGTAGCGCCCGGTGCGCGGGTGGCTTGGTCATCCAAGCCAGCACTTGGGCAAATGCCGCCCGCCGCCACTTCGGTAGATCGCCGATTCGGCTATCCCGCCACCAGGGATTATATTGACTAAGCACCGACATCAATTCCGTTTTCGATGCGATCATGCAATAAATAACAGTTAATAGACTATTTTAAGTAAAGTATATATTACTAAAAACACCTATTTTAGCTAATTATTTAATTTAACGGTCAAAATGGCGAACCCTTGGCATGGTGCGGCGAGTTGAGAATTCAAGCTGGATACCCAGACCCCCTTGCCAGCGGAGGCAAATTAATTCGTTGCGTCGGCGGCTTAATCCGCGAGAATTAGGCTATGAGTGCCGTGGCTGATATTAACATGCCGGATGTGACGGGTCATTTTGGTCCCTTTGGGGGGCGTTATGTGCCCGAAACCCTGATGCATCCGTTGCAGGAGCTGGAGGCGGAATATTTCCGCTCCCAGCACGACCCCGAATTCCAACAGGAGCTGAGCTATTATCTGCGCGAATTTTGCGGGCGCCCCACCCCGCTTTATTTTGCCGAGCGGCTTACCCGCGAACTGGGCGGGGCGAAAATTTATCTCAAGCGGGAGGACCTGCTGCACACCGGCGCGCACAAGATTAACAATGCCATGGGCCAGATCCTGCTGGCGAAGCGCATGGGCAAAACGCGCATCATCGCCGAGACCGGCGCGGGCCAGCACGGGGTGGCCACAGCCACGGTGAGCGCGATGTTTGGGCTCAAGTGCGTGATTTACATGGGCGCGGTGGATTGTGAGCGCCAGGCGCTGAATGTTTACCGGATGAAAATGCTTGGGGCCGAGGTGGTGTCCGTGAAAGCCGGCCAGCAAACCCTCAAGGAGGCGGTCAACGAGGCCATGCGTGACTGGGTGACGAATGTCCGCCACACGCATTATATCCTCGGCACGGCTTACGGGGCGCATCCTTATCCGGTGATGGTGCGGAATTTCCAACGCATCATCGGCGACGAGGCCCGGCGGCAGATGTTGGAGAAGGAAGAGCGGCTGCCCGACCTGCTGATTGCGTGCGTGGGTGGCGGGTCCAACGCCATCGGGCTGTTTTATCCGTTCCTCAACGACACCAGCGTGAAGATGGTGGGCGTGGAAGCCGGCGGCCTGGGGATTATGCCGGAACAACATGCGGCGCGGTTCCACGGCGGTTCGCTGGGCGTGTTGCAAGGCACGCGCAGTTTTATTTTGCAAGACACCTTCGGGCAGATTCAACTCACGCACAGTGTCAGTGCCGGGCTCGATTACGCGGCAGTGGGGCCGGAGCACGCGTGGTTGCATGACCAAAAGCGGGTGGAATACACCTACGCCACGGATGACCGGGCCCTGGCTGCGTTCATGAAGCTGGCCCAGTTGGAAGGCATTATTCCGGCGCTCGAAAGCGCGCACGCCGTTGCCGAGGTCATCGCGCGGGCCCCGACGATGTCCAAGGATGACCTGGTGATTGTGAATCTCTCCGGCCGCGGCGACAAGGATGTGGCGCAAGTGGCGCCGAAGGTTGGGTTGCAACTGCCGAAATAACTATCATGCCCGGCAAGCTGGCAACTCGCCATCCGCTGCGTCAGGTGAAGCACACGCTCCGGACGCTGAGTGAAAAGCATATGGAACGACACCGGCCCACCGGGCGGGAGTTTGCGTTTGCGGATCGGGTGGATTACTTGAACGCCGCTGCGTGGGACCAGGTGACCCAGGGGGGGAGCCTGTTTCTGCGCCGGGAGGTGCTGCGGGTGCTGGAACAGCATGGACCGGACAATGTGGCACCCCGCTATGCCATGATTTACCGGGAGGAAACCCCGGTGGCCGCCGTGGCCGCCCAGGTCGTTGCCATCACGGGCCAGCAATTTCACCGGGAAAATGGCAGTGAGCCCCTGCCGCCGCGCTCCCGCAATCTCTTAAAGCGCGCGCTGACCCCCGCCGCCAAAATCGCGGCTGCCCGGATCAACGAGCGCCTGCTGGTTACCGGCAATCTCATGTCCTGGGGCTTTAATGGCATCGCCCTGGCCCCGCAGGAAAACCCGGAGGCCCTTTGGCCGGCGATTGCCGAGGCACTGTATCGCATCCGCCGGGCGGAGCGCCTGGCCGGGCAGACCAATTTCGTGATGGTCAAGGACGTGCCGGACACGACCGGCGGGCTGGAAGCCATCCGGCGCTTTAGTTATCGCCCCCTGGAGACCGAGCCGAACATGGTCCTGAGCCTCAATCCCCACTGGCGAAATTACGACGACTATTTGTCGGCATTGGATGCCAAGTACCGCCGCAATGCCCGGGACCAGCTCAAGAAGCTCACCGCCGCCGGCTGTGTGATTGAATCATTAACGGATCTGAAACCGCACACGCGCCGGTTGCACGAATTGTATATGGCGGTGCATCAGAATGCCTCCGTGCGCCTGGTCACGCTGCCGGAAACGTACCTGCCGAGCCTCGCCACGACCCTGGGCGATCAGTTTCGCTGCAACATCGTCCGGCGGGGCGAGGAGATTCTGGGGTTTGTGACCAGCTTGCGCGATGGGCCCACCGCCATTGCCTATTACATCGGTTTTGACCGCGCCGCGGCGGCGGCGGGCCTGCCCATTTATTTGCGCTTGCTCCACTCCACCATTGGCGATGCCATGGCCTGGGGCTGCACCCGCCTCTCCCTCGGGCGCACGGCCTTGGAACCCAAAGCCGCGCTGGGGGCGAAACCGGAGACCCTGAACGTGTGGCTGCGCCATCGCGTCCCGGTCTTTAACTGGTTGCTGCGGGGTGTCATGGGTTCGGTGACGCATGATGAGGCTCCGGAGCGAAACCCTTTTAAGCTGGCGGTGGAAGGTTCCGTGCCACCGGCTGGTGTTTGATATGAAAATGCTACTCCCCCACCGTCTGTTTGTCGCTGGCCTTTGGTTTGTCCTCGCCACCCGGCTGCCCGCGGCGGTCAACCCCGCCCTGCCCGTCATCCCCACCCGGGTTGTGGCGATCACGCATTTTGGGGCGGTGGGCGACGGGGTGATCACCAATACGGCCGCGTTGCAAGCGGCGATTGACGACACCCGGGCGGCGGGCGGTGGCACGGTGGAAGTTCCCGCCGGGGTGTTTTTGTGCGGGCCCGTCACGCTGGCCAGTAATCTGCGGTTGCAACTGGATGCCGGGGCCGTTTTACGCCTGCTGCCGTTGGACAAATATCCCGGCGGCACGGTGAGCCCGGCTAATTTTCTGAGTGGCAGCGGCTTGCACGACGTGGCGATTGGGGGCCCGGGGATGATTGATGGGCAGGGGGTGCCGTGGTGGCCGCTGGCGAAGGAGAAGCGGGCGCACCGGCCGCGGCTGATTGCGCTCGCCGCCGCCCAGCGCCTGTTGATTGAACAGGTGACCCTCACGAACTCGCCGATGTTCCACATTGCCATCAGCGGGCATTCCGGCAACGTCACGGTGCGGGGTGTGACCATTCGCGCCAATCCCTCCACCGATCCGGTGAATCCCGGGCACAACACGGATGCCTGCGATGTGAGCGGCACCAACATTCTCATTCAAGATTGCAACGTCAGCGTGGGGGACGACAATTTCACCTGCGGCGGGGGCACTTCGGATGTGTTGATCACGAATTGCACGTACGGTTACGGGCATGGCGTTTCCGTGGGCAGTTACACGCACAGCGGCGGGGTTTCGAATATCACCGTTATTAACTGCACCTTTAACAACACGGAGGCGGGCATCCGCATCAAATCGGACCGGGATCGCGGCGGGCTGGTGCAGCACATGGCCTACCTGAACCTGAGCATGACGAATGTGGGCATTCCCATTTTGATTTATGCGGCGTATACCAATGCCAATCCGGTGTACCGCGCGCTGGCCCGGCTGACCCCGGCCCAGGCGGCGGCGTATCCGGCGGCGGACATCGGCGAACGCACCCCGATTTACCGGGACCTGGTGTTCAGCAATCTCACGGCCACGGTCCAGCCGGGCCGCCGGGCGGGCCTGATCTGGGGGCTGCCGGAAATGGCCATCACCAATATTTTATTGCAGCAGGTGCACATCACGGCGGACCGCTCGTTCGGGGTTTATGACGCGCAACAGGTGCGGGTGGTGGATTCGGAGATTCGCACGCCGGAGGGGGTGCCGCCGTGGGCGGTCACGAATTCCGACCTGGTGCCGGGGCCGCGCTAGCCGGCCGGCGGGCTCACCATTCAATCACCGAGGCACCCCAGGTCAGGCCCGCGCCGAAAACGACGAGCAGGATGAGGTCGCCGCGCTGGATATTCCCGGAGGCAACGGCTTCATCGAGGGCAATGGCGACGGACGCGGCGGAGGTGTTGCCGTATTTGTCCAGGTTGACGAAGACTTGTTCGGGTTTGGCGCCCAGGCGGCTGCCGACGGCCTCAATAATGCGGAGGTTGGCCTGATGCGGGATGAGGCACTTGATTTGGGAAATATTGAGGCCGCAACGGTTGAGGGCTTCCGTGGCGGCGCTGCACATGGCCTGGACGGCGTTTTTAAAAGTTTCCTTGCCCGTCATGCGCAGATAATGCTGTTTGGCGGCGACGGATTCCAAGGTGGCGGGGCAGCGGCTGCCGCCGCCGGGCATGGAGAGGAGGTCGGCTTTCTGGCCATCGGCCCCGAGGACGGAGGTGAGGAGGCCAGCGGAGTTTTCCCGGTGTTGCAAAATGGCCGCGCCGGCGCCATCGCCAAAGAGGACGCAGGTGTTGCGATCGGTCCAGTCCACAATGGAGGAGATTTTTTCCGCCCCGATCACGAGCACGGTGTCGTAGGTGCGGGACATGACAAATTGCATGCCAAGCTCGAGACCATAAATGAAGCCGGAGCAGGCGGCTTCGAGGTCAAAGGCGGGAACATTGCGGATGCCCAGCTTGTGCTGCACGATGCAGGCGGTGTTGGGAAAGGGCATGTCCGGCGTGATGGTGGCCACGATAATGAGCTGGAGCTGGCTGGCGGTGACGCCCGCCATGGCCATGGCCCGTTCGGCGGCCTTGACGGCCATGTCCGAGGTGAATTCATCGGCGGCGGCGATGCGGCGTTCCTTGATGCCGGTGCGGGTGGTGATCCATTCATCACTGGTTTCCACGAGCTTTTCGAGGTCGGCATTGGTCAGCACCCGTGCGGGCACATAGGAACCGACACCGGTAATGGAGCAGGAACGGCCGACAAAGGCATGCCGGGCCCGGGGATTGGTGAATTCAACACTCATGAGGCGGTCGGAATGGGGGCTTGAGCGGCGGCGAGGGCGACGTTGGCGCGGGCGATTTCCTGGATAATGGTTTGATTAACCTGGTGTTGCAGGGCTTCCACGGCAACGCGAACGGCACTGGCCACGGCTTTTTCGCGGGCCGAGGCGTGGGCTTTAAAAACCGCGCCACTGAAACCCAGGAGGGGTGCGCCGCCGTACACTTCAGGATCCATGCGCCGGCGGAGGGTCCGAAAGGCTTCTTTGGCCAGATAGGCACCGATCTTCCGCTTGGTGTTTTGGGTGAGCTCCCGTTTGAGCATGGAGAACATGGCCAAGGCGAGGCTTTCGGCGGTTTTCAGGACGATATTACCCACAAAGCCATCGCAAACCACCACATCCACATGATCCTTGAACAGATCGTGGCCTTCGACATTACCAATGAAATTCAGGTCGAGCTGTTTGCACAGGCGGAAGGCTTCGAGGGTGAGTTCATTGCCCTTGGAATCTTCCGTGCCAATGCTGAGCACGCCCACGCGCGGTTTGGCGTGGCCGAGGACTTCCCGGGAATAGACGCTGCCCATGACAGCAAATTGGGCCAGATGGCAGGGTTTGCATTCGATGTTGGCGCCGGCATCCAGCAGCACAAATTCATTCCCCTGGCGGGGAATGACCGTGGCAATGCAGCCCCGGTCCACACCGGCAACCCGGCCAACCTTGAAGGTGGCGGCAGCAAAGATACCACCGGTGTTACCGAGGGAAATCAGGGCGTCGGCCTTGCCGTCATGAACCAATTCCGAAGCGCGAACGATGGAGCTATCCCGTTTTTTGCGAAGGGCAACCACGGGTTTATCCTCCATGGTGATGACCTCGGAGGCATGGACCACCTTCATGCGGTGGTCGCGAAAACCCCGTTCGGGCAATGCGGCATGAATGGCGGCCTGATCCCCAACCAAATAAAGCGCGGAGATTTTTTTATTGTTTTCGAGGGCCATGCGGGCACCCTCAATCACCACTCCGCAGCCGTGGTCGCCACCCATCACATCCACTGCAATTCGCATAGACGAAGGAAAGCGGAAATCAACCCGCACCCCGGCGCAGTTAAGCGCCTGCTGAGATCGTCAGTACCTGGCGGCCTTTGTAAAAACCACAGGCCGGGCACACCCGGTGCGGCATATACGGTTGCGCGCATTGGGGACAGGTGCTGATTTGCGGCAATTTGAGCACGCTGTTATAAGCACGGCGCATACGCTGCCGGCTCCGAGAAGGTTTACGCTTTGGAACGCCCATAAATTATCTTTGTCTGACTACAGTTTCAGTTTGTTTAGCTCCGCCCAGGCGGACACTTTCAGTTCAGGCTTTTCCCCGGCTGCGGGGGCCTGTTTTTCACTCGTTTTCTTTAAACCGGCGCATTCCGGTTTGCACAACGGATGTTGCGGAAATTCGAGTATCATATCTTCCCGCAGAAACGGAGTCAAGTCCACGTTATCGTTGTCCATGGTCACCGCCTCGTCGCCGGTCAGGGGCAGATGAATGGTGAGCTCAGCCAGATTCAAGAGCTGGGTAAAGCGTTGCAAGCACCGAACACATTCACAATCCAGCGTCGCCTGGAGCTGGCCGCGGACCAGAAGGGCGTCCTCGACCATGGCAACCTCCAGGTCATAGGCAACGGGCTGGGTGATTTGAAACATGGCATCCTGCAGGCCGAAGTCGAGTTCAGCGGGGGAGAGGTCGCCTTGTAAAAACAAGGTTTCCTGGGAGAGGAGACGCAGATTGACGATTAAGGCCATGGCAATAAGGGATTAAAGCGGGGTGCCGGGGGCAAATTTCGCCTGCAAGGCGGTCTGGACATGCTCCGGCACAAAGACAGCGACATCACCGCCCAGGCGGGCGATTTCCTTGACGATGCGGGAGCTGAGGAAGGTGTAGGTATCCTTGGGCATCATGAAAATGGTTTCCACATTTTCATTGAGCTTGCGGTTCATCAGGGCCAGTTGGAATTCGAATTCAAAGTCGGAGACGGCGCGCAAACCGCGCACGATGGACTGGGCTTTTTGGCGAACGACATAATTCACCAGCAATCCCTCAAAGGTGTCCGCTTCGACGTTGGGGAGATGGCCGATGGATTTTTTTACCAATGCGAGACGTTCCGCCAGGCTAAACAGCGGGTGTTTGTCTTCATTCTTGGCCACGGCCACGACCACGCGGTCAAATAACTTGGCCGCCCGTTGCACCACGTCCAAATGGCCATTGGTGATGGGATCAAAACTGCCGGGATAAATCGCCGTGCGCACAAATGGAGATTACCCATTGGGCCGGAAATGACGAGCAAGAAAATCAGGGGGAGGGTGGGGTCTGCCAGGGGACTTCGAAAATCCGGACGGCTGTGCGAATGCCTTTCACCGTGACGGCCGGCAACTCGACACACGTGGCGGCGAGAGCCGGGTCGGCCCGCAGCAAGTGGCCGTGGGTGACTTCGCTGATGATAATGCGTCCACTGCCCGAAACCCCTTCGAGGCGGCTGGCCAGGTTGACGTCACGGCCGAAAATCGTGTAATTGGCGATGTGTTCGCCAGAGCCCATCAAACCCACGATAACCGTGCCGGTATTGATGCCCGTTCCCAATTGCAAGGCGCGCAGCGGTGGTTTGGGCGGCAATCCGCTGGCGATCCGCCCGCGGTTTTCCACTTCGCGAGTCTGGTTTTCCGCCTGGCGGGCTTCGTTTAACTGGCGGATGGCGCGCTGGGCATCGACGGCGGCGCGCACACAACCCAGGGCGTGTTCGGCGTTGCCCAGTGGGGCGCCCCAAAAGGCCATGACGCAATCGCCGATGTATTTATCGAGGGTGCCGCCATGGGCGATCACGGCATCAGCCACCTTGGTGAGATACATGTTCACGGTAGCGAGGGTTTCCCGGGCAGATTCATCGTAGCACTGTTCGGCGGCGGCCCCGGTGAGCTGATGCTGGCGGACATATTCCACGGAGTTTTCCTGCATTTCATCCGTGAGGGTGGTGAACCCGCGGATGTCGGCAAAAAAGACGGTGACTTCACGGCGGCTGCCGACCATGGAAAATTTCTCCGAGGCCAGCAATTCGTTCACGACATCCGGCGAGACAATTTTGGAGAACACGGATTTGACGCGGCGCTTTTCGCGTTCTTCAATCATGACCAAATAAACAATCAGCAAACCGTGTTCGACCAGCATGGCGCCCACGACGGGGTAGAACAGGGGCAGCCAGTAGCGCCAGGCAATATAGGCGAAAAAACAAACGGCCACATATGCCAAGACCAGGCCGGCCACGGCAAGACTGGCGTAGATGATCCGGGTGCGCCATTGCCAAGTGACCCAAGCCACGGTGATGGCTAACAACGTCATGATGCCGAGTTCCGCGGATAGCGGGGCGCGATGGATGAAGTGGCCGGTGATGACCGAGTTGGCCACGTTCCAGTAAGTGCTCACGAGCAGCGTGTCGTTTTCCAGCGGAGTGGCGCCGCGGTCGGTCAGGTCATTGCCCTCAGCGGCGGAGCCAACGATGACCAACTTGCCGCGAAAATCATCGCGCAGGCCGTTAGTTTCGCCCTCGGCGCGATGTTTGTGCTGGTAGAGGAGTTGTTCGATGGGTTCCTGCTCAATACGGGGATCCGTATGGGTCAAACGCCAGTCCACATAGAAAAAGCCATCCGCATCGATGGGGATGATTCGTTCAAGACCCGCACGGCCATGGAGGATGATGCGGCCATGGGGACGGTCGATGATGGCGTGGTTCAAGTCCAGATGGAGTTCCTGAGCCGCCAATTGGACGCCCATCTGCCAGATGCGTTCCTCAGAGAAAGCCGGGGCTTTGGCGGGCAATCCGGCGGGCAAGGGATCTCCCACCAAATCAGCCAGTTGGAAGTTGTTCTCCGCATCCACCGGGAGGGTCACAATGTTGGTGGTGCCGTTTTGGGGCAGCAGAATCTTACCAGGCAGGAAGGCGGCCCGCTTTAAATCCAAGTCAATTTCCGGATCCGCCGCCGCCTTGGCAATGACGGGATGCCAGCGCCGTTGCAGGTGAAAAGCCCGGACGCGCCGCAGGGTGCCATCCGAGTCCTTTTCAGTGGAGACATCGCCGACAGCGAGGGCATTGGTGACGAACAAGTCGGGGGGGGAAATTTGCGGGGTGGCAGCGATGAGCACATTGCCGGACTGCCGGGAGGTGCGGGCAAAAAAATCGTCGGATTCCAGATATTTGCCATCGGGAAGTGCCACCATGGGGTGGTCGTTGCGCAATTCGCCGAAGAGGACGTCAAAACCCACCGCCCGGGCACCCTGGGCACTGAGTTCCTCCACCAAACGGCCGTAAACGAGGCGGGGCCAATAGAGGCCGTAATGATAATTCAAATAGCGGTCATTTTTGATCGCATCAATGCTGGAATCCTCCATGGCCACAAAAGCCAGATTGGTGGCGGCGGGGGCGGGAAAATGGAGGGCCATTTGCACCCGCCAGTCGAAGGTAATTTGTTCCAAGCGCTCCAGCCCGGCCCAGCGGGGAAAGTAGTAAGGCAGCAGCAGCCGCACGGCAAACACGAGCAGCAAAACCACCAGAGCCAGCAGGACTGGGGTGCGCTTAAGCGGTTGGAGCTTCACACCGGCTGTTTAACGAAAAACCCGGAGCAACACAAGGCTGCTCCGGGTTTAGTTCAGTTAATTTTGGCTCAGGTTATAGAACCAAGGCAAATCACGGATGCGTGGTATTTTGCTGCTGGCCACTGTCGGTCGGAATACCCACGCCGCCCGTCACCGTGATGATGGGGCCGTTGACGGATTTTAAAACATCGGTGAGAGATCTTACAACGCCAGCGTCCAAGGTTTGCACAGCGGCCGTGGCGATGGTGTCCAGTTGCTGAATAATTCCTTGAATATCGGCAGCGCCACCAGCCGTCAAAGTACTGACGAGCTGGCTCACCAAGGTGGCGGTCAAATTAAAGGACTGGCCGGGGTTGAGAGTGACTTGAATGGGGGGAATCGGCTGGCCATTGGCGCCAGCGACGGGATTGCCATTGGCATCGGTGAGGGAGAAGGAAAGCCATACGGTGCCGCTGACGACCGCGCAGGAGGAGGAGCTGCCATCGGTGCTCAAATCCAATTCCGTGCCGCGAACGGCGGCCACGCCGTTGGGGATTTTGACAAAATATTCAGAGGACGGGCTGACTTTCTTGACGCTGGCCAGGATCCGACCTTTTTTGAGATTCAGAACGGCGTCGCTGATGGAAGTCGGATCGGATTCGGGAACGAGCAATTTATCAATGCCCAGAGTGGTGTTCGGCCGCAGGCGAATCATGTTGTTTTCTCGAATGGGGGGAATATTGGGCGCAGGGTTGTCCTTGCCATTGATTTTCATAACGGTCACGTTCTTCTCGGCCGGGGACTGGCCGATCAAAACGTCCACGATGGAGGCATCACCGGAGCGAAGAATAGCTCCGGCGGACAAATATTTGCCGACCAAGGCGGGAATGAAGGTGGTGCCACCATCCAAAGAATATTCCGCACGACCTTGAATGCGCACGATGGTGACGACGCCATTTTTGTCATTGTCAGCCTGGACGGCCAAATTGACCAATAAAATGGTGCCACTCAACACCGCAGCGAACAACAACTTATAAATTTTCATAGCGACCTTTTTTAAATCTTTTACAATACTTCCTCAGTATAAGTGGTTGAGGTCAAATGTCAACCCATAAATCTTGCAGAAAATAAACGCCGAGGATGGCGTTAGGGCTGGGCACCGGCGAGATCGGATAAATCTTGTTCCACGGCGGTCCAGCAAGCGTGGGCCACGGGGTTGTTTTCCGGCTGGAGTTGCAAGGAGCGCCAGAGCCAAGGGCGGGCGGCGGTGGATTGGCCCTGTTGAAGATAGTGCCAGCCGTAATAGGCGGCGGGAAAATAGCCATTGGGGTCATGGAGGTCGGCCGCGGCAAACGACGCCCCAGCCTCGCTGGGAAAGCCTAGTTCATCCAGGCAGATGCCGGCTTGCACATAACTGAGGGCAAAGTGGGGGTTGAGCTGCTGGCTGCGCTGGTACCAGGCGAGGGCGTTAGTCATGAGGCTTACGCTCCCTGACGAGGGTTTCAGGGCGGGGAGGCGATAATCTTCGGCGATGGCGTAGGCGTTGGCGGCGTCCATGGGTTCCCAGGCAAAAGCTTTTTCCCGGGCACGGGCTTGGGACTGGGTGTAATCTGGGAGCTGTCCGGCGCGGACCAGCCACCAGGTCTCGCCCCCCAAGCGGCAGGTTTGCCAGCTCAAATAGCCGATTCCGCCGGCGAGCAGGACGGTGACGCCTAATTTTCCCGGGAGGCGAACTTTATGCCAGTAACGTTCGGTGGCGAACCGGAGGTTGCTGCTTAACAAAGCGAGCCAGGTGAGGGCGACCAGGGCATCGGCGGGAATGTGCATGTTAAAATCCACCAGGGAATGAACCATCATGGCCACCAAACCGCCCAACATGCCCAAAAAGCCGGCGAAACGGTTGCTCAAGCCACTGCCAAAGTCATTATCGGAGCGGCGCACCCGGGGCCAGGTTTGCACGAGGCCGCGAACGACCAAAACCAGCGCCGTTACCACGAGCAGACCGCCCACGACACCATAATCCACGAGCACATGCAAATAATCACAGTGCACCCAGCCGGCGCGCATTTGGACGGCGGGCGGGCGGTACTCATTAAAGAGTTCGTTAAAATGGGCCGGGCCGACGCCCCACCAGAAATGGTCCAGCCACATCCGGGTGGCGGCCAGCCAGATTTTTACCCGGACAAAGACATCCAGGTTGAGGCCGTTCTCCGAGGTGGCGATGCGTTGCGAGAAGGTGGTGGTATGCGAGAGCCAGCCCGCCACGGCGAGGGCGGCTCCGCCCACCAAGAGTATGAGGGTGAGGCCGGCAAATTTCCGATGCTGGCGATGGCTGATGAGAATGAGGAGGACCACCAGCAAACCGACGGCGGCCGCCACCCAGCCCGCGCGCGAGAAGGTCACGGCAATGCCGCCCAAAATGACCAGGACGCAATAGCCGAGTAAAATCCGGGTGAGTGGTTCGATGCGGCCGACGAGAATGAGGGCGATGGCGAGGGGCAAAATCATCTCCAAATACCCGCAAAAGTGATCGGCCGAGTAAAACGGCCCGGAGGCGCGGCCCGGTTCCGACCAGGCGACCCACCAAATGTGAGTGGAATGGGTGATATATTGGAGCACCGCATAACTGGCGGCAGCCATGGCCAGGAAAATCAGCGTCATGCCGATGGTTAAAATACTTTCCTGCTGGTACGTGTGATTGAGCACGGCCAGAAACAGGCTGGCATACACCACCACCTGCAATAATTCCAGCCGGCCGGCATATTCCACCTCGCAGGTCAGGTAACGGCCGATGGCATAGAGGGTGAAAAGCAATACGGGCCAGATGATGGGGGGGCAGAGGAGCCGGGGTTTGGGACTGACCCACAAGCGCACGGTCCACAAGGCGAGCACGCCGATGGCGAGGGTTTGCACCACCAAGAATTCCCAGAGGTCAACGCCGCTAAAGGCCAGCGTAACAAATACCAAAATGGCCAGTATCAGCCCGAAGATGCCCTGCTGGCAGCGCTCGTCCCAAGTTTCGCGGTTCATCCGGTGATTTAATAGGCACGGATCGTGCCTTCGTGATTGACGGGTAAAAAGAGGCCGTTGCCCACGTACTGAAGTTCGATGGATGAGAGGGTGCCGCCCACGAGAAAGCCGTTGGTGCCGGTGGAGGAGGTGGAACCCTGGGAGGAGGTCCAGAGATTGCCGTCGCTGGCGGCGGCCACCAATTTGCTGCCGTCGGCAGAAGAAGCCACCGCTGTCCATTGGGCGTTCGTGGCCCCGCTGCGCTGGAGCCAGGTGGAGCCAGAGTCAGCCGAGGTAAACACATAACCGGGGCCACTGTAGGCGGCGATGAGGCGGGAGCCATCGGCCGAGGAGGCCACGGCTTTCCAGGCGACGGAATTCAATTGCGTCTGGGGATTCCAGGTTACCCCGCCATCCGCGGAGGTATAAATACTGCCGCCATTGACGGTGGCGACCAAGTTGGAGCCATTGGCCGAGGAGGCGACGGCGGACCAATTGTGCAGTCCGGCGGAGGGGGTGCTCGCACCGGAGACATAAATGTAGCCACCCGCACCACCACCAGTGGAGCAGGCAATTAACTTGGACCCGCTGGCGTTGCAGGCGAGTCCGGTAAAGAGGATGCTGCCACTCGTATAAGGAACCCAAGAAGAACCAGAACCGGAATTCACCGAGGTATAAATATAACCGTTATAACTGGCCACAAACATTTTGGTGCCATCCGCCGAACAGGCACACGCAATCCACGGGGCGCTGAAAAGCACCGGGGTCCAAGAAGCGCCGGAATTGACGGATACATAAACCAGGCCGAAATGCCCAGCGGTATCCCCGACCGTGGCAATGAGATGGGTGCCGTCGGCGGAAGAGGCCACGGAAGACCAATAGGCAGCACCCAAACCGGGGGCGGCGACGAAGCTGGCACCGGAATTGACCGAAATGGCGACGGTGCCCGTGGTGGCACTGCTGGTGGCGGCGATCAGACGGGTGCCATCCGCCGAGGAGGCCACACCGGTAAAATTGCCCGAGCCCGGGCCGAAGCGTTGCACCCAGTTCATGCCGATGCTGCTGGCGAGATTACCCGCCAGAATTTGCTGGCCGGCGTTTTGGGACAAAATCCAGCCGGCCGCCCCGACCCCGGCGATCTTAAACGTGTCGCCGATACTGGGGCTGGGGGGGAGTGTGATGGTGACGGCGGTGGTGTTGTTCGTAACGATAAAGCCTAAATTCGAACTGGCTTGGGCGGCCGTCCCATTGACCGTGAGCCAGAAAAAGGCACCGGGTACGTTGGTGAGGCCATGCCCACTGCCGGTGTACTGCACGGCGGTGAGATTGCCCAAAAAGTTATTACTACTGGCACTGAGCAGCGGCACGTTGGGGGAAAGCGTGGCATCCGGGAGGATTCCGGTGAGGTTGGGAGCGGGAATGCCCGTTAAACCCGAGCCATTACCGTTAAAGGTGCCGGCAAAGACATTTGCCGCGTTGGGGGCGGTTACGACCCCTAGAAACTGGTTGGAGGCGGTGAATGTCTGGTTGCTGCTGAGCAGCACCACATTCGTGGAAAGCCGGCTCACGGGGAGCGTGCCGGTAATATTGGTCGCCGGCAGGGGGAGCGAGAGGGATTGCGCGTTGGAGGCGGTGATGGACTGGATGGCGTAGGGGACGGAGTTCAGGAGTTGCAGGGGGGAAAGGGCGTTGTAGGCGTTGGTATTGCCGTAGGGACGCACGGCGATTTCGAGCCAGCGGGGGTTGCCGTTAAATCCGGCCGCGCCCAAGTCCACGGCGGTGGAGAACACCCCATTGGTCACGCCCACCGGGGCATTCGTCACCGGGCCGGCGACCTGGTTGGTGGCCCCGTCAAACAGGCGGAAGCGCAAATCGTAGTTCCCGGTCACCGCAGTGCCGGCGCTGGCGAGCCGACCCTGATAGGTGAAGGCCGTGAGCTGGGCGGAGGCCACGTGAACCCCGAGGGCGAGCGCCCCGACCAGGCTGAATTTGAAATTCATATGATGATTATTAACATACTTTGGCTCAGGCACAAGCCACGAGCGGCGCGCGCGGGGGGGAATTGCCACGGGGGGAATGGCGAGGGCTTTTCGGTGGGCCGGCTGGGGGGGCGAGCAAAGTCACTGTTTCAGGTTGGGGATAATTCGTCATGCATGGCGAATTCAGCCGATAATTCATGATTAATCGCCAGCAATGACGCATTGACCCGAAACCAATCCTGGCAAATAGGGCCTACGCCGTGCTTAACCGGCCCGTGCCTACAGTCGGAAATAGCGTCCAGACTGGATTTCGCGTTCGTCGATTTCGGAGAGCACTTCAATCACGGGCGGGAGCATTACGCCGCTAAAAATCCCCCGCCAGTTGCCCTCGGGGTCCTGAAACGCGGTGCAGCGGAACGCTTCGCCTTGCACCACGGCCACTTTCGGTTTTTTCTCAATCGTTTTCATGCAGGGCGGCCACCCTAGCAAACGGGGACCGCCGCTCCACCCGTTTTTTGGCAAAACGGCAACCGCGGTTGCCGTTTGATTTGCGATGACTCATTTCCGGTGCTGGTTGGACACAGCCCAGGCTTGAGCACCATTTTGCCGTACCTCCGGCAACGCCTCTGAAGAGGGAGGATTCAAGCGATTCCCGGCGCTGTTTGGCGATCGGCTAAGGCTGCAATATCCCGGCAAACTGCCCCAGCGTGACCCCAAATCCAGCCGGTTCGAAATCCGGGATGGATTGGGCGGCTTTAAATAGTTCGTTGAGCTTGTCGCTGGCGGAGGGCGGGGCCGGTGGGCTTTGGGCCAGCAATAAGCGATCGAGGGCCAGGACCAGGCGTTCGGCCTGGCGGGCGGGCAGTTCGCCGGTGACGGGGGTGGCAAAATCGGCGGTGGTTCCGGCGAGGCGGGCCAGCATGGCGGGGGCCAGGGTGGCGGGCCAGTTCAGCGTGGCGGCGGTGAGGGCGGCGGTGTCGGCGGCGCGCTGCGCAGTCCGGAAATTATCGGGGGTGGCCGCGGAGGCCAGGGTGCCGACACCGGGCAGGGCCGGGTCCAGGCCATTGAGTTTTTGGAGCAACCAGGCCAGGGCCTGCCAGCGGGCGATAAGGTGCGGGTCGGACTGCGGTTCGCGACCGAGTTGCCAGCTCAATTCGCGCAAGGCCACGGCCTGGCCCACGTACCAGGTTTGGGCGCGGTTCCAGTTGGTGGCTTCCTGCCAGTGGCGGGGTTCGGCGGCACTCTGGCCATCCAGTTCAAAGGTGAGTTCGGGGTGTCCGGCCGAGAGCAGGGGCAATTCCACGGTTTGGTGGCAGGCCACGCAGGTGTTGGCGCGGACGTAGAGATTCGACAAATCGCGCAGGCCGGCAAACACGCGGTCGGCATGGCTCCAGTCGTGGCGGGTATGGGCGCGCAGCCAGTTTTCGGCCGGGCCATGACAGGATTCGCAGGTCACTCCCTCCGCGGCATTAAAGCCCGGGCCGCGCAGGCCGGCGGGCACGGCTTGCAGGGGCGCATGGCAGGTTGTGCAGCGGGCGTCGCTGGTGGGATCGCTGAGGTGCAGGGCGTCGGCGATTTGACGGGAGCGGGCGGTGGCCAGGGTGGCGACCGGGCGTTGGGAATGGTAGTCTTTCAAGGACCACACCAGATGCTGGTTCTGGTGCTCGCCGCCGCCGCCGTGGCAGGAGGAACTGGCGCAGGAGGGGGCGCCGAGGTATTTGGCGGAGACGCCCGTGGGGGCGGCGGACTGGGCGGGGAGGGTGCCAGGGGCGACCAGCGCGAGCAGGGTTACCAGCCCAAGCGCGCCCCAAATGGCAGCGGGACGCGGCCGCAACGAGCAGGCGAGGGCACCGGCGCCACAGGGGAGCTGATCGAGCGGCCGGTGGCCAAGATTAAAGAGTTTACTCACGGCTATAAATTCGTTAATTGAGTGACGGTTCAAATGCAATCTTTAATTGAATACTTGCGCAGTGCCACGGGTGGCAGTTTGAGCCTCGGGGTGGGGGTGACCTTGACCGTGGTGCTGGGCCTATGGGCCTTGCTCGAAAGTTTGCGCGCGGTGGGCCGGCTGTATGGTGACCGCCAGCAGCAGCAGGCCAGCCGGCAAAAATTGCGGGCGGAGGTGCAGGAAGTGAAACTGCGCTGCCGGGAACTGGAACAATCCCAGGCGGGTTGGAATGGCAGCCGGAAATTTACCGTCTTCAAAAAAGTCGCGGAGTGCGAGGACGTCAATGCGTTTTACCTCAAACCGCATGACGGGCGGCCGCTGCCGGCCTTCAAACCCGGTCAGTACCTGACGTTCCAACTGGATTTGCCGGGCCGTGACAAGCCGTTGATCCGCTGCTATTCCCTCTCCGACAGTCCGCATCAGAAAGATTATTATCGGGTCACCATCAAGAAGGAGAAAGCGCCCCCGGACAAGCCGGAATGGACGCACGGGGCCGGTTCCAGTTATTTCACCGACGTGGTGAAAGAGGGGGATATCCTGAATGTGAAGGCACCCACCGGGCATTTCTTTCTGGATATGACCCGCATGAACCCGATCGTGCTGATTGCGGGCGGGGTGGGCATCACGCCGATGTTGTGCATGGCCAATGCCATTGCCGCGAGCGGTTCCAAGCGGGAGGCGTGGTTTTTCTTCGGGGTGCGCAACCAGCGCGAGCATATTCACAAGGCGGAGTTGGAAACGCTGGCGGCGGAACATGAGAACATTCATTTGCACGTCTGCTACAGCCGTCCGAGCCCCGGTGAGGTGAAAGGCAAAGATTATCAACACGAGGG
Organism: uncultured Verrucomicrobia subdivision 3 bacterium; assembly: GCA_903875465.1. Lineage (GTDB taxonomy): Bacteria > Verrucomicrobiota > Verrucomicrobiia > Limisphaerales > UBA11358 > UBA11358. The sequence continues at coordinate 56,396 of CAIQWB010000019.1, forward strand.
CCGGGTGAGCATTGAATTGCTCAAGGAATTGCTGCCTTCGAATAACTTTGAATATTATTTGTGCGGCAACGGGGCCTTCATGAAGAGCATCACGGATGGCCTGGAAGCCTGGGGCGTGCCGGAAAAGGATGTGCATTTTGAGGCGTTTGGACCGGCCACGGTGAAGAAAAAAACGGTCGCGCCCACCGCCTCGGAAACCGTCCACCTGGCCAAATTGGAAGTGACCTTCAGCCGCACTGGCAAAACCGTGCGCTGGGAGCCTTCCGCCGGCAACCTGCTGGATTTTGCCCGTTCGCAAAATGTCAAAATCGACTCGGGCTGTTGCGCCGGCAGTTGCGGTTCCTGTTCGGTGGCCATCAAATCCGGCGCGGTGGATTACATTACCCCGCCCACCAGCACCCCCGAGGCGGGCACGTGCCTCACGTGTGTCTGCCGGCCCAAGGGCAATTTGGTGATCGACGCCTAGTTCATGCCTGCCATGCCTGAAGTCGCCTCCATACTCGAACGACCGCAGCGCTGGGATGCGCCGTTTAGCCCGGACATGACGGAGGTGGACGTGGACCGGCTGCTGACCATCGCCCCGTTCCGGCAAATGGCGGCGGATAAATTTCCCAAGCGCACGCCCCTGCGCGACATCCTGGCAAATGACACGCGCATCCTGAGTTTCCGGCAGGGCGAAATCATCATGCGCCAGGGGGATTATGGCACCTCGGCTTACTTGATTTTGTCCGGCGCGGCGCGGGTGATCCAAAAGCCCGGGCTGCCGGCCAGCTTGCTGGGCCGGAAAGAGCCGGTGAAAAAGGGCGTGTTTCAAACCCTCGCGCAATTGTGGTCGGCCCGCCGGCCGCCGGAGAGTTACCCACGCTCCCTGTGGGGCGGTTCCAAGGGGGTGGGCACGCGCCAGACGGAAAATCAGGATGCCCGGGTGTTTTTGCAGGACGTGCCCCGCGTGCTGAATGAGCACCGGACGGACCTGATGCGCGATGGCGAGTTCTTCGGCGAAATTGCCGCGCTGAGCCGCATGCCCCGCACCTCCACGATTTATGCGGAGGGCGAGGGGACGATTCAATTGCTGGAGATCCGGTGGCAGGGGCTGCGGGATTTGATGAAGTACGATGATGCCCTCAAGCAGCACATCGATAAAATCTACCGGGAGCGCGCGTTGAATTCCTATCTCAATGCCCACACGCTCTTTCGCCACCTGACCGAGGACCAGCGCCATCAGGTGGCCAGCCAGATTGAATTTGCCACCTACGGGGAATATGACTGGTCCGGCGACTACAAACGCCTGGCCCAGACCGGCACGGTGCAGCCGGAGAAGGAGCCGATCATCGTGCAGCAGGGCGATTATCCCAACGGCGTGGTGCTGTTGCGCGCCGGGTTTGGGCGGGTGGGCCAGAAATTTGGCGCCGGGGAGCGCACGCTGAATTACATTGGGGCGGGCGTGGCCTTTGGCCTGCAGGAAATCGCCCATAATTGGCGGAACCCCAGCGCTCCGGTTAATATGCAATACACCCTGCGGGCGATTGGCTACACGCATTTACTGGTGGTACCCACGCGGGTGATGGAACAAATCGTGCTGCCTTCCCTGCCCGCCCAGGAATTGCCGGCCGCAGTCGAACCGGTGGTGGCCCCCACCGACAACCTGGCGGAGGATTTTCCGGCTCTGGAGCAACGGGACAAAATCAGCGCGGAAACCCTGGAATTTCTCACCTCCAACCGGTTCTTCAATGGCACGGCCTCCATGGTCATTGACCTGGAACGCTGCACGCGCTGTGATGATTGTGTGCGGGCCTGTGCCGCCACCCACGACAACAACCCCCGCTTTCTTCGCCATGGACCGGCCAGCGGCCGCCTGATGGTGGCCAACGCCTGTATGCATTGCGCCGATCCGGTGTGCATGATTGGCTGTCCCACCGGGGCGATTCATCGCGAATCCTTTGCCGGCCAGGTGGTGATCAACCCGCTGACGTGCGTGGCCTGCAAGGCGTGCTTTAATAATTGCCCTTACGGGGCGATTCGGATGGTGGATATTCGCGATGAAAGCGGCCAGTTCGTGCTGGATCAGGATTTAAAGCCCTTGAGCAAGGCCACCAAGTGCGATCTGTGTGTGGAAAATCGCGGTGGCCCGGCGTGTGAACGCGCCTGCCCGCACGGTGCCCTCGCGCGCATCAACTTGAACAACCTGGATGCCCTGGCCAAATGGTTGAACCGATGAAGCGCTTTCGCAAACAATTTTGGCGGGGAACGGTGGTTTTCGTACTGGCCGGCTGGCTGGCGCTCGAACTCCATCAGACGTGGCAGGCACGGTTGCCGAACGAGACCTTTATCACGGGCTGGGTGCTGTTTGGCTGCATGCTCCTGCTGACGCTGCTCAACGCGCGGAAGAAACTGCCCTTTCTGCCGTTGCTCCGGGCGGAGACCTGGCTGCAAGTCCACATTTACGGCGGCTTTTTCACCGTCATCCTGTTTTTGATTCACCTCCATTTCCGGGTGCCGCACGGCGGCTTTGACCTGACCCTGACGGGCTTGTTTGGCATCGTGACCATTAGCGGCATCGTGGGATTGATCTTCAGCCGAGTCCTGCCGCGGCGGCTAAAAGTGCGGGGGGGTGAGGTGCTTTTTGAAAAGATTCCGGCCATTCGCCACAGTATGAAACGCCAGGCGGAGAACCTGGTCTTGGGCAGCCAGGCGGCTTCACCGGTGCTCGCCGAATTTTACGCCCGCCGGCTGGCCGGGTTTTTTGCCGGACCGGAGAATTTCTGGCTGCATTTGTTGTTGGAATCCCGCCAGCCGATCAATGAATTGCTGGCGGACATGACGGATCTGCGACGGCTGTTGAAGGAAACCGATGCCCGGGTGCTGGATCAACTGATGGACCTGGCCCGGCAAAAGGATGGGCTGGACTATCATTATTCGCTGCAAAAGACCCTGAAAATGTGGTTGTTTGTGCATTTGCCGTTCACCTACGGGCTGATGCTCTTCGTGCTCTGGCACATTGTGGTGGTGTTTGCCTTTTCCGGAGGTGCCCAATGAGCGAGCAACTGCCCGCGCCGGAATTTGACGCCCAGAATTATGTGCGACCGAACCAGGCCTGGACCTGTGGGCACGCGGCGGAAGGCCGGTGCTGTCCGCTGGGGCCGGATCGCTGGGGCCGGTGCCAGGCCACGTTTGAGTGCCGGCCGGTTTTGGAAATCCGGCCGGGTGAAACGAAGGGGCGCTGGAAGTGCACCCGCACCGGCGGCCCCTGTGAAACCGGGCCGCGCCCGGATGGCAGTTGTTGCCAGCCCATTCCCCCCTGTTCGCCGGTGCCCAGCCTGCGCTGGCAGCGGGGCCGGGTCACACTGGCGGTGGTGGTGGCGTGCCTGGCGGGTCTCTTGATCGTTTTGGGCAGCCCGCCACTGCGGAACCGGTTTTTTAATCCCGGCACCCTTTCCCAGGCGCACAGGGGCGCGGCTTTTGCCGCACTGGCGGCCACCAATCATCTGAACCCGGGTTGCGGGGCCTGCCATGTGGCCGGGAACGCGGGACCGAATGGGATGGTGCGCACGGCGTTCGCGGCCGAACCCGCGCCCTTGGAGATGGTGAAGTTATTTTCAGCCACTCCGGCGGAAGTCACGGCGTTGGATGGCCATTGCGAAACCTGTCATACCGGCCACTCCTTCCACCAGCCCATGGTGAACACCATTGCGTGTACTTACTGTCACCAGGAGCATCAAGGCCCCCGGATGGCGTCCGTGGGGGATGCCGGCTGCGCATTCTGCCATGGGAATGCCGCCACCATGGCGGCGGCCGGGGCGGCCGGGGCAAAACTGCCCGTTGAGGCCTTTCATTTGGGCATGGTCACCCACGGAGTGACGTTCCCGGCGCCGCACCCGGCGGCGGGCTTTACGGCGGTCGTCCATGGTTTTGCCGAGGATCACCCCCAATTTCGGCACGTGACCGACCATTGGCGCGATCCGGACACCCTCAAGTTTAATCATGCCCTGCATCTGACCGGCACAACCATCCCCGCCCTGCCGAATGGCCGGAAACTGGATTGCACCTTTTGCCATCAACCTGATGCCGGGGGAGCGTATATGCGGCCGGTCCAGTTTGAACAGAACTGCCGGGTGTGCCATTCCTTGCAATTTGATCCGGCCACCCCCGGCCTGACCCTGCCACATGGCCGGACGGAACAAGTGGTGGCCTTTTTGCACAGTTTACCCAAGCAATATGCGGATTTTGCCAGCCGCCAGGGCATCGCCGCCGAGCAGCAGCAGAATTTTGTGGCGGGGAAACTGGCGCAATTGCAAGGCGCGGTGGGGTCGGGTGATGCTTTAATGCAGCAGGTGTTCCTGAGCACGGCCAAAACCGGACCGTTGACGCACGTCGGCACCGTCACCGGGGCGACCCGCCCGGTGTTTCCGGGGTGTGCGGTGTGCCACGAAGTGCAGGTCAGCAGCGCAAGTGGTTTCCAAATCACGCCGCCGGTTCTTTTTGAGCGCTGGCTGACGCACGCCTCATTTAACCATGCCAAACATCCTGGCGTGAGCTGCGAACAATGCCATGCGGCGCGGACCAGCAAGGACACGGCGGATGTGCTGCTGCCCGCGCGGGAAACCTGCGCCACGTGTCACAGCCCGAAAGGCGGGGTGGCCAACACTTGTGCGACCTGCCACGCCTACCATAAACGGCTCCCGCAGAGGTAATGGCGGTGGCACCATCCGAGGCAGACTCAATTTAAGGACCTATGAAAAAAAATGTATGTGGCTTAGTCGCCCTGGCCCTGATGGCCGGGGTTTTAATTTTTCCAGCAACGGTTAAGGCCCAGGGCACGGCGTTCAGTTATGAGGGACGGTTAAACAGCTCCAGTGGGCCCGCCACCGGCAGTTATGATTTGCTCTTCGCGCTCTACACGACCAACAGCGGTGGCTTCCTGATCGCCGGCCCGGTCACCAACCGGGCCACGGGGGTGACCAATGGTTTGTTTACGGTCACCCTGGATTTCGGTCCCGGCGTGTTCAACGGTTACAATTACTGGCTGGAGATCGGCGTGCAGACCAATGGCGGCAACGGTTTCACGCTGCTCAGCCCCCGCCAGCGTCTGCTACCCGTGCCCTATGCCATGTTCGCCACCGCGGCCGGCACACTGTCGGGCACCCTGCCCGCCAGCCAGATCACCGGCACGGTGCCGTTGACCCAAATTCCAAGCGGAGTCATTACCAATGGCCAGAGCGGGGTGAATTTTAACGGCACGTTTTCCGGCAACGGCATTGGGCTGACGAACGTGCCGGTGAATTCGCTGGCGTGGGTGACCAATTATCCGGTGGTGGCGTGGGGCGACAATGATTTTGCCGAGGCCACCGTGCCGCCGGGCGTGAGCAATGCGGTCGCGGTCGCGTCCGGTTATGCGCATACCCTGGCGTTGCTCCCCAACGGCACCGTGACGGCCTGGGGCCAGAACACGGCGGGCGACACCACCGTTCCCGCCGGATTAAGCCAGGTGACCCAGATCGCCGCCGGTGCCTTTCACAGTCTGGCTTTAAAAAGCAACGGCATGGTGGTGGGCTGGGGTGATCCAACGAATGGGCAAATTGCGATTCCGGCCAGTTTAAGCAATGTGGTGGCCGTGGCGGCCGGGGGGTATCACAGCCTCGCCCTGAAAAGCAACGGCACGGTGGCGGCCTGGGGCTACGGATATCAAGGCCAGACGAATGTGCCAGCGGGCCTGACCAACGTCACGGCGATTGCCGGCGGCTATCTTTACAGTCTGGCCTTGAAGAACCATGGCCCGGTGGTGGCGTGGGGCGACAATACTTTCGGCCAGACCTCCGTGCCGGCGGGCCTGAGCAACGTGGTGGCCATTGCCGCCGGATCCGTGCACGCCCTGGCCCTCAAGAGCAATGGCACGGTGGTGGCCTGGGGCGATAACTCGCACGGTCAGAGCAGTGTGCCGGCCGGCTTGAGCAATGTGGTGGCCGTGGCGGCGGGCGCTTATCAAAGTGTGGCGTTGCAGGCCAATGGCATGGTTACTGTCTGGGGGGACAACTCTTATGGCCAGCTTAACCTGCCGGTGGGCTTGAGCAACGTGGTGGCCCTGGCCAGCGGTTGCATGGCTTATGATGTGGTGGTCATTCAGCAACAAGCCCTTTCGCCGTTTGCGGCCCTGCTGACGGCGGGGAATAATATTTTCCCGGGCAACCTGCAAATTGGGGGCACCATGGCGGCGGTTTATTTTACCGGTGGTGGTGGGGGCTTGACGGAACTGGATGCATCGCACCTCGCCACCGGCACGGTGCCGCTGGCGCAATTGCCGCCGCAATTGTTGACCAACGGGGCCAGCGGGGTCACGCTCGCCGGCTCTTGGACCGGGAATCTCAATGGCAATGCGACCACGGCCACGACAGCCAGCTCAGCCCTGCAAGCCAGCAGTGTGGTGCCGGGGATTGTGCTGGCGAATGAATTTATTACGAATTCGATTCTGGCGGGCAATGGCGCCGGCCTGACCAACCTGGCCTATGCCAATCTTACCGGGGCACCGGTGATTCCCTCAACCAACGGCTTTGTCACGGCGGCGGTGACCAATGGTCTGGCGACGATAAACTTTGTGACTTCACAGGGTTATCTGACCAGTGCCAACGCAGCGAATGCCGCGCTGGCCACCAATGTGGTGTCCGGAATCAGCATCACGAATGCTTTTATAACCAACTCCGTATTCGCCGGTGACGGCAGTGGTTTAACCAGAGTCAGTGTGAGTGCGGCGAATATTTCCGGTGCTTTATCCACGGGACAACTGCCATTCGGGGTGGTGATTAGTGGATCCAACGGGGTGAATATCAACGGCACGCTGACGGGCACCTTGATTGGCAAAGCCACCAGCGCGACGAGCGCGGGGGTGGCGAGCAATCTGGTGGCGGGCATCGGCATCACGAATGCTTTTATTACGAATTCCATCCTGGCGGGCAACGGGGCCGGCCTGACCAACCTGGCCTACGCCAATCTTACCGGGGCACCGGTGATTCCCTCGACCAACGGCTTCGTGACGGCGGCGGTCACCAATGGTCTGGCGACGATAAATTTTGTGACTTCGCAGGGTTATTTGAGCAGTGCCAACGCAGCGAATGCCGCACTGGCCACCAATGTGGTGTCCGGAATCAGCATCACCAATGCCTTCATTACCAACTCCGTATTCGGGGGCAATGGCGCCGGGTTGACGAATGTCACGGTGAGTGCCGGAAATATCCTGGGCGTGCTCCCGGCCGCACAACTGCCGGCGGGTTTGCTCACCAACGGCGCGAGTGGCGTGACACTGGCGGGCGTATTCAATGGGAACGGGGGCGGCTTGACCAATGTGAGTATCAATGCGGCGGCAATTTCCGGAATCCTGTCTGCGGGACAACTGCCATCCGGGGTGGTGATTAGTGGATCCAACGGGGTGAATATCAACGGCACGCTGACGGGCACCTTGATCGGCAAAGCCACCAGCGCGACGAGCGCGGGAGTGGCGAGCAATTTGGTGGCGGGTATCGGCATCACGAACGCTTTTATTACGAATTCCATCCTGGCGGGCAACGGGGCCGGCCTGACCAACCTGGCCTACGCCAATCTTACCGGCACACCGGTGATTCCCTCGACCAACGGCTTCGTGACGGCGGCGGTCACCAATGGTCTGGCGACGATAAGTTTTGTTCTGGCGCAAGGTTACGTGACCAACTTCAGTGGAGCGAATGCCGCGCTGGCCACCAATGTGGTGTCCGGAATCAGCATCACGAATGCTTTTATAACCAACGCAGTATTCGCTGGTGACGGCAGCGGTTTAACCAACGTCAGGGTGAGTGCGGCGAATATTTCCGGTGCTTTATCCACGGTACAATTGCCGGCCGGGGTGGTGATCAGCGGGCCGAACGGGGTGAATATCAGCGGTCAGTTGACCGGCACCTTGATTGGCGCGGCCACCACTGCCGGTAGTGCTGGCAGTGCCGTGACGGCGGCGCTGGCCACCAATGTGGTTTCCGGTATTAACATCACCAACGCCTGGATCACCAACTCGGTGTTTGCCGGTGACGGGGGCGGCCTGACGAATGTGAATGCGGCGCAATTGACGGGTACACTGGCCCCCAGCCTGATCGGCCCGGGCAGCATTACCACCGTAATGCTGGGGACGAACAGTGTGACCAGCCAGCAACTGGCCAATGGCTCCGTGACCACCAGCAGTCTCACCCAGGGCGCAGTGACCCTGGGAAATCTCCAGACTGCCGCCAGCTACCTGCCATGGCTCACCCTCACCGATCCCAGTCCTTTGGGGTTTCTGGATTTCAGCGGCGATTTTGGCAATAGCATGGCGGCGGTGGGCACCCAGGCCATCGTGATTGGTGCTTACGCGCAAAATAATCAAGACGGGCTGGCCTACTTGTTTGGCACCGACGGTAAATTGATCACGACCTTCACCAATCCGGCACCTGGCAGCATGGACTATTTCGGCTACTCCGTCGCGGCCGTGGGCACGGGGATGGTGCTGATTGGGGCGCCCCAGTATAAAGGTGGCACCGGGGCAACCTATCTGTACAACACCAATGGGACCCTGATTTCCACTTTTATCGGTACATCGTCCCAAGACTTATTGGGCACGGCGGTGGCGGGCCTGGGTTCCGACAAGATGGTTATATCCGCCCCCCAGGCCGCCCCGGCCGGCACGGTCTTGGTTTATGGCACCAATGGCACGCTGCTGGCCACCCTGGCGAATCCCAACCCCCAGGCCACGGAGGGTTACGGGCAGGACTTCGTGGTAGTCGGCAGTGGCCAGATTCTCGTGGGGGCGATGTATGCCATGGTCAACAATCAGGTCGCCGGGGCCGCCTATCTGTTTGGCGCCGATGGCAAATTGCAGAACACCTTCACCAATCCCATTCCCGGTGATTACTTCCGGTTTGGCGCCGCCGTGGCGGCGGTGGGTCCGGGCCTGGTGCTCATTGGTGCGCCGCAGGGAAATTATACGGGGCTGGCTTTTCTCTATAGCACCAATGGGACTTTGATCAGTACCCTGGTGGATCCCGCGCAGACTATCGGGGATGATTTCGGCAGCTCCCTGACGGCGGTGGGACCGGGTAAGTTTTTGGTCGGCGCGCCCGGGGTGAACAACGGCAGTGGCGCAGCCTATTTGTACAACACCACCGGGGTGCTGGTTAATTCTATCAGCGATCCGGCCGCGACGCCCAACGATGCTTTCGGCAGTGCCGCGACGCAGTCGTTCACCGGCACGAACGAGGTCTTCATCGGCGCGAATGGGTTCAATTCGCGGGCGGGCGCGGTATATCGGTACTCGCCGAGCGGGCCGGGTTTTGTGCCGGGATTGCTCAGCCAGGGCGTGTTGCCGGGCAGCATCACGTCCCAGAGCATCGCCGCCGGTGCAGTGGGTAATGGCCAGCTGGCCAATAATGCCATTACCATCAAAACCAGCGGCGGACTGGGGGGCGGTGGGAGCGTGGCCTTGGGCGGGACCATCAGCCTCACCAATGCCGGCGTCGTGGCTGTGAACGGCAATGGGAACATAAGCGCCACCACCGCCGCTGGAGTGGTCACCCTGAGCGATAATTCCACCAGTGCCAACACCCCGAATACGCTCGTGGCGCGAGATGGCAATGGAAACTTCTCTGCGGGCACAATCACGGCGAACTTTGTGGGTGACGGCAGCGGCCTGAAGAATGTGACCGCCGCCGGATTTTCGGGCAATATTGCCCTCGCACAATTGCCCGCCGGAGTGGTCATCGACGGCGCTGGCGGGGTGACGCTCGCCGGGTCATTTAGCGGGAATGGGGCCGGGTTGACCACCTTGAATACCAATGTGCCGCTGCTCCACGCCAATCAAACTTTTTCCGGCCAGAATAATTTCACTGGCAACGTGGGCATTGGCACCACCAACCCACAGGCACCCTTGCAAGTCACCGGGCCCATTCGCCTGGGCGCGGAACAAACCTCCGAGGCACCCAACCGCCCTGGCCTGATCGTCCGACGGATCAACAGCACCTCGGCGGCCACCAACCAGATCATTGCTTATGGCGGGCCGAGTATTCAGTTAATGCGTGACGGCACCCCCGGTGGTCTCATCCTCAAGATTGTGGCCAATGCGGGCGGACCCATGATTGCCGGCTTTGGCATTAATGCCGCGGGAGCGACGGTCAATGTTTACAGCACTTACTATGGTGGTGGCGCGGGCACTTACCAAATCTTTACTGACCAACAAAAAATCGGGTATTTTCGACTGACCTTCGGGGACACTCTGAATGCCGGCGACTCCACGACCGTGGAAATAACCCGGTTTGTGGACACGAACGGCAATAACGGGGTCAATCTGACCGGCACACTGACTTCCACTTACAATCAATAGCTGCTGGACGGCAGTGGCTCAAAACGCCACGGTGAGATTTGCCCCGACACCCGCTGCCAGCGTTTCGTAGCGTTGCACGGCGGTGCTGGAGGTATTCAGGTTGTCGTAGCTCACATAGGTCCGGAAATTGATTTGCCGGGTCAGGGGAAAGTTGAGCATCAGGCCGAACGAGTTCAAGAGATCGTCCCGGTGAATGCCGGTGTAGTGCGACCACTCGAACCGGTAATACGGCTGCAGGATGGCCCGGGGGCACAACGTCCAACTGCCGGCCAGCATCAGGCCTTGGTCGATACAATTGCCGCTGGAGGAATTCAGGCCGGGGCTGGTCAGGCGGGTATCGGTGACTCGAACGTCCCCTTGATAACTCAATGACAGACCCGTTGTGGGACTTAAGGCAAACAAGCGCTGGAGCCCCCAGCGCGGGACCAGTTCGCTGTAGAATTGAGCATTTTCCGTGGCATCGAGCAGGCGGCGGTAGTCCGTTCCCACCGTCAGCACCCAATCGCGCCGGCGCCAGGTGGCGTCCAAAAATACCGTCTGGACATTGAAATCCAGGCTGCCGAGATCTTTCGTGGCAAAGGCCTGGGTTTTATAATCATATTCCGTGAAGGAGGACTGGCTGGCCAGGCCGTAGTTGTACCATTGGGCTTGAAAACCGGCACGCGGGACCACCCAGCCATCGGCCAGGGTGGTGGGTGGGGCGGCCAGCGTGGCCTCGATCGTGCTGACCAGCACATCGGCGCCGCGGAGTTCATGGCTGGTATACAGGGCGTTGTCGGTGTAAAAATATTGAATGTCGGCCGAGCCGGCCAGCCGGGGCCAGGGGTGGCGGGTGGGCAGGATGGATTGAATGCCCACATCGGCAACCTCGCCGGGATATAATTCGGGCACTGAATTGGTGGCGTACGACGGGCTGCCGCTTGGGGCGAGCTGCCGCTGTTGTTGCACCGCGCCGACTTGCTGGACGGCGGCAGAGGACTGGGCCAGGGCCGCGGCCGGGGCCAGGGCGAGACCGAGACCGGCCAGGAGGGTTTGCGCGGCCTGGCGCGGGGTTAGTTGCATGGAGGCCATGTTCGTTTTGAGGCGTGAACCAGGAATTGATAAGGAATGGATAAGCGATGGACTCGTCATGGACTAGGGAATCAAAATCGGCGGCCGGGGCGGCATTTGCGGGGTGTTCGGGAACAAGCTGCCGGGTGGCGGGGGGTTGCCCACGGTCACCCCGGTGTGGCGGAGGGTGGGATCGGTGGTGGCACCGGGACCGCCGGGGACAAACAAATAGACATCTACCGGCACGCCAGGACTCGACAAATTGCCGAAGGTCAGGGCGTCGTGCTGGTCCCCCACCGCCTGTTGAATGAGCGGGAGCGAGGACAGGGGTTCGGTAAAGCCATTCACCAATTGGGACGAGGCGGCAAGTTGTGCCAGGTTAAAATAAAATACCGGGCTAAAATTCTGGGCCCCGGGCGGGACATAGACGAGCTGGCCGGCGGATAAAGTGACCGAATGGCCATTGGCGAGGGTCACTGTGCCGCGGCCTTCCAAGAACAGCACTTTGAAGCCACCATTTGGGGTGGCCACCACAATGAGGGTGGTGCCGAGCACGGCCGCAGCCGCGCCACCGGACTTGATCATGCCGCCGCCAATGCCTTTCGGGGAATGAAATAGCAGGCTGCCTTGCTCGAGGTTCAAGGTCCGGCTGCCGCCTTGAAAGGAGAAGATGGTGTTGGCCCCCACGCGGGTGATGGTCTGGTCCGGGGCGGTGAGCTGCGCGCGGGAGGACGGTCCGGTCCGGACGCGGTCCGGTGCCTTCAGCACGTCATTCAAGTGGGCAGGCGTGGCGGTATCGCTGGTGGCGGGGAGGACATTGACATCCCGGATCACCTCGGTGAACGTGCTGCGATCCAGCGGCGCGGCGGCCGCCGCATAACGCCACCCGAAGGCCAGCCCCACCACAAGAAGGATTGTTTTCATCTTCAAACACCGCTAACTTGGCCCCGTCGAGGGCCACCGTCAAGGCCTAGTCCAAGTTTAACGCGCGCAGCATCCCGCACCATGTCCAGCCCTGCCAACAGTTCCGCCGGCCATCGTCGCACCATCACCCTGACGGGCCTGTGTGGGCTGGTCACCACGGCATTGCTCCTATTGGCACTGGGCCCCGCGGAGCGCTGGAATGCCCCGCTTAAGGATGCGGAAAATTATGTGCAGGACTATATCTCCGTGCATGGGCGCCTGACACCGGCCAATACCAATCTCCTGCTGGTGGCGATTGACCAGCCCAGTTATGAAGGGGTGATTTTTCCCGAGGACGTGGTGAATGACCCGGTGCTGGGGGCTTTGCGCGAGCGTTATCCGTGGTCGCGTCGCGTTTGGGGCGCCTTGATTGACCGGCTGGCGGCGGCCGGGGCCAAAGCCATTGTCCTGGATTTGATCTTTGCCGATAAAGATAAATCCGGCGGGGATGACGAGTTGCACCAGGCGCTCGACCGGCACGCTGACCGGGTGGTGATTGGCAGTTGCTTCACGCCCGTCTCCACCGATCAAGTGACCCTGACGACCCCCTACGCCGGGCTGATCCCCGATACCAGTGCGCAGCCCGCCGCACTGGACCGGCGGCTGGGCTTTGTAAATATCTGGGCCGACCCCGACTCCGTGTTGCGCCGGGCCCAGTTCCGGTTCACCAACCACCAACTGGGCGATGTGGTGAATGCTCCGGGGGACACGGAATTGCTGTCCCTGGATGCCCAGGCGGTGGCGCGGTTTGGCCGGGCGGCGGCCATGCCATTGGGCACCCAATCCGTGCGCTTTCGTTATACTGCGCCACCGGGCCAATTCCCGGTGATTTCCGTGGCCGATGTGCTCACGCCCAGCTTGTGGGAACATAATTTTAAAAATGGCGCGGTTTTTAAGGACAAGCTGGTGTTTATTGGCCCCACTGCCCTGCTCTTCCAAGATTTTCACCACACCCCCTTCAAGCCGGCGGCGGCGGAGCAGCCGGACATGGCCGGCCCGGAGATCCATCTCAATATCATTAATGCCGCCTTGCACGGTGAATTTCTGCGGGAATTGCCGCCCCTGGGCAGCGGTTTGCTCATCGCGCTGGCGGGCTTGCTGGGGGCGGGCCTGTGCCAGTTCGTCCGCCAGCCGGTGAAGCGGCTCGCCGCCATCGTGGCCTTGAGCGGAGTGATGGTTTGGCTCGACCAAATACTCTATGACCGGGCGGGTGTGGTGATCACGGTGGTGGGACCGCTATTGACGTTGAATAGTATCGGGATCGCCGCCTTGGTTTACGATTTTGTGATGGAACGGCTGGAGCGGGTGAAACTTCGCCACACCATGGGGCTGTACTTTTCACCCCGGGTGCTGGATGCCGTGCTGGCCGATCCGGGTTCCATGGAGCCGCGCCGCGCCGAGGTCACCCTGCTGCTGACCGACCTCCGCAACTCCACGCCGCTCGCCGAAACCCTCGGACCCGCCGGGATGTTCGCCCTGCTGAACCAGGTGTTTGAAGTGCAGACGGTGGCCATTATGAGCGAGGAGGGCAATTTGGAGCATTTTCTCGGGGACCAGTTTTTGAGCTACTGGGGCGCGCCCCGGCCGCAGCCGGACGGGGCGGACCGGGCGGAAGCCGCCGCCATGAAATTAATAACCGCCATGGAAGCGTTGCGGGTCAAGCTGGCACCGGAAGTCCAAAAGCTGTTTGGCTACGGGGTGGCGCTGCACAGTGGCCGGGTGTTGGTCGGCAACAAAGGCTCCGCTCTCCGCCTGGATTATGGCCTGGTGGGTGATGCCGTGAATGAGGCCGCCCGGGTGGAGGCCCTCACCAAATATTATGGTGTGCGCCTGCTCGTTACCCGCGACACTTACGCACAATTCAGCCGGCAGGGTCTGCGGCGGCTGGTAGACCGTGTCATCGTCAAGGGCAAGAGCGAGCCGGTGGAATTGTTTGAATGTGCAAACCCCTGCACCCCCGCGAATTACCCGGACATCTGCCAGCGCTACAAAGCCGCCTACGATCAGTATTACTTCGGCCGGTTTGCCGAGGCGCAGGCCCTGTTTCAAACGCTGGCGGACGAAAGTTTAGACGGGCCCAGCCGGGTGCTCGCCGCGCGCTGTGCGGAACTCGCGGCCCAACCGCCGGCGGAATGGCCGGGGATTTGGCGGATGGAGGCCAAATAGCCGCGGTACCGGTGGGACAGCAATGTTTCCATGCTAATCCGGGCCAGCCGCTGGGGCGCCGAGGGCTCGTTCATATGCTGGATGGCGGGTTAAATATCTGCAAGCGAACAAGTTGACACACTTTTGACGTGTAGTATTTGACCGATTTGGAAATTATTTTTTTGGCTTGATTTTTAGGGCATAATCCAAGGAATTAGGGTAGTTCACTTAGCATCCAAGGGCGGCGCAGCCAGCCTAATGTGCCTGAAAGGCAGGCTGGTTTCAGCGGAGCACACTCAAGAAAAAGCAACACAGTATTAAGATAGCCAACGGTACCGCATGGTTTTACAGCGACAGACTCAGATTAGCCGGTTTACATTACGCCCGGAAAGGGAGGGCGTGAGATGGTCTTATCTTCTTGCAGGCCAGCACCTTAACCGGGTCTGGGGGCCGGGTGTCAACGCGCCATCCATTTTAGTATGCCATATTTTTTCAACCCGCTTTGGTTCATGAATTTTAAACTATTTACTACCCGGTGCCGGCTGGGGCTGGCCCTGCTTGGCGCGACCGTTCTCCTCGGCGGCGCTGCTTTGCACGCCCAAAATGCCACGGTCGACCCGACCGACACCCAGGTCTTTACCTTGCGCGCGGGATGGAATGCCATTGACCTGCGGGTGGACCCACTGGATCCGACGCCGGGAGTCGTCTTCGCCCATGTGCCGGTGGACAAGGTAGCCACTTATTTCCCATTGGAAACGCCGGTGGAATTCATTCAAAATCCCACCGAAAAGCCTTGGAAATCGAGGGGTTGGAACGCCTGGTTTGCGCCGGCCTTGCCGGAATCGGCGATCAGTGATCTGTTTGCCATCGGGGGCGGGCATTGTTATTTAGTGCACTCGACGGCACCCGCCACCTTGAGCGTGGTGGGCGCAGTAATCCAGCGCCGGGTGCGGTGGCAGGCGGATTCTTATAATTTCGTCGGTTTTCCGGTGGATCCCGTCAGCCCGCCGACATTTCAGGCTTGGTTCGCCGGTTCCACCAATCATCAATCCACCCAACGGACCATTGTTTACACCCTGGGTGCGAACGATACCTGGCAGCCGGTGAGTAATCCGGGTGCCACCGTCATTCAGCCCGGCGCCGCCTACTGGGTGTTTTGCGAGGGGGACTCGGATTATCAGGGACCACTGGACGTTTCGGCGCCCACGGGGGTGGAAAACGCCATGGATTTTGGCAGCACGACCGAAACCCTCGACCTCCAAATTATTAATAACCTATTCAACCCGGATGGGGTGACATTACAATTGGATCCGACCAACAGTCTGCCTTTAAGTTATCAGCAGCGAACCCTGTCCTTGGGGCAAATTGTTTCCGTTTCGTTCACCGACGCGGCCAGTTTTGGCAGCCTGGAATCGGGAGCCAAGTTACAGCTCCGGCTGACGCTTGACCGGGCGGGCATGACCCAAACCAATGGCGCGGCGGTGATTACCGTGCGCGATGACGTGGGCAGTTTGATTCGCATTCCGGTGACCGGCCAATTGCCATGAAGACATTAACCGACACCCAATTCATGATCCGATTTATTATTGCCGGGCAACAGCTCATTACCTGGATTCGCCTGCCGGCCAAACTCATCTGCACCCGGCTGATGGTCGGCCTCATTTTGTGGCTGAGCCTCGCCCCAGCCCAGGCAGAGCGTGTGCTCCAGCTCAACGGCTCAGGATTTGTGGACCTGCCCCAATTGCCTGCTTTTAAGTTTGGCGCGACTGATTTCGCCGTGGAGTTCTGGTTCAAGCCCAACAATACTGGGAGCGAGTTGGGCGCGATCTTTACCAGCGACACTTACAACACAATTGCCGGGGCGACCAGTACCAATGGCTCTTGGGGGCTTTACTGGCAGGCGGGCGCGGTCCGCCTGCTCATTCATCCCTCCAGTTCGCCTGTTAGCACATCCTTGCCCGGTGGGTCAGTGGGGAATGCGGTCAGCGCACCGGCCAATATATGGCATCATGTCCTGGTCAATTTCAACCGCCAGCAAAACACCCAGTTGTATGTGGACGGCGTGCTGAAAGACAGCGGCGACCCCACGCCCATGCTGTCCTGGACTTATTTCAAGCGAAATTTTGACAGCACCAATGCTTACCGGATTGGCGCCGAACGGGTTGGGCCGGATCTGCATGGTACCAATAATTTTAAAGGTGCGATCGATGAGCTTAGGATTTGGAGCCGGGTGCGCACGGCGTCGGAAGTTGCCACGGCCTGGTCGCTGCGGCCGCAGCTCAATGGCTCGGAACCGGGGCTGGTCGCCTATTACAAATTCAATCTCGGCAGCAGTCTCGCCCTAAGCCGGAACGATTCAGTTGAAGGCACAAAATTGAAGGTTTTTTGTTTCAAGCTTGCAGGGAAGCAACTGCATTGCAGTTGGGAAAAGCTGTGAGTTTGGTCAAAATTTCGCACCACCAGGATCTAAAGTTTGGGTCG
>CAIQWB010000020.1 GCA_903875465.1 uncultured Verrucomicrobia subdivision 3 bacterium
AATTTACCTGCCCCGCCGCGCGCGCGAGCCGGAGGACGTTCTCGCAGCCATGTCTCTTCGCCATCAGGCCCGCCAAAAAGCCATCGACTCCGCTCACAAAAAACACCGGAAATCTAAAGCTATTCTAACAAAGTAGAATTAGAGCGCGTCTGAATAATCAGGCTGGTTGGTTTTCGAGTTGAAAATCGCGTGGATTGAGGTGGACCCCCAAAATTAGACCACCGGTTAAGATGGACTTTTGCTGGTCTGCTGGCGAAAAGAAAGCAGACTATGAAAGCCAAACGGAAACGGCATGGTGCGGCCTTCAAGGCCAAAGTGGGATTCGAAGCCCTGGTTGGGCTTAAGACGGTCTCGCAACTGGCGAGAGAGTATACGGTGCATCCGACGCAGGTGACGCAATGGCGGGCGACGATTCGGGATCACCTGCCCGAGTTGTTCGAGTCCGGTCAACCGGGGACGGCGGACCAGGAACAGTTGATTGCGCAATTGCATCAGAAGATCGGTCAACTGACCGTGGATTTGGACTGGCTTAAAAAAAGCCCAGACAACTGGGGTTGTAACCTGCCTGCCGGACCTGGTCCGTCCCGACCCGCAGGTCAGCCTGCGGCACCAGTGCACTCCGGAGACCGTCGAGAACTTGGCGCTGATGCGGCGGTTGGACGAGCTGCACCTGGCGCATCCGGTTTGCCACCATGCTGGGCGAACTGATGGTGCTGGCGCGCCTGGAGGCAGGCCAGGAGATCCGGAAGCTTGCCGAATTCGATGCCGCCGGGCTCCTCACCGAACTGGGTGCAGCCCAGCAGGCCGTGGCCCAGGCGGCCAACTTGTTTTTGGACTTGCAGGGGCCGGCCCCACTCGTCATCGAAGGGGACGCGGAAAAGATCCGGCGGCTGGCCAAAAACCTGCTGGTGAATGCCCTGAAATATACGGAGTTAGGCGGCGTGACCGTGAGCTGGGGCGGGGAGCCGGAAAGCTGGTGGTTGATGGTGCAGGACACGGGTCCAGGCCTGGCCACCGGAGCGAAGTCCTCCCTGGTGGCCGGCCTGCAGGAAGCCACGGCGAGTGCGAAGGAGGCGGATGAAATGTCCGCCGCCCGCGCGGGGGAAACCTCCCGGGTGCTCAGCGCGCCCGAAGATGCGCCCGGCCCGGCCCGGCGCGGCCCGCAACCGCCCGGTGAGGGGATCGGGCTATCCATCGTGAAACGCTTGTGTGAATTGCTGGATGCGAGTCTGGAAATCGCGAGTTCGGCGGAAACGGGCACCACCTTCCGGGTGGTGCTGCCGCGCCGCTACCGTGGACCGCAGTCCGCCCGGGTTTTGAGCGGGCCAGCCAGGGGCGGGGCGCGGCCAGGCCGGACTTGAGGTCCAAGGGGAAGGCAAGGGCCGCCAGGGCAGGCTGCGCCGCACAGCATTGATTGGCGGCCGGAGAACGATTTATGAGTGAGTCATTTGATCCAAGGCCTGGACACTCCCGGAGCCGCCTGGGTTATGCGCTGGCGGTGCTGGCGACGATCGCCGCCGGCCTGGCGTCGCGTCATTTCCCCGGCTTGCAACCGGCGTTTCTGGGGAAGTATCCGGGCGATGCGTTGTGGGCCATGATGGTGTTCTTTGCCGGGGGAGCCATCGTTCCGGCGGCAAGGAGCGGGCGCGTGGCGGGGCTGGCGCTGGCCACGGCCGGGTCGGTGGAATTTTTGAAATTATGGCAAACCCCGGCCTGGTCGAGCATCCGGCACAGCACGATCGGCCATTTGATTTTTGGCCACGCGTTTTCCTGGCAAAACCTGCTGGCCTATGCGGTGGGGGTGCTGGCCGGGCTGGTGGTGGAATTGCTGATCTGGCCCCGGGTAGCCGTTCCGGTTTCGCAGGCAGATTGACTGGCGGGCAATTCCGCTGTCCCTTCAGGACAGGATGAATTGGTTGGGCGGGCGGGCGGGCGCAATCCCGTTGGGATTGAAGCAGCAATTCCCCAACCACTCAAATGGTCAGCTCGATTGGCAGGCCACCGAAAACAGCGAGGAACCCAGCCATTTTAATTTCGGAGTTCGGGCTTAAGTCTCGGAATACGCCACTTTTCCTTCCAGCACCAGGCCGGCGGGGAAAATCTTTTTGCCGGTGACTTTGAGGGATTCACAGTTCACGAGCGAGGGGGCGCCGTGGGGGAAGGCGGCTTCGAAGTCCGGGAGCAATTTATAATATTTATTGTCCAGATCGATCACCGGTGGCTGGCCGTGGCGGGAGGGATCGAGCACCAGCAAATAATCCTCGGTGAGCACATAGGCATCCGAGCGGAGGGCGAGCAAATCGGCGGTGGTTTTGACGGGGGCGAACCGGTTGCGGGGCACGACCACCGCGCCGGTTTGGGCAAAACATTCGATGGCGGCGCCCATGGCGCTCTCGATTTGGATGACCTTGGGCGAGGCGGCGTCGCGGGGGTCGACGGTCTTGGTATTGGTGATGAGGGCGAGGGGCAGGACGCCGCCGCGTTTTTCGAGCTCGGCCTGCAAATGGTCGAGCCGGATCCAGAGGTTGTTGGTGTTAAAGAACCGGTGCCGGGTGATGTCCTGAAATTGGGCGTCATCCGCGGCGGGGCATTGGGCGCTCTCGCGCAGGAGCAGGCGGCCATCAGTGCGGCGGCGGGCGAGGTGGCCGCCCTTGCGATCGGCTGCGGTGCGGGTGGCCACTTCCATGAGGAAGGAATCCCCGGAGGCGGCAAAATGGTTCAGCAGGCGCAAATCCACGGTGGCTCCCAGATTATCGGAGTTGGACACAAACAAATATTTGATGCCGCGGGCCAGGAGCCTGGCGAGCAGGCCGCAACCGAGCAGGGAGGGATACAGGTCGCCATGTCCCGGCGGGCACCATTCCATTTCCGGGGAGGCGGGCCAGGTGACCGGCTGGAGGGTCGCGGCCGCGAGTTTCGGCACTTTGCTCTGCAAAAAGTCCAGTTCACCATCAATGGCCAGGGAGGGATACTTCTGGAGGTAGGCCAGGGTGTCGGCCTGGGTGCTAAAACTATCCATCAGGTAAAACGCCAGTTGGGGGGCACCGCTCTGGGTGCGGAGGCGCAAAATTTGTTTGGCGATGAAGTCCAGGAAGGTGTCCTCGCCCTTGACCCGGATGAGCGATTTGGCGCGGTCCAAGCCCATGCCGGTGCCGAGGCCGCCGTTTAGTTTGATGACGGCCAGTTGGTTGAGCAAGGCCCCGGATTCCGGGCCGGCGGGGGGGAGGGATGCCAACGCGGGCAATTCGGCCACGGGTTCAATGGTGGCCTCGGGAATCTGGCCGCGTTCCCCGGCCGCGACCTTTTCCACGGCGGCGAGAAACGCCCCGATGGTGGCACCGGTCACGCCGCCGGCGCGCATTTTAGCCTCAATCATTTGCGAAATATCTGGATTCATGGTTTGGTCACTCCACGGTTTCAATTAACCCGCCGGCCTTGCCCGAGCCAGGCGGCACGGGGGCAGGCTAATGGAGGGTGGACGGCCCTAAAAGTTTAAAATGCGGGCGGGGGGGGGGAGCCACTGCATGGCTGGTTCATTTCCGATGCCCTTTCAGGGCAAAGCCAGGGTGTTAGTAAAATAATTTCTCAGCTTGAATGCCACCGGGGCACCTGATAATTTAAGGTGTGCGATTCATCCCCCGATGGCGCGCGCAAGTTCGGTCTGTCCCATGGTGTAATGGTAACACAGCGCCCTTTGGAGGCGTTATTCATGGTTCGAATCCATGTGGGACAGCCACTTTCCCGCCGACCGGCTGCGGGCTTGGGCAAACAAGGTCAGGCAATGCATTCATTCGCGGAACAACTCATTGGGAAGGGTCGTACCCTGGCCGGGCTGGGTGGGGGACTGTTCCTGCTGATCCTGGGCCCGCTGGCGGGCATGGGGCAGGATGCCTTCAGCCATTTTATTGGCCTGACCAATTTTGCCAGCTTCACCCAAACGACCAATGCCGAGGGCTCGGCTGTGTGGCTCTCGCCGGTCTTGAAAAGCCCCGCACCGTGGAATGAACTGATTGTTTCCTGGAATGCTGACGCGCCGGCGGGGACCTGGCTGAAAATCGAGGCGCGCGCCAGCCTGCCCAGCCACCCGACGAAATTTTATGTGATGGGATTATGGACCCGGGACAACCTGCCCTTTCCCCGCGCCAGTGTGCCGGGCCAGCGGGATGCGGACGGGGATGTGCGGGTGGATACGCTGTCGTTGCAGGGGCTCGCGAGCGGGGCCCAGGTGCGGATCACGCTCGGGGGCACTCATGGCGGGGTGCCGCGCTTGAAATTTCTCGGCCTGGCGGGCTGCAATACCAACCTGACGCCGGTCGCCCGGCCGCCGCATCCGGCGGCGTGGGGCAAAATCATTCCCACGCCGGAACGCTCGCAACAATCCTATCCCGGCGGCAGTGGCTGGTGCAGTCCCACCTCGCTCTCGATGGTGCTGGCCCGCTGGGGCGCGGTGGCGAACCGGCCGGAATGGTTGCTGGACGCCCCCGCAACCGCCGCCGGTGTGTTTGATCACGGCTTTTATCATCCCACGGGCAACTGGTCCTTTAACACCGCTTTCGCCGGCAGTCTGCCCGGCCTGCGCGCATACGTTACGCGGCTGGCAGATTTGACGGAGCTGGAAGACTGGATTGCCGCCGGGATTCCGGTGATTCTTTCGGCCCGGTATGATTTGTTGCAGGATGGCCGGCCACCAGATCTCAATGGCCACCTGACGGTGTGCCGGGGATTTACGGAGAACGGGGACGTGGTGATTAATGATCCCTGGACGGATCCCCGGGTGGAAAGCATCCGCCATATTTATAAGCGAGCCAATGTGCTCAAGGCCTGGGACACTTCACACCACACGGTTTATTTGGTGTATCCCGAACACTGGCCGGTGCCCGTGGACCGCCTGGGGCATTGGTGAGCGGGCGGGGTTAATTCCCGTGCCCGCCACAGTGGCCACCACAACAACCGCCGCCGCCACCACCACCGCCGCCGGTCGCACAGGCACTGGCATCGCCCCCGCCGGTGCCGGCCGCGGCAAAGACGGAAAACTTCTTGGCGAGATGGGTCGAGCCGCAATGCGGGCACTTTGTGCCCTGCCATTCGCTCGAGCGAACGAGGAGTTCGCTATCGTTCGTGCAGGAGTTGCAATGAAATTCGTAAATCGGCATGGGGTCAAATTACTCCCTTCCGCCAAAAATTCAAGCGGGCGCATTCCGGCTTTTCTTTTGCGGTTGAGGGCGTATGGTGGCGGCTGGCAGCGTTAACCACCACTCAACTTTTAACCACTTCCCCACACCATGGCTGTACCCCGGCAACTTAACACATCGGTCGCCAATGAAACTTTTGGCGGCGTCACTTATCACATTGAGGGCCAATTGGTGCCCGTGCTGCACCTGGAATTGTCCCACACCCCGGTATATTTCGAGCATCATATTCTATTGTGGAAGGATCCCCAGGTGGCGATTGAACTCAAACCGATGCGCGGGGCTCTGAAACGGATGCTGGCGGGCATGCCGATTTTCATGACGGCGGCGCGCGGGCCGGGCAGGATAGCCTTCAGCCGGGATGGCACGGGCCAGGTGTTCGCGCTGCATTTGCGTCCGGGGGAGGCGGTGGATGTGCGCGAGCACCAGTTTCTGGCGGCGACGGACGGGGTGGAATTCACTTTTAACCGGGTGCGGGGGATGGCGAACATGCTGCTGGGCGGCACGGGTTTCTTTGTGGACACATTTACCGCTGCCGGCACCGAGGGGATCTTGTGGCTGCACGGCTACGGCAACGTTTTCGAGGTGGAATTGCGGCCGGGCGAGCAAATTGACATTGAACCCGGCGGCTGGATTTACAAATCCCCCACCGTGACCATGGAAACCGTGTTTCAGCGCCTCTCCACCGGTTTGTTCGCCAGCGGCGGGCAGATTGCGTGGAACCGGTTTACCGGGCCGGGCAAAATCGCCCTGCAATCGATGTACCTGCACCTGGCCACGGAGGAATGACCGGACGCGGGCAGCGCGCCAGGCCTTTTAAAAAGTTTTAAAAAACCGTTGACTTGCCGCCGCATTCCGCCCATATTGACGACATGATAAGTCGTTATTAGATAAGTTTGCAAAAGCACATTTAATCGCAATAAAAAAATTAATATTGAACTATTTGTTAAATACACAATTTGACAAGTAGTCATTCTAAGCGCCAACCGGACCACTGGAGGTGATGATGAAAAACCACTCATACATATGCCTTCATTGCGCCATTCCGATCCGGGCGAATCGTTCGTGCTGCGGGCGAAGGTGAACCACCTGCGCTTGCTGTGCCGGTTCGATTTCCGGCAAAAGGCATGGGCGCTGCCCGGCTGGGAAAGCTGGTCCAATCGTCCCGCCTGGCTCGTGGATTGCGCCACGGCGCTGGCCGCCTCCATCGCCCACGAATCTCCTGACTTTTCCGACCCTACCAAGGGAGGCAACCCCCACCCGGGAACGCGCCGCCGCCGGACTGGTTTCCGGCGCGCACTCCCGCGCTCCCGGACAAACAACTCAACTACCAACCTAAGAACATGAAATTGAATACTGCCTCCCTCGCCGCCCTCTCGGTGGCCACCCTGGTTTCCCTGGTGTCCACCGCATCCGCGGATGTCATCACGGATTGGAACCTGATCACCGTGAACGCCACCAAGACTGCCGGGCTGAACAGCAACCTGGGCTCGCGCATTGATGCCATTGAAGCGATTGCCGTGTATGACGCGGTGAATTCCATCCGGCAATTTGGCACCCCGTACCATTATTTCTCGGCCAGCGCCGGTTCCGCCCAGGCGGCGGCGGCGCAGGCGGCGCATGATGTGCTGGTGAATTATTTCCCCGCCCAGAAGGCGGCGCTGGACACGGCTCTGGCGAACAGCCTGGCGGCAATTACCGACGGCCCTCTGGGCAACGGACCTGCCACCGGCTCCGCCTCGGCGGCGAGCATCATCGCCCTGCGCGCCACGGATGGGGCCACGCCCAATGTGACTTATCCCGGGCCGGCGACGATTGTTCCCGGCGCCTACCAACTCACCCCCAACATCCCCACCGCGACCACCCCGCCTTATACGTTCGGCGCGGGGATTAACGAGCAATGGGGCACGGTGACGCCTTTTGTGCTGGCCGCGACCAACCAATTCCGCCCGGGTCCGCCACCGGCCTTGACCAGCGCGCAATACAGCAATGACCTGGCACAAGTGCAATCGCTGGGCGCGATCAACAGCACCGCCCGCACGCCGGACCAAACCCATATCGCCCAGTTCTATAAACAGGATGCGGAACTAACCGTCAATGAGGCCGCACGGCAGCTGTCGCTGGCCAACGGGATTTCGCTGGAACAAAACGCCCTGCTGTTTGTGCTGACGGACATCGCGGCGGCGGACGCCCGCATTGCGGTGTGGGATGCAAAGTACACTTACCTGAACTGGCGGCCTATCACTGCCCTAAACGCGAATCCCGACGGGACGGTGACGAATAATTATACCGCCTGGCAGCCACTCATCGTCACGCCGAACCATCCGGAGTATCCCAGCGGCCATGGTGGGACGGTTAATGCGGGGTTTGAGGTGATCAAAGCCTTTTTTGGCGACCAAAACACCCTCCAATTGCATACCACCACGGCGGGGGAACCGGCGCGGTTGATTCAGTCGTTGACCAAGGGGGAGACCGAAAACGTGCTGGCGCGGATTTATGACGGGGTGCATTTCTGGTTCTCGGACACGGCGGGCCAGACGATCGGCAACCAGGTGGCCGCGTATGTGCTGGCGCACGGTCCGACCTACCTCCAACCATCCAGCGCCAGCGCCCCCGCGCAAGTGGGCATTGCCAGCTACCCGGCGATAACCCTGACCGGGACCGTGGGCCAGTCGTACCGGATTGACTACGCCACGACCCTGGTGCCCGCCACGAACTGGACCACCCTCAAGTTTGTGACGCTGCCGACGTCCCTGCCGTATCCGGTTTTGGACACGACCCCGTTCAGTGCCAATGCGCAGCGCTACTACCGCGCCGTGAGTCTCTCGAACTAACGGAGGTCGTAGAATTTACCTGACCCGGAAATTCCGGGTTCAGGTCAAATGGGGTTTCCGGTGCTGAAAGTTTGGAGGTGCGCCGGAAACCCCATGCCATTATTTTGAAAATACTTGTGTCCACACCGCTAATGAAACGTGAATCCTCCCACGGGAACGGGCCTGCCGCTGCCGTGGCCGGGCCACGCCCACCCGCCGCGCCGCCCGCGCCGGAAAAGCCCTATGACCAATTCGTGCCCGACTTGCTGGCCTCGTATGCCACCGTCGGCGGGCTGAACCACCGCGATGCGCACAACATGCCCTCCACGCGGGCCGTCGGGCAGATTTGCGAGGGGCTGTTGCAATTGCTTTTTCCGGGCTTCCACGATGACGACGCCGTGCACCATGGCACCCTGGCGGAACTGACCAGTGAACGCCTCACCCAGGTGGCCCTCGGCCTGGAGGATCAGGTGCGCAAAAGTGTCCGCATTGGCGACCCCAAAAAGCCCACGGGCCGCACCCCGCCGATTCTCCGGCAGTTTTTCCAATCCCTGCCGGATGTGCGGGAGCTCTTGCGCACGGATATTGAAGCGGCCTATGAAGGCGATCCCGCGGTGCATTTCAGCGAGGAGATTATTTTATCGTACCCCTTCATCACGGCCATCGCGATTCAGCGCCTGGCCCATATTTTGTATATTGCGGGGGCGCCGATCATTCCCCGCATGATGACGGAGTGGGCGCACAGCCGCACGGGCATCGACATTCATCCGGGGGCCCGCATCGGCTCGCACTTTTTTATTGATCACGGCACGGGGGTGGTGGTGGGCGAGACCTGCCGGCTGGGCCGGCACGTGAAGCTGTATCATGGCGTGACGCTGGGCGCGCGGAGTTTTGTGAAGGACGAGGCGGGCCACATCGTGAAGGGTGGGAAGCGGCATCCGGACGTGGGAGACCATGTGACCATTTACCCGAACTCCACCATTCTGGGCGGCGAAACCGTCATCGGCGCGAATTCCACCATCGGAGCCAACGTGTTTCTCATGCACAGCATTCCGCCGGATTCCCTCGTGGTCTACGAGGAAAAGCAACTCGTCATCCGCGACAAGTCCGCCCGCAAAAAAGAAGCCGCCCCGGACTGGATGATTTGAGCATTTGGAATGGGTGGCAACTGGCGCATCCTTTCACTACCCCGGAGCGCGGCTGTGTCCGCCGGACCAGCCGCAGCACTTCGGCATGGGTACCCTTCCCAGCCCCAACGGGGCTGAGCCCCCAAGGTTGTCCCGTCAGCGGGACTACCCTGGGTAACCGCGCCCAATTACGTTCCAACCCCAACCGGGGTTGCGCCCTTCGTGCAGAGGCAGTCTCACCAGACCGCTGCGGGTATGCCGGCGATTTTTCCAGAGTGTTTCTGCTCCAACATCTGGACACATCCCAGCCATTTTAATTTCGGAGTTCGGGTTGAAGGCGATCCTATCTGGGGCTAGAAAGGAAAAAAGTCGCCATCAAGTTGGTCAAGCCATGCAGCATCTCGACGACCCGCGATGGCCATGCCCCAATTATCCCCCCGGCGCAATCCGGAAATAGATGTTAACGTATAGCTAAAAGATGGTGCAAGCAATGAGCAGATTCCGCTGCGCCATTTACGGGTCCGTATATATAAAAAGTTCTAAAAGTTTGAGCTCAAGTTTTCCGTTCTGAAGAAAACCAGGTTGAGCCGTTCCAGATTTGATCCGCTCAGCCGTCATCCAATTGTCACCACAAAGTAACTCTGCCATGGGATTTACCAGCTAAAATAAGTGCGTGTTAGCAGGGTGACAACTTTAATACAAAAGATATGGCACAAAGTATGGTTGGAAACGATTTATTGCTAAAAGTGGCCACTGGTCCGGCGCGGGAACTCAAACCGAGCTGCGTTTTCTGGACCAATCCCACCGGGCAAATGTGCGTCCAAAATTTTCGCCCGGGGGAAAATGTTTACTACGCCCCACACACCTATTCGGAATACACCATCGTCGTCTGCCTGGAGGGGGAAATGTTCAAGGCGCAATCGGGTGCCACTTCCTACATAGGCCGGGGCGAAACCATGTTTGGCAATCCCGGCGTGGAGCATTCCAGCGGCTACCTGGCGCGGAATGGCAAGCCCTGTGAAACGATTTGTCTCACCTTGGAGCCCCGCCTCGTGGCCTCGTTAACCGAGGAGTTCAAGCTGCCCCTGGTGAATGAAAACAATTGCGCTGCGTTCCTCGGAAAAGTGCAAAATCGGATTGTTCACGAATGTGCGCAGAGCATTGCCGATGAATTGCGGACGGCGCAACCCGGCCACCAAATTGTCATAGAAACCCTGGCCACGCGGCTGCTGGTGGAAACCCTCCGCTCCTGGCCCCGGGCCAATGTCACCACCATTCCGACCGACCGGCAGCCGCGCTTGCCCCGCCGGGATTTTGTCCGGGCTTATGAATTCATGCGGTGGTGCCGGAAAGAAAATTTCCGCCTCCAACAATTGTGCCAGTTTCTGGGGAGCAGCCAGGAACGCTTCACGCGTTTGTTTTTGGCCTCCACCCGGCATACACCGGCGAGTTTTTACAACCGGATGCTGCTGGCGCGCGCCCGGGATTTATTGCTCAATGACGGCCTTTCCATCAAGGAAATTGGCTTTGAACTGGGGTTTAAAACCAGCAGTCATTTTATCGCCGCCTTTCGCCGGGAGTTTGCCAAGTCGCCCCAGGAGTACCGCCAGCGGCCCGCCCTCGCGTGCGCGGGTTCCCTCCCATCCAGCCTCACAACAGAAAACTCCCGCCTGCCCAGGCAAACTGGCGGAAACAGGACACCCTATCAATTTGCGACCGCCACCGGTTAGTGTTTAGTGTCACGGCTGGCCTTTGCTTGGAGCCGGTGGGGAGCCCCACCGGCCGGAACATAGGCCACCCAAAAATGCACCATCCATCCCGCCCCGCCGCCGGCCGCCAGCAAGGATTTACCCTGATCGAACTCTTGGTGGTCATCGCCATCATCGCCATTCTGGCGGCCATGCTGCTGCCCGCCTTAAGCAAAGCCAAAGCGAAGTCGCAGGGGATTTATTGTCTAAATAATGTCCGCCAGCAGGCGCTCGGCTGGCTCCTGTATTCCAGTGACTCGGCGGACAAGCTTGTGAGTGTGGGCGGAGTGAGTGTTTTGCAGTTGAATCCGGTCGCCGCCGCCGCCCAGCCAGGCGGCCCCTTAGCCGCCTGGGTCCTGGGCACGGTGGAACAAAGTTCACCAGCGGATGCAGCGTGTTCCACGAACCTCCTATGTTTGAAAAACGGGTTGGTTTACCCCTATCTTAAGGCGGTCGCCGCGTACAAATGCCCGGCCGATCAAAAAGTCGGTCCCGGCAACTTCCCCACTGTGCGCAGTTATTCGGTGAACCTGTGGCTGGGCACCCTGGATCCCAACGGGGAAAGTGATCCCACCAGTGCCACTGCCAGCATGACCGCGAGCGGCTTTCAGGTTTTTCAACGGCAAAGCGATCTCCGGCATCCAGCCAGCACGTGGCTGGCCATGGATGAGGATCCAGCCTCCATTAACGACGGGGCACTGGAGGTATGGCCCGTGGGGACTGAGTGGGTCGATTCCCCGGCGCACTACCACAATAACAGTGGCAGCCTCTCGTTTACCGACGGTCATGTGGAGAGCCGAAAATGGTCGGACTCAGGCCTGCTTCACGATCGCGGAAACTTCTTTAATCAAAGCGCGGGATCGTATGATTTGAACTGGCTCCAGGCACGCACCACGGATTTGCGATGACCCGATTATGTAGAATAAATTGTTACATTTTGGTCAAATCAGTTGTCGGAAATTCAAGGGACCACTGAACTTATGCGGAAAGGGAATACCCCGGTGCCTTGAGCGCCAGGTGAACGGCTTGATAAAGTAGGATTAGTGAGTTTAAATAACCAACTTAAGTCAAAAGCCGGTTCCGGCCTGTCCTGCCCGCAGTCCCGGGCATTTACCTTGATTGAACTCCTGGTGGTCATTGCCATCATTGCCATCTTGTCGGCCATGCTGCTCCCCGCGCTGGGCAAGGCCAAGGAGAAAGCCAAAGCGGCCCAATGCCTGAACAATCTCCGCCAGATCGGTATTGCCGGCAATCTCTATGCCGATGATTACAATAACACTTTCTTTTGCAATCCAGGTGATCCCAACTGGCTGCCCAATGGAGGCGCCTGGACGCTTAATCCCCGGTCCGGCTTAACGTTGCCGCCGAATAATGATCTGGCCTACTGGGGGGTGGGTTACAAACCCTATCTGGGACAAAAAAATGTTAATACCGTCTTTGCCTGCCCGGATGGCAAGGTCACGGATGAATGGCATGACAGCGGGTTAAATTACCCGGATGATTACTGGGCGAATTCCTCTTATGGAATGTGCGATTTTCTGATTCACACCCCTGGTGACATTGATACGACATATGGCGTGCACAACCAGAATTTAAAGCGCTCCTCATATAAGAGCCCGGTAAGCACGATTTTCTGCCAGGACGCCACAGAACAGAAAAGTGAAGGCCCGGATGACACTCTGGGTTTGTTCCCTGGTAACGCCACCATCCTGAACCAATGGGGACCTGAAGGCAATTTGCAAGCGCTGTATCCCGGCATGGATTTATTGTCGGGTTGGTGGCGTCACAGCAAGGGCTGCCAGACGCTCTGGGTTCCGGGCAATGTCAGCCGGATTCGCTGGGTGCCCCGCACCCAGGGCATAGATTACCGGTACTACACCGGCGAAGCCCCCAGTGTCCTCCCGAATTTTTAAACTCATGAAAACCTGTTTCCCTATGCGCCACGCGCTGCCGGCCCTGCTGCTGCTCACCGTTTTGGCCGGTTGTTCCAAAAACAGCTCCACGGCCCTCGCGCCCGACCAAATTCCCGTCGCCGTCAATCAGGCGTTCAAACAATCCGCCGGTGAGACAAAGGCGCTGGCGGGCGCGGTGGTATCCGCTGTGCAAGGCCAGGACCCGGCCACGGCGTTCAATAGTTTGCAACAGTTGGAGCAGCAGAAGGATTTGACCCCTGAACAACGGGCCATCGCGGCCCGGGCCATGGCCGCCACGATGCCGCAATTGCAGACCGCGGCACAAAACGGCAACTCCACCGCCCAGGCCGTGCTGCATCACTACCTGTCCACCCGCTAAATTTTAGTCGCACCAACCCAACCACACCATCACAACCTAAATCCAAAAACACGAATGAAACGAAGCACCATCAAACTGGCCGGCGCCCTGCTCGGGGCGTTGACCTGTGCCAGCAGCCTGCTGGCACAAAATGTCGGACAATGGGATTTTGACAATGGCGATCTGACCCAAACCACTGGCGCCACCCTCGGCGATCTGGCCTATTACGACGGTCCGGCCGGCCCGACGTCCACCCAGACCTTGTTCGGCAGCACCACCAATCTGGGCATTCCCAGCATCAATGGCACCAACGCCTTTGTCATGAAGTTTCCCGGTGGCCGCTTGCCGGAAGGCTTTCTGATGCCCACGCCGCCC
Organism: uncultured Verrucomicrobia subdivision 3 bacterium; assembly: GCA_903875465.1. GTDB lineage: Bacteria > Verrucomicrobiota > Verrucomicrobiia > Limisphaerales > UBA11358 > UBA11358. The sequence continues at coordinate 13,524 of CAIQWB010000020.1, forward strand.
GCCAATGGTGGAGGCACCCTCGTCAATCAATACAGCGTGATCATGGACGTTTTTTATCCGCAGGGCGGGATTCTGCGCCCCTTAATTCAGATGGATGACGGGACTTTGGACAATATTCGCGCCTTGTGGGACATCGGCCGGACGGATGGGATCGAAGTGACCAACACCTTGGGCGGTTCCTCCCTGGCCTCCGGTGTGTTTGGCACTCTCACCACCAATACCTGGTACCGTCTCGGTCTGGTGCTGGACACCACGGCCGGAACGGCCACGGTTTACACCAACGGCGTCACCGTGGGTATCCTGAACTTTGGCGCGGGCAATGTTGACTCTCCGTTCGCCTTGTTCCCGGGGGATATGCTGCCCATCTTCAGTAGCACCTATACCAACGCGCCGGGTTATGTCAACAGCGTCCAGGTCAGCGACCAAGTGCTGAGCCCCGGTCAGATGGAAGCCATTGGCGGACCTTCCGCGGCGGGTATTCCGCTCGTGCTGCCGCCGGCCCATTCCTATATTGTTTCCCGCACCCCGAATGTGGGCGATACCGGCATCAATCCGGTGCCGGCCGTGAGTGTGGTCGTCGATCCCGGTTCCACCACCATTAATGCTGGCAGTATCAGCCTCGCCTTGGATGGTTCGGTGCTGCCGACCTCCGTGACGGCTGACGCCAACAATGCCAGCGAGTTCGATGTCAACGCCCAGGTGACCACGATCCTGGATCCGCAATCCGTGCACACGCTGTCCCTCACCTATTCGGACAGCCTGCTGGGCCTCCACACCAAGAGCTGGTCCTTCACGGTGGCCAATTATCAAAACATCACCCTGCCCACGCCGATTTATTCTGAGAATTTTGACGCCGTGGCCGAAGGGGCAATGCCCGCTGGTTGGTCGGTGACCAACAACACGGTGGCGCAAACCTCCGGTTTTGATCTGAACAAACCCAAGTCTGATTCTTACAAGGACTTTGTCGTGATCAGCAGCAATCGTTTGTCCACGGTGTTTTCCAGCCATGGCACCTATTCCAGTCCGAATCTCGGCACGACCACCGGCAATCGCCGCCTGGTGGTTCCGCCGATCGTTTTGAATGGCACCATTCTGGACAGCCTCGCCCACGGCAATCTGGCCTACGCCGATTCTGACACGCGCCAAAATGCCGGTGGCCAGGTCAACGTGCTGTTTAGCAAAGATTATGATTTGAGCTCCCAAACCAATGTCTATCTGGCCTTCAATAGTTTGTATGAGCAAAACCAGGACAACATTGGCTCGGTGGAATATTCCATTGACCAAGGTGCCACCTGGCTGCCGGCTTTGTACATGCTCGATGATGGCACCACGGACAGCGACGGCTCCGATGTGGTGACCAACGCCGCCACCGGCCAGATCGACGTATGGGCGACCTTTGGCACTCCCCGTTCGGATCAGGCCTATGGACTGGCCTATAGCAACTTCATCGGCGCGGTGGTCTCCACCAACCTGATTCCCTACATCTCCCCCCGCCGCAACGATGATCCGGTCTCCAGCAAGCGTATTGAAGTCATCCGCCTGCCGTTGGCGGACAAGCAATCGCATGTGCGTTTCCGTTTCGGCCAGGCCGGCACTTCAAGCTGGTACTTCGGTATTGATGACTTCGGCCTGTACAGCATCACCACCCCGGTGATCAGCAGCCAGCCCGGCAATGCGACGGTCAACGCCAACACCCCGTACACCTTTGCGGTAACGGCCTCCGGCTCCCCGCTCACGTATCAATGGCGTTTCAATGGCGTGGCCATTCTGGGGGCGACCAACCGCACCTACACCATCGCCAGTGTGAATCCGACCAATGCCGGTACGTATCAAGTCATCGTGGGCGGCGTCACCCGCAGTTCGCCTGCCGTCCTCACGGTGAACACCACGCCGGTGCTCACGGCCGACCTGAGCGGGGAAATCGTGGATCCGGGTGCCACCGTGATCTTCACGGGCAAGGCCACCGGCGGCCAGCCGCTCACCTACCAGTTGTATTTGAATGGCAACCTGGTTTCCAGCTCGACCAGTGGCTCCTTCATCCTGAACAATGTCCAGGCCGCCAACGCCGGAAATTATCAACTGCTGGCCGTGAACAGCTACGGCACGGCGGCTGGGTCCATTGCGACCCTGCGCGTGTTTGCCGGTTCCATCAGCAGCAATCTGGTTGTGCACCTGCCGTTCGATGGCGACTTGAGCGACACGTCTGGCCGCGGTAACAATGCCGCGTATATGACCTATGGTGCCAATGCCAGTCCGGCTCCCCGGTTCGTCCCGGGCTTGTTTGGCCAGGCGTTTGAATACACCACCACCAATGACTACTCCGACATTGAATACGCCACCCTCGGCTATCCGGCCGACCTGCAATTTGGCGCGACCAATGACTGGACGGTTTCGCTCTGGTGTAATTACACCAATCAGAGTGATGACCTGCCGTTCATTTCCAACAAGGATTGGGATAGCAGCAGCAACCTGGGCTGGGGTATCTTTACCCAATCGGGTGGTAATTACCGCGTCAACATCACCGGCCCCAATGGCGGGGCGGACAAGTTCAGCTACACCGACACGCCGAATACCTTGAAGAACGGCAACTGGCACCATGTGCTGGTGAGTGTGCAACACGCTCCCTTCGGCCAGTCGGCTTACGTTTATGCCTACCTCGACGGCGCTCTGGTTTCCAAACACCCCCTGAGCGTGGCCGGCACGGTGGACACCTTTGGCACGCCCATCACGGATCACCAGCAGGTCTCGCTGGCCCAAAGCGAATGGGCTGTGAACATCGGCCAGGACGGCACGGGCATCTATACCGACGGCACGGGCGCCCATGATATTGACGCCAAGATTGATGACGTGGGCATCTGGCGCCGGGCCTTGACCTCCAATGAAGCCAGCGCCATTTACAATGCGGGTGTGGCCGGCAAGGACCTGTCCCAAGTCATGACGCCGTTCAAGCTGATCATCACGCTGGCCAATGGCAACGCCAACCTGTTCTGGATCGGCAGCAGCTCCTTGAAACTGCAACAATCCACCAGCCTCAACCCGGCCAACTGGACCGATGTCCCGGCCACCCTGGGTGCCAGCTCGGCGGTGGTTCCGGTGACCGGCAGCAGCACGTTCTTCCGCCTGTCCCAATAAGTAGTTGAACTCACACCGGGTTCGGATGGCCACCCACGGACATCCGAACCCGGTCCTTTTTATACCCAACCTGACTTGATGCAAAACTCTGAGCCCTCAACCAAGCCGGCTTCTGCGGTTGCCGGTGCGACCCGGCCGCCACTCGGCGCGGCGAATGCGGAATCCGCGATGGGTATTTCCACCTCCCGCGCCGCCCTGCAACTAGGCTGCGTCATTCTTGGTTACATTGGCGTTTATTTGTGTCGCAAAAATTTCGCGGTGGCGGTCCCCCTCCTGCAACCTGCCTTTGGCACCGACAAGGCGCATATTGGCGCCATTGATAGTTATGCCACGATGGCTTACATGGCTGGCAAACTATTCTGGGGACCTAATTTAGTGGATCGCTTCGGTGGTAGAATTTGCTTTTTTGTGGTGTTGCTGGGCGTGGCCCTGTTTGGCGGCCTTTCGGCCTTCGCCATCAGCCTGCCCATGTTGGCGGCCTGTTACATGGCCAACCGCTTTTTTGGGGCGGGTGGCTGGGCCTCCATGGTCAAGCAGGTGCCGGATTGGTTTTCCCGCCGGCATATGGCGCTGGCGCTGGCTTTTCTTTCTTTAAGCTTTGTCTTTGGCGGCGTTTGTTCCCTCTTGCTGGCCGGGCAGATTGCGGCATTTTCCGGCAATAACTGGCGGGCCGTGATGGGGCTGCCCTCCCTGGTCTTGCTCCTGATTGCGGGTATTTGCTGGCTCACTTTGGCGCGCGACCGGCGGCGGGCGGCCATTGCGAATAACCAGGTTGAACCCTGGACCTACCGGCGACTCGGGGCCCTGGTAAAAATCCCCCAATTCTGGATGCTGTGCATTCTTTCTTTTACCCTGACGATTACCCGGGAGACGTTTAATGTTTGGACCGTGGATTTTCTCAAGACCGACGGCGGCAGTCAGATGACCACCCAGATGGCGGCCTTACTATCAACACCCTTTGACGCCATGGGTGCCGTCGGCATTTTGGCCTTGGGCTGGTTGATGGACCGGATCACCGGCGCGCAGCGCAAATGGTTGCTTTTTTCGATCCTGTTGACGGTGGCCGCCCTGACCTATGAATTGCCCGCCCTAATCCACCAACCCCTGTGGATGGTAATCTCAGCCATTGGCTTGATCGGACTCTTTTCATACGGACCTTACAGTCTGCTCGCTGGCGTGCTGTCGCTCGAGGTGGGCGGCGCCGACAGCGTGGCCACCGTGGCCGGCCTGGTGGACGCCTCCGGGTATCTCGCTGGCATACTTTCCGGCTATCTCTTTGGTCACATTCTGGACCTGGGCGGCTATCATCTGGGATTCCATTGCCTGGCCGTAACGACGGTCATAGGCGCCTTGTTATGTCTGGGCCTAAACCGGCCGGGCCAGCCCGACACCACTCAACTCTCCAAACCATGAGTCTGCCCTCCCCCACCAATCGCGATGCCCGTTTGTTCACCCCCGGCCCTTTGACCACCAGTCTGGGCGTCAAGCAAGCCATGATGCATGATGCCGGCTCCTGGCACAGCGATTTCAATGCCCGGATCCGCTGGATCCGGGAGCGCTTGCTGGCGATTGCGGAATTATCCCCGGTGGAAGGCTGGGAAACCGTGCTCTTGCAGGGCAGTGGCACCTATGGCGTGGAAGCGGTCTTTGCGACTTGCATTCCGCCCGCTTGCCGGGTCTGCGTGCTCGCCAACGGTGCGTATGGGGAGCGGATGGTGCGCATGCTGGAACATCTGCACATCGATCATACCGTGCTGCGGAGCCCGGAATCCGAAGGTCCGGATTTGTCCCTGCTGGCCGAAACGCTGGCGGCCGACCCCACGATCACCCACGTGGCGGCGGTCCATTGCGAAACCACCACGGGCATCCTGAATCCCATTGCCGAAATTGGCCGGGTCGTGAAACGCCATTGTTGTTTGTTCATTGTCGATGCCATGAGCAGTTTTGGGGCGGTCCCACTAGAAATGGAAAGCACGGGCATTGATTTTCTGATCAGTTCGGCCAATAAATGCCTGGAGGGCGTTCCCGGTTTTTGCTTTGTCATCGCCCGCCGGGAAAGCTTGCTGGCGAATGCGGCCCACGCCCGTTCCCTGAGCCTTAATCTGGCCGACCAATTGCGGGGCTTTGACCGGAACGGACAGTTTCGCTACACCCCTCCCACCCACGTATTGCTGGCGTTTGAGCAGGCCCTGAATGAACACACCGCGGAAGGCGGCGTGGCGGCCCGGGGGGCGCGGTATCAAAGGAATCACGAAATATTGGTTGCCGGCATGCGCGGATTGGGTTTTCAGCCGTATCTGCCCCCGGCAGTGCAAAGTTTTATCATCACCGCGTTTCATTGTCCGTCCGACCCCCGGTTTACTTTCACAGAATTTTACCAGGCCCTGGCCGGGCGCGGCTTTATCATTTATCCCGGCAAGATCAGCCGGGCGGAAACCTTTCGCATCGCCAACATTGGGCACCTCTTTGAAGCCGATATTCACGACCTGCTCGCGGCCGTCAGTGAGGTCACGGTTACTCTCGGCTTCAACCCCAAACCCCCGGCCGAGCTGGCACGGTAATTCCCGCGCACAACCCGGCTGCGACTCCCGATTCATTTTATGAAAACTCCCCCCCTGTGCCCTGCTCCCGATGCCCTCGATGTGTTTCGGGCGGAAGGCGATTTAAATTTGTCGCCTCAACGCCGCGTTTGGGCGGCGGAACATATTGGACCCGCCACGCAAGCGTTGCTGGATCAAGATGCCGGACATTTCCTCCATCAATCCCTCTCCACCCCCTGCCTCAATGTCTTGCGCCGCGCGGAAGGCGCTTGGATTGAGGACATCGATGGCCGGCGATATTTGGATTTTCACGGCAATTGCGTGCATCAAGTGGGTTTTGCCCATCCCAAAGTGGTGGCGGCCGTCAAACACCAACTGGATGAATTATGCTTTTGCCCCCGGCGTTATACCTGCGAACCGGCCATTGAACTGGGAGCCAAACTCACCTCCCTCGCCCCGGGGAACTTGAATCGCGTGCTGCTCGCCCCCGGTGGCACCACGGCCATTGGCATGGCCTTGAAACTGGCCCGGGTGGCCACTGGACGCTTCAAGTTTGTTTCGCTATGGGATTCCTTTCACGGGGCCTCCCTGGACGCGGTCTCCATTGGCGGCGAGGCGGCGTTTCGCCAGGGGGTCGGCCCGTTGCTCCCCGGCTGCGAACACGTGCCGCCAGCGGAACCCATGCGCTGCCCCTTTCGCTGTGGCAAGGTGTGCAATCTAACCTGCGCGGATTATCTCGCCTATGTGTTGGAAAAAGAAGGCGATGTGGCGGCGGTGGTCGCCGAGACGGTGCGCAACACCCCCTTCATCCCGCCTCCGGAATATTGGCAGCGCATTCGGGCCGCCTGCGACAAGCACGGCACCCTGTTGATTCTGGACGAAATCCCCATCGGCCTGGGCCGCAGTGGAAAATTGTTTGCCTTTGAGCATTACGGCGTCGTGCCCGACATGGTCGTGCTGGGCAAAGGCCTCGGGGGCGGCATCTTTCCCCTGGCCGCCCTCCTCACCAATGAGGCGCTGGATGTGGCCGGGCAAATGTCCCTGGGCCATTACACGCACGAAAAAAATCCCGTGGCCTGCGCCGCCGCCCTGGCGACCCTGCAAGTCATAGAAGAGGAAAACCTCGTGGAACGGGCCCGTGAAATGGGGGCCTATGCCCTCGAAAAAATGCGTGAACTGGCCACCCGCCATCCCCTGATTGCCGATGTGCGCGGGCTCGGTTTGTTGTTGGGGATCGAACTGGCGGTGACGTTGCCGGATGGCCAGCGCCAACCCGCGATTGCCCAGGCCGAACAAGTCATGTATGAGGCCCTCAAACGTGGCTTGAATTTCAAAGTCACCATGGGCAATGTGTTGACCCTGACCCCGGCATTAGTGATTACCCGCGAAGAAATGGACCAGGCCCTGGCGATTTTGGATGAGTCCCTGCGTCTGGTCGGCACTCCAACCACAGTTTGAACCCCTGACCTGCGCATGAAATTTAATTTAAATGGCACTATGGCCGTCCTGGCCGGTCTCAGCCTGCTCGCGCCCGGTCTCCGGGCACAAACCAATCTGGACGAGCTGGACTGGTCGGAAAATGTGGGCCGCGCCGGCAACGGCCGGGTGGTGCTCCCGGTAAACCAGGTCATCACCCCCGCCGGCACCCAAATCGAATTGCATGGCTTGCGACCCCAAGTGCTCGCCCTGAGCCCGGATGGCAAAATCCTGGTCACCTCGGGCAAGACCCATGATCTGTTGGTGGTGGACCCTGACCGGCAGACCATCGTCCAAACCGTGTCCTTGCCCGATGACCGTGTGATCACCAAGGTGGCCGGAGTTTCCCCGCACATTCTCAAACCGGATCGTGACGAGCAGGCCAGCTTTACAGGACTGGTGTTTTCCCCGGATGGCACGCGATTGTATATGTCCAATGTCAAGGGCAGCATCAAGGTTTTTGCCGTGGGGGCGGATCACCGGCTGAAAGGCCTGGGCTCCCTCGCGCTGCCCGACGCCAATGCCCCGGAGCGCCAGGAGGAAATCCCCGCCGGACTCGCCATTTCCAAAGATGGCCAGCACCTTTATGTCGCCGGAAATCTATCCAATCGTCTGCTTGAATTTGCCCTGCCGGAAGGCCGCTTCGTGCGCAGTTTTGACACAGGCATGCTGCCTTATGCCGTCGTGCTCGCGGGCCACAAGGCCTATGTCAGCAACTGGGGCGGCCGCCGGCCCGATCCCAACAGTGTCACCGGGCCCGGCGGCAAGGGCACTCTGGTGCGGGTGGATCCAGTGCGTTTTATTGCCAATGAAGGCTCGGTATCCGTGATTGATCTGGCCCAAGGTGTGGTCACCGCCGAGGTCCTCACGGGCCTGCACGCCTGCGCCTTGCAGTTGACCCCCAACGGCCGCTATCTCTGCGTGGCCAACGCCAATAGCGACACCATCAGTGTGCTCGCCACCGCCACCGACCAAGTCGTGGAAACCATCCCCGTCCGCTGGCAGGCCCAGGACCTTTTTGGCGCCTCGCCCAATGCCCTGGCCATGGATGACGCGGGCAAAACGCTCTACGTTTGCAATGGCACCCAGAACGCGATTGCCGTGCTGGCCTTCAAGCCCGGCAAATCCAAAATGCAGGGGCTCATTCCCACCGGCTGGTACCCCGGGGCCATCGTGTATGACCAGTCCCGCCGGCAACTGGCGGTCGCGAACATCAAAGGCACCTTGCCCGACGCGAATTACAACTTGTTCAAGCATGGTTATAATACCCATCAACATCTCGGCACCCTATCCCTCATCCCCCTCCCCGACAAAAGCAGTTTGCGGCGGGATACGGCCGTGGTGCTGCACAACTACCGGCGTGCCGTGGCCGAAAACGTCTTCGCCCCCGCCCGCGACGGCATCGCACCCAGTCCCGTGCCGGAGCGCATCGGGGAACCCTCGGTTTTCAAACATGTGATCTATATCATCAAGGAAAACCGCACTTACGACCAGGTGCTGGGGGATGTCCGGGCGGGCAACGGGGACAATCGCTTGTGCATCTTTGGTCAACGGGTGACTCCCAACCAGCATAAAATGGTGAATGATTTCGTTTTGCTGGATAATTTTTATTGCTGCGGCATTTTAAGCGCCGACGGCCATGAGTGGGCCGATTCCGCCCTGGCCACCGATTACATGGAAAAATCCTTTGCCGATTTTCCCCGCAGCTATCCGGACTTGCAGGACCATGGTGACTTTGATGCCATGGCCTATTCGCCCGGCGGTTTTATTTGGGACAACGCCCTCGCCCATGGCAAAACCATCCGCACGTATGGCGAAGGCACCGTGGCGGTGACGGCCTGGAATGACCCCCAGAATAAAAAGCCGCTGCACTTCCTCGATTATTACCACGATTTCCTCAACCACTCGCATTTAATTAATTACAGCAACTACGCTGGTGTGGCGGCACTGCAACCCTTCATGATGACCAATTTCGTGGGCTGGAAACTGGACGTGCCGGACGTGTTCCGCGCCGAGAAAATCATCGCGGAGCTTCAGGATTATGCCGCCCGCGGCACCCTGCCCAACCTGATCCTCATTGATCTCCCCAATGACCATACTTCGGGCACGGATCCCGGCCTCCCCATTCCGGCCGCCCAGGTGGCCGACAATGACCTGGCCTTTGGCCAGGTCCTGGAGGCGCTCAGCCGCACTCCGTTGTGGCGGGACACCTGTGTGTTTGCCTGCGAGGATGATCCCCAGGCCGGCTGGGACCATGTCAGCGGTTATCGCACCACCGCCTATGTCGCGAGCGCGTATACCAAACGGCACACCGTCGTGAGCGTTAATTACAACCAGACCAGCATCGTGCGCACCATCGAACTCATGCTGGGCCTGCCGCCCATGAGCCAGTTGGACGCCACCGCCACCCCCATGACCGCCTGCTTCACCAACCAGCCGGATTTCAGCCCCTTCGCGTGCGTCACGAACAACATTCCCCTGGATCATTTGAACCCGGGCTTTTATTCCATCACGGATCCGCGGGAATTACGGGATGCCAAGCTTTCCGCCCGGCTGCCGCTCGACAAACCAGACCAATGCCCCGAAGATGTCCTGAATCAAATCCTCTGGCATGCGCAACGCGGCTTTACCGAGCCCTACCCGCGCTGGGCCATCTCCGAAACCACCGACCCGGATGATCATTAATCCTCGGCCACGGTTGATGACTGATAATTTATGAAATCAAAATTGTTTTTGCCGCTGATCGTGGTTGCCGGGGCGGCTGCCGCCGTGGGCTTCTATTTGTTCCAGTCCCCGCCAGGAAACGGGGCACCCCCCCCGGCCGGCGAGTCCACCCCCGCACCGGTGGCGGCACCGGTGGTAGATCTGGCGGCCTTGCAAACGAAAGCGACGGCGGGCGACCCCGCCGCGCAAACGACTTTGGCCCGGGCCTATTTGACCGGTGGCGGGGTTAAAATGGACGTCAAAGCCGCGCTCAAATGGTTGACCCAGGCCACCAATCAAAATTATGCCGAGGCCTACGCGACGCTCGGCGAACTGGCGCAGGCCGGCCAGGGCATGCCAGTGAATCTCTCCGAGGCGGTCCGGCTCTACCAATTGGCGGCGGCGGGCGGCAGCGTGACCGCCCAATACGACCTGGCGTACCTCTACGAACAGGGCACCGGCGTGAAACAGGATGAAAAAGCGGCCGCCCATTGGTACCAGTTGGCCGCCGAGGGGGGGGACCAAACCGCCCAGTACGACCTTGGCCAGCGTTATCAACTGGGCGTGGGGGTGGCGGCCAGCCACGTGGACGCCTTTAAATGGCTCAGCCTGGCCGCCGCCCAAGGCCAGCCCGATGCCACCAAATTACTGCCCTCCGTGAAAGCCCAAATGTCAGCCGAAGAACTGCGCCAGGCCACTGAGTTAATCGCCCAGTTTGTCCCCCGGCCAGGGAATTAAGCGACTGCCATCGCAGCCAGCTCCGCCGGTTTTAATGCGGCACCAAGCGCGGCGGCAACTGGCCATTGGTGAGTCGGTGATCGATAACCTCCAGGGCCGAGGGTAGCTCCGTCAGGTTGTTAATCACAAAATGGGCGCCCGCTTCGGCCAGTTTCCGCGTTGCCCGCTGGATAATCCGGTTCCGGTCCTTTTCCGGCAGCCCGTTGAGCTCGCGTTCGCCCAGACTGATCAGGCTGCTGCTTTCCACCACCGCCACGGACCAAACCCCGGCGTTACTGGCCTCGGCCACATCCGCGACGGTGTCACCCACTTTAACCACGGCGGCGGGCGGGCAAATTTTCAAAAACTCCAGATTCTTAAAGATCATCCAGGGCCAGGGACGGCCCTGGGGAACCTGATCGGCGGCAATCCAAAATTCCGGCATGTAACCCTGGCGGGCGGCGGCCGGGGCCAGAATTTCCATCAGGGGCGAGGTATAGCCAGTCGTGGAGCCAATCCGCAAGCCCTGCTCGCGCGCAAAGGTCAGCGCCCTCTCCAGGCCCGGAATCAGTTGGGCCGAGGCCGCCACGGTTTCCAGCATGCGTCGTTCGGCAGTGCGATACAAATCATCCACGTCATGCACGTTCGGGGGGGCCCCGTGCAATTGGTGCCAGACCGCCTGCACTTCCGGCAGGGCCAGCAGGGCCAGAATGTGGTCGCGCTTGTGAATACCCATGAATTGCTGAATATGCTCGAGCGACAACGCCACCCCTTTTTCGCGAAAGGCTGATTGAAACGCCGCAATCGGGCACAGGCAGCCAAAGTCCACCACGGTACCCGCCCAGTCAAAAATAATTCCCTTTAACTGCATATATTTTGTGCCGTCAGCATAGGCCAGCCTGCCGCCGGCCCCAAACCCAAACCATGGTCAAAAAAGCGCCCTTGCCGTGCTCGCTAGGCGGAAACGGGATATCCGGACCGCTTGCCGGTTCCCGGACGGCCAACTACGCTTGGTGGACCATTCGCCAAACGAACTGGCTTGACCAACCACCACTGTTAACTGCCAAATCTTATGAGCAAAATCAAACTGGTCGTTTTCGACCTGGCCGGCACCACCGTTGAGGATAACCATGCCGTGCGGGACTGCCTCTACACCGCCGCCCTGGAATTCAACCTGCCCACCACGCCCGAAGAAGTGCAGCTGCACATGGGGACGAATAAAATCCATCTCTATCAGTATATCATCGCCCGGCGCCAGGGCCGCCCGATTGCTTTCAAAGACTTCGAAAAGCAGCAGGACCCGGCGACCCTCGAACTGGCCCTGCAAGTGTTTCACCGCTATGAAGTCCTGATGATCAATTATTACCGCACCGAAGTCCGGGAAATCCCGGGCGCGGCTGATACTTTTCGCTGGTGCCACGCCCAGGGCATCAAGGTGGCCACGAACACCGGCTTTCACCGGGAAATCACCCAGGCCATCATGGAGGGCCTGGGCTGGCTGCGCGATGGCCTCGTGGATCTGGCCGTGGATGTGGAGCATATTCCCAACCAGCGCGGGCGTCCCGCCCCGTATATGATCTTTCACGCCATGAGCCACCTCGAAATCCAAAGTGTGGCCGAGGTCGTCAAAATCGGGGACACGCCGGCCGACATGCTGGAGGGCACGAATGCTGGCTGCCGGGGCGTGGTGGGCGTCCTCACCGGCGTGCTGCCCGTGACCGCTTGGGGTCACCACCGTCATACCCACGTTATTCCCAGCGTGCGCGACCTGCCCGCCCTGCTGGAAACGGAATTTTCCTGAACCCATGATCACCAGCAGACTGGCAGTCTTTCACGCCGCCGGCCGGCCGTTGACCCTGGAGTCCACCCCCGTGCCGCCGTTGCAAACCGGCGAAATCTTGGTGCGCACCGAATATACGACCCTTTGCCGGAGTGATTTAAACACATTTTCCGGCAAGCGGACCGAACCGGTTCCGACCATCTTGGGCCATGAAATGGTCGGCCGGATTGCCGGCCTGGCCCCCGGGGCGCCCCCCACCGACTGCCGCGGGGCGGCCTTGCGCGTGGGCGACCGCGTGACCTGGGCGATTTATGCGGCGGATCCTGCCTCCCCGCTCGCCCGCCTCGGGTTGCCGCAAAAAGCCGCCGGCCTGTTCAAGTATGGCCATGAAACCATCCGGCCCGGCAGCACCCTGCACGGGGGCCTGGCGGAATATTGCATCCTGCGCCGCCATACCCCGGTCATCCGCATCGACGCCCCTGTGCCCTTGCCCCTGCTCGCCCTGATCAACTGTTCCGTGGCCACCGTGGCTGGCTCCTTGCGACTGGCCGGCCCCGTGGCGGGGCGCACCGTCATCATTGCCGGCGCGGGCATGCTCGGCGTGGTCGCCTGCGCCATGTGCCGCTGCGCCGGGGCAAAAACCATCATTGCCTTGGACATTGCCGCAGACCGCCTGGCCACCGCCACCCAATTTGGGGCGGACCATACCTTCCATCCCGGCTCCGGCTTTGCCGCGTTGCCGCAGGAATTGGCCACCCGGTGGCCTGGCGAACCGGTGGCCGTCGCCCTGGATTACAGCGGCGTCCCGGAAACCATGGAGGCGTTGCTCGGCCTGCTCGGCATCGGTGGCACCGCTGTTTTCATCGGCGCGACCTTCCCGCAACGCTCCCTGCAAATCAACGCCGAACAACTCATCCGCAAAGTCCATACCATCAAAGGTTTGCATAATTACAACGAATCCGACTTCGTGGCTGCCGTCGAATTCATGGAACGTAATTATGCCCGCTTTCCCTTCGCAACCCTCGTGCACGAGGAATTTGATTTGGCTTCAGTGAATGCCGCCTTCGCACACGCCCTGGCCTCCCGGGCCTATCGCGTCGGCGTTCGGATCTGTTGAAAGGGGTCCCCTCTTAGCCGGATCTATGCATTTCTATTACAAGGTTCCGGTTTGGGCCTATTAAACCCGAACTCCGAAATTAAAACGGCCGGTCGGCATCCATCGCTTGGGCATAAACGCTTTGGAACATTGGCTTCCCAAGCCGCTGCCCAGCAGTTGGCTATTTAAGGATGCGCGCTGCGCGCGGCGGCAGTCTCAGCAGACCACTGCGGGTAGGCCGGCGATTTTTCCAAAGGGTTTCTGCTCCAACAGCTTGACGCATTCCAGCCATTTTACTTTCGGAGTTCGGGCTAAAATTACTCCTGCCCACAAGAGAAATACCTGCAGAAAAAAACACTTGGGCTCCCCAGCGGTCAGCATCAGCCTGAATTGTGCTTGTGTGGGCCGGTGGTTAGTCCTCATGGCATCACTGAAAGCGTGGTCGCTTGCATTCCATTCTTGGGCCCTTCGCCCCTCAGCTCCCAAACAAACCCCGCCAGCCTTTCCACAGGCCGGGCGACAACGGATGAAACCGCGATCCTGCCAGTTTATCCAAATCAATCTGCAGCAGCATCCCGATGCTGTTCGCCCCCCGCCCATGCGCCCGGATGGCGTCCACCCCGTAGCCATAATCCAAAATCACCTTCCACCGGTCCGATTTCGCCCGGTACAAAATCCCGCCACCCACCCCTGTCAGCCAGTTCCCCGGCTGCCCCATGCCCGGCAGGTAATCCACCACCGTGGTCGCCGCCTCCACATTCAGATTCCAATGCTTGTCCTTGTCCAACGGCAGCAAATAATTCGCATTAAACAGCACAAAATTCCGCGCGCTGATTTCCTGATAATAATAGCCGGGCAGGGAGAGCGGAAATTCCGCCACCAGCGGCAAGTACCCCCCAATCCGGTAACCGCTGAACCGGTCCGCATTCACACTCGTACCGGCCTGCAACTTTACCGAAAAACTCTGCTGACTGTCCGGCAGCGTGTAATCCAAGGCCGCCTGCGTCCAAAACAGGTGCGATTGCGATTCCACTGTACGGTCGTAACTGCCGTGCCGGAAAAAACCATATGGATCCGAATCCGACCGAAACTGCCCCTCGTACCATATCGACAACTCCATGGCCAGCGCCGGGAACAAAGTCGGCTCAATCCCCCCCCAGCGCAGCCCGGAACGCACGTTAAACGTCGTTCGGTTGTCGGGCACCATAAATCGGGCCGCTGTGCCATCCGCCACGTAAATCGAATAGTGAGTCCCGCCCCGTAATATAAAACTCAGCGGAATCTGATCCCCGGGATTAATCAAATGATACAAACTCGCCGAAAACTCCACCCCATGTCCGTCAAAAGATTCACCCGGATGATACGTCCCCCCGCGAATTTCCGAATAACCGTCGGCAAAACCACCCCCCGCCAGACCAATCCCCAAATCCGTATTCGGTCCAAGCAGCCCCTTGAAACCCACCTCTGAATCCATGTAAACCGGCGCCACCGCCAGTCGCAACGTGATATTCGTCTGCAGAAAATTCGGCTGGTTATGGTAATAAAATGCATAAGCCCCCAAAGGCGACCGGCCTTCCAGTGGTTGATCATATCCCAACTGCACCAGGTCACGCGCCACCGGATCCACCTGCGCGCCCGCCTTCATCCCCAGGAATACCAGAACTCCCGCCAGCCAGTACCCCTTAAGTTTCATAGTGCCATAACTAAACCATCCCCCCTTGCCCGGCAAGTTGAATCAAGTCCCGGCTGGACACTGCCGGTAAAATTCGGCTAACTATCTGCCAACTGATTTTTCTGATGCCACCGCTTAACGCTGAAAAACTGGCCAAAGCCAAGTCGCTCGGGTTTTCCGACCGGCAAATCGCTCATTTAACGGGTCAAACCGAGGATGCCGTCCGCGCCGAGCGTAAACGTATCGGCCTGATTCCCAGCTACCGCCTGGTGGACACTTGTGCCGCCGAGTTCGAGGCCTACACTCCTTATTATTATTCCACCTACGATCGCGGCGATGACGAGGTCAAGGGCAACTCCGCCAAAAAGGTCATGATCCTCGGCGGTGGCCCCAACCGCATCGGCCAGGGCATTGAGTTTGACTATTGCTGTGTTCACGCCGCCTTCGCCCTCAAGGAAGACGGCTTCGAGACCATCATGGTCAATTCCAACCCCGAGACCGTCTCCACCGATTACGATACCAGCGACAAGCTCTTCTTTGAGCCTTTGACCCTCGAGGATGTCCTGCACATTTACGAACGGGAACAATGCTGGGGTGCCATCGCCCAGTTTGGCGGCCAGACGCCACTCAACCTTGCCCTGGCGCTGCAAAAAAACGGCGTCAACATCATTGGCACCTCGCCCCAAAGCATCGAGATCGCCGAAGACCGCAAATTGTTCGCGGCCATGCTGAACAAGCTGAACATCCCGCAGCCCCCCAACGGCCTGGCCACCAACGAGGCCGAGGCCCTGCTGGCTTCCAAGCAACTCGGTTATCCCGTCCTGGTGCGCCCCAGCTTCGTCCTGGGCGGCCGCGCCATGCAGATTGTTTATTCCGATGCCGAACTGTCGCACTACATGCGCTTCGCCGTCGAGGCCTCCCCCGAACGTCCCGTGTTGGTGGATAAGTTTCTCGAAGATGCCACCGAGGTGGACGTGGATTGCATCACGGATGTCGGTCACTTTCCGAACCCGGAGGAAGGCACCATTGTTATCGGCGGCATGCTCGAGCACATCGAATTTGCCGGCGTGCATTCTGGTGACGCCGCCATGGTTTTGCCCCCGCACACGCTCACTCATAGTGTCATTGCCACCATCCGCCAGTACACCCACGCCATGGCGCGGGAATTGAAGGTCATCGGCCTGATGAACGTGCAATACGCCGTGAAGGGCGAAACCGTTTACGTCCTGGAGGTGAATCCCCGTGCCTCCCGCACTGTGCCTTTCTCCAGCAAGGCGATCGGCGTCCCGCTGGCCAAACTGGCCGCCAAGGTGATGGCCGGTAAAACCCTCAAGGAACTGGGTTTCACCGCGGAAATCTGGCCCGATTACTGGGCCGTCAAGGAATCCGTCTTCCCCTTCAACCGTTTTCACGGCCAGGACATTTTGCTTTCCCCCGAAATGCGCTCCACCGGCGAGGTCATGGGCCTGGATGCCGACCTGGGCGTGGCGTATGCCAAGTCGCAAATGGCGGCCAACTCACCCTTGCCGGTGAGCGGCCGGGTGTTCATCAGCGTCAGTGATCACCATAAAGACGAGGTCGCCGCCGTCGCCCGGCAATACACTGACCTGGGCTTTGAACTCGTCGCCACCAGTGGCACGGCCGCCGTGTTGGAAAAAGCCGGATTGAAAGTGCAGCGCGTGCTGAAACTGACCGAGGGCCGTCCCAATGTCGTGGACCTCCTGAAAAACAAGGAAATCCAGCTCGTCATCAATACCCCCGCCGGCCAGAGCCCGCGCGCGGATGAAATCAAAATTCGCACCACGGCCGTTTATACCGGCACCCCCATCATGACCACCCTGAGCGGGGCCAAAGCCGCCGCCCTCGGCATCGCCGCCCTGAAAGAACGCGGCTACGATGTGAAGACCGTGCAGGAATATCACTGAGTTTTTCCCCGCCTGCCACCTGCTTTCCCTGCCCGCCCCAAGCGGTCAGGGAAATGTGCTTCTCAGACAAAGATATGAGGGGTTTCTGCTTTCGCGCCCACCGCGCTTGGCGTAATGCTAATGCCGACACACCTCATGAAAACCTGCACTCTATGGGTCCTTCTTGCGCTCGCCAGCCAGGTCACGGTCTGGCTGGCCACCGCTGATTCCCTGGCGTTCCCCGGGGCCGAAGGCTTCGGCCGCCACACGCCAGGAGGTAATGCCGGCCCGGTGGTCCATGTCACTAATCTGAGCGATGCCGGGCCCGGCTCGTTCCGGGAGGCTGTGAGCCAGTCCAATCGCCACGTGGTCTTTGATGTCAGCGGTATCATCCGGCTGCAATCCAATGTGGCCGTCGGCAGCCAGCTGACCTTGGATGGGCAAACGGCGCCGGGTGCGGGCATCCTGCTTTACGGCCGTTCCACTTCGTTCAGTGGCGCTCATGATGTCATTGTGCGGTACTTGCGATTTCGCGAGGGTATAAACGGCGACAAGGGCAAATGCGCGGTGAATCTCTCCGGCGGGCAGAACCTGATTTTTGATCATTGCTCCATTGAATGGGGCCGGTGGGATTGCCTGGGGGTCACCCGGGGCAGCCACGACATCACCTTCCAATACTGCATCATCGGCGAAGGTGTGGACCCGCAGCGCTTTGGCTCCTTGACTGATGATGCCGACAACATCACCTACAGCCACAATCTTTGGATCAATAACCAGAGCCGCAACCCCAAGGCCAAGGGTAAAATCCAGTATATTAACAATGTCATTTATAACTGGGGGGTATGCGGGCTCGTGGGCGGCCATTCCGGGGCCGATCATTATCTGGATGCCATCGGGAACTATTTCATCGCCGGTCCAAATTCCAGCCGTCACTTCACCGGTGAATACAAGGCCACGGACCATGTTTACCAGCGGGATAATTTCACCGACCTGAACCCGGACGGCCAGCTGAATGGCCGCCTCGTCGTGCCTGCGGATTTTGGGGCGGGCGAGGATGCTCCCACCTTCCTGGCGGGGCCTGCGGTGACTCCGCCAGCCCCGGTCACCGTGGAGCCGGCGGCCGTGGCCCTGGCCCATGTCCTGGCCCAGGCCGGATGTTCACGGCAGCGGGATGCCATCGACCTTCGGCTCCTTGACGCCGTGCAATCTTACGGGACCCGTGGGAAGATCATCCACAGCGAGGCTGAGGTGGGCGGGCCCGGTGTCATCAAGGAAGAGCATGTCGTGGCCGTGGAACAATAAGGCCCGGCGGGAACACGTTCTTCCCCACCACGGCCAAGCTTTTTGCCCGGGCGCTGGCCCGGTTGGGTGAGATGCCCACCCCGGCGGTCACCCTTATCTAACTGCCCGCTGGCTCGTTCCCCGGCTTCCACTTGATATTACAGCCCACGCTCGGCGTCTGCTGCCCGGACACCGGTTGCCCCGCCAAAACCGCGTCCAAGGCGGCGCGCAGGTCTTTTCCGGTCACCGGCCGGCCATTACCAGGCCGGCTGTCATCAAACTGGCCGCGGTACACCAGCCGCTCCGCCGCATCGAACAGGAAAAAATCCGGGGTGCAGGCCGCCTGGTAAGCCCGGGCCACCGTTTGGTCCGCATCGTAAAGGTAAGGAAAAATGTAACCCGCAGATTTAACCTCGGCGGCCATTTGGGCCGGGCTGTCGGCCGGATACCGCTCCACGTCATTACTATTTATGCCTACCATGGTGATGCCCCGGGGCATGTAATCCCGGGCCAGCTGGGCCAGGGCACTGCGCAAATGAATGACGTAAGGGCAGTGATTGCACATGAAGACGACGAGCAACCCCGGGCGATTCCGGAAATCCCGGCGGGAAATCAGGTGCCCGTAAATGTCCGGCAGCGAAAAATCCGGCGCCGGCGTGCCCAGCGGCAGCATGGTGGAAGGTGTCAAAGCCATGGGCGCAAGGTGCGGGGGCGGCAAATTTTTTTCAAGACCGGAATCGCCGCGTGGAAAAAGTTTGTTTCCCAACCCGCCAGCAGGTTTCATGGAGGCCGCAACCGTGAAAAACATCGTTTATTTTGATTTGGAAACCCAAAAGTCCGCCGATGAAGTGGGTGGCTGGGGCAATATCATTCGCATGGGCCTGAGCGTGGCGGTGACTTACAGCACCGCCCGCAGCGAATACACCATTTACGGGGAAAAGCAAGTCGACGACCTCCTCCGGGAATTGCAGCGCGCGGATTTGGTGGTCGGCTTTAATAACTTGCGGTTCGATTATGAAGTCCTCCACGCCTACACCTCCATGGATTTAACCCAGCTCCCCACCTTGGACATGCTCGTGGACCTTACCGCCACCCTCAACCACCGGCTGTCGCTGGATTCCATTGCCAACGCCACCTTTGGGGTGGAAAAAACCGCCGAGGGGCTCCAAGCCATTCGCTGGTACAAAGAAGGCAAACTGGCTGAAATTGCCGAATATTGCTGTTTCGATGTGAAAATTACCAAATTGGTCCATGAATATGGCCAGCAGCACAAACAGTTATTTTACGTAAACCGGTTCGGAAAGAAGTTGAATGTGGCCGTAAATTGGTAACCGGACCACCCGGCGGCCCCGGGAACCGGGGCCAGAACTACCCTCTGCCTGTCCATTTTCATTGGGGAAAATGGTGGGTTGGCGGGGACTCGAACCCCGGACCAATGCCTTAAAAGGGCACTGC